>CAVOVW010000004.1:0-292645 GCA_963699945.1 Terriglobia bacterium
CCCCAGGCGTGGTGCGTGTAGCCCTTGAACCTCACATCGGAAACGACTTTCTTCATGACAGTGCCGCGAACTCGTCCTGCTTCCGAGTTCCATTCAACGTGATCGCCACGTTTGAATGTCTTGGACATCTTTCAGTCGCTACCGAACGGAAGATGCATCCCGCCAAGCAATGGTCAGGAGAAAAGCGCTGTCAACGATGCCTTCAACATCATGAGGAATATCGTGTTCTAGCGTTAGCATCTGGCCAGCCGCAAGCTCTACCGACCGCTCGGCGGTACTGAACCGGATTCGTCCGTCGAGAGTGTGAACGGAGATTCGTCCCTCGGTTCGATGTTTCTCCAAGCGCCCGCCAGCTTTCATAACTATCAGCACCACACGGAAATCGGAATATTTCGCGAGCGTCTTTGCTGTATGTCCAGACTGCCAGCGCCCTTCGGATCGTAGCTGCTCGATCTCGCGGTTAAGGTCCAGCGTCAAGAGCGGCGCGGTTAAAGTCCCCACCTCGTGTTCTCGTCCTGTTTGTGGCTTTGCCTCTGCCGTCATGATTTCACCTCTTCTTTGGAGATGCAGCCATTTCCATTCGAGCACACCGTAAGTTCGTTCTCAATGTCTTTTGTGATGGCCTGGGTCGAATCGATCATCCGGCAGCCGGCGCAATCGTTTGTTTGACAAGTCCGCGCGCGAGGAAAATCGACCAGCCGGCGCGTCGCTACAATCCTAAGCAGTTTCCCCTCCTGCATTCGTCGGCCGGAGTTCTTTGAACGTCGAAACTACCTGAAGCTCGTGTCGGGACCGGGGCAGTTACGGGTTGGATCTAGGCGAGGGTCACAAGAAGATGGCTCATGCGTGCCGTGGGCGATTCATCACTTTGCGGATCACGTCCCGCAGGCACGAGTTTTCGATTTCTTATAAATGCAATCGGTCCGGCGACACTTCATTGCACCCAAGAAGAAATTCCGTCCGGGACTTTTTAAGGTCTGTTAATTACCAATAACGGAACCGATGATGTTCCGTCCCTGGGGCCGGGAACGTGCTCGCGTCCGGCAATTCGCGGGCCGTTTTCTTACCGATCGACCATTAGGCCTCCGCCTACTATTGGAGGGCCTATCGGTGACTCGAAGGGCGACTTGTAGGCGCGCCGCACGCTTCCACTGCTCGAACGAACCTTACGCGCGATTTCCGGCCAGGGCAGTTTATCAACCTCTCGCCATCGTTGGATTTCGGCGCGGTCGAGTACGACTCGCGGTCGGCCGACAGGTCGGCCTGATCGAGTGCCGTTTGCATTCGCGTATTCCAGCCCGGCGATAACACGTTCGCGAATGATGTTCCGTTCCAGCTCAGCCATCGCCGCGATAACGGTGAACATCGCCTTGCCCATCGGAGTGCTGGAATCGAGTGATTCTTGATGGGAAATGAAATCGATCCCGAGGCTCCGAAATTCTTCGAGGGCGAGGACGAGCTGTGGGACACTTCTGGCGAACCGATCAAATCGCCAAACGACTACCGCGCCGAACAACCCACGCCGGGCGTCGGCGAGCAGAGCACTAAGTCCGGGTCGTTTTTCCTTTGCACCGCTGGCGCGGTCGGAGTACACGCGATGAACTGCCCAGCCCCTCTGCGCTACCAGATCCCGAAGAGGTTGCTCCTGAACATCGGGGTTTTGAATGAAGTTGACAGCATCACCCCGTTTAGATTTGGCGGTGGTGGAAACGCGGACATAGAGGGCAGCGTTTCGCCGGCCGTTCTCACTGTTGCTGTATGCTTGTTTTTTCTGGTCCATTTCTAGTCCAATAACGGACTGCATGGACTAGGACATTGAAAACTGTATAGCCTGGGATGGTCAGGATTGAGTGCCGTAGACGCCATAGTCTTTATTTTCAATCTACGGTCAATTTCCCAAGCTGGACGTCGCCGGTTCGACCCCGGTCTCCCGCTCCAACTTTTCAATAACTTACGAGAATCATCAGCAACTTCCTTCACTCCATTTCACTCAGTTAAGCGGTGAGAACAGCGTTTTCGAGCTGTTCTGCCGCTTCGGCGCGCCTGGACAGGGCGGCCTTGGTATAAACATCAATCGCCACGCCGATGCCGTGGCCCCGCTGGTCGGCCGCGACTTTCGGATCGATCCCGGCGTCATGGCCGAGACTGGCATGCGTTCGCCGCAGCACCTGAAAATTCGCCCAGCTCAAGCCCGACTGTGTCGAGCTTCGGCTTCATGTGCCGATACCAGACGTTATCCCTCCACATCGGTTTTGCAGGGTTCTCCGAAGCGAATACCCAGGCCTCGGGCTTGCTGCCCACCAGCTCCATCCATTCCTTGCAGCTGGTTGGCTGTCTTTGGAGGAATGGCGACGGTGCGGGTAGAGGAGTTGGTCTTCGGCGTGTCGATGTCGCCCCGGTAGAGGCGCTGATCGATGCGAGAGACTCGCTGCAGTCGGGCGCGATGTGGCGGCGCTGCAGGGCCAGAATCTCTCCGGGCCGCATGCCGCAGAAGATAGCGAGATGCGCGATGACGCGCTCGCGTGGTTCAAGGCGTTGATGTATTGTTCGACTTCCTCCTTGTTCATGACGCGGCGTTCGGCCGTCTCCGCCTGCCTTGGGCGTATAGAGCGCGCCGGTCGGGTCGCGGTCGGCATAGCCTTCGGCAAGCGCGAGCTTGAAGATGGCCCGCAGATCCCAGCGCAGATGCGCCACGACGCTGCGGGAGAGCGTTTCCGCTTTGCCGATCAGGAACGCTTGCAGTCCCTTGAGGCTCAGGTCCGAAAGCTTCTTCTCGCCGAACTCTTCTTTCAGGTGATGGCGTGATGCGGTTTTCCGTGGTTCGCGGCGGTGGACCGCTTCCACTTCGACCGCAGGAAGGGGAGGGCGACGCCTTCGAGGAAATCCCCGAAGGTGATGTCGGGATCGGGCGCAAGGGCGTTGCGGGCGTTCGCTTCCGCTATCAGCTCGTCCCGTTTCTCCTCCGCCTGGCTCTTGCTCATCTTTGAATACAGCCCCAGCGTTGCGTATTTCCGGCTGCCGCCGTCGCGATAGAGCAGAACCCACATCTTGCGCTTCCCGTGCTGCCTTACTTGCAAACTGCCTTTCTGATGACGCTGTCGATGCACGTTTGTCCTTTCCGTGCGCCTTTGGCGTTCATCCAGGTGTGATCGGATCATAGCAAGCTCCGGGGTCGCGGATCATCTACGATGCTGGGGTCAGACGATGATTCCGAATTAACGGAAGGAGCCTGTAAGCTTCTGAGCTTCGATTTCATGGGCTTCGAGATTCGTCATCCAGGCTTTCAATCCCTCGGCGCGCACAAGCAAGCGTCTGCCGATGCGAAGGACGGGCAGGGGCGGGAGATTCGGTACTTTGCCACTGATGATGTTGTGGACATGCGCCTTCGAGCACCGCAGCTCGCGCGCAACTTCCGACACGGTAAGCACGGCGGGAGCACTGGAGGGGAGGGGCGTAGTTTCGGGGAGCATGTTATTTCCCGGTCCTTCTGAGAAGGATTTGACCGCTGGGTTGTTCCTGGCAGCTTCCTTCCTGCCACTCGGCTACCAGCTGATCGTCGCCGAAGGGCGTCACCGTGAATGCACTGATCGCGCATCCGTTCACGGTCTTGCCGATCACCCTGTCCACGGTGAACTGAAGCGAGCCGTTTACCACGCTGCCGGTGAGGGTTGCCGAGAGCGGGCTGAGTCTTGCCAATAACCCTTGTTGCGCTGTTGGCCCCATCTGTCCGGGCAGTGTCGCCATGACGGGGGTACAGACGAGCACCGGGAATCCTGAGAAGCGGTTCGGATCGTCCGCTTTCTTGCGCAGCTCGAACTTCAGGCCACACATGCCAGCGGGCAGGGGCGCGGTGCCCGTCCAGATGCCGAGCACGCCGTTGAATGCCTCGACGCCGGGTGCTGGAGCTGGAGTGTTTGGGGCAGGGGCCTCAACCTTCGGTCTACGAGTTTCAGGTTCCGGCGCGGGCGCTACGCGCCGCGAAGCCAAGAACCTCGGCCCGAAATAAATGATGGCTGCCAGCGCGAGGGCGGCAAGCCAGAAATTGCGTTGTTTGGTAGTCATCGGATTCGCCTTTGGCCCGGTAGGGCAGGAGCGAGGCGCACGGCGTAGCAATCCGAGGGAATGCCCGATCATGCGGGCCGATTGTGAGGATTTTTTCCGGCTCCCCGCTCCTGAAGCCACTATGGGCGGGAACGGGCAGGGGCCGAAAGATAAGCGACGTTAGGCGAAGTGAATGTGATGGCGAACGAATATCTGGTTAAAGCTCAATCTGGATTGCGCATTCAAAATCCAATTGATTCACAATGTTCCACTTACGCCTCGCCGAGGACGGGAAATCACTTCCACATTCGCGCTTGAGAGCGCGGATGGTATCCGGTATCATCGGCCACATGGCTAGATGCACAGCACCAGTAAGAGGCCATCGCACAGCGAGCGCTGCAGCGGACTGCCCCGCATGCGGTGGCCGATATGGCCGCTCAGGCAGTTACCAATCATATCCGTCCCCCTCCTACTCGTCGCCGTCCTACTCCTCTTCGGCGGAGCAGCGGGGGCGCCGGAGCAGCGGCGGCGGGTCTGGCAGTAGTGCAAGGCCACGCTGGTCGCCAGCCGGTTCGTCACGTGTCGTACACGCCTACTGAGGTGCGGGCACTCACGCCGATCCGCAACAGCGTCGAGAAGTCTGAGCGAAGCTGCCTGAACTTCGGGACGTCTTCCTGTGCCACGCATGGGACGACCGGCAGGGGGCCGCCAAGGAGCTGCACGATCTGCTGGAGTCGCGCGGTGTCTCGGTCTGGTTCAGCGAGAAGGATGTTGGCCTCGGCGTGCCGTTGCTCCGTGCGATCGACAAGGGCTTGGCGAACTCGCGGATCGGGATCGTGCTGGTGACGCCCGCGCTGCTGCGCCGCCTCCCAGCAGAGGGCATCGCCGACAAAGAACTTTCGGCACTCCTCGCGCGTGAACGGCTCGTTCCCATCGTGCACGAGACGACGTATGAAGCTCTCCGCGAAGTCAGCCCCCTGCTCGCCTCGCGAAGCGGCCTGAGCACTGCAGAAGAGCCGATGGCAGACGTCGCGGCAAAGCTCGCCGAGTTGGTAACTCTCTATCCAGCCGAACGCGCAGCTCCCGCGGTTCCCATCTCCTGAGTAGGTTCTCGAAAAGCCAAAGTTTTCGGTCGCGAAAACGGACTCCAAGTCAGCGCATCCGTTCCTGGATGTTCTTCAATTCCTGCATGACCCGCTCGAATTCCTCGGGCTCCAGCAACTCCTCAAGCCGTTTTGTGTGGGCCACGCGCTTGTTTTCATTACCGGTCAATAGGGAGTGCAGTGCCAGCCCGTAATGTGCGTTCCAGCAGTTACGGTCGAGCGTCATCGCTTCCGAAAGAACCTGCTCGGCATGGCCGTGGTGATTTCCCTTGCAGAGATAAACGCCGTAAGCCGCGCGGATATGAGCGTCGTCCATGTGCTCGTCGGCATAAACGCTGAAGAGACGCAAGGCTTCTTCCTGTTGCCCGCACCTAAAAAGAAAATCGACGTAGCATCCCCGGCTGATGGTGCTGTGGCGATCAAGCCCTAAAGCGATGTCGAATTCCTTCTCTGCCGCGTCGAGATCTTGGTTGCAGGTATGAAGCAGGCCGCGAACAGAGTGAACGCGCCAGTAATTGGGGACTTGCGGTTCGATTTGCGCGATGTAATCGAGCAACAGCAGGACGAAGGCCCCGACATATCCCTCTTCAAGCAATAACCGGCTTCCAACCGCCTCAGCAATGCCAAGCACCGCGTCGGGCTGGTCGGACTCGGATGCGGCAATCGCTTCAAGTTTAGCCAGTCCCGTCGCGGCTTGCGAAGGGCCGCCGCGCAATAGCGCGTTGGCGATGGCAAACTCTTTTGCGCGCGCGTTATCCGGGTTGTAAGTGAATCGTGGCTTGTAGGCCTCGCCCAATTTGAACTTTATGCGCTTGCCGGGCGGAGACTCGGGGAGCGCGATGATGACCGGATCGTCCTTTCCTTCGCCCGCGTAGTATTCCGCGAGCAGCCTTCGCACCGTCTGCATATTGATGCGCACGACATTGGAATCCTGGTCGTAACGCCCCTCGGGAAACTTGTCGAAGCGGATATACGCTTCGGTCACTTCGAGCCCGTCGAGCGCCCGGTTGACGATGTAGGCGAGCAGCTTCGCAGGCACTGCATGAGACGCGACGACTTCATCCGCAAGGATGCGTTCGAGCTGACGCTCGACCTCCCTTCGTGCCGGATGTACGCCGTATGCGTGCGCCATGAATTCGCCAGACCGATCCAGCCATTATCCTTCGAGCGGATACAGGCCGTTTAACCCCGCTTAACGTTGTCTATCTTTTGGCGGCAGGGTCTTCCGCCGCAGCATGAGTGCATGAAGACAACACTGCTTACCTCACTGGCCTTCATGGCCGCACTTACGCTCAACGCTCAACAGAACCAAACACCCGAACAATCGCCACCGGCCCGGCCCAGCGCCGGGACTCAGGGCTGCGTGTGGGTAACGCCACCGCCTCCTTCTAAGCTGCCGTCGAAATGGCAGCAATGGCTCGACAAGCAGAAGGCCGAGTACGAGCGGAAGACGGGCATCGTTGTGCCGCCCCCACCTCCGCCGAAGCCGAAACTCGTCTGTCCTCCTGCTCCAAAGACTCCGGCTGCGCCAGCTCCCGGAGAACAGAAGCAATAAGCACGGGGGGCGCGTGCCGCTTCTGGCTCGCGCCCTTACACAAACCCCTATGCAAACGGCAAACAAACTCTTGATGATTTCTCCCGAGGAGCGGGAGGCACGGAGCAACGTGCATTTTTCCAGCGCCACCGCCGAATGGGCGACACCGCAATTCCTGTTCGATGAACTGTCGGACATCTTCGGCGGCTTCACGCTCGATCCGTGCGCCACGGCTGATAACGCCAAGTGCGAAACCTTCTTTACGCGGGAAGAGGACGGCCTGGCTCAAGCGTGGGAAGGCAAGGTCTTCATGAATCCTCCCTATGGCCGCACCATCGGCCTCTGGGTCAGAAAGGCCTTCGAGGAATCCACGCGCGGCGCGCTCGTGGTCTGCCTGCTGCCCGCGCGCACCGATACGCGCTGGTGGCAGGACTATGCGCGGCGCGGCTATATCCATTTTCTGCGCGGGAGGCTGCGGTTCGGCGATGCGAAGCACGCCGCGCCCTTCCCCAGCGCCATCGTCACTTTCGGTCGCTATTTCAGTTGAAAGGAACCCATGAGCCTATTCGATGATTATTTCTTCAAGCCGCAGGCGAATCGCCCTGTGACACCGCCGCTCAGCAAGATGCTCGGTGCTCACGATCCGTGGAGCCTGGACTTCCCGCTGTTTCAGTGGTCGCCGTACGACGCCTTCACGCTGCGCAACGCCGTGGAGTCGGTCGCGATATTCGGCGAGCTGGGAGCGGCCAAGACGACCGGCTCCGCCGCGTGGATTCTCCTCAAATATCTGGAGATCGGCATGGGCGGGCTCGTCTGCTGCGTGAAGCCCGGCGACCGCGAACTGGTGGAAGCCTACGCGAAGCGGACGGGCAGGGGGGATTCGCTGATCGTCGTCTCGCCCGGAAATAAATGGCGCTGCAACCTCATCCGCTATGCGCTGAAGCGCCCCGGCGTCATGGGCAGCCGCGTCGAGCAGACTCGTTTCACTGCTGATGACGATAGTCGAAGCGGCGGAGCGCGGCGAGCGCGGAGGCGGGCAGGGGGATAAGTTCTGGCAGCGTTCCCTTCGCCAGATCTTGCGCAACGGCCTGGAGGTCTGCATCGCCGCCAGCGGCGAAGTCACGATGTCGATGCTGCACGACGTCATCACCTCGCGCTCCGCGCTCCCATGCGGAAGTGCATAGCGAGGACTGGCAGAAGGACTCCGCCTGCTACCGGCTGATCGAGGAGGCGGAAGACGCGGGAGCGAAGACGAGCGCGAGCAAAGCGATTTCGAGCTGGCGGCGCAGTATTTCCTGCGGGAATTCCCCGACATGCCGAACGACACGCGCGGCTCGATCCTCGCAACCTACGGCGTCATGGCCGACGTGCTGCTGCGCGGGCACATGGCGGACCTGTTCGACGGCGAGACGAACTTCATCCCCGATCTCACGTTCGACGGCGCGATGATCATTCTCGATCTGCCCACCAAGGTCTACGGTACAGGCGGGCGTCTATGTGCAGTCGGCCTTCACCTATCTGTGGCAGCTCGCCTGCGAGCAGCGCGACGTGAAGACAAATCCCCGGCCCGTGTTCTGGTTCGTCGATGAAGCGCACGAGCTGGTCTGCAATTACACGCCGGAGTTTCTGGCGACCGCGCGCAGCGCGCGCGTCGCTTCGGTGCTGATTTCCCAGAACAAGCCCAATTACCTGGCCGCGATGGGCGGCGAGGCGGGAAGGCACCGCGTCGATGCGTTCCTGGGCAACATGGGCACCAAGATATTCCACGCGAACGGCGATCCGGAAACGAACCAATGGGCCTCCGACATGATCTCCGAGGAAGTCCAGACCCGCACCAACTGGCACGGAAGCATCGAGAGCGGACAGGGCAGGGGCGGGGGCGGGCGAATCGGTGGGCCGCAAGGTCATGCCCTCGGAATTCACGACCCTCAAAAAAGGCGGGCCGCAGAACGGCTTCATCACCGAGGCCATCGTCTACCAGACCGGCGCAAGCTTCGCGGCCAATGAATCGGCAGCCGTGGCTGCGCACGGCGTTCTCGCAGCAGATTCCCGGCGTCACCGGCAATCACCGGAAAAAACAGATAACCAGCATTTGAACCACGGCGGGGACAGGTTCCCCGTGCAACGACAACAACGCTCTAAAGGAGGGCGTCTCAAAATGAAACTCACCAATGAAAGCAGATCCGTTGTTCGGGGCAGTACCGATGTCTGGCAGAAGTCCGAATGGGCGCTGGCGTTACTCGAGCCTCATCAGCGGCTGTTTCGCCATCAGCATCGTGCCGTTTATCCGCAAGGATTTTGGCGAGCGATATCTGGGCTGGATCAATCTGTTCTTCGGCTACACGGTCGTCGCGAACTTTCATGTTGCTCGGCACGCTCGTCGCCGGACTCGCGGGCGCGTTCCTCCATATCGGCATCGGCGGCACGCCGATCATGCGGCTGTTCTGGCTCGCCTTCATGGCCTCGAGCATCCATCACCGCCGCGAGATTAACCGCAAGAACAAGGCGGGCGATGAAATGGCACTAGATGTATCTGGGCACGTCGATCCTGCCGCTGCCTTTCTCCCAGCGAGACGATGTACAAATTCGCGGAGCCGGGCCTGGTCATCGGCGGCGGGCTGGCTGCTCTCCGGCATCTCGACACTGCCCGGAGTGTGGCTCATGATTGCGGGCGCGTCCCTCTTCATCAATAACCACATCATTTACTACAACCAGCGCCAGGCCATTCTCGACATACGCGATGCCGAGATCGAGGCGCGCAACATGAGCAAGGCGTTCGCGGGTCGCCCGCATCGGAAACGAACGGGCTGCTCGTCGCCGAGTCCAGCGTCGAGTTACTGCGAACGGATGCGGGCCTCAAGGATGCATTCCGAATCTCTCCCCCGAACTGGCAGGTGCTCGACGCTCCCGCAAACAGCGCGGAGAAGGCCGAGGTGACATCGTCATGTCAGCCGCAGAAAAATACGGACGTCCGGCGGAATGAATGTCCGCCGAATCACTGGCGCAAGCCAAAGCAGCTGGACAGTCGCTAGCCGATAAAGGCGTGACGCATCAGGCGTCACTCGGTTCCGGAACACCGGCTCCCGACTCCGGCCATGAAATACGGAGGGGCAAGCGACAATCTCCAGCGTCAATTACCTCCGCCTTCGAGGTCACGGTGAGGGCCTCCATGAAAACGATCAACAATGAAAAGGCGGAGTGCTTACTCCGCCTTCGAGGTCGCGACGATGAGACGCAAAGATACGAGTTTGGACAATACGAATCTCGAAGTGAGGGAAACATTCAAGGCGAAGTTTCCCCCTCCCCGGACCCCCAAGGGAAACCCGATTTCCAACGTGACCGCCGAGTGGATCGGCGACGAAGATTTCCTTTACACCGGACGCAGCGAGGAAGGATTCCACGCGAACGTCGTGGCGATTGGCGAGGAACACAAACTTGTTGTGTGGAATGCGGCTTTCCCGACTGCCGCAGAAGCGTCGCAACGCTGCATTGGGAATAAAGGAGAAGCCACTCCATCGGGAGTAATTCTTCAGTCACGGAACGGGGCGGAAGCGGGAGGGATTCGTCGCCGAATTCCCACGCTTCCGGCTCCGCGCCTGTGACATTTATGGCGGGCCAACTGTGGCAGGCACGCCACTTCCAGAGGTGGTATGACCAGGCGGTTTTACCTACCAGTGGTAGCAATGCCACATCGGCCTTTTTGCTCCTAAGCAGTGCTTAGGAGACCCGTCTATAGACTTGATTCCTTCTACCACTTGCGGTAGCAAGGGGCGTCGCCTACCACATTTGGTAGTTGAAGCCCCTCTCTCCAGACACGCATGTTGTTCATCAACCACACTACCGATACCAAAAACGCGAAGGACTATTTCACCGAGCATCTGTCCCGATCCGACTACTACATGCGCGATGCCCAGGAGATTGCCGGGGAGTGGCACGGACGCGGAGCGGAACTGCTCGGACTCTCCGGCACGGTGGACAAGGAACGCTACTTCCGGCTCTGCGAAAACATCAATCCCGAAACCGGCGAACAACTCACGCCGCGCATCAAAGCCGAACGCCGCGTGCTCTACGATTTCACTTTCGATGCTCCCAAGTCCGTCACGCTCGCCTACGAGCTGGGCGGTGATGAACGGATCATGGAAGAGTTCCGCGAAGCGGTCAAGGAAACGATGGGCGAAATGGAAGACGCGATGCGGGTCCGGGTGCGCAAGGATGGCGCGCAGCGAGGATCGGCAGACCGTCCAACATGGTCTGGGCGGAATTCATCCACCGCACCACGCGCCCGGTGGACGGCATCTCCCGATCCGCAACTGCATTGCCACGCGGTCGCCTTTAATGCCACTTACGACCCGGTAGAGGAACGATGGAAGGCCGGGGAGTTTCGAGACCTGGTGCGCGACAAAGGCTATTATCAGGCGGCATTCCATACCCGGCTCGCCGAAAAACTCGCTGACTCTGGGCTACGGCATCGAGCGCGACGGCAACAGCTTTCGCGCTCGCCGGAATTGATCCGGCAACACGCACTAGAATTCTCCCGGCGCACCGAGATAATCGAGGCCGAAGCCGAAGCGACTGGGCATCACCGATGCCCAAAGCCAAGCGCGAACTCGGACGCTGGACCCGCGAAGCGCAAGTCCGACGAATCCAATGAGCATGGCGGAGCTGCGCGAGGCATGGCATAAACGCCTGGATGCCGGATAGCGAGCTGAGCGCCATTATCGACGGCACGGCGAGGGGCAGGACAACGCACGGCGCTGGACGCGGGCCAGGCGATGGATTATGCCGCTGTCGCATTGCTTCGAGCGCGCAATCCGCCATCACGCAAAAGAAGCTGCTGAAAACGGCGCTGATTCACAGCTTCGGCAAGGCGAGCGTCGAGCGACGTGCGCGACGCCGCCATCGCGCGATCAACATCCTGCACAACGACATGAACGGGCAGCGCTATGTCACGACAAAGGACGTGCTGCACGAAGAACAGGCCATGATTGATTTTGCGCGCGACGGGCAGGGGCCACGCGCGACAAGCTCGGCGGCTATGGAGCCATCTAGCGCTCGATCCGCAATTAAGCGATGAGCAGCGCGAAGCCGCGCTCACGATTCTTGAATTCCCGCGATCGGGTCACGGGCGCTGAAAGGCGGGGCGGGAACCGGCAAAACCCGCATGATGCAGGCCACCGTCGCGGCAATCGAGAAAACCGGCAAGCAGGTCTTTACCTTCGCGCCCTCGGCGGAAGCCTCGCACGGCGTGCTCGCAAGTCGGAAGGATTCGCCAATGCGGAGACGGTCGAACGCCTGCTTAATCGACACGGAGATGCAGAAACAACGTTAACGGCCAGGTGCTCTGGGTCGATGAAGCCGGGCTGCTGTCGGTCAAGGATATGAAGCGGCTGTTTGATGTGGCGCAGAGCAGAATGCGCGCATGATTTTAAGCGGCGATTCCGCGCAGCATAACGGCGGTGCTGCGCGGCGATGCCCTGCGCGTTCTGGAAAACACGTAACGTCATGCAATCCGCCTCGCTCACGCAGATCCGCCGCCAGACAAACGAGAACTACCGCAAGGCCATTGCCAGCCATCAGCCAAGGCGACGCCATCGGCAAGGACGGCAGGACGGGACTCGAAGCCGGTATTGCCACGCTCGACGACATGGGCGCGATTATCGAGAGTCCAGGGCGCAGGCGCGGTACAGCGAGATTGCCGAGGATTACGCCGCGGTCAATATCGCGAGCCAAAGCGACGGGGAGCTTAAGATCCGCCCTGGTCGTATCTCCCACCCATGCGGAAGTCCGCCGCGTCACGGATGCCATACGCGACACGCTCAAGGAGTCGGGCAAGCTCGCGCCAAGGAACGGGAATTTACCGCGCTGCGCTCGCGCAATCTGACGGAAGCGGAGCGCACGGACGCGCGGCCAACTATCAGCCCGGCGAGGTGGTGCAGTTCCACCAAAACGCCAAGGGCTTCAAGCGCGGCGAGCGCGTCAACGTCGACCGGCGCCGGCAATGCCGGCGTCAACGTAACGCGCTCGGACGGCAGCAAAGCGCTGCTGCCTTTCGCGGAAACGAAGAAAGTTACAGATTTACCGCCCGGAAAAGCTGGCGCTCGCCGAAGGCGACAAGCTCCGCATCACCAGAACGGGTCACGCGGGAAACACGGCGGGGGCTGTTGGGCAACGGAAAGACCGGCTCAATAACGGCGCTGTCTACGAAGTGGAAGGATTCACACGGGCAGGGGATATCAAGCTCACCAATGGCTTCGTCGTGCCCAAGGATTACGGCGGGCTGACGCATGGCTATGTCGTCACGTCCCATGCGTCCCAGGGCAAGACGGTAGACGTGTCCGCTCGTGGCCCTTGGCTCCGAATCCTTCGCCGCCGCGAACCGGGAACAACTCTACGTGTCGTGTCGCGCGGCCGGGAAGCTGTGCGGCTCTATACCGACGACAAGGCCGCGATGATGGACGCCGTGCAAAGCAGTCCGCCCGTCTCTCCGCCACGGAATTAATGGCAAGGCGCGCCACACCCGACGCAAGCCGGGCACTCGCACAACGCTTCATGACCACGCGCGCCGGATATATTACAGACTGCGCGAACGCATCGCCGCGCACGATTACGTCCTGGCATACCAGGCACAACATCAACGAAAGGATCTCGGCCATGAAAGATAAGACACGCATCCCAAGCCTGTTCTCGCGTTCAACAAATACCCCAGGCCTTCAGGCCGCGCCATGAGCCGGACGCGGAACAGCGGCGGAAGCCTTCAAGGAAGCCCGCTCGCAAAGCCGCGAGGCCCTCATGCTCGACGTGCGCCTTGTCGACGGAACGATCATGAGCTTCCCTTACCCACTCGCTGCGGCGGGTCCAGTACAAGCCACGGGTGTGATGGTGCTGCATTTCGGGCGCGAGGAAGTAATGGCGGAAGGCAAGAACCTGCATCGGCTGCGCGATGCCATCGCAGAACACCGGGCGCGGTTTATCCAGGAAGGCACGGACCTGGAGCGCAGGCAAAAGCCTGACGACGACACTCACATAGACCGGATCGTGATTACGGAAGGAGAAGAGGAATTATGAAGCAGGAAGAGGTAAGAGCATTAGCAGACGGCGATCTCGTGCAGGTCATCGCCTGGGCGCAAGCGGAAATCAAGGCGCGCACGGAAAAGCGCAAACAGGAAACCATCGCCAAAATCAAGGAAATGGCCGGGGCGGTCGGCGTATCCGTGGTGATTGGCGGGGTGAGGGGAAGGCCCGCGCAGAAAAACGAGCGAAGCCCGCCGCCAAGCGCTGACGGGCCAGTTGCTCATGAGCCGGAAGGTGGGGACGCACCTTGAGTGAATACGGGGAGGCGCAATCTTGCAGATTCCGTCCTCGATCCCCTGCTGGAATCCCTGCCGGGCCTTCTCGGCAAAGTGGCCCCTGTTCCTGATTAAGCATTCCCATGAAGCCCGAGGCTTGCACGGTCGTGACACCCTGCATTTGACGGTGCTGGTTTCAAAGGCTGTCATCACGGCAGGCTCGGCGGTTCGTGCCTTGTCCAGTATCGCCGTTATCACCTGCTCCAGGTCATCACCCGCTAGCAACTCAGGCGCAATACACTCCGCAACGCCCCGGATGTTCCGCGCTGCCTGTTCGGAGGACTTCATGCACGGGCGGGGCTGGCGTGATTGGTGCCTGCGTTGCACCTGCGGCCTTGGCAACTACCGGGGGTTCGGTCGTGACAACCTCTTGGGCTGCGGGTCCGGTGAGGTTGTGCCAATCGAGGACGGCCAGGCTCACGACGAATGACACTACGAAAAGCGCTGTCAGTATTAGGCCCGTCCGCTTCTTGCGGGGCGGCTCCGGGGGCGAGGGGCTAGCCGGAGGCGGTTGGTAGATTTCGATTTGCATGAGTTCTCCAGTCGTGAGAACGGTGTGCAGTGTAATCAACCGTTCTCAACGCGAATGTGCAATTATCGCGTTCTAATCACAATCACAGGTTAAGCTACAACTAGATCAAGATCAGTCTTCACCCAGGCGTATGGTGTATAGCGTCTGTACTGTCTCTATAATCCGCATATCCGGGGCTAGTGGAAACACCATATAACCGTGACCTTTCCCCAGAAATCCGCACACTGGGCAGTCCGATAATCGGACGAAGAGAAGGAGAAGCGGATGAGCAAGAGCGCGCACACGGAAGCGCAGATCATCGGCGCGGTGAAGCAGGTGGAAGCCGGGCGAAAGGCGGACGAGGTGGCGCGGGAGATGGGGGTGTCCAAGCACACCATCTACGCCTGGAAGCAGAAGTACGGCGGGCTGGAAGTGGCCGAGGCGCAGGAGCTGAAGCAGCTGCGGGATGAGAACGCGCGGCTGAAGAGGCTGGTGGCGGAATCTGTCGTTGGACAAGGACGCGCTGCAGTATCGTGATTCGAAAAAACGGATACAGCTTGTAGGCACGAAGGCGCAACTCCTGCGGGCGCGGGCGGATGTGACAGGCGATCCGCGCGGCGTATCCGATGAGCGAGCGCCAGGCTTGCGGGCTGGCGGGATGGCGGTTTCGAGCTATCGCTATCGCTCGCGAACCGCAGGCCGGACGAAGCGCTGAAGGCGACGGCTGACGGAGCTGGCGCAGCAGTATCCGCGGTTCGGATCGCCGCGGTTGTGCGTGCTGGTGCGGCGCGAGCAGAGCTACAATCACAAGCGCGTGGAGCGCATTTACCGCGAAGCCGGATTGAGCTTGCGGCGGAAGAAGCGGAAGCGTCTGGTGCGGCAGCGTGCGCCGTATGACGTGCCGAGCGGCGAACGAAGAGTGGGCGCTGGACTTCGTCACCGACGCGTTGGCCAGCGCGCGGCACGTGCGGATCCTGACCGTGGTGGATGTATTCACGCGCGAGTGTCTGGCGCTGGAAACCGACACGTCGATGGGCAGCCTGCGCGTGCTTCGCGTGCTGGATCGCATCATCGCCGAGCGCGGCGCGCCACAACGCATCCGTAGCGACAATGGCCCGGAGTTCACCAGCCGGGCCTATCTGGCCTGGAGCCTGGAACGGCGGATCGAACTGGTCCACATCCGGCCGGGCAAGCCCATCGAGAACGCGCACGTGGAAAGCTTCAACGGCCGCTTGCGCGAGGAATGCCTCAACGTGAGCTGGTTCCGCAATCTGTTCGACGCGCGGCGCCAGATCGAAACCTGGCGCGGCCATTACAACACGGACCGGCCGCATAGCAGTCTTGGATATCGAACACCGGAAGAGTTCGCAGCGCTCATCGCGCTGCGGGTCAATCCAGTGCTGGGGTGGGGCAAGGGGACTCAAACGCCGGCCCCTTGCCCCACACCCCCATCCCCGCTCAAACCGGGGTTGAAATCAACGAGAGTTGTCGTATGCTCAGATGAACGGATTCGGGGGGAAGGTCAGCCGCTACATCGAACATCCTGACGAATGTCCCGAGCTGGCCGGGCCGCTGCCGTATCTGATCCATCCGCCGAGCAAACTGGCGGCAACGTCCTCGTGGCTTGGTTTTCGGGACAACACGCTGCTGCCGATGATCCGGCAAAGCCCCAATGATCCCGACCTTCCGAATTTCCTCAAGCAGGCCGAGCGCATCCTTGCGTGGCGCGCAACGGTTCCTCCGGAAAACCGCTTCTGGAAGAAATAGCTCTCCGTGAGACGGGCGTTCAGCCCGACTCGCGCCGCTAATGTTGCCGGTTGGCCTTCATCATCCGCTTGAGCGCTTCCGCCGCAAAGCCCGTCATCACGGTGCCGGACACCGAACCGCCTTCACCCTGCACATACAGCGAGACGATAACATCCTTGTTTTTCGGATCTTCGCCCAGCCATGCGCCCGCGATGCCGTTTGGCTTCGCGGCATTGGGATTGTTCATCGCCGAGCGCACCACGTTGAACGACATGGGCTTGCCATTGCCGGGGCTGGAAGGTCGTCGAGCGTAAACGTGAGGACTCCGGCGCTTATCGTCGCCCCGGTGCCTTTGAAGGCTTTGGAGGCGCTCACCGGATTTGCGCTGGCATTATCGGCGTGCGTTTCACCGGCATGCTGCGCGTTGCCGTCGCCCGCGACACTCGGTGGGATATAGGGCGTCCTCCTGCCGACGGTGCTTGCCGACGTGACCCCAGCGCTGCCATGGCCCGTCGCGATTGCAATAAGATCCTTCATGTCACGGGAAGGATTTCTCAGGTCGAGAGGCACGCCCGCATCATTCTCAGACCCCAGGGTCAAAGTGCGGTCCTTCATATTCCAGACATAGACTCTCCGGTCGTTTTCGTTTCTGATCCAGGAGCCTTTATTATTAAAACCAAGATAAGACCCTATGCTGGAGGGTTTAAGAAAAATTACCTCCGGTGTCGATCCCGGAAGCGACCAGACGATTGGCGCGCCCGGAATTGCATAAGGCAGTGGGGGCATATTCGGGTCCGCCTCCGGACCATTGGCCGTCACCGGATCGGAAGCGTTTGTTCCGGGCTTGGCTTGCGAAAACGCGGGGAAGGGTGAGAGAGAACGTTGCGGTGAGAGTCGCGGCAATCGCCGCCTTTGCGAGTGCGTGGTGTTGGCTTTCATCGGGTTACGAGCCCTTCGCAGGGCGGAGGACCTCCGATACTAAGGATACTATTAGTATCCTTGCGATTTCCAGTACTTATCGTAACCATAGGTACATGGACGCGGCGGGACAAAAACGCGATCTTCAGGTCAACGTCAAGATGAGCGCTGACGACTTCGCCATTCTGAAACAGGCCGCAGATACGTTGTGGCCGCGCGCGATCCTGAGCAATTCGGCGATCATCCTTGGCCTGGCGAAGATTGCCGCCGAGGACATCATCAAGCCAAAGAAGGGCCGCAAGTCGTCTTAATTCTCTGGCGCGGCCACGCGTGTGCGTCCCTGCCCGACCGGCGCTATGCAGGGGAGCATGACGGTTCCGACCGCAAACCGCCCTGGAAAAGAAGACGTGCTTCTCCGCATACCATGGCGCTCTTTTAGGAGCGCGAGTTTTGCTCCATCAATATACTGCGAAATCGCGATCGGACTGGTCTGGGGTTCGATCTCTCCGTGCCTTCCTGGAGAGACGGACGTTTAACCGATTCGGGCCGCGTCTTTGTTAGTCTATTGCTTTTCATCCCCGACATAACCGTAGGGCAGGATGGAGGAAGGTTATGTTTTAGTTTCGGTTTAGCGGCTATCCCTGAGAACGGATTCGCTGTCTCGACCGAGACCTTCGTAGATCGTACTTGGACAAACCGGTCAGTGACCGACCCTCCAGTATTTACTAGTACAAGTAAATAGAAGTATAGAAACACGCACCTCCACCAAATAGTCCACGTGAAGTATTTGAAAAAGCACGTCAACGGCTTTTCTATACAGATGAAGAGAAAGCCCAGCAGCATCATCCAGGTGATGCGAGGACGTTTGGCAATGGCCTTCTTGCGGGCGTTTCCCGGCGTTTGCTGCTTCGTCTGGCGTTGCAATACTGTCTCGGTGTGCGACGGTGTGGGCCCTTTCACTATCACAACATATTGTGCGGTAAAGAGCGCAGCAACTGCGGTGAGCGCAGAAAACACATTGATTGCGAGCGAAGAGGCCGTAGCGTCAATTACGTAAGTAGGCAGTCAACTTGGCCGAGATATAGACTGCAAGTATAAATACGAGCAAGAAGGTCCCGGAAAAGGTGGCCCTTGTCATGACACACTACTCCTACTGTGTAGGGAACCTTCATTAGAAACATCTAAACACTTTTCTGTCGAGTGACAATTTTAATGACGGCCCACATCTCAACAGTGTTGCTGTGATCGTTCGCGCGTACAATAATGCGTGATACGCGCGGGATCGAGTGATTTTGGATTGTCAATGCGGTAGGATTCGGCGCAACGCTTTTCGCTAGTGCTGTTGCGGGCTTGCCGCACTGTTGCAGATCACCCTTCCCTGATCGTTTAATGCCTGATAAAGGACATTATCAGGCATTAAAATGTGAAGGCGACATGGGCAAGAAGCTTCCACCGGATCAGCAGGCTCTCTACGAACGCATCGACGAAATCTTGTGGAGCGAATGGGACCCCATTGGTGTATCGGATGTTCCTGAAGCTCGTGACGAATACTACGCGTATCTGCCAGAGGTTTTCCGCCTGACAATTGATGGCGCGTCGGCAACCTCCATCGCTGAATACCTGCATGAAGTCGCGAATGATCGGATGGGGCTTTCCTCAGAGATGGAGCCACATCTGAAAGTCGCCACGAAAATCCGAGCCCTGCGGCCCAGCACATGACCGCAAGCCCCCCTGCACTGCCTTCACCTTCGGGGAATCTTCCCTCCGCACTCATGGCAGAGCTTCCGGAGATCATCCACCGTGCGGGCGCGAACGCCGTCTTTGCCGCGCAAGAATTCTTCTCCGGCATGATTCGCAACGCCCATACGCGGCGGGCGTATATGAAGGCTATCAATGATTTCCTGGAGTGGGTCGGGAAACACGGCGGGGGCGAACTGGGACAGATAGCCCCGTGGCATGTAGGCCAATACTTCGATGGAATGGCGGCTGCCGGAACCAGCATCGCCACACGCAATATGCGCCTGTCGGCGCTACGGCACTTCTTCGACAATCTCGTCACCCGCCATGCTATCGCGCTCAACCCGGCTCGCACGGTACGGGGCGAAAAACTGAACGTCATGGAAGGCCGCACCCCGGAAATTCCCATCGGGGAAGTGCGCAGGCTACTCGCTTCCATCGTCACCTCGCATATAGTGGGCCTGCGCGACCGGGCAATCCTCGCCGTTTTAGTCTTTACCGCCTCGCGGCGTAGCGCCGTGGCCAAGCTCCGGCTGGCGGACTTCTATAACGCCGGGCAGCAGTGGATGTTTCACTTCGGCGAGAAGGGCGGAAAATCACGCGAGATCCCCGTCAGACACGACCTCCAGCAGATCGTTAACGAATACATCGACGCCGCAGGCCTGCGCGGCCTGCCGAAAGATACGCCGCTATTCCAAGGCGCGATGAAGAAGCAGCGCCGTCTCTCCGGCGCGGCAATGAACGGTGACGACATCTACCGCATGATGAAGCGTAGGTTGAGGGATTTCGATCTGCCCCTGCTCTACTCTCCCCATTCCTTCCGCGTCACCACAATCACCGATCTGCTGACGCAGAACGTACCGCGCGAGGATGTGCAGCATCTGGCGGGGCATGCCGATGCACGCACCACCGGGCTCTATGACCGGCGCAAGAAGAAAATCAGCAGGAATATCGTGGAGAGGATTTCAGTTTAGAATCAGCGGAGGTGAGTCCTTGAAAGAAGACGATTTAAAAGCTCGACTCAACCACGCGATCAGTGAAGTGGTGCGGTTGGATTCGCTGTTGCTCGAATACAATCTGAGCGAACGCTGCATCGCGGCGCGGCTGGCTATATATCTCCAGGCCGCAATACCCGAGTACTCTGTCGACGTTGAGTACAACAGACATGGGCGTTCTCCCAAGGCCCTGGCACTTCCCGAAGAGTGTGCGAACTATCGCACGCGCAACGGTGAGCCCCTTGTTATTCCAGACGTAATTGTCCATGAGAGAGGCTCGGATGACGCGAATATTCTGGTCCTTGAACTTAAGAAAACTACGAACACGAACACAATCGCGCGAGGGTGCGACCATCGGCGCATTCACGCTTTCCAATCGCAACTTCACTATCGTTTCGCCGCGTTAATTGAGTGCGAGACCCGACTCAAGCAAAAGCCCGCCATGTGGATCTCCGAATGGCTTCCTCCGGCTGAAGGCGCGGTCGGGTAATGGGTTCGTAATCGCAGGGCTTGACAAACCTGTGAAGTTTCTTCACAATCACTGTGAAGAGCATTCACAATGAGCCAGGCCGAATTAATAGGGCTATTTGAGGTCGCCGAATTGGCGGGCGTGAGTCCTCCGGCGGTGGCGAACTGGCGGAACCGAGATCCCAACTTTCCCAAAGCGGTGGTGGAGTTAAAATCCGGCCCGGTCTTTCGGAAAACAGAGGTTTGCGGTTGGTTGGAGAGAAGAAAGGGGACGTGGAATGAAATGGCGCAAAATTCCGTAAGGATCGGTCTTCGACTCCTAGAGTTCGAGTGCGGAGTCGCATCGAACATCGATGACGCTAATTCCGCTGAACTGGTAGATTACGAAACTTCCCGTTCCGCCGGGCAGGCCGCCCGACTTGCGATGCTCATTCGCGGACAGGATGTTATCGAAGATGAGCAGCGCCTGAAGAAAGTGGCCGCTGTAGAACTTGGTCTGCATCCTGCCGAATATACTGTCGCGAAGCAGCTGCTTATGGAAGCTGACCTCATTGAGGAACGCACTACAAAGACCGGCAAATCAGTGCTGAACGAAAAGGTGAGCCGCCTTGACCACTCGGACAACTATAGACGGATGGGTGAGATCTGGCTTTCGCGTAATAGCCGGACCCATAAGGAAGACGCGATCATCCATACTTTGGATTCGTTGATCGAGGTGCCCAGGGACATTACCACCCTGGATTCCCTTCGTTCCTTGAAGACGGGGGATCTCGCGGCAGTCCTTGAACTGGGCACTAACGCTGGCATCATCGAATCCGTTGATGAGCAGAAAAGAATGTACTTCTCTCCGTTGCTCTGGGACGTAAGTCCAAAGAAACTCGCCACCTTCTTGAAGACAGCATCAACTACCTCGTTCGGCGACATTTTGAAGAAGCTCAAGAGGCCAGGAAGCGACGTCACCACTACCACCGATCCCTTAATTGCTCAGGCGATCAGTGGCGGAATTCTTCCGAGCTACGGCGTCGTGTCAACAGGCGGTCGTAGGGTATATTCCTTTACGCCATACACAGGTGGGCTGCTCACTTCGGAGACACAGAAAACCGTTCTCGACAAAGCCCGAGCTATCATCGCGTGTCTGCGTTACGGGTCGGAGGCAGCGACAATCACGCGGATTAGAAATCCGCTGGCTATTCTTAGCGCCCTCACAGATTCATCGCGAAATCATGGATTGAAGCCGCATTCGGAACTGAAGCTGCAATACGGAATGCTGGTTTCTAAGCAAATCGGCCGTGTCATCCAGACCGGCAGCCGTTACGCTTTTGCACTTATTCCAACCGACGACAATCTAAGGGCGTGTGCGATCGCGCGGGAGCTTCTAAGCAGCGGCGAACTCATGGCCGAAAAGGACTTGGGCTCAGAAGCATTGCACATGGTAAACGGTACGATCCAGCATCCATTGAAGGAGGTGAAAGTTGCCAGAAAAAAGAGACCAGCAAGAGCAGATGAACTTAACGACCTCGTCGAGCGACTCCAAATCGTCTGAGTCGCCCGATTTGGCCGCAACATCTGCTGGCAAAAGCAAGAAAGAGGGCGGAAAAGACCTCGATCTGCCGCTGAAGCTCCAGATTGCTTCGGCGCTCGCCTCAAGTGGATACTACAGCCGCATTAACGTACTCTTGTCCGCGACAGGGTCGCGGGGCCTGGCGGACGTGACTGATGTTGACGTATTGGCTATCCGCTATGACTTGATGTTCAAGCGAGATGTGATTGCAGTAAGCTGCAAAGCTGGGAGTTCCAAATCGCTGAGTCCCGCACGGGAAGTGTTTTATCTCCGAGGTGTACTCGACTATGTAGAAGCAAGGGAAGCTGTGGCGGCGTTTTTGCATAAGCCTATACCGCCTCACCTGCGTGATTTAGGGCAGCGGTTGGGCGTCTTAATGCTTTCTGGTGATGAAGTTGGTGAATGGTGCCGCCACCTCACCAACGGGATTCCGACACCCGGATACTTCGCAGAGTCCGGCTATGACGATTATCAGTCGTCTTGGGCCAAGCTGGGAACGAACGGACTCGGAGACTATCTGCGCACGGATTACTGGTTCCATTTTGACTTCCGCAACCTGCAGAACGTGGTTGTACACCTGCGCAAGGCTGTTCCGAAATTGACGGGCAAAGAAGCCTGGCACGCTGTTGTAGCCTGGGACGTTGCGGCACACCTCTGCCTCACTATCTTCGATCTCTGCCGACAGGTGAGAATGTTGGGGCTTTCCACAATCGGTGACACAACGAGCTCTTACTTGTTCGGCGGGACTGCGTCATTGAAAGCGCGTCGCGACCTCCACGGTCGAGTGCAGAAGTTACTGGCTTCGACGGGCGTCGTCGGAGGGGACGGTCCTGGGCTTCCGCCGTTAGAGCCTCCCTATTCCGCGGCCCTCGCAGAACTGGCGCTGAGGTTCATTGAACGGCCACACTCCGCTATCCTAATCCCGGTCGTTATACAGGACAATCTCTGGCGATTGGTGGGCGCTGAAGGGCTGGAGCCGCGCGAGGATAAAGTCTTCCTTGCAGCCGAAAAGCTGACTCAAGACTTGTTAGATTTCGTCAAGACAGCAGCGGGTGCGGAATGGATGCCGAAGCTGTAAATACGTCTCGATCCATAGCGATGCCAGGATCTGAATATGGCAATGAGTGACAAAACCGACGGGTCAGAGGGGCTATACGAAGAATTCCTGCAGGACGGGGGGCTGGGCTTTGAGCACATCACTGACCGTGATCGGGCATGCTTGGTCCTGCGGGACCTCGACTACGAGGCGCAGCTCATCGCGATTTCAGAGCTGTTGCGCCAAAATCATGAAGCTGATGCCAGAGCAACCGCCCAAATAAGAGAGGTCGATGAATTCGCTCGCCGAGCTACAGGACTGCGAAACGAGCATGCAATTGACGAGTGGATGCAACTGGTTCACGCATCAACGTATCAGGATGCTGCCCACAGCATGGCGGCACTCGGAATGCTGGCCCCACTCATTGAATCACTGTTTTATCAAGCGTTTCAGGGAATCCGGGAAATGTATTACGGCATAAATGTCGTCCCGTCAGGCCACCGGCGAAGTGGGATGACCAAGGCAGATCACTTTTGGGACTGCCATCTTCTTCACAATCCGAAACCCAACAGCAGACCCCAGAAAGATCTCGTAGGTGGAATCGCTGAACTGGCTGATGCGATAACGCTATTGCCACATCTTCCAGGTGATCTACTTCACTCGCTGGAAGCCGTCTTCCGGTACCGGAATAAGATGTTTCACTTCGGCTTCGAGTGGCCCCGCAAGGAGTGTCTAAACTTCGCTTCGGAGATGTCTGTGAAAGGCTGGGAGCCATGGTTCACGAGCGCTACGCGTAACGGCATCCCGTTCATTTTCTATATGACAGATAAATTGATCAGCCGCTCTTTTGATCTAGTACATCAGGTGTTGGAGGGATTGGGCGCATATTGTCGCGCCCAGATATTGCCACACCCAGGTAAGAGGTCCCCGGATTCCGTCCTATTTCGCAACGCCCAATAGGGCATGATGCAGCTTGACGCTAACGCTGCGAGAAGGTGCACGTGTCGTGCGCTACTTGAAAGCCACAGCTTTATCGTGTGCGGCAGGCAAAGAGCGGGCTGCGCTAGAAGGTCACGCGGAGGCGGCCTGGAAGGCGGTTATCAAGTTTGCGCGAATCAAGATGGCCTCCAAGCAGCAAGCAATCCGATTTCTGGAGCGATACGCCGACAACTACTTGTTCCATCCGAAGTTGGGAGACACGCTGAAGTTTCTGCGAGAATCGCCGGGCCCGAAGCCGGATGTAGATTTCTTCCCGCAGCCAAGACTGGCTTCGCGACAACGAGCGGTGTTAGGCCCTATGGGCACGCGGGTGGCGGATGACTTATCGGAGCGGATCTATGCGGCTTATCATGCGCTACGGCAGGCCGGTTGTCACGGCGCCCGCTCCTTGGTGGCTGACGCCTTGAATCACCCTAACTCGGGCTTGACTCATCGCACTGGCGGAAAAAAAGACTGGGGGTCGGCGGAAGTTAACGATCGATTGAAGCAATACGAGGCTCGCCTCAAACGTAATCTTCGAGATCCGCGTCCCAAAAGTCTGCTGCTCGCACGAGCTGCTTTGTTACACCAGTGGATTTCGTTTGCGCGTAGCCAAATGGGGGCACCAACGCCGCCGAAATGAAAAGTGAATTTTCTTAAGACTCGACTGGGAGCGCTGCCACTAAATTACATACAATCTAATCTAATGTCGGTCACAGCTTTTTAAAAACGAAAACAAATCACCTATTTGCAATCAGTTAGTGTGTTGCAAGGATCGCCCGAAAAGAAGCGGAAGTCTCGTAGGATCTTGACAACTCCGCCGGATTTTCGCCACTTGCAATAGTCCTACATGAAGCTAAGTCAACGAGCAACTGAGTGACGAGAACTTGCTTGGGACAGGTTTCCGCCTTCGGATGTATATTAGAATATTCTTATATATGCAGGATGCTCTTCGACAGTTTAAAGCGGAGTTCTTTCAGGCTCTCGCACACCCCACTCGAATTGCGATTGTCGAGCAGCTGCGTGACGGCGAGTTATCAGCGGGCGCGTTGATTGAGCTCTTGAGAATCGAACAGGCGAACGCTTCTCAGCATCTCGCCATTCTGCGAGGAAAGAACATCGTCTTGAGCCGCAAGTCCGGTAATCAGGTTTTTTATTCCGTGCGCCATCCGTTAATCATCGAAGTCCTTAATGTGATGCGTCGTTACTTTCACGTCCACATGAGCGAAGCTGTCGCGTCGATGAAGGCTCTCGACAAGGCCGAGAAAACTCGCCGATGAACCTGCCGAAACAGTGGTTGCCGGAATCCGTACGCTGCCTGAAGTTCTACTCGAAAGAAGCTCTGGCCGCGGACGCGCTTGCGGGTGTCACCGTGGGCCTGGTCGCTCTACCCTTGGCCATGGCATTCGCGATCGCCTCGGGTGCAACACCTCAAGCAGGCCTATACACAGCGATCATCGCTGGCGCCTTGATCTCTGGGCTCGGCGGGTCAAGGACGCAGATCGGCGGACCAACTGGCGCCTTTGTTGTTATCGTCGCCGGCATCGTCTCCAAGTACGGGGTACAAGGCTTGGCTTTGGTTACGCTGATGGCAGGCGCGATGCTTGTCGCTATGGGCCTCACCGGGCTTGGATCGGCTGTAAAATTCGTGCCCCGACCCGTAACCATTGGCTTTACAAACGGGATTGCCTTGCTCATCGCATCCACCCAGGTTAAAGACTTCCTAGGACTCACGACCGGGGAAGTGCCCAGCGCCTTTCTTCCACGTCTTTCAATTTTGATACGGCATCTCAATTCAATTTCTAGGGCGGCGACGGGGATCTCTCTTTTGACGCTAGCAATCGTCCTGACGCTTCCACGTCTGACGAAACGCGTTCCAGGATCAATCATTGCGATGCTCGCGTGTACAGCCCTCGTTGCACTGACCGGTTTACGAATCGAAACTATCGGAACTAAATTTGGTGGAATACCAACCGGCTTGCCGCATCTTTCGATACCGGCGTTTCGGCTGGACCAAGTCGGACCTCTTTTGCCTTCGGCTATCACCGTGGCGCTCTTGGCCGCCGTCGAAAGCCTTCTTTCCGCCGTTGTCGCAGACGGCATGAGCGGCACGCGCCACAACTCTAACGTTGAGCTGGTAGCCCAAGGCATCGCCAACATGGCATCACCGTTGTTCGGGGGGATTCCAGCAACTGGAGCCATCGCGAGAACGGCGACCAACATTCGCGCCGGTGCGCGAACGCCAATTGCCGGCGTGATACACGCACTGACGTTGCTGATTATCCTTGTTGCTGCAGCCCCGCTCGCTCGGTTCGTGCCTCTGGCGACGCTCGCCGCTGTTCTCTTCGTCGTCGCCTATAACATGGGTGAGTGGAAGGAGATCGGCACCATATTGCGGCTTTCGAAGGCCGATATCCTCGTGTGGGCTGCCACTTTTTCTCTCACGGTTCTGGCTGACTTAACAATTGCCGTCGAGGCGGGGATGATCCTCGCCGCACTGCTATACATTCATAGGATTTCGCAAACTACCACCGTTGCGGTGGTAACCGACAGGTATATTCACGATGGACGTGCGCATATCCTGCAAGACAAGCAGCTGCCGTGGTACGTCGCCATCCTGAGGATTCACGGTCCCTTCCTATTCGGGTCCACCGAGAAGCTCGCCGAGGCAACTGGTGACTTAGGGGCATTTCCAGCGGTCGTGATCGTGCGGCTCCGGAATATGACCGCAATAGATGCCACGGGTTTACACGCCCTCGAAGTTTTTGCCAACCGGTTGCGGAAGTCCGGCCGGACACTGCTACTTTGCGGTGCGCGCGACCAGCCGGCGCAACTGTTGCGACAAGCTGATTTCATGCGTCATGTTGGAGCTGAAAATATCCTGCCTCATGTAGAGGCGGCCCTACAGCGGGCGCGAGAGATCAACGCTGCGTTCGGAGGGATTGGGAACGAGATTGGAGGCGAGCTTCAGAAATCGCCCCTATAAACTCATTATCCGCTCTCATATCGCGCTGGATCTCCATCAATGTCCCAGCTAGCTAAGAAATCCTTCCTGTCGTAAACATTGTCGGTCGGTATGTTCTTTCGGCGATCTTTCTCTTCTCCCTAGACACGAGAAGAAAAGACCGGCATCCAACTCTCGTCGGCGTGAAAGTCAAAGAACTGCAACCGATAGTATCTATTTACATCGCTAAGCCCAGTCGGCGCTACCGCCATTAGTGTGTCGCGTTGTTCGTGAAGGGAAGAACGTTTGTTGTGTCATAACGCGCATTCATAGCGAAAAGACGCAGTTCGCTTGGAGATGATCAAGCTCCAGTCTTCATCGTTACCGTTAAGAACGCTCAGAGTTTCCTTTGAAAAAGAGACAGAAAATGCATGGAGGTGGGTGGAAGCGAACGTCGCAGCAAGTTGGGCTCCCGCGTGCCGAGAAGTCTACGGAGGATGCAATGTCGAGACATCTTGCACGGATCGCGATAATGGCGGTTTCGATTTCGCTCTTGGGGCGTGGCGGCCCTATGGGCCACTATGCCGTCACATACGAGCGCGACGTTAGACCCATCCTTGAACGGAACTGTACGGCATGTCATCGGTTGGGAGGGCTTGGCCCCATGTCGCTCACGACCTATCAGGAAGCGCTGCCGTGGGCGACAGCTATCGCAGCTGCCACGACGAAAGGAGACATGCCTCCTCGCATTAACGTACACCCGGGGCCGGTGGGCACTGGTGGTTCCCTTACTCCACAAGAAGTCGACACGATCGTTCGGTGGGTATTGGGGGGCGCTCCGGAAAAAGACTTTCAACGTGTCGGAATACGCGAAAGGAGATAGCGACAAGTGTTGGAATTTCTAAGCTGGCTGGAGCAGACTGCATTTTGCAGTTGGATTCGCGACTCGGGATCGATCTGGGCATATCCCCTCGTGCTCACGCTCCACACAACGGGTATGGGCGTGTTAGTCGGTTTCAATTGGGCGATCGACTTGCGACTTTTGAACGTAGCAAAACAGATCCCCGTTCCTTCTATGGAAAAGTTATTTCGAATCATGTGGTTTGGCTTCTGGCTAAACCTTGTGACCGGTCTGATTCTTCTCGCGGCGGACGCGACTACCAAGTTGACCAGTTGGGTATTCGGCGTAAAGATGCTGTTCATCATATCGGCCATGATCGTTCTCGTGAAGCTTCAAAATCTCGTGAAAATATGGCCAAACCCGCAGTTCCACCCCGTCTCGATTGAGTCTACTTCGGCACCATTAGACGCGCGGGGGACGGCGGCCGCGGTGTTGGAGGCCCCGGTTGCTGAGCAATCGGAAACGACGCCGGCAAACGCGAAAGTGTTAGCAGCTTTGTCACTCCTCTTCTGGACGCTATCAATCACGGCTGGTCGGTTGATGGCCTATCTGGGTCCTGTAAGTGGACTGAACGAGAAATAGTTAGGGGGCAACGAGAGTCAAGTATGTGGAACGAAATCTTAATCTTTTCAAAATGGCTAGCGACCACTCACCTATCGCATCTGATGGCGGGGGGCTGGAAATGGGGATGGGCTACATGCGAGACGCTGCATTTTATCGGACTATCACTACTGCTGGGCTGCGTAGGCGTTCTCGATCTCCGCATATTGGGCGTTGCGAAGAACATGCCGATGGGTCCGGTTCACAAATTTGTGCCTTGGGGTGTGTTTGGCTTCGTAATTAATCTCGTCACGGGTGCTCTTTTTTTCATCGGCGCCCCCGGGCAGTACATAAAGAACGTCGCATTTATGTTTAAGTTGCTTTTCTTATTGATTGCCGGCTTAAACGTTCTTGTCTTCTATGCGACTGGCCTGCTCAAAAAGATAGAAACGCTAGGGCCAGGTGAAGATGCTCCCATGTCGGCACGTATCATTTCGGGGCTGTCGATCTTTTCTTGGCTGATGGTCTTGTATTGGGGGCGCATGCTGCCCTTTGTGGGCAATGCGTTTTGAACAGCGACATGTTGCATTCACCGACAAAACAGGTCGTTCCGGTTGTCGCATTATTCCTCTGCTGGGCGGGATTGACTATGCTAGTGCCTCAACGAGCGCAAGCGAATCCGGATTTCACGAAGAAGACTGGCAAGAAGTGCCTTTACTGCCACATCGGTGATTGGACTTCCGGAAAGTTTACCGAGGCCGGGGAATATTATCGAGAACACCGCACCTTCAAGGGTTACGCCCCAAAGAACTGAGGATCTAAGCCCGCGTCGCTGCGGAAACCACCGCGATCCGGCGCAGTTCTGAGTGCGGACTGCGCGAAATGGCGCAATTCAGTCACGCTCTATTGAAGTAATTCAATGGTTTGCGGACATGCGGAGAAGGTGCTCCCGGTGCAAGGACCTATCCCTATGAGACGGATATGTGAAGTGGTCGCTGCTGTCGCGATACTCGCTGCCTGCCTCACCGCGCAAACTCGCCCAGCGGCCATACAGCCCCCCTCGGTCAGTGCAATCCCCATTGCTCCGGCAGCCGGAGACGTATATGCCGGCGCTGAGCGTTGCCGCTCCTGCCATCGGGCGGAATACATACAATATTCAAAAACAAAACACGCGGGGCTCACGTGGAAAGCCGGCGAGTCGGTGACGGGATGCGAAATGTGCCACGGCGGTGGCAAGGCGCACGCCGATGCGGAAGAAGCCGCGCACGGCGACGATGCAAAAACGGCTGCTGCCGCGAAGCTTGTATTTGCATTCCACGATAATCCAAAAACAAATTCGGAACGCTGTTTGCACTGCCATTCGACCAGCCGCGACCAAAAGGAATTCGGCCGTTCTTCGCACCTGCAGCATGGTGTCGGTTGTAACGAGTGCCACGCGACACACTTAGTGGTGGAAAACACCGCCGCCGTCAAGCTCCGCATCCCGCAGGAGGATTTCTTCAACGTCCCGCAGTTGAGCGAGGACACGCGCTGGCAACACAACAGCCTTTTGAAGAAGCAGCAGCCAGATTTGTGCTTCGGCTGTCACGGAAAAGAGCGCGCCGAATTCGCGCTCCCCATCCATCACAGGGTCCCGGAGGGGTTGATTCGCTGCACCGATTGCCACAATACGCATGGGACCATGAATCGCGCAGAGTTGCGGCAGAGCGGTTCAGAAACCTGTACCGGATGCCACAGTGAAAAGCGTGGTCCTTTTGTGTACGAACATGCGGCCTCGCGGGTGGAGGGCTGCGTCGCCTGCCATACGCCTCACGGCAGCGTTACGCGGATGCTGCTTAAACAGCGCGAAGAAAGATTCCTTTGTCTCTCGTGCCATGTGAGCCCGATCGGCGTCAATGTGCCGCACAGCCGCCTGAGCTTCCAGACAAGCGGCGATTGTACGCGCTGCCATTCCGTCATTCACGGTTCGAACTTCGACCCGAATTTCCTGCACTAAGAGCCTCCATGAGAAAACTCACTCTTTTCGTGCTTGCTCTTCCGGTTGCCGTATTCGCGCAGGATGCCGCGAGGCCATTTAACTGGGGCGGATTCGAAAACTCCGGGTCCGCCACATTTGGCTATCGCTTCACTGAGGTGAAGGGATATCAGCCGTCCTTCGACCAGATGTTCGACATGAAGAGCGGTCCTCGGCTGCTGGACTTTAGTCTGTTCGGCAAGGCCGCCGATGGCAGCAATCGCTTCGCGGACGATTACTCGATTACCGCCACCGGAATCGGAGGCGATCCGTTTACGACCACGCAATTTACTGTTCGCAAAGCGCATGTCTACGACCTTCGCGTCAATTTCCGGCAAAGCCGCTATTATTTCAACCAGAACGATTCGGCGCTTCTTCCCAGCGGCTTAAGCGGGTTAACCAATAATCATGATTGGGCCACGGTCACCAAGAATGGAACCATCGATCTGACGATACATGCGACGGAAAATCTCCGGTTCGCCTTGGAGTATTCTCGAAACTCCCGCAGCGGTACGACCTTCACGACCGAAAGCCTGGCTTATTTCGGATCATCGTCCACCTGGGGTAGCTTTGCACGCGCGGATCCCTACTATCTGATTGCACCAATCAACGACGATTCTAACCGAATCGCCGGCGGGTTCGACTATACACACGGCGGATGGACGCTCCACTACATAGTGGGCTACCAGACATTCACGGAAAACATCACGGGCGCCAACGTCGTGGCGGGAGAGGTGAGCATTAACGTGAACGATCCCACGACTGCGAACGAGCCTCTGAATAACGCTTCCTGGACCGATTACCGCAAGTTGACGACGCCGGTGAGCGAATTCTCATACACGGATAAAATCACGAAAGCCCTCGAAGCGCATGGGAGCTATTTGTTCTATCGCTACACGGGTCCCGCGTCGCTCAATTTGTCGGCGAATGGCATCGCGAGGACGAATACCGCGGGAACGGCCGACGCACCCTATGGATTTAGCGAATCCGACAGAGCAATAGACTCCGAACCCGATAACATTGTCACCCAAGGTTTCAGCTATCGGGTAAACGATTGGTTCGATGTCATGACAGACTATCGCTATGCGCGCACAAGTTTGAACAGCAGTGGCGTTTTCAGCAGCTATAACGCCGGCGTCGTCTCCAATGGAACGGCCCTCGATCAATGGCGCATTGGTACAAGTACGCTGGACTTTGATGCCGCTTTCACGCCGTTCTCTTCGTTCTCCGTGCGCGTCGGCGTTCGACTTATGAAGAGCGACGTGCTCGCACTAGATAACGGCGTCGCCGATCCAATCTCCACCAAGCGAACCAAAACCATTTGGCCCATTCTCAGCTCCTATTACCAGCCGTCGAAAAAACTGAGCGTGCGTGGCGACATCGATCAAACTACCAACAATATCTCGTATACGGCGCTAACGCCGCATACGGACGTAGGAGGCCGCCTAACCGTGCGCTACCGGCCGTTCGATAAAGTTTACATCGAAGATTCGCTGATCGTTCGGAATCGAACTTTGCTTACTACCGACTACCACAGCAACGTCCGCGCTAACTCCGGCACCATCAACTACGACATTCATCCCAAAGCGTCCCTCTACGCCGGCTTCAGCTATGACAGCATGTATATGACGGATTTCGTCAGTTTCCTGCGCGGAACGGCACCTCTGACCGACACAATCGTCGATCAGGAGGTCGACCGAGTGTGGACAGGGGGGCTTCGGCTTGAAAACATCAAGCGATTCGGTTTCAACTTCAGCGGCAATTTCGTCCGGACCACCGGACTCGCGCAAATCACCGGCGAGCTTCCAAATTACGGACCCCAGAGCTTCCCCTATGCGTCTGGATCTCTTTTTTACGATTTTCCGCGATGGGGCAGAATGACCATCAAACTGCAGCGGACGTATCTGCTGGAGCAAATTGTTACCGGCAACAACTTCAGCGCAAACATGCTGACCATAGCATGGACCCGTGCATTTTGAGATTTTGGCGAAAGCGAGACCACATAAATATGATCCTGAAAACGTTTTTGAAGAAAGCCGCCTTGGGAGCTGCATTGTTTATGCTGGCGTGCTTCAGCGCGTGGGCACAGAAGGACGCGAAAGACATCTATCTGGATAAGTGCGCTGTCTGTCACGGTCCCGACGGCATGGCCAAGACAGCTCGCGGCAAAAAGCTGAAGGTGGTGGATGCCAAGACGGCAACGGCCAAAGCTTCCGCCGCGGAGATGGAAAAAATCGTCGCTGACGGCAAGGGCCAGGATATGGACGGCTTCGCCAAGGATCTCTCGAAAGATCAGATCAAGGCGATTGTCGAATATTACCGGAGCCTGGGCAAGTAACCGCGCCGCGCGCCATAAACGCAAGGCGAATATTTCCATGTCTACCGCCGTAATAATTGTGTCCGCCACGATTGCGGCAGCACTTGCGCTGTTTGTTGGCTGGCGCGCCGATCTCACTCGCTCGCGCGAAGGCAAGATCCTGGCCTTCGTCGCGTTGCTCGTGTTGCCAGTGGTGGCCGTTTGGGCCGGGTTCACCGAACAGATGAATCAGGCGCAATCCACCAGGTTTTGCCTTTCCTGCCACGTGATGGCGGACTATGGAAAGTCGCTGTACGTGGACGATCCCAGCTACATCCCGGCCGCCCATTTCCAAAATAACCGCGTCCCGCGTCAGCGCGCCTGCTACACGTGCCACACAGACTATTCGATGTTCGGCACGATCAACGCGAAGATCGAGGGCCTGCGGCACCTACGCGTCCAATACTTCGGGACCGTGCCCAAGCCCGAGGACATCAAGCTGTATTCGCCTTACAACAACCGCGAGTGTCTGCACTGCCATTTAGGCGGCCGCAAGTTTGAGGAGCAGCGTGCGCATAGCCGCGCTCCCGGCCAGATGGAGAAGATCAAGACGAATCAGCTCTCGTGCACCTCGAGTAAATGCCACGATATTATCCACGATGTGACGAGCCTCAAGGACGCAACTTTTTGGAAGGAGATGCCAGCCGCCAACGACGGGCATTAACGAATGACAGGCATAGAGAACCGTATACGTTGGGCCAGCATCTTGATCGGCGCCGGCCTCATCATTCAGCTTGGTTCGTTTCTGGTTGTGCATCCTCTGGCTTTTGTGGCCTTCCTGTTGGTCGGATGCCCCCTCGTGATTGCCGGTATTCTGCTTTATCTATTTAGCTTGGTTAGCGGCCCTAAAAACGAACTAGCCCCGTAGTAATCGCAAGCATGTAGTGAAGTCCCCTGTTCTTGGCTGGGAAACTACTGTCTGCGCCTCGCCGCGCTATCCCCACGGGCATTCCAGAGTGTACTCTTCGGGATCCAGGTTCGCGCAGTCGACTCCAATCTGTAGAAACTCCCTTCTGGGTCAAACGAAGCACTGCTGCGTGCGTTGACTCACATCAAGCAATACAAGAATGCGCTGGTCTGGGACAATTCTCGCCGCCACAACAAGTTGAGGATAGTCGACAGTTTGGCCGGACTCATGCTTTTCACAGGGCAAGGAGATGGCGATGCTGAAAATCAAACATATTGTTTTCCCGGTAGATCTTTCGGAGCGTTCCCGCAGCACAGCACCGTTTGTAAGCGCGATGGCTCGCCGCTTTGGAGCCGAAGTCACGCTCATCAGCGTGGCTCCGTTTCTGCCGTACTGTGCAGCCGTTGAACCGGGCATGGCAACAATGCTGGATTATGACCAAATGAAGAGCGATCTTCAAATGATGCTGGACGGGGTCTTGATCGAGGAGTTCAAAGACGTGTCTGTGCGAAGAATCGCAGAAGTCGGTACGCCGGCGGAGATCATTACACGACTCGCTCATGACGAAAAGACGGATCTTATTATGATGCCGACTCACGGGTATGGTCCATTCCGCAGGTTGCTGCTTGGGTCGGTCACCGCCAAGGTTCTGCATGATGCGCACTGTCCCGTGTGGACCACCGCTCATTCGGAAGAGCCGCTCACGAGTCAACACGTGAACTGTCGCAACGTAATGTGTGCGGTCGATGGGGGTGAACAAAGTTTGTCTCTAATCAAATGGGCAGCGAAGTTTTCTGAACGGACCGGAGCGTCGCTTCGGGTCGTACATGTCACGGGCAGATCTGAACCCTGGGAAGAAGCTCTTGCTAAGACTTTGCGAGAGGAAGCGCGAGAACGAATTCAGGGCCTCTTGGATTCGGCGGACATCGCTGCACCACTTTGCGTTGCGTCCGGCAGTGTCGACGAGTTAGTGCGATGTGAGGCGCTGCGGCACAGTGCGGATTTGATCGTCGTAGGTCGCGGGATACTACAAGGTTCGCTCGGACGTCTACGAACAAATGTATACGGAATTATTCGTCAATCGCCCTGCCCGGTGCTGAGTATTTAGGCACCCTGCGGGCGATTCCAATCAGCTGTGAAATACCTAATCACAGAAAGGAACATTAGACATGGATAAATTAGCGACATGGATGGGAGCCGTACTGCTGTTCGGACTTGCCTCCGTTTCAAATATGGCAAAAGCGATGGAACCGGCTGACACCGAAGCGGTTTCCAAGTTGCTCTCGGAAACAAAAACCTTGGCATTCCAGGTGAAAGAGGACGCTGCGGAGATGGAGACTTATACGTGGACTAACGTGAGTCTGGAGACTCACGTCACCATGATAAATCAGATCAAAGACCGCGTGAATGCGCTCGGTCGACAAGTCCAGAAACTTAATAACGCTAAAAACATGGCATCGCCATGGCAGAGGACGGCCATTGATCGGATCAATCCACTTCTTGATGAACTTGGCGCCTACACCTACGCGGTGATCGATCACATCAACGGGACACCGAAACACACGGCCGCAGAGTACAGAGAATACCTGGAAACCAACGCGGATTACTCGGCCGAACTGGCCGCGATGATCAGCAACTTCGTGGATTACGGGAAGACAAAGGAAAAACTAGCGCGGCTCGGAGCCAAGCTCGAATTACCGGGCGACGACGGCACCAAATAATTGTGATGTGACTCTACGATCTCCATAGCTAGTCCTAATGCTCGGTCGGCACATTGAGTGCGTTCTGAGCGGGAGCTGATTCATGCGACGCGCGCGAGCCATGCTATTTCCGGTCATCGCCCTACTGACATCCGATGGTCGTCCGGCATCCGCTGGGACTGTCGGATGTTCCTCTCAACTCTGCCAGCTCGTGGATGGCGGCCCGCCTCTCGGACTTGCGCTGGTCCAATTTTGCGGACTACCGACTGCGAATCCGAAGCTTCTACGAACTTTCAGGATATTTGTTTGCGTGGATCATAGCGACAGGAGCGACACCTTCGCAGAACGCAAGGCAACCGGTACAGACGTGAGTGAGATTATCGCTGTCAGTCGAATGACCAGGGCGCGTTTCCGGAACGAAACACCAGTAAGTCCGGACGGAAATACCCAAGACCGTAACTCGATTGCACCATTGTGAGGATTTCTTCGGAGGATCACCATATGGTCGATACGCGCCTAGCCGCGAACGGCGTAAGGTCGTCCGTGAGGAATGAATCTATTTCGCTGGAAGTTCCTGAAAGGTCTGCAGGCTAGCCGTAAGCTTGAAGAGTCGAGTACGTACAGCAACATGCATTCCTCCCCAAAGCTCGCGGCGAGAAACCTACGGGAATAGTCTTTTTTAATAATTAAGCAAAGATTCCTCCAATCAGATACTCACGACGGGACACGGAGAGCTGCATATAATCGCGTAAGTGTTGCCATCACGCGTGGCTATCCCGTCAAAGCGACTCCGGCCAATTACGAGCAGATCAGTGTTGTTTGCTCGAGCTAACGCGGACACTGCTCCCGGAATGTCGCCGTCGCAAATAACCCGGACCTCAGCCCGCACATCAGCGTTGGCCAACAGTGCCTGAAGACACGCTTCCGCACCGATCTGCGCCTCTTCCGGTACGTGGTACATGCCGCCCTCCGGCAGAGTCGGGTCCGCATCGCGAACTGCGTGAAAGACCGTCAATTTAGCGCCGGTTTCTGCGGCGAAATCGGCTGCCCACCTTACAACCTTTGAGGTTTCTGCTCCAAAGTCCACAGCACATGTCACCTGTCGGATGTCAGCTTCGGATTTGGCACCAGTTTCCGTGAAATGAGTGCCTGTCCACACAGGGCACACGGCGCGCCCCAAAACATTGGATGTCACCGAGCCGAGAAAAAAACGCCTAAATGCGCCGCTATGGGTAGGCATAACAATAAGATCAGGTCTTTCTGTGCCGGCATAGTCTACGATTGATTGGGCGGGATCGCCTGAGCAAAGGATCCGTCGAGTGAGAAGCCCGCTGAGTTCGGTCGCGCCAAACTTATCGAGCATCATGCGTTGTCCCTCGAATTCCTCAGGTTGTACTGCTTCCCAAGAAGTAATACCGATACCCGATGGTCCGCTCCCGGGGGCGAACATGGAAAAGTTGTCCGCATGAAGCAGGACAATCTCAGAATGAAAATGTCGCGCAACAATTCCGGCTTGGCTGACAGCTGTCAAGCTGCTTTCCGAAAAATCGACGGGAACCAAAATCTTCTTGAGCTGCAGCATCGGTTTACTTATCTCGTGTGGCTCCATCAGAAACGCAAGATTCCGATGGCGGCGCCGCCGTTGGGGAAAACTTCGTTGGGAATCTCACAGTACTGTCCACGATGGATGACGGTCTGTACAGCCGCGAGGTTCAACAGATCCTCAGTGCCCCAACTCTGATAAGTGTCGCGCTGATAGATTCCGATCCGTTCCGCTTCGCCGTTAATATAAAGCTGATGAACACGTCCCTCAAAAGCTGCGCGTAAGATCATTTCTGGATCGGTTAGGAAATGACCCGGAGCGGCGCGCTTCAACGCTTCCTCCATGGCCGCTTGCTCACGCTTATCGTTTTCACACTCAAGAATCGAATAGGCTTGTTTGAGAATGTCGGCTTGGTCTCGTGAAAAATCGTGGCTGCCCGGAATAGTGCGCTTAGTAAGACCTGCGTAACAACTCACATCCTCGTATATCGCTGTATCTTCTGCTACGCCGGTGAGGATGATTTGGTCGTTGCCTTCCCGAAAGGCAGTTCGTAAGCCGCGATCTACAAGTCCGTAATAATCGGCGAGATGAGCGTGCTGCGCCTCCCGCTCTGATCCTGTGCCAAAACGGACTCCGCGCATTGCGCCTGCAAAGACGCCAGCCGCCGACCGATTCTCCAAATCGTGATCAGGGGGTTCCAACGCCAGGGCTTCGGCCAGCGTGTCCGGAATGCCCGGAGGGAGTTTGACCACTTCTGCGTGTAGACCCGCGCAGCGCATGAGGCTCACTCCAGCCTTTGAAAGAGCAAGGATGTAAAACGAATGCGGTCGAGCAAGTTCCTTCGCAAGTTTTCTTATTTCGAAAGAACTACCAACGGCGAGGGACTCTTGGACGGTCTGCGTCAATGCAAATCGTTCGAAAACGTTTGGAGACCGAAAAATCGCATGTCCCCACTGGGTCCCTCCAGCAAGAGCGGAAGCCTTAGCGCAGGCTTCTAGTGGTTCGAGCAGGGCTGTCTTTGCAGAATTACCGAATCCGCGCTCGCTCAGTTCGTGGCTTGCGTCGCGAATATACGATTTCAGTAAGGCAGCACTCGAACCTGTCGGCTGGCCCGGCCGATACGACGGTAATAATATCGTGATGCAAGGCCCTGGGGCGCGAAGAATCTCGCGAACCGCGCTGGGTCGCAACAATTCAGTCTTGCTTGATTGTGTGTTCGTCATACCTGTATTCCTCTCGCTCGCGATGGAAGATTTCCATTGATGGCCGGGCCTTCGCATTAAGGTGCTGCAATTCCAGTGCCTCTCATCGCAATGGCATAGATTCAATTAGAAAAAAACGTGAAGCGGAGCCATGAAACGGCAGCCAAACAAGTTCAACGCAATGCCGATCTCGCCACGACGTCTTTGTAGTTGTGATCAGTGAGCGTGAAAGAACTCAGGTCGCACCACTTCTGCGCAGAATGGCTCAGAAGCCTCGCGACATCCAGACATCGAGAGTTTGGTGACGCGACTTCACCTCGCGGATCGGTGAGATAGAGCTAGGGCGTCACGAGCGCCCGTCGTAGTTACGCTGCAACGACGACTGATTTTTTACTTGATACACTAAAGCAAAAAAGTCCTTCCGGTCGAGGGTCCTGCTAGTGCGGCCGAATCTCAGGTGGCGGGCGAAGGCATGGTATCGGGGAAGTTTATCGACACGTCCGATGACGTTGGAGCTTGCAGCCTGCGAAGGAGGTCATTATGCCTCAGATTGAGCGCCGCTTCATGGAGCTTATGGAAAGCGCTCCTGACGCGATCCTTGAAATCGATCAAACCGGTTGCATCGTATTGGTTAATCGAATGGCAGAGCAGCTGTTCGGTTATACACGTGGAGAATTAGTCGGTCAAACGGTAGACGCGCTGGTGCCGGAGTCTCTCCGGGCGTCGCACGGAGGCCATCGGCGGAAATACTTTGACCAGCCGGTCACGCGCCCCATGGGTGCAGGGCTTAAGCTTGAGGCGCGACGCAAGGATGGGTTACACTTCCCGGTGGAAATCAGCCTGAGCCCCACGAAATCCGATTCTGGCACAAATGTCACCGCTATCATCAGGGATATCACCGATCGCCAGCAGATGGAAGCCGAGCTTCAGGAGGTCCAACAAAAATATATCCGCGAACTCGAACTCCGCAGCAAAGAATCGGAACAGGCTAATCGGCTGAAGAGCGAATTCCTGGCGAACATGAGCCATGAGCTGCGCTCGCCTCTTCACACAATCATCGGATTCTCGGAGCTGTTAGCCGAAGAAAGTTTGGGGCCGCTTAATGAACAGCAAGCGCGCTTCATCATGCATGTATGCAATGATTCCAAACATCTTCTGCAACTGATAAACGACCTTTTAGATTTAAGCAAGATCGAGGAAGAACGACTTGAGTTGGCTCGGGAAAACTTGGAACTTACCGGAGTGATCGAAGAAGCTGTGTCTTCGGTCCGTCCACGCGCGGCATCAAAATCGATACAGGTCGTGGTCGAAGCTGCCAAACCGTCGATAACTGTGGTTGCGGATCCGGTCCGCCTAAAACAAATTCTCCACAATCTATTGAGTAATGCTGTTAAGTTTACTCCACAAGGCGGTGAAATCCGCGTCGACGTGCTTTCCCATTCTTCGCTCGCCGAAATTTCCGTTTTGGACACAGGAATTGGTATTGCCGAAGACCAACACCAGGCGATTTTCGATAAGTTTTACCAAGTTCGTTCTGCAACGAAAGGCGGGGCGGACGGGACCGGTCTCGGCCTTGCGATTACGAGACAGCTCGTGGAGCAGCATGGAGGAAGTATTTGGCTAAGGAGTGAGCCCGGCCGAGGAAGCTGTTTTACATTTACGCTTCCGCTTGCTGATGCGATCATTGTGGGGAAATAGGGCCATTGTGCTCATCTTGCGCGATTTGGCGCAGCCGCAGTTTCGATGCGATTAGTAGGCTTCCCGTAAACATATGGGGTGGAGCAACTTAGCGGATGGCAGCTTATGGTCTCACACGTGCCGAAGCAGACCCATCAGTTGCCGGTCTGCACATTATGTTTTGCGACCGGGAGGAATAACTATGGCCAAAATACTAATTGCCGATGACAAGCCCACCGGTCGCGAGTTCGTGCGCGCAGTCTTAGAGCAGGCGGGTCACACGGTGATTGAGGCGGCCAACGGTCCCGAGGCGCTAAGCCAAGCACGTGAACACAGTCCTGATCTGATCGTTTTAGACCTACACATGCCTGCACTGGATGGTTTTGGCGTTCTCCAAGAGCTTAAGCATGACCCACATTTCGCGAACACCCCGATCATCGCGCTGACAGCTAGTGCGATGCACGGCGACCGGGAGAAAGCCTTGGCCGCTGGTTTCACACGCTACATAGCTAAGCCAATCTCTTTAAACGCATTCCGAAGCGAAGTCGATCTATTGCTGCAGAAGGCCGACAATGTCTGAGGCTAGGTCCCCGATCTCACTTTTGATCATCGACGACAATCAGGGGAGCCTGGAACTGCTTTCGAGCGCTCTCGCCCAACCAGATTTAGAGATACTCACGGCATCCGATCCGGAACAGGGGTTGGAGCTATTTCATACTCGCCATCCTCAAATCGTCCTTACGGATTTGATGATGCCGAATATATCTGGCATGGAAGTGCTCGAGCGGATCATCGAAGATCGATCCTGGCACGGACGTGATCCTCATGACGGCGCACTATTCGACGGAGACTGCCGTGGAGGCCGTCAAGAAAGGAGCAAGCGACTACCTTAACAAGCCTGTTTCCATTGGCGCGCTCCGCGAGCGAATCGGGGCATTGCTAGAGTCGGTTCGAAAGCGTGAGCGCTCGATGCAGCTCGAAGACGAATTGCGAGTCAATTCTCAATTCGAAGGAATTATCGGACGCAGCCCGCAAATGTGGGAGTTGTTTTCACAGATTCGACGGGTCGCTCCGCACTACCGAGCCCTACTCGTGACGGGTGAAACGGGCACTGGCAAGGATTTGATCGCCCGAGCTATTCACAGGCTTAGCCCCGCGAGCCGCGGTCAGTACGTCGTTCTCAATTGCTCGGCGGTAGTGGAAACGCTGTTTGAAAGCGAGCTTTTTGGACATGTGAAAGGCTCCTTCACGGGGGCGACGCACGACAAACCAGGTTTGTTCGAGCATGCGAGCGGCGGCACGCTGTTTCTTGACGAGATCGGGGACATGCCGCTCAGTACGCAGGCCAAGCTTTTGCGGGTTTTACAGAATCAGGAAGTTCAACGCGTTGGCGCATTGACGGCGCGTAAGGTCGATGTTCGAGTTATCGCGGCGACTAATCACAACTTGCGTAAAGCTGTCGCGGAAAAACGGTTTCGAGAAGATCTTTATTATCGTCTCTCCATGGTCGAGATCGAAAGCCCCCGTCTCGCGGATCGGAAAGAAGACCTTCCCTTGTTGGAACGCCATTTCTTAACTCGTTTCGCCCAACAATACGACAAAGTGATTCGTGGATTAACTCATCGCGCGCAGATCCGCCTTTCACAACATTCATGGCCCGGCAACGTGCGAGAGCTTGAGAATGTGATCGGACATGCGGCGATGATGGTGTTGGGCGAAATGATTGACATAGCTGATCTGCCAGCGTATTTGCGGACCACGGGAGATCAGGTGCCGGCGACCAGGGACGCATCTTCGTCAGCGGAAGGTACGTTCGAAGATTACGAACGCACACTTCTCATCCGCACGATGGAACAGGCGGCCGGCAACCAGTCCAAGGCAGCACGTATACTTCGGATCGGACGTGACGCGCTGCGATACAAGCTCAAAAAACACAATCTGGATACCCCTAACGCCGGAAATGCATCCGCGACTGCCGACTGAACATTACCGACAATCTTGTTCTGTGCCAACGAAGGCGGAACAGGAAGACCACTTTCAGAGCTCCCCATCGACACTTCGACCTAAAGGCCACGACTGACCGCGTGGGACTTCGATGAAATACCTACGGGATCCCCAACTGCGTTGTTTCTGAGGGGCTCGCGCTACGTAGCAAGACTTCTATCTTCGGACGCCCTAGCAGTGTGTTGTGAATCAGGCAAGCTTTAACGGAACGCAGTATTCCGGCTTCGTGCGGCCGATCGAGTCCCGGCGCCATCAATTCGATTCGAAAAGGATCCAACCGCGTGGGATGCTGGGCCTTTTCCGCGACGACCCGGATGCTTAAACTTTGCACGACCAAGCCGCGAGTCTTCAAATATTGTGCCGCATAGTATCCCGCGCAGGTCGCAAGTGAAGCGAGTAAAAACTCCGGGGGCGACATGCCGGCGTCGGCACCACCGGATTCTAACGGTTGGTCGCATACAATCCTATGTGCCCGCACGGCGATTTCGAATTTCGAGTCCCCCAAGTGTGTGGCTGTTACTTCCATCGAATTTCTCCTCTCGGTTTGTCAGTGTCCGGTTAACTTCGAAATGTCGTAAGCCGATGATGAAACTAGCTCACAATTAGCACCTTCAGCGCGCGCGTCATTGCTGCAGCCTCGAAGGTTTCATATGCCTCCATGATTCGGAGGAAAGCGAAGCGATGAGTAATTAGGACCTCAGGATCGATCGTTTTTGCTTCAACAGTCTTGAGAAGGAGAGGCATCGTCGACGTATCTACGAGACGGGTGGTTATCGTGATATTTCGAGACCATAGTCGTTCCAGATGAAGGTCCACTTTCACGCCATGCACGCCAACATTGGCAATCGTTCCACCAGGCGCGACGATATCCTGGCAGGTAACGAACGAAGCCGGCAGGCCAACTGCTTCAATGGCTGTACCGACACCTCGCCCATCTGTCATTTTCATCACTGCCTCCGAGGGGTTGACACTCGACGCATTAATCGTCGCGGTTGCGCCCAAGCGCCGGGAGACGCATAGACGATTCTCGTCAAAATCAATCGCAATGATCTGAGCCGGGGAGTATAGTCTCGCCGTCAGGAGCGCCGCCAGCCCGATTGGTCCAGCGCCAACGATCGCTACGGTGCTGCCGGGTCCAATCTTGCCGTTGAGAACTCCGCACTCGAAGCCCGTAGGCAAGATGTCGCTTAGCATTACCAGTGCGTCTTCGTCTGCCTGGGGCGGAATCGGATAGAGACTCGTATTGGCGTGGGGAATACGCACGTACTCGGCTTGGGTGCCGTCGATCTCGTTGCCCAGAATCCATCCGCCCGTTGTGCAATGCGAAAACATACCGCGGCGGCAATATTCGCATGTCCCACAGGCCGAAATGCATGAGATGAGAACTCGATCACCCTTACGAAATCGCGTCACGCCAGGTCCGATACTTTCAATTGTCCCAACCCCTTCGTGACCGAGAATTCGTCCCGGCGTGCAGCTGGGAACGTCGCCTTTTAGAATGTGAAGGTCGGTACCGCAGATGGTCGTCTTAGAAATTTTAACCACCGCATCGGTTGCCGCGTTCAATTCGGGCATAGGGCGGTCCTCTACCGCCTTTTTACCTGGACCATGATAAACGAGAGCTTTCATTTTTTCTCCTCATCCACATTCAGGCAATCGTGGACCCACTATTAAGACGCGGTCGGCGATCCGTGTTCCCGCTCGTTCAGCGCCTATAATCAGCATTGAGCGCCTATCGCGCGATTTCCGGAAAATTATATTGTCAGCGTGCAGCGAGCGATGTATTGCGGCTATTAGCCCGATCTGTGCGAATTCGCGCAGGTCGTGCAATGTTCTTGCAAATCGTGCTTTAAAGGGCTATTGCTAACTGACCTTCCCCCAATAATCCGCACACAGACGGTCCGATAATCGGACGAAAGGAAGGAGAAGCGGATGAGTAAAAGCAACCACACGGAAGGGCAGATGATTGGCGCGATCAAGCAGGTGGAAGCGGGGCGGAAAGCCGATCGAGAACGCGCTGGGTGGAGAGCTTCAACGGCCGCTTGCGCGAGGAATGCCTGAACATGAGCTGGTTCCGCAATCTGTTCGACGCCCGCAGCCAGATCGAAGCTTGGCGCGATCATTACAACCGAGTGCGTCCGCACTCTTCTCTGGACCATCGAACCGTCGGAGTTCGCTGCGCTCCGCGCCGCGGGTCAATTCAGCGCTGGAGTGGGGCAAGGGACCTCAAACGCCGGCCCCTTGCCCCACACCCCCATCCCCGCTCAAATCGGGGACCAGATCAAACAAAGTTGTCGTATGCTCGAATGAACGGATTCTGGGGGAAGGTCATAACGACGCGAGTTACTAGATGGTGACTGCCGTAAGTAACCCGGCCGCACGCCAGCGGGCCGCGGGCGTGCCCATCTACCTACGATTGGTTGTTTGAGCGTTCTCGAACGACGCGGAGGGCAGTGTTATCGGATAGCAACAGCACCGACGAGAGAAAAATCAACTTATGATTACATGCCATGGAATTCACTTAGCAATGTTCTCGCTCTATCGGTTTTGCAATTCGCGCAAATATCGCGCGAGATTATCAATGCGCACTCGACCAAGGTCCTGATCGGCATCGACATGAGAGAAGATCGGACCCCAAACGGGCATGTCGTGATTTCCGTGGCTGCTCAGCGAGGCTTCACCAGAAATGATTTGCGAGACTCGCATGAGGGGAAATGTTCCACCATTGCGCAGGCTGATGCGGGTGAGATCGGCGGGAGCATTCTTGAGCGCCTTCGCCATTGGACCATTACCTTTTGCATCTGTGCCATGGCACGATGCACAGTAGGCCTTATAAAGGGCGGGCCCTTGAATCGATGAGATTAGGGGTTCTTTCGGCTGGGCGAGGCTCGACGGGGCGAAGCTTAACCAACAGGCGAACGCTCCTAGGAGTGCTGATTCAATTGTGCTTCGTCTCATGCGATCCATTCCTGCACATAAGGGGCCTCACGCTTTGGCGTCGTAAAGAGCGCTCGACTCTGAATTTCGCTTTGTTTGCTGTTCGTTGGCAGCGCGACACCGCCTCGTGATTCGCGACAAACTGCGCGAAAAGACTGGACTGGGGCATCTCGCTCAGTTCAAACAACCTTCAAGACGCTTTCAAGGGGTGACTGCCTCGTGGTCCGAGTATCCCTTGTTCTTGGCTCTTTAAAAAACCACCAGATTCGTTCGAAGCAGTGGCAGTTCGCGTCACGCAAGGCCGACTTCGCGGGAAGTCGCTCCGCAGGCCTTCCAAATCTGTCGAACCAGTTCGTCGCGGTCCTTGGGTAGCGGTTGATCCGAGAGTTCGGGTAAGGCGTTCTGAAGCACCATCCCCAGCTCGAGGACCAGCGGCAGCTTCAGATGCGCTTGTTGGAGTATGGTGCGGTCCTGGAGTACCTTTCGCATTGGCCCTTGTGCGGCAACGCGGCCGTTGATCAGCACCCACGCATCATCGGCCCACTCGTACGCCAGGTCCGTATCATGCGTGCTGATGATTAAAGTCGTGCCCCTCTGAAACACCTCGTTAAGGATATTCATCATTGCGGTAATGCCGGCAAAATCCAGGCCGGCAGTTGGTTCGTCCAAAAGAATGAGCGCCGGCTGCAATACGAGGACCCCGGCTAACGCTACTCGTTTTTTTTCGCCCAAGCTCAACTCGTGGATGGGTCGGTCCGTCAGATGGGGTATACCGAGTTGATCGAGCGTATCGTGTACCACCTTACGAGCCGATTCGGAAGACATTCCATTGTTCAAAAGACCGAACGCAACGTCCTGCTCGACAGTGGCGCCGAACAATTGATCGTCGGGGTCCTGCAAAACCACGCCTACTTGCCGGTGTAGTTTATGCAAACCGGATTTGGAATAATCGATTGTTTCTCCCAGCACCGAGATGTCGCCCACTTGGGGACGCAGTGTCCCATTGAGGAGCATCATGAGCGTGGATTTGCCCACACCGTTCGCACCCAGGAGACAAATTCGGCTCGGCGCGTCAAGTTGAAGGTCGAGATCCCGAATGGCCCATGAATCGGACCGATATGCAAAGGAAACATCCCGCGCCTGCAGGATAAAATTCATATGACTCTCCACCAAAGTAGACCGGACGCCAGAAGTGCGGCTTGGGTAATCAGGGTGACTGACAGGAATGTGGCGGAAACTCCGCGCTCCGGGCTCAGCACCCAAAGGTGCCCTTCGTAGCCGCGGGCCTCGATCCCGTGCTCCAAACGGCGAACCCTATCAATGCAGCGGACGAACAATCCACTCGCGAGCATCGAGAGAGCTCGCAGACGGCTGCGAAAGTCGGCGCGGCCCAGGCGCCACGACTGGGCGAGGCGCATCTCCTTCAGGGTCGCCCCAGTAACAAAGAGGAAATGATAGATCATCAATGCCAGGTCAACCAGGACAATCGGTACGCCCACACGCTCAAAGAAAGGGATCAGTTCCATCAGCGGCGTTGTCCATCCGATAAATGCTAGGCAAGAGATGGCGGCGATTGATCGTAGAAGAAGGCCGGTTGCCATCGGCACCCCGTTCCAGTCGATCGTCATCCACGACCCTCCGCTTGCGTTGAATTGCACCAGAATCCCGAGCGCAGTGAGGATCGCAAACGAGATCGGAATAGAGAGAACGGTTAGCCATGTTAGAGCGGGGATTCGCGCTCCCCCGATCGCTGCAGCGGATACGATAAGGGTCACAATAATCGAGCCAGGCATCGGTGGAATCAGGAGCAGAACGACCAAGAATCCAGCACCGAATACGACCTTCTCCCATGGATTGCGGTGCCGCCAGTGATTTACGAAGGCTATGTCGTTCAGATGCGGGTGCAGATGCACGCGATGACGATCTTTGCGGCCAGACTTACGTGACCGTCGCAAACGAGCGACGGCCCACCATAGGATCGCGATGCCGACTGCGCCTTGGGCGGCAAACAATAGCGATTCGGCAAGCTCGCCAGGCATCCACAAAGGAGTAGCAAGGGGATGGTAACCTGGCCGCAGCGCCTGGACAGCACTTTGCGCGCGATCATCAGTGCCCACGGCCGATGTATTGTGGTTCACGAAAAACATCGCGATCACGAGCCCCGCAATTACGACGACGGTCGCTACGGATCGCCACCACATGCTGCGACTCTCCGAGCGGATAGCCGCTGGGTTCTGCAGCTCTGCGATACCTGTGCTGGCGAGCGAACCAAGCAATGCCACTGTTAGTAAGCCTTCTACGATCGAGATCGGGACTTGGGTGATAAGAAAGATTCCCGAGAACTTGAGAAAGGAAGCCATAAAGCCGCCCTGCGAGGAGGGATAAGCTAAAGCGAGCTGCGCTGCAGTAGTTACATACGTCGCCAGGTCGCCCACAACGGTCGCGACAAAGATACTCCGGTTGCGATTAAGCAAACGTGATGTGAAATGCAAAAAGAGCCAAGTGGTTGCAGGGCCCATTACCCCTAGCGAAAACAGATTCGCGCCGAGTGTTGTGATCCCTCCATGCGCCAGCAGCAAAGCCTGAAACAAGAGTGTGATCAGTGCCAGGGCGGGCATCACCATAGGACCGAACAAGTAAGTGCCTATCGCGGTTCCCGTTGGATGTGAAGAACTGCCCGTGAGCGAAGGCATCCGCAGCGAACTTAATGTGAATAGAAATGCGGCCGACGCTGCCAGTAGCACGCGGTTTTCTCGCTTCTCTTGCATCTGGCGCGTGACTAGGCGAACGCTAATCACGGTCGCAGGCAACGCCGCGAGGCCCCAACCGATGCAATGTGAAAGTGGTAAGAAGCCTTCTGAGATGTGCATGTTTTTTTCAGCCTTTCGCCAAACGGGGAAGCAGACGTGCCGAATTAGCGATGAAGAGCAGCTCGGAAGAGACATGAATGAGCGCGGCGAGGACGGGATTGAGCATGCCTAGGCCGGCCAATAAGACGCCGGACCCATCCACAAGCAGGGTTCCGAAGAAATTTGCATAGATAATATTGCGGCATCGCCGAGCGATTTTCAAAACCTCGGTGAAACGGAGCAAGTCGTTGCCTAACAGAACAACGGCCGCACTTTCGCGGGCGATGTCCGTGCCTGAGCCCATCGCCACCCCGACGTCGGCTTCTAGTAGAGCCGGAGCGTCGTTAATTCCGTCACCCAGCATAACGACGTACTTGCCGCTTAGACGCAGACCGCGCACCCATTCAACCTTCGCCTCCGGCAGCAGTTCGGACTGAACCTCATCCACTCCCAACTGCTTTGCGATGGCCTCGCCAATCTCCTTACGGTCGCCGGTTAGCAGCACGGTACGGCATTTCAGCGCCTTTAGTTGGCGTATGGCCGCGGCCGCTTCCGCACGTAGTACGTCCACGATGTAGATGGATCCGATGTATTTTCGGTCGGCGGCCACCAGCACTTCTGAAGAGATTCGGTCGGACGCCTGGTAGGCGGGAAGGGAAATCCCTTCCGCTTCCAGGAACGCACGTGTTCCCACGACAGCATGAGCGTCGTCCACGCGGCAAACGATGCCTTTGCCGGGAAAGTACTCGAATTCCTCGGGCTCGCTGCTGGGTATCGACCACTCCTCCGCTTTCTTCACGATGGCATTCGCGAGGGGATGTTCCGAGAATCGCTCTGCAATCGCGGCGATGCGAATGACTTCATGCCCATCAGTGCCGTCCGCCGATTTCACTTCAACTACTGTGGGGGTCCCCAGCGTTAAAGTGCCGGTTTTATCCAGCACGACGATTTCGACGTTGCTCAAGCCCTCCAGGTAGCGGCCGCCCTTGATGATCACGCCTTTCTGGGCGGCACGGCCGATCGCTCCCAGAATGGCGAGGGGAGTTCCCGCGGCGATGCCGCAAGCGCCAGCCACTACGATCACAGAGATTGTGGCTCGCGCGTCGCGTGTCAGCCAAAATGTGAGTGCCGCACAGGCCAGCGCGAAATACACCAGATAACCAGCCAGCCGGTCTGCAATCTTTTCGATCGGTGCACGGGAACGCTCCGCACGTTCCACCAACTCGATGATCCGTCCGAACCCAGTGTCCTGCCCGATCTTGTCAGTTCGAACTTCCAGCACGCCGGACTGGTTTAAAGTGCCGGCGAAAACTTTCGCGCCCTCTATTTTTTCCACCGGCATCGATTCGCCGGTGATCGTCGCCTGGTCCACAAAGGAGTGCCCACTCGTGACGGTGCCGTCGACGGGGACATGTCCGCCAGGACGGACGACAACAACATCTCCGACCTGCACTTCGGACATGGCGTGCGCGCCCACTTGTCCGCTCGCGCGAATCTCCACCGTTTGTGGCAACAGGTTGAGCAACTGCCGAATCGCCCCACGTCCTCGCTCCACTGTCATTCCTTCGATGATTTCGGCAACCAGAACGAATAGTGTGATTAGCAGGGCCGTAAAGAGTTCGCCAATGGAGGAGGCCGCGATCAAGGCGATAGTCATCGAGAGTTCCATCGTCATTCGGCCCTTGAACAAGTCCCCTATGGCTTTTTTAAAGATTGGAAATCCGCCGACTGCGATACCGGCGATGGCAAGGAGATCGATTCCACGGAAGCGAGGGACGACGCCCCACCACACCAACCCGATCGCCAGAGCTACGATTCCCACGCGGATCCACTCGAGGGGGTCGTCTTCATGCTCACGCTCGTGCGCACCATCCTCATGCACCCCGTGATGCTGAGCAAGTCCGTCCTTCAAGCTTGCCGCCGAAGGCGGGTGAGTCGTCGTCTGTGCTTCCGTGTTCATTCTTCTACTCCTTGCCAGCGCCGAAGACCCACGCGTGTTTTCTAGGCGTGCTGATGCTCTTTAGCAAGAGCCTCGTGGTTTTTGGCCATGTTGCGCATCGCCTCGGCTGCTTCGCGGGAGTGTGCAGCATAGTGTCGGGCTTCGGCAGCCACACCCGCCTCGGCTGCGTGATGACCAGACAAGTGAGCAGCCAATTCCTCGTGCAACTTCGCGTCGTTTTCGTGTTCCGCCGCATGAGCGCCATAGTGAGCCGCAAGCTTGACGTGGTCTTCGGCCGTCTTGTGAGACTGCGCGATTCGCATAAATTCTGTTTCTGAAAGTTTCATGGTGAATTCTCCTTCGATCACTAAACATGCAGATCGATGGCCACCGGCCCGTTCCCTTAAGTGAAAGTGAATTAGTGAGTTTGCTGCGGGAGTACCCCGCAGGCTAATCGTGAATTGCGCGATTTCACGCGCACCCTAGGTTATGGGGCGCAAACCCGGCTGAGTGGGCGACGGCGCGAGAGGATTCCTGGGTGTCTGTGACTGCGCCGCCGGACTGTTCGATAGTCGCGATCGCAGCAACCATTCCTTGACCGCGTACACGAGAATGAGATAGACAGCGGTCGAAATAAATACAAACCAGATATAAAAAGCGGGCAGCGGAGTGAATCCGAAATCGTGCGCGAGCGGAGTGTAAGGTAATGCGAAAGCAATTATTACAATCGCCACGGTACTCAAAAGCAAGGCTCCGCTCGGCCGGCTTTTGAACGGGTTGCCCATCGTTCGGATGACCAGCAGTACAAGAGTCTGGGTGGCTAAGGACTCCACGAACCAACCTGTATGAAATAGCGAGTCATTTGCTCGAAAGACGTGGATCAGGACGTAAAAGGTCAGAAAATCGAACATGGAACTCACCGGCCCCAGCCAGAGCATGAACGATCGCACCAGACCAATATCCCAACGGTGAGGCGCGTGCAAAAGCACTGGATCAACATGATCGGTTGGGATAGTGATCTGTGCCAGGTCGTAAAGAAAATTGTTCAGTAGAATCTGCGTCGGCAACATGGGCAAAAACGGCAGCACGATGGACGCCACCGCCATGCTGAGCATATTGCCGAAATTGGAGCTCGTTCCCATGAACAGGTACTTGAGTATGTTGCCGTAGGCACGGCGGCCTTCAAGAATGCCTGTATGGAGGACGCGCAAGCCCGGCTGTGTTAAAACGATATCGGCCGCGTCGCGCGCTACGTCGACAGCAGTAGAAACAGATATCCCGACGTCGGCGGCGTGCAACGACGGTGCATCGTTAATGCCGTCGCCCATAAAGCCGACCACGTGTCCTCGACGCCTAAGGGCGAGCAGGATGCGAGTTTTTTGCGCAGGAGTGACTCGCGCGAAAACCGTGTTGTATTCGGCCGTGTGGAGAAGTGCGCCATCGGTCATTTGCTCAATGTCTTCTCCGAGGACGAGCTGAGAACCATCGAGACCGATCTTTGAGCAGAGCCCCTGGGCCACCAGGTGACTATCCCCCGTGAGAATCTTCACCGTCACTCCCTCTCGTTTGAGCTCTTCAAGGGCTTCGTAGGCCTCCGGTAGGAGGGGATCGGAGAAGACAAGAAAACCTACGAAGGTGAGCGAACACTCATCATCGCAGGTATAGGCTGCGCGCGATTCTGTTTGCTTGAATGCCACGGCAAGAACCCGTTTTCCCTGCAGGCTCAAAGTTTCGTAGACGAGGTGGGCGGACTCAGCTGTGGTATTGCCTTCAAACGAGGTGCAAACCGAAAGAACACTTTCGGGTGCGCCTTTCGTAATAACGAGCCGCTCAGTGTCAGATTAGACAACGATTGAGAGTCGCCGTCTTTGAAAGTCGAATGGAGTCTCGTCGAGTCTGTGCCACTTGCCGGAGGGGACCGGGTGCTTGAGAATGGCGTTATCCAACGGACTCCGAATACCTGTCTCAATTTGCTGTTCCAATACGCTAGCGAGAAGGCGCGATCAGAAGGGTCCCCGGACGGCGACAGCGATGACTCAAACACGACATTTCCGGAAGTGAGGGTTCCTGTTTTATCACTGCACAGCACATCCATCGCGCCCAAATCTTGGATCGAAGCCAAGTGGCGAACGATGACCTTGGATTCGGCCATCCGCAGGGCGCCCTTGGCAAGCGTGATTGACGTAATCATTGGCAGGAACTCCGGTGTGAGTCCTACAGCTAACGCAACTGCGAACAGTAGAGACTGAAACGCATCCTGATGAAGCCCGATGCGTACGACAACGATGAACAGAACCAGAAATATTGTGGTCCGTAAGATCAGATAGCTGAATTTCCGGAGACCTCGCTCGAATTCAGTTTCCGGGTGACGATCAGCCAGGCGAGCGGCGATCCCGCCAAAAGCGGTATTGGGGCCGGTAGCTGTCACCTCAGCGGTAGCCATCCCGCTCACGATGGAGGTGCCAAGAAAGACATTGCCCGTGGCGCCGGGAGACGGTATTTTTTCGGCCGGGAGCGATTCGCCTGTTAGCGCTGCTTCTTGCGCGTGGAGATCACGCGCGGTCAAGATCTGGCCATCGGCGGGAACCAAGTCTCCGGCCGAAAGACGGATCACGTCTCCCAGTACCACTTCTTTCCTCGACAGCTCGCGCCATTCACCGTCGCGAAGTACGGAGGCCGTCGGCGAGACCTGGTCGCGCAATTTCATCGCGGCGACCTGGGAGCGATGGCTCTGCGCGAAGTTGACAATAACGCCGATCAGTACCATCGCGATGATGATGGTGGCATCTACTCTTTGCCCGACAAAGATGGAAATCGCGGCAGCCACGAGAAGGATCAATACGAGCGGGCTGGCGAGTGCTGCAAAAAAGTCACGAGTCCCCGAATAACGCCGCGAAACGACCGGCTCGTTCAGACCAAATTTTGCGAGCCGGTCGGCGGCTTCGGCCGAGGTCAGTCCAGCCGGAGGAGACGTACGTATGCTCGTGTCGCTCATCTAGATCGATGATGCGAGCTACGCTGCTGTTGCAGCAGCGGCTTTTTCCTCGGCCCGGACAGCTATCGGCGCCGCTACACGAAGTACGCCGTTGTCCAGCGTTGCCGTTGCCTTGGCGGCCTCGATCGGCTTGGAGATCTGTACTTGTCGGAATACGTCATTCGAAGTGAATTCCGTCCACAGGACTCTGTCCTTTTCGGACTTCTTTTCTTGACGGAAAGACGCATGGACAATGATCTCGGTTGGTGTGGCAGTGACCTCTACGTCCTTGGCGTCGAAACCCGGGAGGGCGACTTGCAACTCGTATCCGCCATCCTTCTCTGCGAGTTCGGCTGACGGCGAGCCAAGAATCTCTCGTTCGGCCTTAAGCCAGTCTTCGATGCTGGCACCAACTTGACGACCTCTACTTTCGAATAGTGCGAACGCGCGTTCCCGTACTTGGTGGAATTTGTTCGCGATCTCGTCAAAGATCGGTAAGCTCTTTTCATTTCCGCTTATTTTCTGAACTGCAACGCTTGGCATAAGAGGACCTCCTTTGGTCACCTACTGTGATGCAAGTGCCCAGCCATCCAGGACCAATGGAAAGACAGACGATTTGGAAACAGCTGCGCGAAATGCCGCATTCCCCGTGACGTGCGGTCGTCGAATAACCCACACTCGTCCAAGCCGAAGTGTAGGTCGCTAGGTAAACACTAATTACCATCAGTGGTTCAGACGGTTTTGCCATCGGCCCAGAGCGTGCGTGTCCTACAGGCGTGTGTCGTGGCTTCAAACGTCCGGGCTACGACTGATGCTAGGGGTCGCTAACCGCGTTGGACGTCGACCGGTGGTGCGAAAGGAATTCCCGGCACCGTGCGGATGTTTTGGGTCTTTATCACTAATCTTGGGTCGCCAAGGCCGAGCGTGGCGATTAACAAAAGGGGTTAACATCGTGAAATTTCTTGTTTTGGCATTGGATTTCGACGGTACCATCGCACGGAACGACGTTTTAGATCCCGCGGTTCGAAAAGCCATCGCCGAGTTACGAGGGCGGGGAGTTGTGGTGATTCTCGTTACGGGACGTATTCTCGAAGACCTTCGCCGCGTGACTGGTGGTTTGCACTTTGTCGACGCAGTGGTCGCCGAAAACGGCGCGGTGATCGAATTTCCAGATAGTGGATACTCGACAACCTTGGCCCCGGCCCCTCCTGCGGAAATGCTCATCGAACTTCGGAATCAGGGCATTCCCTATGCTGCTGGGCGATCTGTAATCGAGGCCGATGCGTCACAAGCGCCACGAATTCTTGCAATTCTTCAGCGTCTCGAAGTTCCGGTCGTCCTTGCGTTCAATCGGGGCCGCGTGATGGTATTACCCCAGGCGGTGAGCAAGGCAACCGGACTTCGAAAGGCGCTGATAATCCTGCGACTGTCGGCGCACAACGCAGTGGCGATTGGTGACGCGGAGAACGACCACGAATTGCTGCGGGCATGTGAAGTCGGGGTGGCGGTGAACTGGGGCAGCGAGGCACTCAAGGCAGTTGCAGATTACGTGCTGCCTGGCGATGGCCCGCCGGCGGTGGCGGCGTACGTATGCGCACTTGGCCGCCAAGGGTCTTTACCTGCGGTATCGAAAAGCCGCAGGAATCTCTTGCTGGGTCATACCGACGAAGGTAAGCCGCTGTCGCTCGCGGTGCGAGGGAGAAATGTCCTAGTTGCCGGGGACTCAAAATCGGGAAAGTCGTGGGTAGGCGGTCTGCTTTGCGAGCAATTGATTCTGTATGGTTATTCCCTCTGTATCATTGATCCTGAAGGTGACTACACCTCCCTCGAAGCGTTGCCGGGTGTGACGGTCTTCGGAGGTGCCGGTCCTCTTCCACGTCCAAGAGATCTGGTTAAGTCTTTACAGCATGGCGATCAGAGCATTGTGATCGATCTTTCGCACAACAGCTCGCGAGGACAAGGCTGAGTACGTTCGCAATGTTCTGCCAGCTCTGGCCGAGTTGCGCCGCCGCACCGGTCTGCCTCACCGGATTTTGTTGGACGAGGCGCACTATTTCCTGCAAGATCCATCCTCCCGGCACTTGCTCGATCTCGATCTGAATGGGTACACGCTCATAACATATCGTGCGTCGGACCTTTCGCCGAAGATTTTAGCTGCGACTCAGGCGGTAATCGTTACGCGCGAGTCCGATCCCGCGGAGGTCCTGGCACTTAAGGGTCTTTGTGGTTCTTGCAATAGGAGGACGGACAAGGAGTGGAGCGAAATATTCGAAAGACTTGTTATTGGCGAAGCGGTTGCCCTGCCGGTCACTGAGGAGGCTCATGGCGATGTGCGGCGGATTCACCTAGCACCAAGATTGACGCCGCACGTCCGCCACCTTGCAAAATACATCGATCTGCCAGTGTCCGAAAATCGAGCATTTGTGTTCTGGCGAGGGGGTTTGCCGACAGGGAAGCGAGCGAGGACACTTCAAGAATTCGTTGAGGTCATTGACCACGCGCCATCGGCGGACCTGGACGGTCACGTCCGACGGAAGGACTTTTCACGCTGGATCGCTAATGTTTTCGGTGACTATCGTCTCGGCAATCGTATTGGCGAGTTAGAGGATGCTTATCGCTTGGCGCAGGCTCCCCATATCGCTGAGGATCTTGTCCGCGAGATCAGGCAGCGTTATGAGTTTGCGGGGGACGACTGGCGGATTGGCTGCGAGCATCCCCTGGAGGAAGCAGCCGTTAAAGCTTAGACCGTTGCCAACACGCTCAACGAATTGCATAAGATGTTCCTGCTGTGGCATCACTGCCGTGGTCCAAGTCCCGGCAGATCTCCATCGGTGAAAGAGGCACTTTACGGAATCTCCTTACAAAGATGACACTTCGTCGCGCCCCGTTGGCCAGGCGTTAACGACACCAGAGCTTCGAACCCTGGATGCCTACTGGCGGGCCTGCAATTATCTCTGTGCAGGAATGATTTACCTGCGGGACAATCCGCTGCTTAGAGAACCGCTTCGTCCGGAACATTTCAAGAACCGGCTGCTGGGACACTGGGGCTCCGATCCCGGCCAAACCTTCGTCTGGGTGCACCTCAATCGGGTAATCCGCAAATACGACCTGGACATGATCTACGTCTCCGGCCCCGGACACGGCGCACCCGCAGTTCTCGCCAATTGCTACTTGGAAGGCACCTATTCCGAAATTTATCCGGAGAAGAGCTTTGACGAAGCTGGGCTCCTGAAGCTCTTTCGAGCCTTCTCATTTCCCGGCCAACTGGGCAGCCATTGCACGCCCGAGGTGCCTGGTTCCATTCACGAAGGCGGCGAGTTAGGCTACAGCCTGTCGCACGCTTTCGGAGCCGCATTCGATAACCCTAGCTTAATCGTCAGCGTTGTCGTTGGCGATGGTGAAGCCGAGACAGGGCCATTGGCGACCTCCTGGCATTCCAATAAGTTTCTAAATCCCATCCGTGACGGCGCTGTGTTGCCGATCCTCCATCTCAACGGATACAAGATCGCTAATCCGACATTGCTGGCTCGTATTACTCCCGAGGAGCTCGAGAATCTTTTTAAAGGCTATGGCTGGGCGCCCTTATGTAGTGGAAGGTGACGAGCCAGAAGTGATGCATCAGACGATGGCCGCAGTCGTAGAGAGGTGTATTCAGCAGATCCGCGCCATTCAGCAGGAGGCCAGGCAGACAGGCAAACGCTGAGCGCCCGCGTTGGCCCATGATCATCTTGCGCACTCCCAAAGGATGGACCGGACCGAAAGAAGTGGACGGGCACAAGGTCGAGAATTCCTGGCGAGCTCATCAGGTGCCGGTGTTGGACGTGCAAACCAATCCGGAGCATCTGCGGATCGTCGAGCAATGGATGCGCAGCTACCGACCAGAGGAGCTCTTCGATCACAGGCACATTGGTTCCGGAACTCAGGGCATTCCCACCTGTGGGAGAGCGGCGCATGAGCGCGAATCCTCATACTAACGGCGGCAAACTGCGAAAGCCGCTCAATCTTCCCGACTTTCGCGACTATGCCGTTGTTGTAGACCACCCGGGAACCAAAGAAATTCGCCAACCGAGACTCTGGGCAAATTTCTGCGCGATGTGATGCGGCGGAACATGTCCAACTTTCGGCTATTCAGTCCGGACGAGAATGCGTCGAATCGATTGCAGGATGTCTATGAAGCGAGTTATAAGACCTGGCTTGCCCGGATCGAGCCGGCAGATGCTGACGGAACCGACATCGCTCCCGACGGTCGGGTTATGGAAATGCTCAGCGAACACACCGTGGAGGGATGGCTTGAGGGATATATTTTGACCGGTCGTCACGGACTTTTTAATACATATGAAGCATTCGCTCACATCATTGATTCGATGTATAACCAGCATGCAAAGTGGCTGGCGAAGGCGAAGCTCGAGCTAAGCTGGCGGGCGCCTATTTCATCGCTCAATCTCTTGATATCTTCCGTCGTCTGGCGTCAGGATCATAACGGCTTCACTCATGAAGATCCCGGCTTCCTCGATTTAGTCAGCAACAAAAGCGCGGAAATAACACGAATCTATCTTCCCCCGGATGCAAACTGTCTCCTTAGCGTGACGGATCATTGTCTCCGAAGTGAGAGTTATGTCAATGTAATCGTTGCGGACAAGCAGCCTCACCTTGCTTATCTGAATATGGAAGAAGCGATCGTCCATTGTACGAAGGGCATCGGTATCTGGGATTGGGCAAGCAATGACGCTGGTACGGATCCGGATGTCGTGGTCGCAAGCGCAGGAGATGTTCTGACTCAGGAGGCGCTGGCTGCTGTCGCCCTTCTGAGGGAAGGGCTCCCGGACCTCAAAATCCGGTTCGTCAACGTGGTCGATCTGTATCGTTTGCAGCCGAGCACGGAACACCCACACGGGCTTTCCGATCGAGACTTTGATTCTTTGTTCACCGAAGACAAGCCCGTGATCTTCAACTTCCATGGATATCCGTGGCTAATCCATAAGTTCACCTATCGCCGGAAGAACCACGCTAATATCCATGTACGCGGCTACAAAGAGAAGGGCAATATTAATACGCCGCTGGAGCTTGCGATCCGCAACCAAGTGGATCGCTTCAATCTTGCAATAGATGTGATTGATCGCGTCCCCAGGTTTCACGGGGCGGGCGCCCAAATCAAAGAGTGGCTAAAGGGGCAAATCGTCGAGAGCATCAACTTTGCTTGCAAAGAGGGAGTAGATAAACCCGAAGTCCGGAATTGGAAGTGGCAGCCGGGGAACTAAGCCGTCGATAGCTCTCCGAGAAGAGGCGTTCAACGCACTTTCAGCCACTACGTTCGCTGGTCGCAGTTCGACAATCGGCTTGCACAGTTCAGCCAACGTCCTGCGTCTAGACCGCCGTCAGTCTTCCCGTATCCGTTAAGATGCGCAAATTCGTCTGTTCTGCAACGAACGCGTACGTAATGGCCAAACGAGGGCGGATAGCGCAAACCACCCTGAACGCTATCCGCCTCATGATTGCGCTGTATAAGAGACGCGGGAAGCAGGAATTCAGAGGCTGATGATCGGGCAGAGTGAAGCGTGCAGGAGGGCGCCTGCATTCTGGCGAAGATCGCCAGCTGCGCCGTTGTGGCGGCCTATAACCAGCAAGTCGGCGTCAAAATCCCTGATCGCTTTGGCTATAGCCTTTGCGGGATCGCCGGGCCGACAAACGTTTGCGTGACCATACCGGCCTCCCTCTGAAGGACTTCGATCTCTCGTGTTGTATGCTTGGAAGCAGACTGTGCGAACTCTTCTTCGTGACCCCACCCGTAACGCGCTACCGGAAGAGGTTCAGGCATTCCAGATGCTGATCTGCGAAGCCACTATGCGTGCCGCATTGCTTGACAGATCTCGTTTGAAGACCGCTGAGGCGCTTCGCATACACGAGGTCCCGGTACCTCAGGTGTCTGAGGGGCACCTGCTTCTGAAAATCCTAGCGTGTGGGGTCTGCCGAACGGATCTTCACATTCTGGAGGGAGAATTACCTCCCATTCTTCCTGCACTGATTCCTGGCCATCAGATCGTCGGGGAGATTGTCGGAGGAGCAACAGCCAACTTCAAGGTTGGCCAACGGGTCGGCGTCTCGTGGCTTGGCGGTACGGATGGCTCATGTGTGTACTGTCGGAGAGGATTGGAGAATTTATGCGACGCACCGACTTTCACGGGCTAGTCGGTGAATGGAGGGTTTGCCGAATTCGCGATAGCGCGAGCTGATTTTGTTTTTTCGCTGCCGGACAATATCGACGACCTTCACGCGGCGCCTTTGCTATGCGCGGGAATCATTGGTTACCGGAGTCTTAAGGTTGCTGGAGTCGAACGCGGTGATCACGTCGGGCTATTCGGGTTTGGCGCGTCCGCGCATCTCGCAATCGCCGTGTCGAAGTCATGGGGCTGCCGTGTTTCGGTCTCCACCCGCGGCGCTTCGCATCGCCTCTTGGCTACATCTCTTGGTGCGGATTGGGTCGGAGGCGAAGCCGAGCGGCCACCTCAGAAATTAGACCGGGCGATCACTTTTGCTCCGAGCGGCCAAGTGGTAGTCACTGCGCTTAGCTGTCTGCGGAAAGGCGGCGTGCTAGCCATCAATGCGATTCATCTTGACCGACTGCCGGCAATCGATTACGACACATTGCTTTGGGGAGAACGTCAGATCCGCAGCGTCACGAATATGACAAGGAACGATGCTTCCGAGTTTCTCGCGATTGCGAGTGATCTGAAGCTTAGGCCGAAGGTCACAGCGTTTGCCCTGGAAAACATCCGTGACGCATTGTATGCGCTGAAGAATGATTCGATTGATGGGGCTGCTGTCATTGTGCCCGCGCGCGATGCGTCGTTGCCGGCCGGTTTATCCGATTCCGAGTGACGGAAGCCAGAGCTTTCTCGCCTCGGTGGGGAATTCGCCCTTCGCTGCGCCGTCGGCCAGTGTTTCCGATCGCTTGATATCCAATTGAGTCTGGCATGGCGATTGCACAAGATAGGTGCGAGAGTTACATGACAAAGAAGGCAAGTCACGCCGTAAAGACAGGTGAAGATCCTCACAGCGATCCGCTAGGAAACTCAATGGACCACGTGACTCATATGCCCCAGCGCACTCGACTAGTTCTTCTCACCCTTTTCCTTTGCGGACTAACCGGATGCCACAAACAGATATCACACGCATTAACCGGACCTGTGATTGAAAAACCACGTGATTTCATTTTGGACGTGAACCCTCGAGTCATCGAGCCCGGAGAAGCGGCAGTATTGCGTTGGTCAATCCAGGGTGCGACCCAAGTGTTGATCGAAGCGGAGACTGAATCAGCAGGACATTTAGTAAACCTTGGAACATTTGGAGGCGAGGGGAGCTTGGAAATACGGCCAGAGGAAAACACGACGTACGTTGTTTCTTGTCAAGGCTCGACAGGATACTCGTGCGCGACTGCTACGGTTCGTGTGGAAGCAACGAGCACAAGGCCGTAACGTGAGAGAATAAACTCCTGGCTTGTGGCCCTTCTAACAAATCGGCCCGGTCGATCGGGGAGAAGCTGTCTCGGGTTTCACGCCGGACCGCGGAGCCCGTGAATAAGAATCACGAATATCCTCCGAACAACCGAAGATGCTGTTTGACAGAAGCACGCGGTTCAGGGCCAACCCCCTGGTAAGTGAGCGCCGTTGCCCATCCGAATAGCGCGAAGCTCCCGATGGCGACCGCAAGCAAACCCACTTGAGTACGTTGCTTACCCGATCGCTTTTTGCCGCCATAGACCTCTCCTCACTTCGTTGCTTTTGGCCGGGACGAATAATCGGCCTCCTTGGAGCAAAGTGCAAGGTCGTCTTTCACGAAACTGCGCCGGTTGTTCCCTCGAAGGGTGAATTTGTCAAATCGATCATAACCCTCCATGCGAATTATGGAGATAAGGTCCAGGCGCTTTTGATCCTCCAGATCCCATCGGAGCGATTCGCTCCGATGAGCGCAGTAAGGACGTTGCTGGCGAATTTCCCATGTGCTCGAATGGGAATAGCGGAATCTGCATAGATAGGTGAAATCATGGTCGCGCAGGAAAATCCACAAACGGGGCGAGAACACGAAGTGGGCACATTGGCCGCGACGCTCCTGATGCTGGACCTCAACCGCGAGGTTGAACAGCTAAGATCCGAGGGGCGCTGGCAGTCAGGACATACGGCAAAGACGCTCGCCAAATATCCCGATCTTCGGGTCGTCCTGATCGTCATAAAAGCTGGCGGGCATCTGGAAAAGCATCATGCCGAGGGCCGAATCTCCGTGCATGCTCTCGACGGACGAATCCGGTTCAATACGGCCGAAAGATCCGTGGAACTCACCGCTGGCCAAATGCTGACGCTGGAACGTTCTATTCCTCATGATGTCGAAGGCATCGTTGACAGCGCGTTCCTCTTAACAATTGCGTGGCCCCTCGGATCGTCCGCCCGGTAGCGGCTCGGGAGATGTCCAGGCCTTTCAAACGCGGACCACGTGTCATGGAATTCGGAAGCAGGGCGGGTTCGCGGCACGATTATAAAGAGAGTCGTTTCCGACGTACAATTCAAGGGCTACACGCACCACGCCAGCAAAAATGAGCCGCAGTATTTCATCAAGAGCGATAAAACCGATCACATAGCTATTCACAAAGGTTCAGCGCTGCGAATTTTGAAGCCATCCGCCGCCAAGAGCCGCAAGAGGCTGCCGCGAGGGCGCAGAGCGAAAAGATGAGCCGTGCCCCGTTATAGAGCTTCGCCTCAGTCGCGGCTTTCTTCACTGTCAATCGCGGCGGAAGCATGCCACAAAGGATATGGCAGGCCCGCGAGGCGATTGATCGCGAGAGCTTGGGCGACGAGCAGGAACACCGCCACTTCGATAACGCCGAGTTCGCGAGGCCTCGAAATAATCCCGAGTGAAACAATCAGCGTCGTGGCGCCTGCCGGCGGGTGGCTCGCATCGAGAAGCACCATGAAAGCGCCTGTTATCGAGAGCGACAGACCTGCAGCCAGTATTCTCGGCCAGAAAATTCCGGGATGCTCTCCGAAGGGCAGCGCTCCCGCGCCCGTCAAAACGAATGCGGCATAACCGCAAATGAGGCCGATAGCATGGCCGACAACTGTATTACGTGGGCTTGCTGTCCGCGCGAGCGGCGTAAAGAACAGGAGGTAGGCGGTCGGTCCGAGCGAGGGAAAGACGAAGGGGTTTCGGCTAACCAGCGCCAGCAGCGCAAGAAGCGCGATAGTGATGAAGCCATTCACCAGCACATAGAGGGCGCGCACGATCTGTGGCGGGAAGTGAAGGAGCAGCCAATCCAGCCTGAGCTTCCGGAAAAAGGAAAAGCTATGATGCGCGCCAGCCTGGTTGCGCCTGACAGAGTCTGGCATCAAATGTTCGGCAGCAGGTCGAAATACTCATCGTCTTCATTCTTGCCGCCCTCTCCTTTACCGAGCGATTTTTCCGAAGCGATGAACTCTATCCGCTCGATCCACTTGACCATCTTGTAGCCAAGCTGGTTTTCCACGCGCAACCGCAACGGTGCTCCGTACAGTTGCGGAAGTGGTTGCCCGTTCATCCGGAAGGCCAGCAAGCATTGGGGCTTTCGCACGTTCTCAAGACTCTGGGTGTCATAATAATGTCCGCCGTAAAGAGCTTCGCCAAAGGAGAAAAAAGCGACGACTTTCGCTTCCGCTTTTGGCTCCACGAGCTCAATCACCTTCTGCATCGGAATCCCGCCCCACTTCGCGATGCCGCTCCAGCCCTGGATGCAATGATGCATCGTGATGTCTTCAACCTCACCCAGTCGCTCTAACTCGGCGATAGAAAGCTCCACAGGGTTTTTGACAAGACCTCCGACCTTGAGCCGGAAACCGTCAAAGCCACTCTCTGACATCAGCTTCCAGTCATCTCTCACCGGCATCTTTCCATTGGGCCAGAAGTACGGAGAGATTTCCCTCTCCGAATACTTCTGCTGAGGCATGAGCCGATTCAGTGTCAGGAGCTGCATTGGAAAGGTCACAGATTTCAAGGCATGTTGCACTCCCCGCGGATGGTTCCAGGAAATGTAGTGCGCCGCAATCCACGAGACTACGACCACGCCGATTCCGACGAAGCCCCAGTACATTCCAACAGGGTTCTGATCGTCGGTGCCCATAACAATGTGGTTCATATTGCGTGCGAATCCCGTCATCACGATGAGCGTTACGTGTACGACCAAAAACGCAAGGAAGCCGAACATTGTCAGGAAATGGATGGAACGGGCCGATTGCCGCCCCCCGAATATCCGCGCATACCAGGGAAATCTGTTGACGACCGCCGGGGACATGGCTATCCCAGTCGTTATCGCGATCACGCCGAAGAGAAAAACGACTGTGAAATAGGCAATCTGTTGCAATGCGTTGTAGCCATAGAACCCGTTTGGCTCCGATGGCAAGTGAAACGTCGCATAGTGCACGAAGGTATTCCATGCCTGGAGAACAACCAGCGGCGACGTCGGCACAATCCTTTTCCACTGATCCGTTGTGAAAAGCATCACGATAAAAACGATGCCCGTGGCAATGAAACCGTGCACGTCGATGAAATGCCACACCCGGGCAAGGCCAATAGTGTGCCGATAACCTGGCGTGCCAACGAGAGGCGAAATGTAGCGCGCATCGTCTTTTGCGGTCCAGATGCGGTCTCGCGGAACCTCCAAGGGCGTAAACCGAATCCATTCACTCCCCGGCGTGCAGCCGTCATTGAAATAAAGGCGAGGATGGTCCATCAGAATCGACAGCCCGCTGCGGATCAGGATCATCACAAAGAGGAAGTTGAAGAAGTGGCAGTAGCGTACCCATACGGGAAAGCCATGCGGCCCCGCGAAGTTGTTCGGATATATCTGGGGAACGGCAGGAACAGGAGGCATTCCCGCTACTGCGACCTCGATCCAGGCCGCTGCAATCAACGCCAGAATCGCACAAGCCGCGCCGATCGGGATGGATGGCCGAATCCAGATACGAAATCGGCGATCGGGCGGATAGTGGACAGCTTGGTGTGCTGCATCAAATGTGATCATATTCGGTGTACGAGACGCCTGACCGACCGTCTTCTCCTTCAAACCGGCGCAGCCACGTCAATAAGTAGTCTCGCAGAACATGGCGTTGTCGGGGTCTGAATCGCTCGCAGCAGAGAGCAGCGTAACAATCGTCGTGGCGCGGCAGCCTCAAATACGAGCTTGATTCGAATCATGACTTTGAAGATGCGCAGGCGGACGCGCGAAGGTGGCCAGCAGATTCACAGCGAACAGCGTGACCGCGAGCAGCTCGATTATGGCGGAGCATGGGAGCACATGCCAGGCAACTTGCGAGTTAGCTTCGTAGGCGGGAATCTCCGCGCTCACGCGCAGAGCGCATCCAAGCGTCAGCAGCTGCGAGCGAGGCGAGCATCAGCCGCGAACTGTAGAGAATTCGCGCACCTCCAAAGGCCGGCAAGATCCGCTGGCCGATCGAGAACACCATGGTGGAAATAAATCCCACGGTCAGGGCATGCCGAGCTGCGCCCCAGATCCCGCCGCCATGATCCGCCCACGCCGCTACTACCCACAGCGCGGCGGCGATCAGCAGCCAGGCGTAAGAAATACGAATGAACCAAGGAAAGCAGGGATGAACGCCCGTAGTCTTCGCTGCCCGAACCGGCTTGTGCCACACGCGAACGGCATACAACGCCGTGACCGCGGCAAAGGGAAGCAGCAGCGCCGAAAGCATCGATGCGCCCGCGAATCCAGCCAAGACGGCAGCCCAGACCAAGCCCAGCGCCGTGAGAAGCAGTTTACCGTCAGGCTCGCGCAGGCCGAGGAATATCGGCAGCCAGCGGGCATTGAATCCCCAGATCGCCACCGCCAGGAAGCACCAGGTTTCCAGCGCCACCAGTCTTGATCGAAAACATGGGGCAGCGCAGGTCCGTCGCCCTGCCAGGAAACGCGGAAAGCCTCGACGGTGTTCAGGACGAGCGATGCCAAAAAGCCCAGCGTCGACGCAATGACTATCAGCATCCACGGCTCGGGCTTGCGGCGCGAAGATTCTCCAGCCGCACGGTGTCCCGATACGGTGCGGAAAAAGATCAGAAATGCCGACAATTCCAGCAGCGCCGAAACCGGCAGCAGAACGCGCGCCACTGCCATTCGGAAACGCCGGCGATCCATCGCAGCGCCGTACCGGCAGCCCACAATGCGAGGGTCGCCCAAGCGCGCCAGACGGCAAACGGCGGCAGCTTTCCCATCTTCGACAGCGAATAGAAGCCAATCCCCAAAATAAACGTGCCGATCCAACCGAAGATCTGCGCGTGACCGTGGGCCTGAAGCCAGGCCGGAGACAAGCTTTCGAGCGCATGCCGGCTGCTGATCGAAATCAGATTCCACACGCCCAGAAAAGTGCCGGGAAGAAGCATGAAGAAGAGGCCGGTGACGATGTACGCAATCAGCGCGCGCTGGAGTTGCCGCTCCCGCTCGACGCTCTGGTCCCGCAGGGAGGGAAGCGGCGGACTTTGCTTCACGCTAGGTGCGGGCATAAGCGCCTTCTTTCCGCTCCATTTCCACGGCGCGCGGGAACAGGATGTTGTTCTCAAGATGGACGTGCTGGTGCAGATCCCGCTCGAAATCCTTCAGCCCCTGATAAAGCGCGCGGTAGGTCGGACAGGCGTCGGCTGGTGCGACAAAGCCGCCGGATAGCGAACGAATGCGGGCTGTGAGCGCCCCGCCGTCATCATGATCCGCCAGCATCCGGCTGATGGGCATTTCAACCGAACCGAACATGGCAGGCGGGACGGCGCGCCCTTCACTCAATGCGGCTTCCATTTGCGCCAGATAGGGGAACAGCACGTTCTCCTCTTTCATCATGTGCAGAGACAGCTCATCCGTGAGCGCCTGAAACAATTCCTGAATGGACTTCACTTCCGGGTGCGCCGCGCCGTGCCGCGCGACCACTTTCGCGCATATCGAAATCAGGCGCGGAGATTCACGCCGGATATAACCGTGATGGTCGTCGACGATGTGCCGCGTCAACTCCGCTACGTTTGCATGAGCCCAATCGATCGCAGCCGTCGAATTCTAGCCTTCTGCGGCTGAAATCCGGTTCAGCACCTCATCTGGGGAAACGCTGGCGCTCTCGCAGGCCTCCCGAAGGGAGCGCTGGCCGCAGCAGCAGTAATCGATGCCGAGCGATTCGAAGACCCGCAAGCTGGCGGGGCGCTCGACGGCGATCTCACGAACGGTCTGGTCGAAGGTTGCTTTCATGACTGTCCCCCCTTAAGTCCAGACTAGCGAGCTCGCGCAACGGAGGCAGTGACTAAAGTCACCTCTAGACGACGGAAGCCAGATCCGCTTCCAGTCCGGCGACATCCAGCACGCGCACCTCGGAGCCATCAATCGCAATGAATCCTTGGGCTTGCAACCGGGCCAGATTTCGTGAAACCAGCTCTCGCACCGTGCCGATCTGCGCGGCCAGCTCGTGGTGGCTGGCGCCCAGAGGGAACGCGGCTCCCTCGGCTTGCGAGCGGCGCAGAATCCAGGAAATCAGCCGGTGGCGCACCGTGCTGAAGGACAGTTCCTCGACGATGCCCACCAGCCGCCGCAGACGCGCTCCTACTACCTGGAGCACCTTGAGCGCGACTTCCGGGTGCTCCAAACAGAATGACTGGAGATCCCGCCGGGAGATGAACAGCAACTCGGACAGTTCCTGCGCCGCCACGGAAGAACTCGCGGCCATTAGCAAAGATTGGCCGCTCGTACGTTTTACGGGAATCTGGAACAGCTTCGCTGGAGTTGCACCTTTTGACGATCTGAAGCGGGCGAAGAAATTCACCAATCGCAAAACTGCGATTGCGAAAATCTGGAACGCGGCGCAACGTCTTTCTCAAGACACCGAGGGAACGCACAGCCCCCAACCGCTGAGGAGAAACGCAAACCGAACCCGTTCCGAAAAACGAACGCGCGTGAAAGAGGCGCGGCCGAAAAAAGATGAGGTGATGGGGCTGATGAAACGGCCGAGAGGAGCACCGCTCGCCGAAATTATGGAAGCGACTGGCTGGCAAAAGCATACGGTCCGTGGTTTCGTGAGCATCCTTGCGAGCCACCTTGCCAGACGGTTCCACCCTGCGCGGTGGCCATCGCAAGAGTGCCGAGTGGACCGCCCGCCACGCTCACGACCGGGGGCGTGAACACGGGACCCAGCTTATAGCGCTGCACCACCTTCAAAGCCTCGGCGTGAATTTCGGGCGTGAAGTCCACCACGTCGTCGAGCGTGAAACCCTGGCGATCGTAGGCCGGCGGCTTCGTGGGGAAGGGCTGCGTGGGGCTGGTTTTTTCGCCCGGCACGGTGGATTGCAAAGGCGGACAGAAAGTCGACTCGTCAAAGAACCTTGCAGGGGAGCGCGCCTATTGAATCGCGAAGTGAACCAGAACACACTTTTTCATCCCGGCCCGTGCGCTTATTAGCATGGGCCTTTTTCGTCAGCGGGATGTAGACACCCCCGGCCTGGATTCGAACTGCGGTTCGTGGCCGCGCGTCAGCTTGATTTACATGGCAACACGAGTGCGATCTATTTCCGAAGTAAATCGCAACTGCGAACCCTTAGCTCTTCGTGCCCCGAACTCTTTCCCATCCCTGAGGCTGGGCAGTCAACCAAAGATGTGTGAATAAAAAGAATAGAGACTTGGCCCCATTTCTCGCGGGTAGTGCGATTGCGCGACTGCCTCAGCCTGTCTCGCACAGTGCGCCGCTTGCAGAATTGGCCCCGAATGGCGCATATTCGCGAGCAGTGAGAGGCTACTCAGACAACTCACTGCCTGGGACTGTTAGGTGAAAGTTGTTGGCGCCTCAGGTCGGATTCGAATCCGGAGTAACAGCCCCTCTGTTGCTGTCGTCGACGATCCCGTTGGCGGCCACCGAGCTTGCTCCATTATGGCTCCATTAAAATTCGACTTAGAGCAGGCTTATGAAAAGCAGGAAACATTTTATCGCCTTCATTCGACGCCGTAGACGCTATTGTCTGTATTTTCAATCTACGGCCGATTTCCCAAGCTGGACGTCGCCGGTTCGACCCCGGTCTCCCGCTCCAACTTTTCAGTTAGTTAAGGCCCTCCCTTCAATGTTTACATTACGTCTTCTCCGACGCGTTCACCTCGGTCAGCCGTCGGTCCACCGATGCACCCGTGTACAGGTTCTGATTAACCTCGACACTATGTCCCAGATCTGCTTTCAACTGCGGATCCACGCCAAGATCATCGAGTAGCGAACTGTGGGTGCGGCACGACCTGTGACCCGCTCGCGTTATTCGTGCCAATCGAAACCAGGATTTTCGGCTGTCAGGGCCATCCCGAGCCCGTTTTACGGACCTGAAAGTCTCTCCAGAGACCCAGTAGAGAGGCTCGGTTGTGAGCGTTGTGTAAGAGCGCATCGCGCTGATATTCGACATCTTCGGGCAAACGCGGACGGGGTCAAGGGCGCCCTCGGCCGGCGAAGCGTATCCTGGACGCGGTATGCCGTTTATGTGATTCGCCCCAAAGGGGGCGAAGCGCTTCCCAGGGGTCCGTGCCGAGCGGCGAACGCTGCAGGCGACCGTTCATCCAAGGTGCTGTGCGGCCGTTCGCCGTTGTACTTTTCCCTTCAGCTTCGGGATCTTCGCTCGGGCATCGATCAAGTCGCGTCACCTCTGGCGTTCAAACACTCTGAGCGATGCCGGCAGTGCGATGGGCCGGGAGGATTCTTGTTCGGCTATGCTAAAATGACCGTTTTGTCCCTATGATGTCACGTCGTTCTGTCCTGAAGGGCGCGGGGGTTCTCTTTGCCGCGCCTATGATCAATCGCGGGCGATTTGCCCTCTTCGCTGAAAGCGCTACGCAATATTCGGTTCGCACCCTGGATCTGGTTCGAAGCTCCACGGTGATCGACATGCTGGGCCTTTTAACCCTGAACTACCGGAAACAGAATTCATGGGACGTTGATGCGGCCCGGTTCCAAAAGGCGGATTTTTTTCGACTCAGAGATTCAGGAATCACTGTCTTTCATCCCGCCGTCGGGTACACCGACGGAAACATATATGAGGAGTCCTTACAAGACATCGTTGGATGGAACCACTTCATTAATGCGCACGATGAACAGTTCGAGCGCATAGAAAAATTCAGCCAGTTCAAGCAGGTAAAGGCCCTCGGGAAGGTCGGTATTCTCATTGGCCAGCAGAACTCCGCACATTTCCGCACCGTCGACGACGTCAAATGCTTTTACGACCTGGGCCAGCGGATCTCACAGCTAACATACACCGGCAATCGGATTGGCGGAGGATCTTCCGACGCGCATGATGATGGACTCAGCGAATACGGCGTATCTATCGTCGACCGCATGAACGAAATCGGCATGGCTGTGGACGTTTCACATTGCGGCGATCGGACCACCATTGACGCGATCGAGGCCTCTCGAAAGCCCGTGCTTATGACACATGCCAACTGTCGAGCGTTAGTGCCGGGCGTTGCCCGCTGCAAAACAGACGACGCGATCAAGCGTATGGCGTCCAAAGGCGGAGTTCTAGGTATTACGATGGTTCGCCCTTTTGTGCATGCCGCGGCAGAGCGAGTCACCATGGATCACGTACTCGATCACATTGACCATCTTGCCAAACTGGTCGGCGTGGAGCATGCCGGCATTGGGAGCGACGTCGATCTGAACGGGCGGGACGCGCCCGTTCGCCAGCCCAAGAGATACGACCTCGATGGAATCGACTATGCGAAGAAGATATATGACGTGGCCGAGGGTTTAGTGTGTCGAAACTATTCCAATCGCAACATCGAACTCATTCTTGGCGGAAATTTCGAGCGCGCGCTCGCTGAGGCGTGGACCGTCTAGGCGACGCGCCACCCAGCTCCATTAGCCGCCGGCCAACTCTTCTCCTCCTTCCTTGAATGAACCTGTTCGTTGTTCCTGACGTGCAGCGTTTCTACTGCTGTTGTCCTCCTTCCAGAGATATTCCAACCTTGGCAGCAGATCGCAGATTACCTTCACCAGTGGCTCCATCCGATTGACGCGCCGCATGTACGATAAATCTTTGAGGGGCGTCTCCCAGGAAGTAAAACGGATAGCAGGTCACTAGTGTCAGCGAGTCGACGGGGCGCGCGCCGAGTACGCTCACGCGATCTGGGGTCACGATCTCGATTTCTTCGACCCTGTACGGAATCGCGCCCGTCAATGTCTCGAGAGAGATTTCATCTCCCTCGCGGATATCCTTCAGAAACCGGAAAAAGCCGTCCCGATGGCCGGCGATTCCGACGTTCCCGTGCTGGCCCGGCTTGGATGTTCCGGCGATCCAACCGACTCCTCGGTTTAGGTCGAATTCGTTCGTACCTTCGAGCACTGCCACACGAATATTGAATTTAGGCGCCGTGAGAACTGCCATTGGCTCGCCGATGTGGCGCGCCAGAGTGTTTATGTAGGAACCCTTTCTCTTTTCCGACCAAAGCGCAAAATCCACGCCGGCCGGCCACAAGGAGTGTGACTTCGCTTGTTTTTCAATTGAGCCGGTGTTCGCCTTGGCAACGTCGAAACTGAACAGGGAAGCCTCGCCGAAGACCCACCCGTCGAACGCGGCCGCTGAATAGATGCCAATCATTACGACTCCTATTGCGGCCAGCGTTAGCTCCAGAATTTGCGGCAGCTTTCGACGTGGTTTCACTCTGACAAGCACCTATTCTTCTCCCGGTAGACGCTACGGATAATTTCGCTTAGGATTGATGCCTTGGTGGCTACCGGCGAAAGAGCCGTAGCACGCCTGCAGTACCAAAGGAGAGTAATCCGCTGAGCCCGAAAAGTGGAAACGGACTGCCGGTCTTGGGTAAGGTACCCTCAACATTTCTCCGGGCGACAGCCGGGGGAGCCGTACTCTGCGCGAGTGCACGGTCTGCAGTAGCCTGGGCGGCAGCGACGTCCGCTTGCAATTTCGCGGTTCCAGCCTGCGCGGCAGCGAGGTCAGCTCGCAATTTAGCGGTATCAGCTTGCGCGGCGTTGGCGTTGGCCTCCGAGGCACTGGCGTCAGCCCGCGCGGCACTAGCCTCAGCCTTCGCTGCGTTGGTGTTTGCCAGCGCGGCATTGGCGCTTGCCAGCTGGGCACTCGCAACTGCCTCCTCTATTTTGTTGTTCGTTGCGTCTATACGCTGATTGACACCCGAGAGGTCCGTATCATGCTTGCCAGAATATGCCGTGGCTTGGGCCTGAACCTTGCTCAGGCGATCGTTCACGGTGGCAGCTTGCCTCCGAGCATAGCCTCTCGTCGCACAACCAGACCCTACCAGAGTCAAGAAGGCGAGGCCTAACACAAAGAATCGATTCATAATCCCTCCTCGGGTGGAAGATAGTCGGTTTGTCTTGCGCATGATGTAGACCTAATCACCGAGGGCTGTCAGCGCTGTTTGGCCTGCGCGGCGCTGGCGTCAGCCCGTGCGGCACTGGCGCTAGCTTGGGCAGCACTGGCGTTAGCTTGAGTAGCGCTGGAGTTAGCCTGCCCGGCGGCGATAGCCGCCTGTTGTGCTTTGCCGTCGGTCGCAGTAATCCGTTCATTGGCACGAGCCACGTCTGCATCATGTTTCTGAGTGGCCGACGTGACCTGGCCCTCAACCTGGGTCACGCGTTCGTTCACGGCAGCAGCTTGCCTCCGGGCATAGCCCCTGGTCGCACAACCAGACCCTACTACAGTCAATAGGGCAAGTCCTAAAACAAAGAATCGATTCATAACCCTCCTAAGGTGAAAGACAGTTGATCGCCTCGCACATGGCAGATGTCGACGGAACCGGATGGGGTTATTTTTTCTACTCGAGTTTTCTACCAGGGTCCAAGCCGCTCCCGTCCGACGCAACGTGATTTCAATGTCCTTTAGCTCATCTGGCTCACCAAAAAAGTGTCGATTGGCTAGATCCCCGGTGCGCGATGGCTTTAGATGCAAGTTCACGACTGTCCCATCGTCGAGAATCATGTCCACGTTTGAGATGTCCGGTCGTTCTTTGAGGTTCATAGTTCCCGATGCATCGGCGCTCGAACTCTCACTTGGTGTCCTTATAACTCAAAGGTCGAAGGTTCAAATCCTTCCCGCGACCAAACGAATGCGTTTGGTCGTCCGTCTCCAACTGCTTCACCGCCGCTATCATTTGTGCTTCTGTGCGTGCGCTCCTGCTCATCCACTTTCCTTACAGTCGTCCAATTTTCGAAAAGTTAGCGTGCGGATCGCGGGGGGAAGATCAAACGTTACAGGGTGCGTTGCTTCTTCTATGCGCCTGCGGACTTGGCTGATGCGGCGAGTAATTCGGCGCTGCCGGGCTCGACCCAAGCAAGAAACAATTCGTAACCCACCGACAAAACGATTGCGCCGACGAACAGGCCGATGATCCCCATCGCGACGAATCCGCCGATGGCGCCGAGGAAGATCACCGCAGTGGGAACCGAAGTCCCACGGCCCAGCAGGATGGGCTTCAGTACGTTATCCAGCAGACCAACGAAGATACACCAAACCAGGAAGATGACAGCCGTGCTGGTACCGGCGGTCGCAAAGACGAGAATGGCTGCGGGAACGAGTACGAGCACTCCGATCTGGAGGACAGCGGCCACGAGAAAGATCACGGCCCACAAGCCGGCTCCCGGCAATCCGACAAGGAGGAAACCAGCAGCCGCCAGCACGGTTTGAATCAGCGCGACGCCGAGAATGCCGGAGGTTACGCTGCGGATGGTGGAGCCCACCAAGTCCTGGAACTCGGCGCCCCGCTCGCCAAACAGCCGGTTGCAAAACGCGCGCGCTACTCCTGCGGCGTTTTGGGCCTTGGCAAGCAGTGCTCCTGAAATGAGAATGGAAAAGAAGAATTGCAGGACAGTCAGACCGATGCCGGCAGTCGCGGAAAGCACGCCCGGTAAAATCGTCTTCAACTGAGGGGCGAGCATCTTCAGGGCCTGGGTGGAGTCGTTCGCGGCCACGTTCCAGATTTGGTTCAACCTGGGACCGATCAGAGGCAAACTTTCGACGCTAGGGGGGGGAGGTGGAACGACGAAGGTTCCATCGTTCGTGTGTTCCGCTAAGCTGCGGGCGCCATCAATCGTACTCGAAGCCAGCAGAAAACCGGAACGATAAGAACGGCTAGCAAAAGAATGGTCCAGATCGCGGCGGCCAACCCCTGCGCCCCTGAAGAGCGCTCTGCAGCCTCCGGACGGTGGGATAAGAAGCCACGGCGATAATAATGCCCCAAGCAATGATGGCGAACAAAGGGGGCCAGTATCAGGAGACACACGGCCGCCAGTGCAGCGACCAAGCCGATGTGGATGAACACTTCAACTGCTCGGGCGATATAGAGTTGTCTTCCGTTGCAAATCTTTTGATGGTCACGTTCTGAGTCCTCCTGAAGAATTTGATATCTCTTCAGCGTTCCCAGGCGCAGCGTGTCTTGGGAGAGCGCTCGCTGGGACCCTGGTGGACCAAGAGTTCCGAGCCGGGCACATGCAGCCTGTCGGACATAGTGTCCGAAAGCAGTCCGGATGTGCCCGGCCGGGTGTTCGTTTGCCGGCCAGGCGGGACCGACTACGCGGCGGCCCGTTGCTCCAGCCGATGGCGGATCAGCTGGCGCGTCCTTTCCACGAACATCAGCTTGTCCGCCAGGGCAGCTTTCCAGCAGGACGCCCACGCCATAATGGCCCGTCAGGTCCGCCGCCGCGATCAGAATCTCGTACTCGGCGATGCGAAGATGCGTCAGGCGATTGGCCTTGGCCAGGACGAAGAGACGGCGGCCTTCCGGAGATTCAATCTCTGCGAGCTCCCGGCGGAAATCCTCCGCGAGGACTTCATGCAGCCGGCCCTTGGTCTCCACCGGTTTCTGGCCGATGATCTTAAAGCACTCGTCCAACGTTTTCATGAGTTTTATCGCAGATGAAGACCCGTGCAGTCCAAAGCTTCCTTCACGTCGGCATCTTGCGCGATTTGGGTAAGTTCCTGAAAAAATTTGGTCGAGCGTTCCGCGCCCTGGCGGAGGTCGCTGAGCATCCAAATAAAAAGTTCTTTCGCATCTTTGATTGGCATGACTGATTGCTTGATCCTTTCAACTGTGGTGATATGTGATCTCCCACGCGAGTCCAACAATGACCCTCAAAGTGTCGTCGTAGGGCAGACTCCTCAAAACGATTTGAGATTCCTTTTCTTTTGCGGAACCCCCGCGTTTTAACCTATCGCCGAACGCTGGTCCGGCTAATTTCGCGTCATAAGAATAGCTTGGGGAATTCAAGGCTGGACGCTGATGCGATAATTAAGCTCTTCGTGCCTTTTAAAGATCAATGATCGTCACACATTCTTCACGTAGAGCCATTGCATAGTTTGTAACGGACGAGCATGAACCCCCTATTTTTGAAAATCAATGGTATGGCTGGGAAAGTGGAGACCTAGAATGGGGATGCTGAGCAAGGCCTCTTCGAAATCCCTTGCATTACTCGCCGGCATTACCATCCTGTTCCGATGGAAGACACTGCTTACCCACGAATTCACAATCCTGTCAGAGGATGAGACAGTAAATCAGGCGTATAGCTGGTACTCATTCTGCTTACGCGTCATCCGCCACGGTGTCCCGGCGCTCTGGGATCCTTACACGTTCGCGGGCCACAGTTTCATCGGCGAGATGCAGACGTCCGGGCTCTCGCCCTTCAATTTCTTACTCGCTATTTTCCCGCCCGACTCCTACGGTCTGCTCCGTGAGCAGGTTTACAACTGGTATATCGCCGCGCTGATTTTCCTCGCGCTCGCTTTCATGTATTGGCTGGCTAGGGATCTGGGCCTTTCCCGGATGGCGGCGACGGTTGCGGCTGTCTGCTTCGGCCTGGGCGGCTTTCTGCCGCGTCACCAGGACTGGCCCGACATGCTGCAGAGCAGCATCTGGGTTCCCGTGGTGATTCTGTTCAGCCGCCGTGCGCTCATCGCCCCTTCGCGTGCAAAGGCGCTTACAAATGCATGCTATTCGGGGCTGGCGATGGGAATGGCCGTGCTGGCGGGACGCCTGCATATGGTAATGATGCAGGCCGTCGCCGTCGCAGCTTTGACCGGTTACTACTTCTGGCAGTCGCGTCGCCACTCCGCGTCAGAAGGCACTCGATTGACGCCGCTTCGCGCCGTAGGGATCCTCGCGGTTGTGGCAACGATTTGTTTTGCCTCCGGCGCTGTTCAATGGCTTCCCTCATTTGAATACAGCAACCATTCGTACCGCTGGGTGGGCGAAACCGGCTTCCCTTCTCGCGAGAAAATTCCTTACTTCTACGCCTCCGCTCACACCGACCTTCCGGAGAGCCTCCTGGCGTTCGTCTTTCCGTTTGGCTTCAATGGCACCTACAGCGAAGGTGAGTTCACTTCTCCCTATCTTGGGATCTTCCCTCTATTTCTGATCGGGCTCGCTATCCTAAAGCGCTGGCGAGTGCTGTGGGTTCGTTTTCTGACTCTGCTCGCCCTGGCGGCCTGGCTTTACGCTCTGGGGCCGCTTTCCCTGCTGCACGGAATTTCCTATGCCGTGATTCCGATGGCGTGGATGATGCGCGAAGCAAGCCGCATGATGTATCTTGTTTCCTTCTCCCTCGCGCTTCTCGCCGGCTTCGGCGCCGAGGTGCTATTCACTCCCAGCCCCGGTGACGATGAGACGCCCGGGCTTGATCGCTTCCTTTATTGGGTCGCCATTGCCGCCGTGGCTCTGCTTGCGGTGGCCGGAATTTTCAACCTCGGCTTGATCAACTATTGGAATCGGTATTCGATCGTCCTCATCCTGCTGTCCTACTTGCTCTACCGCATAGCGCAGCACAACCGCAATCACTTCACCATCCAGTGCGTCGCGGTCGCTCTCATTCTTTTCGATTTGTCGCCTTACGACTGGACGGTTGATAACCGGCTGAAGTTGAGCCACGACAAACGCGAGGCCGCCGTCGACACTCTGCGCAGTGCCAAGGGCGCGGCGGAATTCCTGCACGCGCAGCCGGGAATGTTCCGCGTGGCTGTGGCCGCCCCCTCTCCGCCTAACATCGGCGACGCTTTCTCCATCTTCACCACATCTGGCAAAGGCGCCACCGTCGACACCAATTACATGCATATCTGGGGAAGGCCTGATCTGCTCAACGTCCGTTTTACATTGAAGCGTTCCACCGCGACCGATCCTGCTCCGGTGTACGCGGACCAGTTCTGGAAGGTGTATCGAAACGCCAACGCCGCGGGCCCAGCTTGGATCGTGCACCAGGCATCACTCCTGCCACTCACTGAAATCGCCGCCCGGGTCTACGATCCGCAGTGGGACGCACTCCGAATTGCCTTGGTCGATAAGCCTCTTTCTCAGCCTCTTGATCCTTGCCCGGAACCGCAACATGAGTCAACCGTCGTCGAGCGTTATACCGTCAATTCGATGCGGCTGCGGGTCCATGCTCTTGCGCGGGGCGTGCTGGTGCTGAGCGAGATTTACGACGCCGGCTGGCGCGTTTCGCTGAACGGAAGCGGCGCACCGCTGTTGCGCGTCGACGGCGCCCTTCGCGGGGTGGTCGTCCCGGCTGGGGACAGTGTTGTCGAATTGCGGTATCGGCCCACGTCGTTCTGGCTGGGGGCGTTGCTGACCCTGCTGACCTTCGCCATTTTAGCCGGCGTCGCCGTCCGCTCGCACATCCGCACACGCGCCACCTGATCGCTTAGTGCGCCACGGGTTCTTGTGCCCTTAGGCTTGGTGCGCTCGGCTCGATCCGAGTCCCCGGACCTGCAGAAGGCTTGATCGGGCGTCCGACTTGTTTATTCAGCGATCGACCAAAGAGGTTGCGTTTGCGATCATCGGCCGATTCTATAAACTGTTGTGCCGTCTGCATGGTCGATCGGAGTGAAATCCCAACTCTGGGGATCGCTCGCATAGAGGGGACCGCCATGATCCTTGTCGCTATCGCTTACGAATAGGTATCGAATCCCATGAGCTTGAAATTCGATAGCGGCGGCGCGTCGTTGAGAGAGGGACGGCTTCAGTACTAGCTGTTCCGGCAATTCGCTGAGCAGCGCCCACTTATTCTCTGCAATCATTTCTTCCAGCCTCAATTTCACATGAGGATTGTCGACTGAGGTTTCGATTGCGACCCGATCCGCGGCGATGGGGGAAGCAAACTCAACATCGATGTACATCCCGGGCATAGCCGTTTCCCAACTTCTCCAACGGGTGGCGTCCAGATTATCGAACGCGTAATGCACATCCCAGGGATTCGGGAAGGATCTGAATCTCCAATTGCCTGTCGACCTGATTTCCATATTGTCATGGAATAGCCTGATTTCATGAACGCTCCATTCCTCGTCCTGGGGAACGGTTGCGGTTTGAACTACTCGTATTCGTCGTAGCTGGTGGACAGGAAAACGGAAACTTAGTTCCCGCGTCGGCTGCGAAAGTTCAGACCATCCTGCTGCCAGGATGTCGGCCAATTGCTCATTGAGCGCCCCTTGGTAGTCGCCTAAAATCTCGCGATGCGAATAAAAGTTAGAGAGGCCGGTAGGGGCGAACACTTTTTCTCCGGGCGGGACAGAACGCTCAATCAAGCGCGCGGCGTGGTAGTTACCCGACTGCCGTAGATAGTGTTCCTCACTCTCAATGCGGAGCGCGGCCCGAACGGGCACGTGTCGAAGGGCCCATGCCGCATGTGTATGTCGTCGCAAATATGGGGGCCAGGATGACAGGCCGTGAACCAGGACGAGAAGCAGTAAGGCCACTTGTACGTCTTCGAAAACCAGCGCAAGGGCGAGCGAAAAAAAGGGAAGGCTCGGCAGGAGGAATCGAGACCCCACGTTGGCGAAATAGGGAACGAACAGTAAAACGGCGGGCAGGAGCACCTGGCGACCCAATTGTTTTCGTAGCGAAAGTAAAGATAAGGGAAGCAAAAGAAACACGGGTCCAAGGGGGGTTTGCGTTACAGCTCCATCAACCAGAGCATCCCAAGGAAGTTTCCAACGACTTGGAGTCCCGTACGTTTGTAAAAACAACGACCAGCCGCGCTCGAACTCTATATGAATATATGGATTGCGAAAAAGCGCGTTGCCGAACGGCGCAATTGGATTGTCGACATAGATCCAGTCTTTCACCATCCACGGAGCGGCCATGACCAGCATCCAAGCGCATACGATTCCCAAGAGCCTGATGTTCCTTGACCGCCACAAGACGTAACCGGCAGCATAGACCGCCATCACGGCAGCCGTGTATTTAGCGGCGTAGCAATATCCGCTCAATAGTCCGACGCAAATTAGCACGCCGCGTCGGCGGTCATCGTCCCATATGCGAGTCCAATAAAAGGTGACGAAAACAATGGCAGTTGTGGCAACGTCCACGTATGCCGACGTTCCAACAACGCCGGCGACCGGGCTCAGATAAACCAGCAACGCAGCAGCTTCTCCTGCTAACGTGTGCCCACAGCGTCTGCCATAGGCGCGAATCGCGAATGCCAGCGCAATCAGAAACGCGAAATGTACCAATGCCGCCGCCGAACCGCCTCCGATAGCAAACGCGGGAAGAAAAACGAGCTCGACACCTTCACTTAAGGTTGAATAGAAGTCCGTCGGAACGGGCTGGAATCCATGCGCCTGGAGATAGCGCGCCATCAGCGGGAGATGATAGCCTACTCCGTCCGGGCTGTTTTCGGGAGCCCAGGCGTTGAAGAAATATAAAATTGTAAAAATTCCCGCGGCGCCCACAAAAACCAGACGAGCTAGTTTGGCAATCAAGGTAAGGGATATTTCACGCTTAGATGGTGGGAGGCGCCAGGAGTTAATCCACATCGCCGCGGCGATTGGGCTAAATAGCAGCGCCAGTAAGACCGGTGAATAGGCAATATGCAGTGTCAACACCGCAAACACTGCGAGATGGAGAATCGCAGCGCCGGAGACGAAGCCCAGGGGCAACTTTTCATCTGCGGCCAACTCGATGTTCAGGCGAGCCAGGACTATCGAACCGAGTGCATAGCAGGCGGCCACCGTAAGTAGAGCGCCCAGCAAAGGCATCACAGCCGCCATTTTGTCCTCTACGGATTTTATTGCTGCTTACGCGATTCTAAGGATGCGTTAACCAAACATGCGGCGAAGAACATTGCTGCGTCTCGGCGAACATCTTGTAGGAATTGGCTCGCGCTATCGCCTGCCATCTACCACTCGCATAATAGTTCCAAGCTGGCTGCGTCGAAAACAGGCGAATTCGTTGGCTTCGAGCCAGCGGCTGCCACGTAGGTCTCCGCTCCCTTTAAGTAAGTTCGCACATGCGAGCTGTCGAAGTTGGTCTGCTCCTGATTCCATTCGCAACTTACGCAATGCGGCTGGATATCAGTGCCCGCCATTTTGAAATATTCGGAATCCGTAAAAAATGAGCGCGACGACGCATATTTGGGAGAATTGTAGTGATCAACCGCATCCGGCCGGTCGTCTTGTTGAGAAAACACTAAATCGCGCTGCGGCGTCGGCGAAGCGCAGCACGGCAAAATGCGACCTCCCGCGTCCATGACCATGGTCCGATACAGCCAATGACATGCATGACGAGGCTCTTTTGGGCTAAGACCTGCATCCGCTCCCAACCTGTTCACCCATGAGACGGAAAACTGACGCGCGATATTTTCGGCGGCGAGTCGATCTGGAAACGGGTTGAAATTCGCTTCAACCGCGTTGTTCGCCTCGGATCTAAAGCTGTGAAAACTCGGGGCAACTTTCGCAACGCGGATCGTCGGGTCATCCCAACTAACGTCAAACGGAACGAACACGGAAAACTGATCCACGCCCATATCGTGCGCCAGTTGGCGCGCCGTATCGATTTCATGAGCGTTGTGTTCAAACGCGAGAAAATTCCAGGAGAGCACGGGTGTCTGCTTGTTCCGCTTTTTCTTGGCCTCGACAAATTTGGCGATGTTCGCGAAAACCTGGCCAATGTCACCTTTTCTTCGATACGTTTCATAGACGGGTTGAGTCGCCCCATCGATTGACATCGTTAGCAAGTCCAAGCCGGAGTCCACATAGGCCTCAGCGTCAATCTTCGCGAGCGCCATGTTCGACGAGATCGACGTTGTCAGCAGATAGGTTTTCGCCAGCTTAATGTATTTCGGCGTCAGCGGATTCACCATTGGCTCGCCGTAATTATAAAAACCGAGATTCGCGGCGAAAGGCCCGTAAGACGCCAGAAGCAGTTCCAACCGGTCTGGCGACAACAAGCCGCCCCGCCAATCAAAAAGACCTTTTTCCTTTGCCGACGTGGAATGCACGCAACCCGGACAAGCGAGGTTGCAGGAATTCGAAGGGTCAATGTAGAGCGAGATTGGCCGCGATCCTAAATGTACGCTGCGAGCCGCGAGATGATGTCTGGCAAGCCAAAGGTTTAAAACTTTAAGTGTCAACGCCTGCGCCGCCACGGAATCGATTCGGCTGCGCAAGTCTCCAAAAATAGCCACTTGCGCTTGATCCATCAACTGGCCCAAGTCCGTGGGCGTTGCCCCGTTCGAGTTCCTTACGGAAGACTCCAACCACGCAAGCGTATCTGCCAGTGAAGGCGCGTTGGCGAGAAACCCCGCAAGTGGCTGGTTTAGCTTTGTGAGTGACGAATCAAGCATTGAACTCTCAGTCTCCACTAGATGATATCAAGCCGAGCAAAGATCATCGGTTCGTGGCCACCGACCAACCGGAGGCAGTCGCGCTTCCCTCGCCCGGAGCAAGTTTCATTTGAACGAATCTTCAGGGCAGCACGGACTCGAGGCGAATGCACGTGCGAATGGAAACTAGGGTCTCTTAAACCAGAGCCAATACGATTGTGTGTTTGCGCCGTCGCTCCGTTCCCACTGGAATCCTGAATTCGAGCATAGTCTGCGGGCATCCTCTTCGGAAAAGGAGACTCCTTCCCATGTGTCAGGTTGACGCTCCCGTTCCCATACAGCGCCCTGGACCTGCAGCTTGAATAAGGCTCCGGGCCGGAGAACCCGGTAGGCTTCCCGGCAGTAGGATTCAACAACGCTAGCAGCGGGCACATGCTGGAAAACGAGAAATGAAAATGCGAAGTCTTGTGAATTGTCGGGAACGCTTGCCAGCGTGGCCCCGTCACTATGCACCAGTGTTACATTGGGGAAATCCCGCAAGGTCTCTCCGGCACGGCTCAACATCTCGGCGCTCACATCAACGGCGGTCACATTGCCGAATATCTGAGCGATAAACCTTGTCATTCTTCCGACGCCGCAACCGATTTCGATCATGCTGAGATCGCGAGGCGATCGACTGCCGCCGCAAATGCGCACCATATCCGGCATGATCTCGTTTGCTACGCTGATTTCCCCCGACCGTAAAAACTCTCGTTCGTCCCAGTCTTCCTTTGCGCTTTGCACGTAATGTTTGGCATTTGTACGCGCGCGTTGGTCCCAATCCTCACGCATCGTGTGGAGCGTCGAGGAATCCAAAACTTCGGGGTTGAGCTGCTCATCCACACGGAAAGTATAACATTGGGGCGCGACACGCCTTCAGCGAAATGGCTCTAGAATGCCTTATTTCGCAGCGTACTGGTCAATAGCTCAACGACTCTGTTGAATCATTGTAGAAGGCCTACCCGATGAACCACCACGGATGTTGCCCTGCGTAAGTCACCGGCCATTTTTCTGGTTCCGAAGGCCGTACCGCTACAATAAAAATCGGATCCTGGACAACTTCCGCCTAACGAACGTCATGAGATGCTCAATCCGCGACCGCTTCGCCATTCTGTTTTTGATCGGCGCATTGGCGGTCTTTCTTTTCGCGGGATTCTTGCTGATCCCGATGTTGGGGCTTCAGTACGATGAGCTTCTTTTTGCGGACGTCTTATTGCAACCCATCTACGCCGTGATGCATGTTACCGTCGGCCACCGCGAGATGCCGGTGATGCTGATGAGTTACCTGGGTGCGTTCAAGAGCTGGCTGTTCGCTCCTGTCTTTGCCGTCGCAGGATACGGGGTCGCGTCGGTGAGAATACCCGCGCTTGTGTTGGGCGCGGCAACTCTGGTCGCGTTGTATGTTTTGCTGCGGGATATTTGTAGTCCCCGCGCAGGGCTGATTGCGGTGTGGCTTTTGGCCACGGACGTTACATACCTGACGACTGCGGCGTTTGACTGGGGACCGGTCGTCATCCAGAATCTTCTGCTGGTCCTCGGGTTGCTTTGTCTGGTGCAAGGGGATCGGAAAAAAAGCGCACGGCTACTTTGCGTTGCCGGCGTGATGTTTGGCCTTGCGCTGTGGGATAAGGCGCTCTTCCTCTGGAATCTGTCGGGAATGATCGTGATGTTCCTGATGTTGAAACTGCGATTCCCCTTATCTAAAGTGGTGGTGCGTAACGCACTGCTGCTATTGCTGGGCATGTCGATCGGCGCTCTTCCTCTCATTACCTACAACGTTGCAAACAGCGGCGCGACCCTACGGGAAAACAGCCAATTCACGGCGAAAAATCTCGGCAGAAAATTTCAATACCTCGTTTTCGCGCTTGACGGGCAGGCAGCGGAGGTTGGATTCTCTGAAGTCAGTTATCCTGCGATGGATAGCATTCGCCGCCCGTTCTCGGGCCTCGCGGGCATCTGGAACGGCAACGCTCCGTGGGCTCCGTCATCATGGCGGGCCTTGCTATTAGCGGGGCTAATCGCGCTTGGACTGGGATCTGCTCAAAGTGGGTCGCGGAAGTGGATCTTGTTTTTTGTGGGTTCCGCCGCCATAGCCTGGTTACAATCGGCGCTCACCGTTAACGCCGGACAGTCGATCCATCACTTCGTCCTGATCTGGCCGCTGCTCTACGCAGGCGCAGGTGTCTCTGCTGACGCAATTATGGGAAAAGCAGGTCAATGGTCAAGGCTTCCCGTTTTGGCTCTTATGGCGATCTTCTTGTACCGCGGCCTTTTTCTGATCAATCACACTTACTGGACGCTGATCGCATTTAGTCCCATCCCTCAATTCTCAAATGCCGACGCCGCGCTAGTCTCATACCTCCAACAAAGCGGCGTGCACCGAGCTGCTGCCCTCGATTGGGGAATAGCCGAATCCCATCGAGGTAAGGACAGCGGGGGCGATCACGGTGTTTGAGGATTCCTATACGCTCAATGAGCGCCGTACCATCGCAGATGATGTCGCTGAATGCAAGGGCGATTCTACTTGCGTATTTGTTGCACACCCGACTTCTCGCGAAATGTTCCACGGTGTGAATGAGGCGGCGAACGCGGAGTTCGCGCGCCTGAAGCTAGAGAAAGAGCCTTTGCGCGACATCTCGGACTCTCACGGGACACCGACGTTTGTGGTCTTTCAGCTTAAGAGCGTTCCGTGAATTAGCGCGACCAGGGCGCTCGTTGACGCGTCGCCCGATTCAGGATGACGCGAGGGTGAAGGAAAACGTCGAGCCCTGCCCGGGCTCCGATTCCACCCATATTCGTCCCCCGTGAACCTCAATAATTCGACGACACAGAGCCAAACCGATTCCCGAACCAGCGACTTCGGGTCCGTGGAGGCGCTTGAAGGGGACGAAAATCTGCTCATGATATTTGCGCGCTATGCCGGGACCGTTGTCGCTGAGCGATATTTTCCAAACCGCAACGTCCATAGGCTCGCAATATATTTTTATGACGGATGGCACGGAGGGAATTCGATATTTCAACGAGTTTGAAATCAGATTCTGAAAAACCTGGCCCAGAGACGAAAAATCGCCCAGTACGGTGGGAAGATTCTCAGCGATCACGATTTGCGCCCCGCTCTCCTGAATCGCTTCCTTGAGATTGGTGACGGCCCAATCGACCACGACGCCCAGCTTCACTTCGGTCTGGGTAATCGCTCTGCGGCCGACTTGAGAATATGCAAGGAGATCGGAAACCAGAGCGCGCATGCGGGCGGCACTCGTTGTTACGCGCTCAAAATGACCGCGCTCCGTTTCCGTGAGTCTGGCATCCGTCGATTGCTGGAGCAGCTCGGTGTAAATGGAAATGGTTCTCAGCGGCTCCTGCAGGTCATGACTTGCCACAAACGCAAAATGCGCCAGATCTTCGTTGGAGCGTGCCAACTCTTTGTTGGCGATCGCCAATTGCCGATTTGCGTGGACCAGCGAACGTTCTGCCTGGTGCAGGCGGAGCAGGGCACGAACGGTGGCGATCAGAACGTCGGAATCGACAGGTTCCGCGATGTAGGCGTCCGCACCGCCGTCCAGCGCGGTTGTGGCATGGCCCGGAGAAGTGGCCGAGGCGGTGATTTGCAGCACTATCAAGGAGTCTTCGTTCATCTGCTGCTTCAACTGCTGGCATACTTCTATCCCGTTCATATCCGGCAAGTGCACGTCCAACAAAACCAGATCCGGTTTATGCTTCGCCACCATCTCCAGTGTTTCCGCACCGGAGGCGGCCTCGTGGACGACGAAGCCGGCACTGATCAAGACTCGTGAGCGGGCATAGCGCGACACTTCGTGATCGTCAACATTAAGAAGGATTGGGTTCGCCATAGCAGCCTACCCCTTACCTTTTGTAGTCGCTTGGAATTCCGGTTCGGAAAGGAACAGGGAGTCGTCTTTCAACACTCGCCGGATTGCCTCCAGAGCCTGCCGGCGGTCGCGTCCAGATTTCGCCAAAATGGCCAACGGCGACCCCTTTAATCGATGGTTATCGGCCTCGGTAATCACTTTAGAAGTGTGGATGACCACGGGAATGTTTTCGGTAATGGGGTGAGATCTTAATTCATCCAAAACTTCAAATCCCGTGCGGCCCGGCATCATAAGGTCCAGGATGATCAAATCGGGACGCTCAAAGCGGGCCCGTTCCGCGGCCTCCAGCGCATTCGCCTCCAGCGTCCGGTGGCCGGAGCCCTGAAACATGTGGCGGCAAACGTAGCGGGCCGCCTCTTCATCGTCGACGATGAGTACGGTCGATTCCTTTGCCCGTTGCGGCGATGCCGAGTTGGAATCTTCGTCCGTACGCAGATTGATGGGCAGGGTAAGCGTGAACGTCGATCCGTGACCGCGTTCGCTCGCGACCGTCAGTGTGCCTCCCAGGAGCTCGGCCAGCTTGCGGGAAAGAGGAAGTCCCAGTCCCGTGCCTTTTACCTTTCGCTGGAGAGAGTTGTGAATCTGCGAAAACTCCTCAAAAATTGCCTTCTGGTCTTGCGGATCCAAGCCGATCCCGGTATCGGACACGCGAATCGAAACCTGGCCGGTTTCCGCCCGGTAGCTCGCCTCCACGCGCACCTCGCCCTGTTCGGTGAACTTAAGACCGTTCGAAACGAGGTTGCGCAAGATTTGACCGAGTTTGGATTCATCCGTCCGCATGATCAATCCCGGGGGAGGATCCACGAGAACCAGCGATACCGCATCATTCGTCGCGAGGGGGCGCATGAGCGCGCGCAGTGCACCGAAGGCCTGGCTGATTTCAAATTCGCCGCAGCGAACCTCGCTTTTCCCAGCCTCTACTTTAGCCAGATCGAGCAAATCGTCGACCATTTCGGTGAGGCCTTCGGCCGCTCTGAGCATGAACGAGATTTGTTTTTCCTGTTCAGCGGTGAGCTCGCCATCCGTGCGGCGCAGCAGGAGGTTCGCCAGGGCCATGATGGAGTTCACGGGCGTTCGAAATTCGTGGGTGACGTGCGACAGGAAACGCGACTTGAGCTCATCGGCGCGGCGCAAGGCGGTTGCCTTGTCTTCCAGCTCGGCGTAAAGCGCCACCACTCCGCGGTTGGTTTCCTCCAACTCCAAGTTGAGTCTCGCCATTTCCGAATTGCGCTTTTCCAGCTCGCCCTGACGGACCTGAAGGCGCTCCAATGTCCCGGCCAGTTCTCTTTCCGTTTGTCTGAACTCTTCGGGCAATTGCAAGGGAGGTAGTTGCGTCAAGCGAAGACTCAGAGCGCCTAAGTCGCCAATCTCAATGTTTTGTAAATAGCCGGGGCGCGGCATTCCGAAGCGCACCGATGTTCCGTGTTCCCCTGATGTGATGGCAAATCCCTGCGTAAGGCGGCGGGTTCCCATCAGCCCGGCTCCCATACCTGTGGTGGAAGTAAAACGGCCCTCCAGCACGGCGTCGAGGTCCCGGATACCTTTGCCCTTGTCGTGAACATGAACGGAGAGTATCTGCGGACGCGACGTAAGGTCGAGTTCGAAGTCCACCTGCCCGTCGCGGGCGTACTGATAAGCGTTTCTGGCGATCTCGGAAACCGCCGTCGCCAGCGCCACCTGTTCCTGGGTGGCGAAGCCGAGCAGGCTGGCCAGTTGCCGGGCCCTCTGGCGGGCATTGACGATGTCGTGTTCCACCGCGAGCTTCAAAGAAAGAAGGGGCCGGTATTTCGAGGCGGTGGATTTCGACGCGTGGGTCATTGTTTCTTCCCCACCAAAACGCAAACGTCATCTTTAAGACGGGCGCAGTCCCGATACAGGCTACCCGCGATCACGGAAGGATGCTTGTTCAGCAGGCCGGGATTGCCCGGCAAATCCCAGTGACCTGTCAAACCATCGGAATGCATCACCAGAATATCTTCGGGATTGAATGGATAGATGAATTCTTTTATCTGCCGGAACTCGTGTCCGGCAGTGCCATTGTGAGAAATCATGGACTGCAGCTTCGGCGCTTGCGGGCCGCTGCGGCCAATCACGACTCCCGCCACGTTACCCAAACCGGCAAAGCGTACCTGACGATTCTCGAATTCGATTCTCGCAACCGATACGGCGGCGCCGCGCGAGCCGCGAAGGGCGAGGTGGATTTGCTTCAGCACCTCCACGGGAGACTCCTCGGGCGACTTGATGAAAGTACGAATCGCTTCGCTGGACGCCTCAGAGGCTTGCATTCCGTGTCCCAATCCGTCAGCTATTATCAGTAAAACAAAATTCCCGCCAAAACGCGCGGCCCATGCGTCGCCAGAAACGTTCTCGCCCTGGACGGCTTTGGCCGCCACGCCCACCACAAAATTCGGCGGAGCTGCGGCAGCGCCCTTATTGCCGAGAATTCTTGTGAATATGACGGTCCCACGCCCCGGCACCGAGTAAATATCAAATTCCGTGGATAATCGTTTCACTGCCCCCAGTCCCGTGCCGGTCGTTTGGCTGGTTGAGTAGCCGTCTCGGAAGGACTGTTCAAGGTTGGCGATACCGGGACCGTGATCGATGGACAGAATCTCCACGCCTTGCAATCCTCTTTCGAAGAGCGAGAGGACGTGAATCTCCCCCTGTTTGGCGTGCTTGGAGAGATTCGTCGCCAGTTCTGTGGCGACAATCGCGCTGTTAGCGATGGACGTCTCGTCCAATCCTTCACGCTCCGCGATCGCAAGGACGGCGCGGCGCACTTCGGCAACGCGGCTAGGATCGTCCATCTGAATCACGACCGGATGCTCCACCTATTTGCGGCTCCACTGGGTAATGACAACGCGAGTGCCACTGCCCGGTGTTGACTGGATCGAGAATTCGTCGGCGAGCCGCTTCGCCCCTCCCAACCCTAACCCGAGTCCACTGCCGGTGGTGTAGCCATCTTGCAATGCGCGTTCTATATCAACAATGCCGGCACCGTGGTCTTCAAACGTGAGCCGGATGCCGCGCCGGGGGCCCTGCTGCTCCAGGATTTCCAGATTGGCGGCCCCGCCGCCGCCGTGAATAACGGTGTTGCGTCCCAGTTCGCTGGCCGCCGTGACGAACTTAGTCTGGTCAATCAGGCTAAGACCAAGTTTCACGGCGTGAGTACGCACGATCTGGCGCAATGCAACTACGTCCTCCTGCGCCTTAAGAGGGATCTCAAATATCGTGGCCAACTTCGCCTTCCAAGTCGGCCTCAACGGAAGCTTTCAGCATCTCCATGCCGCGATCCACGTTGAGAGCCGTTCTGATTCCAGGAAGGGACAAGCCCAATTCGACAAGCGTAATGGCCACGGATGGCTGCATTCCCACCACGACCGTCTCCGCGTCCAGAATTCTGGCCATCCCGGCGATGTTGCTCAACATCCTTCCAATAAAAGAGTCGACGATATCTAAAGCCGAGATATCGATCAGGACTCCGTGCGCCTTGGCGGAAACAATTCGCGCCGTCAGCTCTTCCTGAAGCACCATCGCGAGACGATCGTGCATATCTACTTGTATGGTCACCAGCAGATACTGGCCCAGTTTCAAAATCGGAATGTGGTCCATAACTAACTAGAAATCTTACGAACCTCTAGATTCCTTTTTTTCAGCGCCAGGCGAAAAGCATCGGCCATGTTGGCTTTCGTGGTGACTTCGCCCAGTTCTACGCCCAGGTGAATAATGGTTTGGGCGATCTGCGGCCGAATGCCGCTGATGATGCATTCCGCGCCCATCAAGCGGGCTGCCGCTACCGTCTTCAACAGGTGCTGAGCAACCAGAGTATCGACGGTGGGGACTCCCGTAATATCGATGATGGCCATATCTGCGTTTTTGGCCACCAGTGCTTCCAGGAGATTCTGCATCACGATCTGCGTGCGTGCGCTGTCTAACGTTCCTATCAGCGGAAGCGCCAGGATGCCGTGCCACAGTTCTACGACTGGTGTGGAAAGCTCGAGCATCTCCTGCTGCTGGCGGCCGATCAGTTCCTCGCGAGTCTTCTGGAAAACCTCCGTTGTATAAAGACCGAGTTTGTCCAACAACTCAGTGGCCGTCCAGGTTTTCTCAGCCTGAGAAACCGGATCGGGGTCGATAACCCGAAGCCTGTTAAAGAGCGCTTCCTTGAACGAGAAAACGAAGGTCGCCGTCTCGGAAGGTGTGAAACCAGCGCTGGCCCAGCGTCGCGACATCGCGCCGAGCATCTCACGCGTCGCAGACCATTCGGGTGCGGTAATATCTCCCGAGCCACCCATGGCGATCGCTTGTTTTAAATTGATCACGAAGTCATGGGCATTCGTCCGGAGTTCGGCTTCGGGAATGCGCTCTTTTAATCCTCGAACCGAGGAAGCCTGCAGCCGGACCCATTCCGCCAGCAGCGGTCCCTCATCGCGTTCGATTAAGTCTGCCAGTTGATTCGTGGCCATTTATTCTCCAAGTTGGTTTGAACCGCGCAGTCCAACAGCGAGCACTAGATTTTTGTAGGTCCTGGACGGAGCGGAAAAGCGCGAAAGCCCCGACCACCTCATCGTACCCAAACCGCACGAGTGACACATCGCCAATAATCCGCTTCCGACCTCATTTGACGATCACAAGCGGATCACTCTCGCCTGCGCGAAGGCCCTCGTTAATGCTCAGGGTGGCTCTCTCTTTGCAGGTTGAGGCCCATTTCTCAAACCATTGAAAAGATTAGAAGGTCATGTTTTCGCGACCGACTTGGACGGACTAAGCTGACGAAGGTCCGCGCAAAGAATGCGTGCCTGAGGCTGCACTCTGCCGCAGGCACGATCCCAACATCAATATCTGCAATCTGAAGGCAAACGTCCGCCGGTCGCTTTGCAGTTGTTACTTCCCGGCGTTTTCAATTTGGAGGTCATCCGTGACCGAGAACACGTTAGGCACGCCCTTGGCTGCGATGTTAATCAGATTTTTGTCACCCTGATTCGCGACGACGCCTTCCAAGGTCACGTGGCCATTTTTGACCAGGATATGGATCGAGGGAACGGACCGGAAGCCGTAGCGCGTATCGATGCCGGGCTGCCCATAGATTGCCCGATACACAGCGCGGCGGATTTGATCATCCATGGGCGAGAGCGGCAACACCTCGATCTGATTCACTACTTGGGTAACGCCCTTCACGCGTTTAACCGTCCTCTCCGCATCGTCTTTCAGGACGGGCTGCGTGACGGCTCCCAACAGAGTCACCGTACTTCCGTTCACGTTGAAAGCTAGATCGTCGAAAACCCCGTAGTAGGGGAGTAAAACAAGCTGATGGCGGACCTCACGTGCGATTTCATTCTCCGCCGGACTGCCAGGCATGAACGCGTCCTGGTGCTGTTTGTCCTTGTTGTCCTTTGCAGGAGCGGATCCGGCAGGTGGCGCCATGCAGAGAGCGATGCTTGCCACAACACTGCTCGCCAAAAGTTTTGCTGCTAGATTTTTCATAGAAAATCCTCCCTTGTTCGTTTAGGTTTAAGACGCCACGTGCCATGCTTCTGCAGGCCGCTTATTGCGCGGCATTAGAAGTGATGGCTGAAAAGAGCGATCAAAAGGATGATGGGAATCGGAATGCCGATGAGATAAAGGAGTATGGATCGCATGTTTTTCTCCTTTCCTAGCTGAACTGCGCATGATCACGCTGCCGGCCCCCTATGGTCGCCGCGAAACTCGCGCAAAATGCGCCGAACAGAAGGGCGAGGAAAGTCCACAACAGAAAATGTGCCGTCGATTTGCGCGCATCATCCGCGCTTTGCCGAAGCGCTGCCACGGTGTCTGAAACGCGGTTATTGGCGTCCGCAGCGCTAAGTTCCGTTTTTGAGGCGACCAGCTTAGCGAGATAAGCTGTGTCGGCTGGCGACAAATCCCGATGAAGCCCGTAGGCGAGAATCCGGCCGGCCTCAGAACGAATCGCATCGTCATTGCCTGAGGCAGGATGGTCCGACCGGAACAAGCGATCGACGAAATAGGCGGGCACTTCCAAAGCGCGAACGTCCGAGGCGTCGCGTCTCCCGATGGAGCTCTGGTCGGAAGCCGGCGTCTTGCCAACCATGGAGGTAGCGGCAGCGGTCAGGAGCGCCATGGTCATTACTAAGGCGACAGCCCATGCAAGGAATCCATTGGCGGTATCCCGAAAATGGACTTCATCGTTATGTAACGTGAGCCATCGCGTGCGCAGCCGGCCAGTTAAGTAACCGCCGATCGATGATGCAACCAGTTCAGTGATCACCAGCCAGACGATCGCCGCAGTGCCTGCATCCGACCCGGTTTCGCCGGCGTTCGACCACGGCGACATCACCGAAAGACCGAATCCCGCCCCGAGCGCGAGCATGATTAACCCAGTAGCGGCGACTACGAATGCGCCGCCAATCACGGCGCCCCACGCCACCCCAGCAGAATTAGCATCGCGCTGACGGTTTACCGTCAATAGTTCAATTGATCCCAGGGCAGTCGTTCCTTCGGTGCTTTGCACGTGCGCTTACCTCGCTCTCTCAAGCAGAATTTTGATTTCGGGGGGAGCGAATGCCGCTTGCGACCCCGCAAATCCCAAGGACCGTCATCCCGCGCGCCACACCTGAAGGAATTCTCGTTTTCACGATTACCATCGCGAGATCGATAGTCACATCAGGAATTGTGCAGGTGAAGGACCGTTTGCCTGGGACCGTGAAAACATGGCGTTTAAGGCGCCACGTCCGAATCTCTAGACAGACCGCAAACAAACCGTGCAGCATATTTCAGCGCGCGGTTCGGTTGACTGGCAAAAATTGCGGTCTTTAAGGGCGTGGCGAAGGAATGAGTTTACCCAGGGCGGGGAGGCCTATTTGAGTACGAAGCTACTCGTTGCACGGTCCGCGAGGCGGGATGGGCGCGAAGGCCCGTTCGCTAGTTACTTCTCGACTTTAGGGACATCGATCCCGAGAGCTGTCGCCAAGGCGATCTGGTGATCCTGCTCGTCGATGAGAATCTCACGAATTTGCTCGGCCAAGGCATATTCATTCAGTGCCTCGCATTGTTTCACTCGCTGCCGATATTCGCGGATCGTGGTGGTTTCGTTGTCAAGATCGAAACGAAGCATGTCGTCAGCCTTCTCGGAAGTCCGGACGGGCTTCGGGACGACCGCCGGCATGCCGCCCAAATAATCGATCTGCTTTGCGATGGTCAGGGCGTGCGCTAGTTCCTCGTGGGCGTGCTTCTCTAGTTCGCCGGCGATGTTCATATACTGCGCGCCCTTGAGAACCTGTGAATAGGTGACGTAAGAAATAATTGCCTGGTACTCTCTTGCAAGATCCTCATTAAGAACCTGGATGAGTTCCTCACGGCTGACTTCGCCTTTGCTTTTGTTGTCGGTTTTCTGGCTTGGCACGTTGGTTTTCCTGATAGGACCTTTCGTTCAAAATTCAGCAACTGGGGGACCACTCGTTAAGGCTCCGAAACATTTATCCTGCCATGGCGCCGTGCACATCACTCTCAGACGAGTCTTTTGCATCGCGCACACGATTCTGTAGCGTCCGCAGACTGATACCGAGAATTTGGGCTGCTCGCGTTTTGTTGTTACCCGTATGTTTCAGGACCATGTCGATATATATCTGTTCGATCTCGCTCATGAGCGGCCCCACGCGAATTCTGACCGAATCGTCTTCATTGACGAAGTTTGGCGGAGCGCTGGGCACTGTTTGGTCGGAGGGCAAATGCTTCATCTGAATGGTGCCTTCCTGCGCCAAAATGACGGTGCGTTCCATTACGTTTCGTAATTGGCGGACGTTTCCCTGCCAGGACGCCTGCTGAAAAGCCGCCAGCACATCCGGATGTATGTCGGTGACCCGGTAGCCGTATTTCTGATTGAAATTCGACACCATCGATTCGCAGATCGCAGGGATATCTTCTTTGCGCTCGCGAAGCGGCGGCAGTTCGATATGAAAAACATTCAATCGATAATAGAGGTCCTCGCGCAATAGTTTGTCTTTAAGCGCTTGTTCCGGGGAACGATTGGTCGCGGCGATGACACGCACATTAACCGGCAGGTCGGTCTTACCGCCCAGGCGGCGCACCAAGCCGTCTTCGAGCACGCGCAGGAGCTTCGCCTGGGTGCCTATCGGCATATCTCCGATTTCATCGAGCAGGATGGTGCCGTTACGCGCCTGTTCGAAACAGCCTGCATGCCGTTCAGCAGCCCCCGTAAACGCGCCTTTCTCGTGTCCGAACAGCTCGCTCTCAATCAACGTGTCAGGCATCGCCGCACAATTGACCGCGATAAAAGGAGAGCCCGAACGCGGGCTTAGCCGATGGATTGCACGTGCAACCAATTCTTTCCCGGTACCGCTTTCGCCTGTAATGAGGACCGATGCTGAAGTCGGCGCGACCTGCCGGACTAACGAATAGACCTGCTGCATGACCGGCGAGGCGCCGACCATTTCCCCGAGCATACCGTGGTTGCTCAGCTGGCGATTGAGAATCGATGTTTCGCCTATGAGGCGGTTCTGTTCTATCGCGCGCTCGAGAAGTGCTTTAAGAATGTTTAGCTGAACTGGCTTTTCCAGAAACCAGAACGCCTTGAGCTCATGGACTACGGAGAGCGCCTGTTGAATGCCGCCCAGATTGGTGAGAACAATGGCCGGGGTGCGGTCGCCCCTCCCCTCCAGCGTTTTCAGAAATTCGAAGCCGTCCATTCGCGGCATTACCAGGTCTGTCACGATGACATCGGCGCCCAGGGAATTCAACTGCTCGAGCGCGTCTTCACCATCACAGGCCGTTGCCGCGGCGAAGCCTAGATCGGACGTCATCGCCGCCAGCAAAGAGCGCTGGCCTGCTTCGTCATCGACAATCAGTACGCGGGGTCGGACGGTTCCAGAATTCTGCATCCGACCCTATTGTACTGAACTCGCGACGTCAGGCGGCCGCATACCAGCCTGTCTGTACGTGCCCGCCTTACAAAGCAGCCGATTCACAGCGTCTAATAATGAGGTAGCGACTACCAGATAAATCCTCTGGGGCGCCTTCGCAATAAGACTACACTTGCCAGCCGCAGGCTTAGGGTTCGTGCGGGCAGATTTAACCGCCTGCGAGAAATTCATCTACCTATCCCGTACGGGAGATTCACGATTCAGCGACTGCTTAAACTTTTCGGCCTCCGCCGGAGTCTTGAAATCGCCGGTCAGAATCTCGCGGTTCGTGGCACCGCGCGGGTACAGCTCACGGTTCGTTTCCTCGTCAGGACGAAGCGTTGCGCCCTCAAGGGAGACGCCGGCAAAAAGACCGCGTGAGCGAGAGTACGATAGCATTTCTGCATGCAGCATCGCATCCGTTTGAGCCGTGGCATCGCGGCCGACGGGGCCGGCCGCAGCGGTGGCCTCTCCACCGATCGTAAACTTGTCGGACAACAGGTGCTTCATTCCCCCATCGTTCATCACCAGTAGTACGACGTCCGTGTCTGAACCGCCAATCTGAAATCCGAAGCTGCCGCCTTCCGCCCGCACTGCCGCTGGAGCGCTCCAGCCCGCATTACCCCGACGGCAGGATGCAAATCCCCGGCCATATTTCGCGCCGACAATGAAGCCGGCTTTTTTCATGCCGGGGATGACCACGACGCACTTCGCCTTATTGAGTAGGTCCTGAGGGATGCCTTTGTCCGCGGCGTGCATCATATCGGCTAACGTGTCGGCCGAGGCATCCAATCGATCGGCGACTTTGACTTCGCGGTCAGCAGCATAGGCGAGCGTGCCCATAGTGCCAGTGATGGTCAAGAGAACAAGCAATTGGTTTCGCATCTTTCGAGCTCCTTCGGATTTCCCAGAAGTGCACGTGGCCTTCCAAAGCACGACATCTTCGAGGACAGTCTCGAAAGCAGCCGGGACAGACTCGATTGGGCTCTTGGTTGCACTGCGTGTTTTCAGTTGAGATGTGGTTGCGTAACAGAAAACAAATCTAACAAAAAAAGGAAGATTTCAGGATGTTAATTTTACTGATCATTCTGTTGCTGCTGATTGGCGGCGGAGGCGGATATTACGGATACGGCCGTTGGGGCTACGGGGGCGGCATGGGAATTGGAGGAGGTACGATCATTGTTATTCTGCTCGTCGCCTATTTATTGGGAGGGTTCCGATAGAAAGCCTGAGCCCGCGAGCGTCCCCAAAAGATGATGACGCTCGCAAGGAGGAGGTTGCTTGCGTCGAAATGTTGCCAGATGTGATCTGCGGGAGCGTCCTCCGTGCAAAATCTACGCACTGCGGGTGATTGACTCGCAAAATACAGCGGCAACGGGACGCCGCTGCTTCGATTCCCGATGAGGTTGGCCTTTTGGCCATTAACCTGCCGTTAAAGAATTGTCGCGAAATTTGCGGCGCAAAAGAAAGGGGATGTGAAATGTTGAACTGGGCTTTAACCTTTTTAGTGATCGCGATCCTCGCGGCCATTCTGGGCTTTGGCGGAGTCGCGGTCGCTGCGGCTGGCATTGCGAAAATCCTGTTTTATGTTTTCCTCGTCCTGTTCCTCGTGTCTCTGGTGGCACATGTAACACGAAGAGCTGGCTGACAATAATTTTTTCGTCAACGTCGACTTTAAGTGCCGCTGCCTTCGATTCTCCAGCAAGGGGTTTCGAAAAGGCGCGGCACTGCTGTTTTCTGGGGGCTATTCTAAACTTGCGTACGAAGCCGCAGCTCCACGGCCCTGGCTCCGAGAGTGGGAATTTCGACCTATCGCGATTTCGGAAACTGAATCACGAATTCATTGTTCCGGACTACCCGTAGAAACTACCTTGGGATGTAGCCAAGGAATCTAAGCAAAAGATAAATCACCGCAAGCGCGACGATTCCGAAGCCAACGCGTGCGGCGATTGAAAAATTCGGTCGGTCTGGCTGCGCCATATTAACTAACCCTCTTGTTCGTTTTCACAATCGCCGCGCACTGTTCGCTCGGATTCTTTTAAGCTTCCTGTGGTGTCGAAACCCCGCGGTTGCGCTTCACGATTTCCGGTTTCAGCCGCGCCTCCGGTGGCCGCGTCGCGGCACGACTCCATCTGCTGCTGCAATTCGGCGAGCTCTGAATCGCTCTTCGATTCCATTTGGATCAGTTCCGTGCGAGCCGGTTGGACGGCACGAATGAGTTCGTCGAGTTTCAGTTGCATCACCTTGGCGTCCCGGTTTTGGGTGTTCTGGATTAAAAAGACGATGAGAAACGTTCCGACCGACGTCCCTGTGTTGATGATCAGCTGCCACGTGTCCGAATAATGGAAATACGGGCCCGTCACTGCCCAGAGCACAGTCACGAGAACGCCCAGTAGGAAAGCGGCGGGCGAGCCTACGGCGTCAGAAGCGAGCCGCGCAAACTGGCGAAACAGGTCTTTCATGTGCACCTCCGCTAGTCGAACTTCAAGCGTCGCCGACGTGCCAGGACGGGGACCGAATCCACGGGCCGCTATGATTTTCTCGCTGTGGCAAGCATGGCGATGCTACCGAGGAGCGCCAGACCTCCGGCAACGGGCGACAGGGGAATGTTGCGTGTATTATCGCGCGAGCTATAAATCGGAGCGATCTCGGCAACCTTCTCGCGGGTCGCAAATGCAAAAGCTCCCCAAATTGAAGCAATCAAAACACAAACAATAAGAGCACTCCCGATTGTTCGACTCATCCAGCTCTCCTGCGTGCGTTGCAACCGTGCACATAGGTGCCCAATCTCCAGGTTATTGCAAGGAAAGGTGGTAAATATAAGGCGCAGGGACTTCAAATGACAGGGTTGGACGCAGAACCTGCGCGGTGGGGGTTCGCAGTGCCGATTCGAACGGCGACTCGCTCACTGGGGCTTAGCGAGGAGGCGGTGCTTCGCCAGAAACTGCCGCAGAAACGGTCCTATCATTAGAAATTCGTGGTACGTCACCGGCTTACGGAAATAGTCTGCCGTAAGCCTGGAAACAGCATCGCGATCGGCGGGCGAATCAGAAGAAGTGACCACGACGACGGGAAGATCCTTGAATCTCTCCGTCGCGCGAATCAAGCGGAGTACTCCAAGTCCGTCGATTTTCGGGAGATTGAGATCGAGCAATACCAGATGAGGGCAGGGAGCTTCGGTGTTTTGCGCCGCTTTCACCACGAAGTCGATTGCTTGTTCGCCATCCGGCGTGACGTGCACATCGAGAGGCAGATTTTCGGCTTTGATGGCCTCGCGGATCAGTAGTGCGTCCGGTAAGTTATCTTCCGCGAGTAGAAGCGTTAGTCGCGCCGGTATGGATGGCGGTGACGAATTCTGGGACGGTGAAGTAGAAGGTGGCGCCGTTGCCGGGGGAGGATTCGACCCAGATTCGTCCACCGTAGCGTTCAACGACCCGCTGGCAAATAGCCAGCCCAATACCTGTGCCGCTATATTTTTGGTCCCGATGAAGCCTTTTGAATACGCCAAAGATTTTCTCCTTGTACTGAGGATCGATCCCGATGCCGTTATCCCGTATGGCAAAACACACCATCGTGCCGTGCTGGACGGCAGAGACGTGGATCTGCGGCGCTTCTTCCTTACGATACTTTAGCGCGTTGCGACACGAGATTTTGAAACACTTGCTGCAAATGTGCCTCCGCCATGAATACGTCCGGCAACGGATCATGAGTAATCCGCGCATTGCTTTCACGGATGGCTTCCGCGAGGCTGGAAAGGACCTTTTCCAGCACTGCTAGAGATGGAGTCTTAGAGGTGATCGTTTCCACGACTCCGGCTCTTGTGTAGGCAAGCAGATCATGAATCAGCGTGGCCAGGCGGCGGCCGCCCTCCGTCAGAAATCCAAGAAACTGCTTTCCGTCCTCATCCAGAACGGCCTCATACCTCTGTGCGATCACCTCGCTGTAAACTGCCACATTGCGAATCGGCTCCTGCAGGTCGTGACTTGCGGAATACGCAAACTGCTGCAGATCCTCGTTGGCCCGCTCGCAGATCTTCTTCCTTTTCCTTCTGCTCGTGGATATCCGTGTTGGAGCCGATCCACATGGAAACGCGTCCGGACGCGTCGCGCATGGCCTGAACCCGGCTGAGGTGCCATCGATACTCTCCGTCGAAGCGGCGGAAGCGGTGTTCAAAAACCAATGGCTCTCCTGTGGCGATCGACCGATTGCGGCTTTCCAGGTTGGCCTCTATATCGTCTGGATGAACGAATTGAGCCCAGTCCTTAATTTGTTTGAGCGGCAGGCCGGTAAACTCCATCCATTGCCGATTGAAATAATCGGCTTCTCCCGTAGGAGTGGCAGTAAAGATTTTTTGAGGCATCGATTCGGCCATGAAACGAAACCGCTCGCGTGCCTTTTCCGCGTCGCGGAGGGCCTCCTCCCGGTCCCACAGCGCCTTCTTGAGGCTGTCGTCTCGCGATTGGATTCCCTCCAGCATTTCGTTGAACCGGTCCACCAGCACGCCCAACTCATCGCCTGAAAGCTTTTGCGCGCGAATGCTGTAGTCGTTGGTTTCTGAGACCGAAGTTGTGGCGCGGACAAGACTCGAGACCGGCCTCGCGATCAAGGTGCCCAGTTTCGTGGAGATCAGGAAGGCGATCAGGCTTGACAACAACAGAACGCCCGCCACAAGAACGCTATCAATTTCCAAGGCTTCCGAGATCTCGCCCAGGTCGGACAACAGCACCAGGGTTCCGATCTGGCGGCCCCTGAGAACGATCGGGCAAGAGACCATCACGTCGCGGTTGCCGAAGTGAACTCCTTCGCCAGCCATGTATGGCGCGCATTCGTTCGCTCCTTCCCGATAATACGCTGCGAAAACAGTCGCGTTCGGCCGGTAAACGCACGCGCTGATAAGGTGCGGGCGTGCTTTCAGAGCACCCAGAGTTTCGGTTGCCGAGCGGGGATCGTTGAAGGACAAGGGCGCCGTAGTGTTATCCGCGATAATTTCAGAGAGCGCGACCAGGCCGTCGCGAAGGGTGCGCCGCACAACGACGACGTCTGTAACCACGATGCCGATGCCGGTCAACAATAACGCCGCCGCCGTGGTCAGCATAATGGCGATCACCAGTTTTCGCTTGATCGGTATGTCGCGGAACCTATACATTTTGAAAACCGTAAGTCGACTGGTTTATTCCTTCGGAGACATGGCGACGTTCAGCAGTTTAGAGCTGAGCTTCAGTCCCGCGCCCTCCGCGGCGGCTTGATTTGCCCGGAAACGGACATGACGCCCATCAATCACGAAGGTGATCATGCCGCCCTCGCGAACAAAGTTTTCTCCCTCGCCCACCGTCAACACGCCTGGGCCCAGGCTCGCCAAAATTCTCGGGACGTCTTTCCCAGGCCTACTGACAAAAAGTATCTGGCACGATTTTGGCGCAGGGCCGGCCTTGATTCTTCGCGTGATCACTCGATGGCCGCTCACCACTTCTCCATTGACCAGTTGATCCAGCGCGCGGCCCAAACGGGTCTTCTCCCAGAATGCAGATGGCGAGAGGCGAGGCCGTTTCTTCGAAGGCCGTTGGCGGCCATTCAATGAATTTGGTGAAGTTCAGCAGAAAAGCTGCTTTGACCTGGTATTCCAGGGATTCATCGGCCGCCCAAATGGATAATGGGAGGAAGCTAGGCCGAGCCGAACGGCGAGGAATAGCAAAAGAGTGAAAAGGCGCGCCGATCCGCTGCGCTTCAATGTCTGTCGCAGATGGGCCTGAGTGCGCAGATGGGTCTCAGAGCGTCCGTCCGCGATGGTCGCGAGGTATTACCTGCTCCATGTCACTTTTGCGAAGACACTTCTCTTAATTCCGACCAGTCGGACCGGGGTCTCCGGCGCATTTCGTAATGCCACGGCTGGAACAGATTCCGCCCAACAAATGATATATCCCATTCCCGATTAAATCGCCAGCCGATGCGCGCATCGCCGGTCGAGTAGGCAGCGATCCCTAACCCTGGCAGTGCACTGACGTATCGATAGGTGAGATCCAGCTGAAGTTTTTTCGTAATGTCAAAGGCGGACATTACTGTGGCCTCGTGTTCCGGGCTCGATCCTACAGTGGGAGCCGCAGTCCCACATCGCCGGAACCCGGCGACGCGCCCAGATTCATGTGCAGATAGGAGTATGAACCGCGCAGACGCCAGAAACTCGAGGCTCGCCACTCAGGCGCGATCTCGACGCCCTTGGTATACCCCAGCAGACCGTTCCGGAACTGGGCCGGCAGCAGAAGATGTGCAGGCTCCGGAGTTGTCTCTACAAACGGCGCTCCCGTTATGTCCTCACTGAAAAGATCGTGGTAGTGATTGTAAAAGCTGGCGATATCGACATAGATATTGTTGCTGAGGATCCGGCGATAACCGAGTTCGTATCCATTCAACTGCTCCGGACACGAAATTCTGGTTGGCGTTGAAGCGGGCGAAGAAGGGACGTCCCATTCGCGGAGACACTGACCAGGCCTAACAGATCTAGGTTTTCCTCAGAATCGGAAGGCGTGCGTAGAGCGTGCGTATACGCGGCCCAAATCGTTTGCTTCTCGCTGGGTGTCCACAAAAGTCTTACGCTCGGCTGCGAGAGAAACACCTTTTGTAAAATCGGTTCGCAGTAGTTTGGTTCCGAGCGTCAAGAGTGAGGCGCTGATCCACGAGCTCGATTTCGTCCTGTACGAATGCGGTTGCCAGATAATCCGTATCGTCTATTCGGAACGAATTGCAGGCCGGAAACGACTACCGGATCGTACACGGGGTCCAAACGCGCGCCCAGGCCCCAGGAGATCTCCTGCCGCGCGGGCAAACGAAAACGCTGCAGAAGATCTACATCGAACGTGTCGCGAATCTCGGCATAATTAGGCGTCCGGCGGTCGGCGCGATCGAAATATGCCTGTACCTGTATATCATTGCCATCGCTGAAGACTCTCTTCCAGCGCCCCAGAATATTTCTGTCCGGAAATGAGCGCGTCCGCATCGATGGTTTGTGAATACGGCGGCGTATAGCTGGTCGCGCTGACCTCTTTGCCGGCTTCCTCATCGAAACGCGTCGCCTTGTAGAGTGAAGGTGTCGCGTTTTTCTTCCCAGTCCATGCGAAAACCACCCTGTCCTTGCCACCAACCATCGAAAGTCGGGCCAGTGAGGTGGTGTTGCCCGCCGCGCGTGAAGCCCATGCCATAAATCCGATACGTGAAATCTTTTCCGTTGCCGCCTCCATACCGCATGTCGGCGAAACCCTTTGTCGCGCTGCTCGCCCCTGCCGCGACAAGACCACCCTGCGTGTCTTTGGAGTTCTTCGTGATAATGTTGATGACTCCATTGACGGCGTTTGGTCCCCAGATCGTGCCGCCCGGTCCCCGAATCACTTCAATTCTGTCGATGTCTTCGATCAACACATTTTGCGCGTCCCAGTTGGTACCGGCGAAAAGCGGCGTGTAAACCGTTCGGCCATCGATCATGACCAGTACGGAACGTGTCAAGTTGCTGCCGAAGCCGCGAATCCCCACAGACCAGGTGCTTCCATCGACGCGCGCCACTTCTACACCGGGAATGAGCCGCAAAGCCTCCGGAATATTTTGGGCTCCGAATCGTCGAATATCTTCCCCGGTGAGGACGTAGATGGCGGCCGGAGTCTTCATTGCCGTACCGGTTCTTTTGACGGCGTGGTCACTTCGATTTGCGATAAGTCCTCAAGACTCAGGTTCTTGAGTGAATCGGGGCTGGTTTGCGCCGACGAATCCGAGAGGCCGAATGACGCAAAAACCAGAAGAGTTGCAAGCAACCGAAGGCCGGGAATTATCCGAATGCGGGTGCTCCTGTACTTGGGGAGCGGCTGAACGTTGGCTTCCGTGAGATGATGACACGGCACCGAGCGCGCCCACCGAAAGTCTATCGGTGGGGGCATGAGGGTCCCGCTTTTATCCGCTTCATTTTGATTTGGTTCCCCCTGCACGTGGCTGACCTTCCTGCGCCCGCCTTGCTTCTCGAACTTACTATCAAATATCTGGCTGTTGTTTCAGGAGCTTAGGGGCGAGCGCCCACTCAGGCCGGTATAAAGGCGGGAAGGATGGTTGGGGGTCAAATGGGACGCGATTGGACTTCGCGACCACTGAAAGCCTTGCCGCCGGGCGTCAGGGCGGCCCGTAAGTCTTTAAATTGGAAGCAATTGAGGGCGGGAGAGAGAACCCCACCGGTCTGATCGAGTACACAAATCCCGTCGCGAAGAAAAATCTTCGTAGTACGGCATTAACATATGATGGGCCGAAGCGAATAAATAACCGCGGCCCCAGGGCACTTTTGGCAGATTGAACCGTTTAGTCAGGCTTCCTGAAGCCGCTTTCCCACCTCCTCCATCTTTTTCCCGGCCGAGTGTGCGGCGTCCCGGGATTTGTCGATCGCCTGATCGGCCGTCTTCATGGCCGTACCGGCTACGTTGTCCAGTTTGTTTTTCGCTCGATCTTTAAGATCTCCGATGTTCGATCCGCCTTGGCGCAGCACGTCCGTCATTTGGTCCAAGGTGTCGTTGGCGCCCCGCTGGAGTCGGCGCCGCGTTTCTTTCCCTTTGTAAGGAGCGAATAACACCGCTCCTGCAATTCCAATCCCGATGCCCGCTAAAAAGAAAACTCCACGATCAGAAGTCATGAATATGCTCTCCGGCTGATAGACACATGCGGCACAGATGTGTTCCAGGAATTGTTTGCCCTGGATGATCGTCGCGAAAGCAATTTCTGCACGCTCCCAACGAGCAACAGGACGTTTCCTCGATAATGATTATTTCGAGACACCATTGTTTGCGTCAGCTATACGATTTGGTCGCTTGTTTGCTAACACCGGGAGCCATGAGATCCTACACAGAAATTCCCAAGCAACCGACTTTGACTGATCGGAAAGCCGCGCTGGAAGCAAAGCTGGCCGAATTGTCGGCCATCTTCGTGGACCGCTCGGAGCTCGCTGTTCAAAATTCCGCCGACCCCATCGATACGATTCGGATCGAAGCGGACCGCGACGTATTAGTTCAGCAAATGAACATGAGTGCGAGAACGCTCGGCGACATTCGCGATGCGATTGAGTCGATCGACCACGGCTGCTATGGCATTTGTGAAGAATGCGAAGAGCCCATTGCAGCGCGGCGCCTGGATGCGATTCCGTGGGCGCGTCTGTGCGTGAGATGCCAGCAGGAGCGTGACCGTAGCGACAGCAGAGCCGATGATTTTTCGGCGGCTGCCTAGTGGTATTCGCGCGGCAAGCATCCTTTTCCGGCGGCATCGAGCCTAATCTCGCTCGGACATATCACTGTGCTTGCGGGAACCCAATTTTTTTTCGAAATAGCATTTGCCTCAATTGTAAACGTCCTCTGGGATACGAGCCGAAGCTAGGTGTGGTCTATCCTTTGACTCCGGCTAAGCAAGCCCGGTTGTGGACCATTGCCGGACAGGAAACATCGTATGCTCGGTGTGACAATCTGGAAACGCCCGCTGCATGCAATTGGCTGGTATCCGCGGAAGACCGCGAGTCTGGGAAAGCGCTCTGCATTTCGTGTCGTTTGAATCGTACGATTCCGGATCTTTCCGTTCCCGGCAACGACGAGTATTGGCAGCGCATCGAACTGGCCAAGCGAAGACTGGTTGCCGCATTGGTCGCTTTGCGACTTCCCGTTGCTTCGCGTGTCGGCGAAGATCCGGAACGCGGCCTGGCGTTCGATTTCCTGCATACGGCGGCCGATGAGAAGCCGGTGCACACTGGGCACTCTGATGGAATCATCACTCTCAACATCGAAGAAGCCGACGATTCTGTTCGGGAGCGGATCCGTGCGCAAATGCACGAGCCCTATCGCACCTTGCTCGGACATTTGCGGCATGAAACCGGACATTACTATTGGGATCGCCTGATCGCCGGATCGGCCTTGTTACCAGAATTTCGCAAAGTGTTCGGAGACGAGACTCAGGATTACGCGGCGGCTCTTCAGAGGCACTATGAGCAAGGCGCTCCGTCGGATTGGCCGCAACATTATGTCAGCGCGTACGCCAGCACCCACCCGTGGGAAGACTGGGCCGAAACCTGGGCCCATTATCTCCACATGATGGACGGCCTCGATACGGCGGCCAGCTTTCGTTTGGAAATGGACGCCGTCGAAATGCCTTTCGAAGGATTTCGGCTGGACACACTAACCAATCAGAACGCGCCGGATGCGCGAGACTTCCTGAAATTGGTCAACGCATGGGGCCGCTTGACCGCTGTTCTAAATGAAATGTCCAGAAGTATGGGTCTCGCCGATTTTTACCCGTTCGTCCTTTCGGGTGTTGCGGTCGCGAAGCTGCATCTTGTTCACACACTGGTTAATGGTGGATTTGAATCCGCCGGCGTTTGAATCCCCCCATTAGAAGTCGAACCTTGCCTTCACCGCACTTCGTCATGAGGCAAGTTTTTCCCAAGCGGCGATTCCGGCGGTATGCATCCTGCTGATTGTGAAGCGTCATTCAATTTGGCCCAGAGAGTGCATTACCAGGCGGCATGTTACGAGTCACCAACATAACCTCGTTGATCCTGATCGCAGGCCTACCCTTGTTTGCGCAAGTACCAAATCCGACGCAGCAACCAGCACCGGCTAACGCCGAGCCCACGCCTATCTTTCGGATTGAGGTGGTCGCACGTTCCACCCAGGCAGTGAATTATCTCCATCGGGGTGACTCGACGAAAATCGATTTTCAAGGCACCGCTCTCATGACGACCGCTAAGGGTGTGGCGAAGGTTCAGAGCGAACGCGGCGTGATTCATGTGCACGCTGACTTCAAGGATATGGCGGCGCCCAGCACATTCGGACCGGAGTATCTCACGTATGTGCTGTGGGCCATCTCTCCGGACGGGCGCCCCGTAAATCTCGGCGAATTGACGCTGGATCATTATGGCGCCGGTTCGAGCAGCAAGATTGACACCACGAGCGACATCCAGACATTTGGCATGATCGTCACCGCCGAGCCGTATTACGCTGTCACGCAGCCCAGCGATGTGGTGGTGATGGAGAACCAGATCCGGCCCGACACGGTCGGCGTCCAGGAGTTGGTGAATGCCCGGTACGAACTGTTGCCGCGAGGGACCTATACCTTCCAGGGGCATGCTCCCGGCTTCGTTCCCATTGTGGTCGGCAAGAAGGATCCGTTCGAGTTATATGAGGCAGAGAATGCAGTACAGCTGGCGCGCGTTGCCGGCGCGGAAAAGTATGCAAGCGAAAGCTTCCAGAAGGCCTCGGCTTCGCTCGATCAGGCCGAACGTTATCAAGAACAGAAGCCTGGTCAAAAACCGGTCATAACGATGGCACGGGAAGCGGCGGTTCGAGCGGAGGATGCGCGGGTCGTGGCATTGCGTCGCGAGCTGCAGGAGCAGCAGGAAAATGAACGGCAAGCAGGTCTGGCGCGAGAAGCGGCCGAAAGACAGCGCGCCGAAACCGCAAAGATTAAAGCGGACGACGAAGCTCGGCAGCGAGCTCAGGCAGAGGCAGATCGCGCAGCAGCGGAGCAGAGTAAGGCGGAGGCCGTTACCGCAGCTCAACAAGCGCGCTTGCAGATGCAGGAAGCCGAGGCGGCGCGGCTAGCGGCTCAACGCGAAAGAGCCGATGCCGACGCCGCTCGGCAGGCGGCCATCGCAGAACAGCAAAAACTTGCAGCGGAAGTGGACAAGGCGAACACGGCCGCCGCGGAGTCCGACCGCCTTCGCTTGAAAGCGGAGCAGGATCAGGCGCAGCTCCGCCAACAACTGCTGGATCAATTCAACGTAATCCTACAAACCCGGGATACCGCGCGCGGGCTCATTGTGAATATGTCGGACGTTCTGTTCGATACGGCGAAATATTCGCTGCGGCCGGCTGCGCGGGAAAAGCTCGCCAAGGTAGCAGGAATCATTCTTGGCCATCCCGGCCTCAAAATCGAAGTTGAAGGATACACCGACAGCATCGGCGCGGACGACTATAACATGACGTTGTCCGAGAATCGGGCGAACGCTGTTCGCACTTATCTCACCGGGCAGGGAATTGCCCCGGAAAACGTAACGGCTAAAGGGTTCGGTAAAACAAATCCGATTGCCGACAACTCCACTTCCAGTGGGCGCCAGATGAACCGGCGTGTTGAGATGGTGGTTTCGGGAGAAATTATCGGTACCAGCATCAGCGCGATTCGACCCTCTATCCAGGGTCAGCAGTGAACCGGCAAAACGCGCATTGAATCGCTTGCTTAAGCGGACGGGACCCACCCCAGGCTGGGGCACACAATGGAAACTCTTGTGATTCTGCGGTTGTTCGAAAATTTTGGAGGAGTGGCCCTTGTCCTGCATCTCGAAAAGGCAACCGTTATTTTCGATCTCGAATGAAGGAGGCTGATCAATGAATTCAGATCAATTGGCAGGAAAATGGAAACAGATGAAAGGCTCCGTGAAGCAGCAATGGGGCAAACTCACCGATGACGATCTCGATGTGATTAACGGGCAGCAGGAAAGCCTCGTGGGCAAACTGCAGGAACGTTACGGCATTGCGAAGGAGGAGGCTCAAAAGCAGGCCGACCAGTGGCTGAAGGCAGCCAAATTTGATGAGCCCGTCTCGCCTCCCCTTCCGCGGCACTCAACCCAGTCGGGAAGGCACTAGACAAGGCTTGCCAGCGGGTTGCACGGCGGCGCGGCACGCACCGCGCCGCCGAACTTTTGAGGCGATTGCATGAAACCACACATGAAACTACACATGATCTTGATTGCGCTCGTGGTGTCGTTAGGTATCGTGTTCGCGGGAACAATTGGAGCGTTTTTGCTCTATGTCCCAGTGCTCACGATCTTTAGCGTTTCCGCGGTAATGTTCGGCTTCCTCGTCATGTTCGGACTCGGTATGCAGGCCGGCGGACGGAGAATCCGAGTCAAGCGAACGAAGATGTCACCTCACGAATTGGCGCACACCGAATAGAAGAAGAACGAAGGCGAGGCGAGTTACCTAACATCGCCCGCGGTACTCGCGAATCGGGCGCCGCAAGACTGACAGCTACATTCACGGCGCAGCCCATGTTGTGGGCGGCGACCAAGCGCCAACTGCCAGCGCCGTGATATATTACTTGCCCATGGTTCGCCTTTTGCTGATGGCGGCGTGTGGCTCGGCGATTCTCTTTGTAGGCGTTACGTCCCGTGCCGAAGCGCAGACCTCGGAACCGCTGGTGTCGATCGTTCCGCATTTGTCCCGTTCCCCAGTCGCCTCTGGTGAAACTCAGGCGTTTCACATCCAGGTGGATTCGTCTCTGGTCTTGATTCCCGTTCATGCGACGACCCTCACCGGCGCTGCGATCACGACGAACTTGACCGTTGACAACTTTCGTATTTTTGAGGATGGCGCCGAGCAGAGGATCGCATCATTCTCCAGCGAGGATGCGCCTCTCTCCGTGGGCCTGGTGTTCGACGCCAGTGGCAGCATGGGCAGGAAGATGCAGGTCTCGGCCGCCGCAGCCGAAGCGTTTCTCAAAACCACGAATCCGGGTGATGAATTCTTTCTGATTGAATTCGCCGAGCGCCCCAGATTGGCGGTATCCTTCACGTCCGATTCGGACCAGATATATAAAAAAATCGCCGCGGCACATCCTTTTGGCCGGACTTCCCTGGTCGACGCTTTGCAGCTCGCTGTGCTTCAGATGAAGCGGGCTCGCAACGCCCGCAAAGCGATCTTGATTTTATCGGACGGCGGCGATAATCACAGCCGATTCAGTTTTCGCGAAATGCGAAACATGCTGATCGAATCAGACGTTCAGGTATTTGCCATGGGCATATTCGATCGGGATATTTCTCACCGTCACACGACGGAGGAAGAGAAGGGGCCCGACCTCCTGCGCGATCTTGCGGAACAGACGGGCGGCTTGGCGTACACGGTAGACAGCTTTGACCAGCTTCCGGCCATCAGCGCTCTAATTGGCAAGCAATTGCGCGATCAATATGTGGTGGGATATAGTCCAACGAATAATACCCGCGACGGTAAGTATCGAAAGATCAAACTCGATCTGTTGCCGCCCGAGGGGTTCGGAAACTTGAAAATAAGTTATCGGCGCGGCTACTATGCCCCCACAGAGTAGACGGGGCGGCGCCGCCGGGGGACGCGTGATCACTCTCTTTTTCTCGCGCAGAAGTGGCTAACCGGCTTTACGCGAAACTTCGCGTATCGCGAGTCGCCTGAATAGGCTCCGGCGTCGTGCCCCTGGCTGCATATTCTTCCAACGCGCAATCCAGCAGCACCGCCCGCCCGTGTAGGTGCTTGATGCGGAGCAGGAGTTCGGCGACATCCGAGTTCGATGAGATCTCATTGCTAATGAGTTGCTCCTCCGCGCGGATCGCGATCAGTTCATCCATGATCCAAGTTTTGCCTAAGATTGCTGTACGATTGCGGTTCGGAACGCATATCTGCATGATCCCTCGTGAGCACTTCGACTGCCAAAAGTACACTGTCAACACTTGTTTACTGAGGCGCCGGCGCGCTTAGCTTTCGGGATGCAGATTTTGCCCGGATAGGGAAAAGCTTGCCCCTTGAATTGCAGCGCGGCAGTAAGACCCCTTGTTTCATGAGTTACTTATGGGCATGGACATCCAAATGCTTCCCATGCGTCTGATGTCATTTGCAGCAAGGAGTCGAAGATGACGAGAGACGCGTACGGGCAAGCGTATCAAGAAGGTTTCGAGATGACGGTTCGATTTCTTTGTTCTCGCGGCGTTCCGTACGACAACGCCGACGAGGTTGCGCAGACAGCATGGGTTAGAGGGTGGGAGCGGTTGGCGCAACTGCGCGATGAAAGCCTGGTGGTGACCTGGGTCAACACAATCGCACTCAACGTATATCGAGGCCTGCTTCGGCGCAAACCCATGACCGCGATTTTGTTCGAGCAACGTGACAGAACCGTCGGCATTAATCTTGCGGCAATCGATATTGCTCGTGTGCTGACATTCTGCCGGCCGTCCAATCGGATTCTGCTTCAACAATGCATGTCCGGTGTGACCGCGGCGGAAATCGCCCAAAAAGAAGGCGTCAGTGAAACGGCGATACGAATCCGTCTATTGCGAGCCCGCCGTGATGCGCGGTCCAGCGTAGAGGGCAAAAAATCGGTGCCGACCCGGGCGAGCGTGGCGTTAGCGATGGTTCAGCAAAATGCGGCCTAAAGGCTGCTGAGTTACCCTTTGCGAATCCTGCCGTACGCGCATGGACTGTGTTTCGTGGATCGTTCAGCCAGAGCAACTTATGCCATGCGACTCGGACAAAATTGCCGACCCTGCTGCATCCGTTTGAGGCAAAGCGATGCAAGGCCACGGGTTATGGTGTGGCACGTCATTTGCGATAGATAGTTTCGAGGAGATATATCCAGTGCTAGGATGGACGATTTTATTTGCTTTGATGGCCTTACCAGGAGTGGGGACGGCCGTCAGCCGGCATCCTGCGGCGTCGCTGGAAATATCGAGCTTCGTCTTCGCTGTTCTTTTTTTGCTCGCCCTTTTCACCCAGGCGATGCGGAGTAGGGCGCGATGAGCCGGAGTTGATGGCAGCGCGTCTGGGTCCGACATGAAAGCCACGTCTCTCCGCATTGTCCTTTCGTTTTATTCCGGGGAGGAAGGCGAACCGCAGAAAGCTCTTGGTGGTATCCGGAGTGAATGCCGCGATGCATTCCTGGTCGGATCTACTGACCACGTTCCGCCACGCCTTCAGCCTTTCGCGGCGTTGCGACTGGACGGCGAGACGCTCATCGTGGCCGAGGCCGAACCGGCGAAGGTCCAGGGCCTCATCAAACGGTTCGAAGGAACGGGCTCGCCCGCCATTTTTGTACTTCGACCGGACCTGGCGAGCCTACCCTCTGTAGACGCTGAAAACGCATCGGCCGCGCCGGAATCAACCGAGACGAATTGGGTGCGAGAGTGCGCGGAACGTCGCGAACATTTAGGCACATCCCAGATCGATATCGTACAGCGCCTCGGTGAGAACGAACGAACGTTTGAGGCCACTCGCGCCGACTTAGCGGAGGCAGCTCAATTGGGGCATGCCGTTACAGCGGCCGCTGAATGGATGCTCGACAACAGCTACCTGATTCGCATCCACAGCGCGGAAGTCCGGCGCAATTTGCCGCGGGATTATCCACGGGTGTTGCCAACGCTCGCGCCCGGTTACGATCTAGCCAAGCAACTCGTGGCGCATGCCGATCACGAGTTGACGCAAGCCGCCATTGAAGAATGCTTGCTCCAGTATCAGGAAGTCGCGCCTATGACGACGGCCGAGCTCTGGCTCTTCCCGCTCCTGCTGCGCCTGGCCTTGATTGATACCGTGAGCCAGTTGGGACTGCGTGTAAACCGTGCTCAGCAATTGCGCGAAACGGCCTATCTTTGGGCGAACCGGCTGGCCGCGAGCGCCCGCCGCGAGGGCGATGAGTTTCAGCAGATGCTCGGTCGAATGGAAGAGCAGCCGATCGCGCTCGAACGGTATTTTCTCACTTCGTTGTTGGAACAACTTCAGGATGAGGAAGTCGCGCTCGCTGCGATTCAGCATTGGATTGAAGCACGGCTGAAGTTACCGGTCACGGAACTTGTGCGGAGTGAACATACGCAGGAGGCCGCAGAGCGCGTTCTCACGGCCAATGCATTCGGCAGCCTGCGAGCGCTCGCGCGCATGAATTTTCCCGACATCTTCGAAGCCGTTAGTGTGGTGGAGACTCAGCTACGAACGGACCCCGTGTATCTGCTGAGCGACTTCACGACGCGCGACGAATGTCGCCGGGTGGTCGAGCGTATCTCCCGGTATAGCGGGATGAGCGAGCCCGACGTCGCGCGCAAGGCCATAGCACTGGCCAAAGAGGGCGAATCACACAGCAAGCATGTGGAGTACTATTTGCTGGCCGATGGTGTTTTACAACTGGAGGCAGAAACACATTCGCGAGTCCCGCTGCGAATCAGATTCATGCGGGCCCTGCGCCGTTGGGCTACCGAGGAATATCAGGGCGGCGTCGTCGGGCTCACCGCTTGCCTGCTGACACCCGCTTTGGTTTTGGCGTGGGAAGGCGGTGTTCGCGAGCCGCTTCTGCTGCTGACCCTCGGCTGCCTCGCCGTTTTGCCGCTGAGTGAACTCGCCATCCAGATTCTGAACGCGCTGATCATTTCGCTATTGCCTCCTGGTTCCCCGGCGAAGATGGATTTCCGGAAGGGAATCCCGGTGGAAAACGCGACACTTGTTGTCGTTCCGATGATGTTGACGAACGCAGCGGTGATTTGCCGCGAGGTCGAAAAACTCGAAGTGCGTTTTCTCGCCAACCGCGACGCACATCTTTCCTTCGCGCTGTTATCGGATTTCATCGACGCCGATACGAAGTCCACGCCTCAAGATGCCGAGCTTCTCAGGACCGCGCAGCAGGGGATTGCAGAACTGAATCGCCGCTATCCCGGCGAGCCGTTCCTCTTATTCCATCGCGAACGCGTCTGGTCCCACAGTGAAGAGTTGTGGATTGGGCGCGAGCGGAAGCGCGGCAAGATTGAAGAGCTGAACGACTTCCTGTGCGGCGCTGGTTCCGAGCAAATCCTCATCGAAGGAAAGCTGCCGTATCCGGTTCGCTACGTTATCACGCTGGACGTTGACACCCAGCTTCCGCCGGGTGCTGCACGGCGCATGATTGAGACCATTTCTCATCCCTTGAATCGCGCCGAAATCGATCCCGTGACGCGAGTGCGAAAACGCGGCTACGCGATTATTCAACCGCGCGTGAGCATCGGTCTTCCCGACGCGCAGGCGACGCGATTCACGCGTCTCTTCGCCGATACCACTGGTACCGATCCGTATTGTCATGCCGTCTCCGATGCCAACCAGGATCTGTTTGGCGAGGGAATTTTTCACGGAAAGGCCATTTATGACGTGCGGGCGTTCCGTATGGCACTTGAGGATCGTTTCCCCGCCGAAACGCTATTGAGTCACGACCTGATCGAAGGAGCGCACGCGGGTGTCGCGCTGGCCAGCGATATCGAACTGTTTGAAAATCTGCCGCTCGACTATGCCAGTTTCAGCAAGCGCCAGCATCGCTGGATCCGCGGCGACTGGCAGATTGCGCCGTGGATCTTGCCGCGCGTGCCGACGTCCGACGGGGGCAGGCAGCGGAATCCGCTTTCCGTCATGAACCGCTGGCGAATCTTCGACAATCTCCGCCGCAGTCTGGTTCCGGTGGCGTCGCTGCTGTTACTTTTATTTGGCTGGTTGATCTCGGCCGCGCCCTCAGTGTGGAGTCTGGTAGTTGGTTTAGCCATTGCGATACCGGCCCTCGCGCCGTTTCTGGATCGTCTGGCGCGGCATTTGCAAGGAACCGTGCAGGGCTGGCGCGGGGCAGCGGATGAACTGGCCCGCGCCGTCGTGATGATCGCGTTTCTGCCGCACCAGGCATGGATCGCGGCGGATGCGGTCGTACGCGTACACTACCGGCGCGCCATCAGCCATCGCCGGTTGCTGGAATGGCAGACGGCCGCTGAGACGGCGGGAGACGAACTGCATCGCGTCCCGTACACCCTAAAACAGATGCTGGTGATCAGCGGATTCTCCCTGGGATTACTGATCGTGTTGTATGTAAGGGGCACGATCCTGTCAGGCTCAACCTTCCTCGCTCTGTGGATCGCGTCGCCTGCAATCCTCTATTGGCTTTCCGGTACGGCCGCCCCCAATCGCAAGGATCAGGTCGATCGTTCCGATCGTTTATTCCTGCGGAGCGTGGCGCGCCGCACCTGGCGTTTCTTTGATGATCTGATTGCTGCCGAACGTAACTGGCTGCCGCCCGACAACTCGCAGGTCGCGTTGCGCGTCGAGGTCGCCGAGAGGACCTCGCCCACGAATATCGGACTGTGGCTCGCGTCCGCGCTTTCCGCCACCGATTGCGGTTATCTGACGGTCGACGATTTTGTCGATCGCTGTACCCACACGATGGATTCTCTTGCCCGATTGGAGCGCTACGAAGGGCATCCCCTCAACTGGTACAACATCAGGACCCTGCAGCCTTTGACACCCCGCTACGTCTCCACCGTGGACAGTGGAAACCTGATCGCCAGTTTGTGGGTCCTCGAGCGCGGCTGCCATGACCGGCTGGATGTTCCGATTCTGGGTCCCGCATGCCTGCGGGGCTTACACGACACCCTCGGCGTGCTGCGCGAAGAATGCGGGGAGGATCCGTCGCTGATACCGCCGCTTCATGCGCTGCGGCGATTGTTCCGCGGAGCCGCAACCGGGCATCTTCTTATCGGCCGGTTGCGCGCCGCCGTTAACCCGGTGCAGCAACTGCAGGAGGCCCGCCGCTGGCAGGAAAAAGGCGACGAACGCTCGTATTGGATCTCCTGCCTGGCGCGCGAGCTCACATCGTGGATTGAGACGGGCGACCGCTACTTAAAGTGGACCGAAACACTGAGCTTGCCGCCCGATTCTTTCATCCGATCCATTGCCAAAGATGCCGTGAAGCTGCGGCGCAATGCACTTTCCAAAGCGCCTTCGCTTGCCATGTTGGCAAAAGGGAATTCGCCGGAAATGCAGGCGATTCTGGCTTGGCGCGACCGTACCGGGTTAAGACCGGAGGCGGCAGCATGGCTCGATCGGCTTGCCTCCGAATGCCAACAGGCGCAGGCCGAAGCGTCACAGACTGTGACTCGCGTGCGTAAGCTTTCCGATGCAGCGGCCCAATATGGCGACGGAATCAACATGCGCTTTCTGTACGACCCGGAGCGCCGTCTGTTCGGCATCGGTTATGCAGTCGGGGGACCGCTGGAATTCACGAGTCACTATGATCTGTTGGCGAGCGAATGCCGTCTGGCCAGCTTGATCGCAATTGCCAAAGGCGATGTCCCGACCGAGCACTGGTTCGCGTTGAGCCGGCCGCTGGTTGAGGCCGGCCACGAGAGGGCGTTGCTTTCCTGGAGCGGCACGATGTTCGAGTTCCTGATGCCTCTCCTTTTTACGCGTACATACCCCAGTTCGCTTCTCGATCAGGCATGTCGCACAGCAGTCCGCGTGCAAATGGAGTATGGCCGCCAAAAGGGTCTCCCGTGGGGAATTTCCGAATCCGCCTATAGCGCTCTGGATTCCCAGAAAATCTATCAGTATCAGGCTTTCGGCGTTCCATCGCTGGCGCTCAAGCCGACGCTGGACGACGACCTGGTGGTTGCCCCGTATGCAACGGTACTGGCGTTGCCGGTGGATGCCGGCGATGCCGTCGACAATCTGAAGCGTCTTGCGGTCTCACGCTCTCGACGGACCAATGGGCTTTTACGAATCGATCGATTTCAGCCGGGAAGCAGCGATGGACGGCAAGCCCGGCGTGGTGGTCTACACCTACATGGCCCACCACCAGGGCATGAGTCTGGTCGCATTGAATAATATTCTTCACCGCGACGTCATGAGAAATCGATTTCACGGCGATGTACGAATCCGGGCCGTGGAGTCGTTGCTTTTCGAAAGGGTCCTCGACCGCGCCCTTGCCTAAGGAAGGCGTAACGCCAGCTTCCGCGCGCCGCGCATCCGATCATCATTGAGGACCCTGAGGAACGAATTTGGAAAGAAGACACGTCAATCCCGCGCGTTCATCTTCAGGGCAACGGAAGCTACTCGCTGATGGTTACGAACGCGGGCGGCGGATATAGCCGCTGGAACCAATTCGACCTGACCCGCTGGCGCGCCGATACCACTCGCGATTGCTGGGGCAGCTTCCTCTACATCCGCGATCTTCAGACGCAGTCGATCTGGGCCTCAGCCTACCATCCGACGGGAGGGCGTTCGGGTACCAGCGCTGTTTCTTTTTCAGCGGACCGCGCCGAGTTCCAAAGGACCGTGCAAGGTATCGAAAGCGTGATGAAGGTCACCGTCGCTGCCGAGGATAACGTCGAGATCCGCCGCCTTACCGTGACGAATCGCTCGTCTCGCACCAAGGAACTGGAATTTACCAGTTATGCCGAATTGGCGCTGGCACCCCATCGCGCCGATGCATCCCACCCGGCGTTCTCCAAGCTGTTCATCGAAACCGATCTGCACAGCAGGGGAGTGCTGATCGCGCACCGGCGGCTGCGTTCACCCGAAGACCCTCCCATCTGGGCGGCCCATCTTCTCATAGGTGCCAGCGGAGATATTCAGCATGAGACGGATCGCGCGGCATTTCTGGGTCGGGCCCGTACGGGAGAGATGCCCGAGGCGCTTCGCCAGGATCTTGCCGGTCATGTCGGCACTGTGCTTGATCCCATTTTTAGTTTGCGCTGCCGCGTCAAGATCGAACCCAGAGGGCGCGTGGAATTGCATTTCATTACCATCGCCGCACCGTCGCGTGAAGCGCTACTGGCGTTGATCTCCCGCTATCAACGGCCGGAATCCTCCGGCCGCGCCTTTGAAATGGCGTGGACCCGAGCGCAGCTTGAATTCCGTTACCTGGGAGTGCGTGGTGCGGATGCGCACCGATTTCAGCAACTGGCGAGTCATCTGTTGTATCCCAACGCGCGCCTGCGTCCGCCGGGCGATCGCTTGAGCCGTAATAGTTCGGGACAGTCGGAACTGTGGGCGTATGGGATATCGGGAGATCTCCCGATATTGGCGGTCGCGACCTCCGAATCGCGTCACTTGCCGCTGCTGCGCGAGATCCTTCTGGCGCATTCTTACTGGCGGATGCGGGGGTTCGCGGTGGACCTGCTCATACTCAATCAAGAGGCACCGAACTATGACAGGACTTTGCATCAGCAACTGACGCGTCAGATTGAGGCTCACGCGTCCGCCTCCGATATGGATCGGCCCGGCGGAATCTTCCTGCGCGATTGGAATGTGATTCCGGAGGAGCATCGCAATATGCTGCTGGCCACGGCAAGCGCCGTTTTGTACGGTGGCCGCGGCTCCCTACAACAGCAGTTGATGACTTCGGGCGAAGTCCTTGCGCCCCCGCCGTTTGTTCCTTCAGGCACCAGGCTGGAATCCCCCTCGCAACCTCTGCCGTTTTTGGAGTTGCCTTATTTCAACGGACTGGGCGGCTTCACGCCCGACGGGCGCGAATATGCCATCTACCTCAGGCCTGGGAGCAACACGCCTTCTCCGTGGGTGAACGTGTTCGCAAATCCCACGTTCGGATCGATGGTGAGCGAAAGCGGGCTGGGATGCACCTGGAACGGCAATAGCCAGACCAACAGACTGACACCGTGGCACAACGATCCGGTCAGCGATCCCCCGTCTGAAATCATCTACCTGCGGGACGACGAAACCGGGGCCGTGTGGACGTCCACTCCTTTGCCGATCCGCGAGCGCGATGCCTACCGCGCCCGGCACGGCCAAGGCTATACGGTTTTCGAGCATAACAGTCACGGAATCGGCCAGGAATTAACTGTCACGGTCCCCATGTCCGACCCGGTGAAGCTGTACCGCCTGCGTCTGCGCAACGATTCGGCGAAAAAACGGCGACTCACGATTACCTATTTCGCGGAGTGGGTTCTGGGTTCCTCCCGTGAGGATCAGCAGTCCCGCATCCAGACATCGCACGATGAGGTTTCCGGCGCGCTTCTCGCGACGCAGCATTGGGCCGGGAGCTATAAGGGCCAAGTCGCCTTCGCCGCGGCGAGCCCCCGCACATCGTTTTACTCCGGAGACCGCACCCAGTTTTTAGGTCGCAATGGCTCCCGTTCCAAACCCGCAGCCCTGGACCGCCAGCGCCTGGACAATCGTACAGGCGCCAGCCTCGATCCGTGCGCCGCCCTGCAACTCGTGTTAAGTATCGACCCCGGGCAGCAATCCGAAGTCACGTTTCTCTTGGGTGAAGCGCCCAGCGTGGAAGCAGTCCGGGAGCTTGCCGCGCGCTATCAGTCTCCCGCGCAGATCGACGAGGCTGTGAAATCGACCCAGCAATGGTGGGACGCTAAGCTCGGCGCCCTTCAGGTGCACACGCCGCTGCTGTCGGCGGATTTGCTGTTGAATCGGTGGCTCCTCTACCAAACTCTGAGCTGTCGGTTCTGGGGGCGCACTGCTTTGTATCAATCGAGCGGGGCGTTCGGATTTCGCGATCAGCTACAGGATTGTCTGGCGTTCCTGTATAGCTCGCCTGACCTGACCCGTGCCCATATTCTGGCGGCGGCGGCTCGACAGTTCGTCGAAGGAGACGTCCAGCACTGGTGGCATGCGGATTCGGGATTAGGCGTGCGTACGCGGATTTCAGACGACCTGTTGTGGCTTCCGTTCGTGGTCGCGCGTTACGTCGAAGTCACCGCCGACACCGCAATTCTGGAAGAACAAATCCCGTTTCTAGAGGGCGCTCCCTTGGCGACATCAGAGAAGGAACGCGTCTTCGTGGCCCCTATTTCCGAACAGGTCGGATCGTTAAGGGAACATTGCCGGCGTGCGATCGATCACGCATGGAGAAGAGGTGTTCACGGACTTCCACTGTTTGGGACCGGCGATTGGAACGATGGAATGAACGAAGTGGGAGCGCAAGGGCGCGGCGAAAGCGTCTGGCTGGCGATGTTCCTTTACTCCGTCCTTCAATCCTTCGGACAATACTCGGACCGGGAGCAGAGCAGGGAAAGGGCAGCCCATCTCACCACCGCGCTCGACCAATGTTGCTGGGACGGCGCCTGGTATCTCCGCGGGTTCTTCGACGACGGCACGCCGCTGGGATCTCACGCCAGCGAGGAAGCGAAAATCGATTCTCTGCCCCAGTCCTGGGCTGTCATCTCGGGAGCGGTCGATCCCGCGCGGGCCCGCCAGGCCATGAAGTCCGCATGGCGCTACCTGGTGGACGAACCAAACCGGTTGGTGCTCCTGTTTACGCCTCCCTTCGACCATTCCACGCCACATCCGGGATATATCATGGGCTACCCACAGGGTGTGCGTGAGAACGGGGGCCAGTACACGCACGGGTCGTTGTGGATGGCTTCCGCATTTGCAGCGATGAGAGACGGGGATTCCGCGGTGCGCCTGCTTACTCTGATGAACCCCGTGGAATGTGCCCGAGATCCGAAGGCGGTGGAGAAATATGGCGGCGAGCCGTATGTGGCCGCGGCCGATGTTTCTTCGGCGCCGGGCAAAGTCGGTAGAAGCGGATGGACCTGGTATTCGGGATCGGCCGGATGGATGTACCGCATTTGGATCGAAGAAGTACTGGGTTTCCGGCTGCGCGGTGAGACGCTCACGGTAGTGCCATCGATCCCGGACGACTGGCCAGGTTTTGAAATTACGTATAGATATCGTTCAGCCACCTACGAGATCGCGGTGCGTCGCGGCGATCAGGTGGGAAGCAATGAGATACAACTTGTCGACGACGGCGCCATTCATAAAGTGACTGTATGGATCCCGCCACCGACGCTGCGGGAATCTGTAGATACGCTCCGGGGGATCGACGCTTTCGCCCATACAAATTTGGTCCCGACACGCTCCACCTCGCCGTTAACACGCTGAGCGATTGTTCGATCTCAACAGTTCAATCTCAACCTGGCCATCGCTACGTAATTTTTGCAGCCGGTGGTGGCACGCTTCCTTTTTAGATCACTCACTTGCGGCCGTGGAAGTAAACTTGCACTGATTCTTCCGGATAATGGCACGCGACCTATATTTCGTTAGTTGCGAATGCTATCGAAAGGAAATTCTATGCCTCTAGTTTCTCTCGTTGTGACATTGGTGATCGTAGGAGTGCTTTTGTGGCTCATCAACACCTATGTGCCCATGGCTGGAAGCATCAAGGCGATATTGAATGTCGTTGTAGTCGTTGTGGTCTGCGTGTGGGTTCTAAATGCCTTTGGTTTGTGGACGCCGATGCTCAACTATCGCGTACCGCGGTAGCCTTCTGCCGGGACGCGAACGTTCGAAGGATGGCCCGTCCGCGTCCTGGCGAGGCGGATCTTTCGCCTAGTCGCAAATAGTTTCTTTTGCAGCCCTTGCCCACGCGTCTTCGAAAATTCAGTGGATTTCCCCGCCCAAACAGCATCTGATGCGATCGTTTAAAGCGCGAGGGGGTGACTTGTTGCTTGCTTTTCGCTTAAACCTGTTCTGGTATGATCACTAAAAATGCCAGATCCGGGAGGATAGGCGGATATGCGTACGCACATGCTGATTCGGAGTGTCCCGCTTCTCGCGATCTCAATCGTTACTGCCCATGCACAGATAACCAGGAATCCAATTCCCGAACCGATCGTGAAGCGCGGGATTGCCGTCGAGGTGAAGGATCTCGCGCGCCTGCCCGATACGCGGGCGCTTCGTCCCGCTGAGCAGGACGCAGGCCCCACCGGTTGGGCGCGCGTGAGTTACGTGCGCGATCTGCCGGATGGCCGCCGCTTCGCCAGTGACTCTCGAGGGTTCCTATACCTGATCGACGCGAACAATCAGCCGCATGTGTATGCGGACGTGGCCGCGACTTTCCCTCACGGAATCTATAACCGCCTGGAAAGCGGTTTCATCGGCTTTGTCTTTCACCCTGAATTCGCAAAGAACGGTTTGTTCTACACGGTGCATAGCGAGTTGGGTCCGGGCAATCCGAAAAAACCTGACTTCATTCCCATTGGATATGGCTTGAAGGACGTGACGTATCACAATGTCATCACGGAGTGGCACGCCACCAACCCGGCGGCAAATACTTTCGAGGGAACCCAGCGGGAGCTCCTTCGCACGGCGCACGTGGTTGCGAACCTTACACATCCCATGGGCGCGGTAGAATTCAACCCGCGAGCGAAACCCGGTGATGCGGATTACGGCTTGCTCTACACCAGCGGCAGCGACTATGGATTCAGCAACGGCGGAGGACCGAACTCGAGCAACCCCGCGCAAACGCAGCGGCTCGACTCGGTGATTACGGCGATCCTGCGCATCGATCCGCGCAGTCCTTCCGTGACGCACGGACGGAAAGGCCTCGGCGACTACACCGTTCCAATGGCGAATAAGCTGGCTGCCAACGGCGATCCGAAGGTGCTCGGAGAAATCTATGCTTATGGGTTTCGCAACGCACATCGGCTATCGTGGGACACCGATGGAACGATGTTCGCCTCTGATATCGGGATGGACCAGATCGAAGAGATCAACATCGTCCACAACGGCGAGAATTACGGGTGGATGAAGCGTGAGGGCATCTTCGCGAATGGTAGGCCGCTGGGCGGTTCGCTCAACCAGTTGTATCCACTTCCGCCGGAGATTTTGGACGGAACGGTTAAGGACGGATTCACGTATCCTGTTGCGATGTACGATCACGACGAGGGCCGCTCCGTGACCGATGGGTTCGCCTATCACGGGCGCATCGCCGCGCTGCGGGGTAAATTCGTATTCGGCGATATTTTCAACGGGCGCGTCTTTGTCGCCGATCTCGCCGCGATGAAAAAGGCGGACGACGGTATCCCGCAAACCGTCGCGCCCATCGAAGAGGTGCAGCTTTACGTGCGCGACGCAAACGGAATGCGCGTAGATGTCTCATTCAAGGACCTGGTCGACAAGGCAATGGGCAAGGCCATGCCTCGGGCCGATCTCCACATCGGTCAAAGTCGCGATGGCGAGTTATTCCTTACTTCGCGACAGGACGGCATGATTCGGATGCTGGTGCCCGACGAGAGTGGGCCGTCGGCAAAACGGTAAATCAAACAAATCGGCAAATAATTGTCGGTCAGTATCGCTTGCGCTCTCGCAGCCGCAAGACGATACCGTGTGGATCCTTGGAGTAAACTGATCGGTGCGATCGGAAATCCTTCGAAAGGACATTTTTATGACCAGCTTCGAAACCAAGCTCGGCGGTATGCCGCTGAAACTCAAGCAACGCTATGGGAACTATGTTGCCGGCGAATGGATGGCGCCGCTTTCTCAGAGCTATTTTGAAAACACGACGCCCATCACCGGCAAGGTTTTGTGCGAAATCCCACGCTCCAATGCGGCCGACATCGATCGTGCGCTCGACGCGGCACATGCTGCACGTCGCGACTGGGGGAAGACGTCCCCCGCCGCCCGAGCACGCATCCTCGAACAGATCGCCGAACGCATAGAGCAGAATCTGCAAATGCTCGCCACGGTCGAGACGTGGGATAACGGCAAGCCCATCCGCGAAACTATGGCGGCCGACATTCCGTTGGCGGTGGATCACTTTCGTTATTTCGCGGGCGCGATCCGCGCGCAGGAAGGATCCATCTCCGAAATCGACTCCACCACCGTGGCGTATCACTATCAGGAGCCGCTCGGCGTAGTGGGACAGATCATTCCGTGGAATTTCCCCATATTGATGGCCGTCTGGAAGCTCGCTCCGGCTTTGGCCGCGGGCAACTGTGTCGTGCTGAAGCCCGCCGAGCAGACGCCCCTGTCGATCCTCATTCTGCTGGAGTTGATTGGAGATTTGCTCCCACCGGGCGTGCTGAACGTTGTAAACGGATTTGGCCTGGAGGCAGGCAAGCCGTTGGCCTCCAGCCCCCGCGTCGCGAAGATCGCATTCACGGGCGAAACAACGACAGGCCGGCTCATCATGCAATACGCGTCGCAGAATCTGATCCCTGTGACGCTTGAACTCGGCGGCAAGAGCCCCAATCTTTTCTTCGAAGATGTGATGGCAAAGGACGACGCATTCCTCGACAAGGCCATCGAAGGCTTCGTCATGTTTGCGTTCAATCAGGGTGAGGTCTGCACCTGCCCCTCGCGGGCGCTGATTCAAGAATCGATCTATGAGAAATTCATGGATAGAGTGCTCGCCCGCACGAAGGCGATCCGCCAAGGGAATCCTCTGGCTGCCGACACCATGGTCGGCGCGCAGGCATCCAGCGAGCAACTCGAGAAAATCCTTTCGTATCTCGATATCGGTCGGCAGGAAGGCGCCGAAGTCCTGGCCGGAGGCGGCCGCGCCGAGCTCGACGGTGAGTTGGCAGGTGGCTATTACGTGCAGCCAACCATATTAAAGGGTAAGAACAGTATGCGTGTCTTCCAGGAGGAGATCTTCGGACCCGTGGTTAGCGTCACGACGTTCCGCGACGAAGAAGAGGCTCTCTCACTGGCTAACGATACGCTCTACGGTTTGGGCGCGGGCGTCTGGACACGCGATATCAACCGCGCGTATCAGTTCGGCAGAGAGATTCAAGCGGGCCGCGTGTGGACCAACTGTTATCACCTGTATCCCGCGCACGCCGCGTTCGGCGGCTACAAACAATCCGGCATTGGTCGCGAGAATCATCGCATGATGCTGGATCATTACCAGCAGACAAAGAACCAGCTGGTGAGCTACAGTCCCAACGCGCTTGGGTTCTTCTAGGAGCACGTGCGCGTGGCTGCCGATCTTGATCTCAGGCGTGTACTCGCCACTTCGTCCGCTCTGGATCTCATCGAGAGATTGAGAGCAAAGCACGGCGACCTCATGTTCCACCAATCGGGGGGCTGCTGCGACGGCAGCTCCCCTATGTGTTATCCGCGCGGCGAGTTCCTGGTGGGCGATAGTGATGTACTAATGGGACACGTCGGCGACCAGCCGTTTTATATGAGCCGGAGCCAGTTTGAATACTGGAAACATACGCAGCTCACCGTGGATGTGGTACCGGGCCGGGGAGGCATGTTTTCGTTGGAAGGACCCGAAGGCCTCCGCTTTCTGATTCGGTCCCGGCTTTTCACGGACGATGAGTATGCCGCGCTCGAGGCGCATCATCGCATCTGATCATTTTGTGCCCGCACGTGAAAGGACGCCCATTTTGAATCGAGCGCGATGTTTTCTTGTTGCCGCGGCGGTTGGCGCGTTTTGTGCCGGATTGATCTCGACGATCCCCGGCGCCGACGCACAAAATGTTGGGCAACTTCCCGTACTTCAAGTGGATCCTTTTTGGCCTCAGTTTCCTGAAACGTGGATGCAAGGGGCCAGCGCGGGGATCGCGACCGATCAGTCCGACAACGTGTGGATTATCCATCGTCCCGCAAGCGGCACGGATAAAAGAGCGTGTTGCCGGCCGGCGCCTCCCGTGATGGAGTTCGATTCCGCAGGCAAACTGATACAGAGCTGGAACGGCCCGGGTGAAGGATACCAATGGCCTTTAGAAAATGACGAGCACGGCATTTTCGTCGATTACAAGAACAACGTTTGGATCGCCGGACGTGGCGCAAACGGGACCAGCGAAAATCAGATCCTGAAGTTCGATAACAAGGGAAAGTTCTTACTGCAAATCGGACACCGTGGCACGGGCAATAACAGCAACGATCCGGAGGATCTCGGGCAGCCCGCCGACATGACAGTTTATCCGCAGACGAACGAACTCTTCGTTGCGGACGGCTATGGAAACCGTCGGGTAATCGTCTTCGATGCGGATACGGGTGCGTACAAGCGACATTGGGGAGCGTATGGCAATAAGCCCGACGATGCCGCGCCCAAAACGCCCAGCTATCAGGGGCCCGGCGACCCGCAGTTCAATCAAGTGCATCACGTTCGCATCTCAGCCGATGGGCTGGTTTATGTAGCGGACCGGCTCAACAGGCGCATTCAAATTTTCCGGATCGACGGCAGCTTTGTAAAAGAAGCCTTCGTGCGGCGCAACAGCAAAGAGACGGGTGGGACGGTCTCCTCGCTGGCCTTCTCCGCCGATCCGCAGCAGCAATTTCTTTACGTTGCCGATCAGGCGGAAAACCGGATTCTCATTCTGGATCGGCAGACGCTCGTCGAACTCGGGTCCTTGGGACACTTCGGCCGGTACGCAGGCCAATTCGTGTCGCCACACAATATCGCTGCCGATTCGAAGGGCAATCTCTACGTTGCCGAGGATCTCGGCGGCCAGCGCGTTCAAAAGTTCGTCTTCAAGGGACTATCCGCCCGACGCTAGATATTGTGATTCATTCGCCGCCCCGACTCCTCCGCCCGGAGTGACAGGGATGAAAGCCCGGGTCCAGAGTTAACAGGCGCCTGTCGCGCGTGAAGGCGCTTCGAACCGAACGGGCGTTCACCGATTTTCTTAATGCAGGATGCTCGTGCTTCGCGAATTTGGTGAACCAATCGATTCCATGATAATCGCGAGCGGCTCCGACCGCGTAGATCGCGCGGCACAAGAGGCTTTATCGATTTCCCAAAGCTTATCCAACAACTCCACATTGGATTCAAACGCGGCGCTTTGCTGCGCTGCGGTTACGCGGCGCTTGCGCACCTTTTCGGCCTGGTCCACCAGATCATGGTTGGAGGCCAGAAGCAGTAGCCGCGCAATCGCGAACGTCGCGGAGAACCAGATCCAAAAGCGAGAGACTGCGGCGATACTGTTCTTCCGCGCTGAGCCCGCGCAAGTTGGGATCGAGAGCCAACAACTGGCGGCACAATTCGATCCGGCTTTGCGTCGCGGAATCTTCGGGACGGAGCTTCGACGCTTTCAGAAAGTCTGCCAGAGCGGTGCGATAGTCTCCTTGTGCGAATTCCGCTTCGGCCAGGCCCGCATAGGCGTCGGGCTTCGCGGTGTTCTGCTGAAGCACAGCCTGAAACAGCGGTATCGCACGCGCCGGCGATCCGGCCGCGATAAACAGGCGGCCCAGTTTCAGTTGCGTGGCCGCATCGTCCGGTGCCTCCTCCTGCAGTGGGAGCAGTTCGGCCAGCAGCGCTTCTTTGTCGTTCTGAGCCGCTAACAGATCTACAAGCTCGAAACGCGCGGCGCTGCGTTGGGCCATATCGGGTTGGTCCCAGTGGCCGTAGATCGCGCGGTGGTAGTAAGAAATGCCTTCGACGGTGCGTCCTTCTTTGACCAGCGTCCGCGCCATTTCGAAATTGGCAGGCCCGTCGGTGCCGTCTTTCTGCAGGAGGTCGGAGAGGGCGGCCTCCGCCTCCGCAAGCCTGCCGCTGGCGATGAGCGCTTCCGCGAGAGCTCTTTGATACTCGCGATTATCCCGCGCGATGGCGTAGGCGGCTGTAAATTGTTCGACGGCGATTTGCGGGGCATGTTGCTGCATGGCCTTCTGGCCCGCCTCGATAGAATCGCTCGCTCTCGACGCGGCTTTCCTGTTTTTCTTTTCTGGCCAGGAACGTGTCGATGAAAAACAAGGCGGCGATGGCGATCATGGTCAGCATCAGCGTCCGTAGGAAGGAGGGCTTCGAGATCATGGGGCTTCCTGCCTCTGCGCTGTCATTATTCCGCGATGCCTTCGGGACCCCATAGGCGCGCAGCAGATCTTCTAACACCACTACACCTAAAAGCTTGCGCACATTGGCGCGGCTCACCACCGGAATTACGGAAATGCCGCTTGAGCCGATGCGTTCCAATGCCAGGTGCAGGCCGTGATCCGGATGGACGTGCGGAAAATCGCCTGTGCGCGGGTCCTGATGAGGCACTGCGGCAAGCACCTGGCCGACGGTTTGCTCTGCGTCGGCAGTCGGCTGCTCCAGCTGATCGCGCCGGATCATGCCGCACAGTCCTTGCCGGTCTACCACGGGCCACGCATTCAAAGAGTCGCCATTCAGGCTGGCCAGAGATGCGGAAACCGTGGCGTCCACACCAAGCGTGGACATGTTCGTGCGCATGACGGCTTCGACGGTGGCGTGCGGGGCACGATCGCCGGCGCCGGGCAGATGCACGCCGTCCTGCTCTGCCAGGGCTTCGTAAATGGGAGACCTTCTGGAGCTTATAGGAAATAAAGTAAGCGATCAGGTTCGAGATCATCAGCGGCACGATAATCGTGTAGTCTCGCGTAACCTCAAAAATCATGATGACCGACGTAAGCGGTGTGCGAACGATACCGGCGAAGGCGGTTCCCATGCCGACCAAAGCGTAGGCGCCCGGCCCTGCCGTGGATGCCGGGAAAAAGTGATGTGCAACGGAGCCCACCGCAGCCCCCATCATGGAGCCGATAAAAAGCGCAGGGCCGAAGATTCCGCCCGCGTTTCCCGACGAATAGCACACGGCGGTCGCAATGATTTTCAGCACCGCCAATAGGACCACGGTTTGGAGGATCACGTCTCCATTCAGAACCCGTTCGACGTAGTTGTAGCCCACGCCCATGACTTCGGGTACAAAATAACCCATCAGTCCGACGGTCAGGCCACCGGCCACTGGTTGAAGCCAGACCGTGCTGGCGGGAAAGCTGGCAAACCACAAGCGGATCTTCAAAAGAAGTTTTACAAAACTGACTGATCCCAGTCCTCCGACGATGCCCAACACCGCATAGGCAACGAACTCCCACGGGCTGACCAGCCGGTATCCCGCGACGTGAAAAAGAGGATCATCGCCCAGGACAAGGTGCAGCACCATCCACGAGGTGGCGGAACTGAGGACGGCGGTTCCCAACACAGTAGCATGGAGATCGCCCATGATTTCCTCGAGCGAAAAAAGCACCGCGGCGATGGGAGTGTTAAATGCTGCAGCTAGGGCAGCGGAGCAGCCGATCGGGACGAGAGCCTTCACTTGCTCCCGGCTCAGTCCCGCGTTTCGCGCGATTACTGAGCCCAGACCGCCGCCGATGTGAACGGCGGGTCCTTCTCTTCCAAGAGCGATGCCGCTGGCAAGCGATGTGGAACAGCACAAAAATTTGCCGAGCACGGTGCGCAGAGAAATCGCGCCGTTGTTCGTAAACAGCGCCGCCTTGGTCTGCGGAATCCCGCTGCCGCGCGCGAGCGGAAAAAAGCGCCACAGCAGGTACCCGGTGACCAGCGATCCCAGGGTGGGAACCAGGATCCGGCGCCAGCCCGATCCGCCCGTAGGATACATCCGTGCCGCCAGTCTGCCCGTCAGCAGGATGAACGCCACCACAACCAGCCCCACCAGCGCGCCGATCAAAAGGCTTAACGCAAGGCTCTGTTGATTTTCGCTGTGGCCGAGTTCGTCCAGCCACTGTCGGACTCTCTTCGTGAGCGATCGAAGCAATATCACCCTTCTAATTATGATGTGCGAAGTCACGCCGGAGCACTACGGCAAACAAGGGATTGTGGAATGGGTTACGTTGTGCAACCTGAATCCAGTGCGGTCGACACCCTATCATCAAGCAATCCATAAAGGAGCGTTCACCGATTGCCCATGAAATTAATATGTTTGAATAATAGTGTGGGCGATCCGTCTTCCGCGACGCCGTGACTCACTCCTTCTCAGGATGCGCTACCTTTTCTCTCCTGCGTGCCGCTCCGTCCTGAGGCAGTTGAGCCAGCAGCGGACTCTGTGCGCGTTCGACTTTGACGGCACTCTGGCGCCGATCGCCAGCCATCCCAATTCCGCCCGGATGCGTGTGCGGACTCGGCGTTTGCTGCAGCGAGTGGCGGCTTTGTATCCTTGTGCCGTCGTTTCGGGCCGCGCACGCGCCGACGTTGTTGCCAAATTGGCCGACGTGAATCTATCGAGGGTGATCGGCAATCACGGGGCGGAAACCGAAGAGCGGCCGAGGCGCTACAAACACATACCGGGTTGGAAGGCCTCGTTAACGCGTTCGCTCGCGGCGGTCCCGGGAGTCTGGATCGAAGACAAAGGGGCTTCGCTTGCGGTTCACTATCGGCAGTCGCCGCACAAAGCCGACGCGCAGAAGCGTATCTTGGAGGCGGTCAAAGCGCTAACCGGCAGTCGCGTGTTTGGCGGCAAGCAAGTGATGAACATCGTATTGGAAGCGGCTCCTCACAAAGGGGACGCGATCCTGGCGGAACGGAACCGCCTGGGCTGCGATTTGGTGTTGTTCGTGGGCGACGACGATAACGATGAAGACGCTTTCGGCGCGGGCGAAAATGTAATCTCGGTGCGCGTGGGCCGGAAACGCGGATCGAAGGCGCTTTATTATTTGCGCTCGCAGGGCGAGATCGACGCGCTTCTCGAACGCCTGATCGCGCTGAGGACCCTGGTACTGCCACCTAAAGGGTCGACCCCGCTGAATGTCGTCGGAGCTAGCCTGTCAACTGTGAGGCGGCCTCCTCCTCGCCGGCGTGCCGGCAAATGATCAGCGCCCGCAACGGCAATACGGCGTCTCGATGGCCTTCAGCCCTCCGCGGCTAGAATTTTTCGCACGTCATCGGGAATAGATTCCGATTTCAGCGTAGGACTCGCAAAGGGATCGATGCGCGTCCACACGCGCGTCTCGGTACACTCCACCGCGACACGTTCGCCTTTGAGAAGCTGGTGCTGCACCACGAAACTGCTCCGGCCGAGCCGGACGACACTCGTTTCAACCGCGACCTCTTCGCCGAAACGGGACGCCAGCAGGAATCGCGTTTGAGTGTCGACAACCGGAAAAACGATTCCCCGCGTCCGCATCAATTCCGACTTGGGAAATCCGGCGGACGCCAGCATCGTGGTCGTGCAAACATCGAACCATTCCGCGTATCGCGGGAAATAGACGATGCCCGCGGGGTCGCAATCGCCCCATTCAATGTGAATCGTCCGCCGATTTTTATACACGCATGCTCCTTCGCGATTTCCGCTCGCGCCGATTTTGAAAATGTTTATCGCGGAGGCAAACGCAGCGCTCCGTCCAGCCGGATGATTTCGCCGTTGAGATATTGATTTTCCACGATGTGCCGCACCAGTGCCGCAAACTCGGAGGGTTTGCCCAGGCGCTTGGGAAACGGCACGGACGCACCCAGGCTCTGCTGCACTTCCTCCGGCAGCGTAAGCAGCATCGGTGTAAGCATGATACCGGGCGCAATCGCCATCACGCGAATGCCGAACTGCGCAAACTCTCGCGCCGCAGGTAACGTCAGCCCCGCCACGCCGCCTTTCGACGCCGAATACGCCGCCTGTCCGACTTGTCCTTCGAAGGCCGCCACGGAGGCAGTGGAAACAATCACGCCTCGCTCGCCGTCCACCGGGTCCAGCTTCGTCATGTCGGCTGCCGCCAATCGCATCATGTTGAAGGTGCCGATCAGGTTGACCCGTATTACCTTCGCGAAATCCTCCAGCGGCATGGGGCCGTCCTTGCCCACGATGCGTTTCGCCGGGGCGATGCCCGCGCAATTTACGAGGACCCGCGCCGCTCCGTGCTTTTCGCGCGCGGCGATGAACGCAGCATCTGCGCTTGCGGCGTCGGAGACATCGCACACGATTGCGCAGCCCTTAATCTCGCCCGCCACCGCATTCGCTTTTTCCGCATCCACGTCCACCACGGCAACCTTCGCGCCCGCCGCGGCCAACACTCGTGCGGTCTCCGCGCCCAGTCCCGACGCACCGCCCGTCACGATCGCCGCTTGCCCCCGGAGATTCACTGTGTTCGCTTCCTTTCTGCCGTCGCAATCCGCCGTCACAATTTAGAGCTTGATTCTTGCATGCGCTCTCACGCGGTTTGCGGGCGCCGCGCCAAGATGCTGATCGCGAGCAAGCCCAGAATGGGCTCGTCCTTTTGGTTGAATCCTTCGATCCGCGCGCGCACCACTCCCCGATCCGCTTTCGAGCGTGACGGCGTGGTTTCCAGAATCGTCACCCGGATGCGAATAGAGTCGCCGGGGCGCACCGGATTCGGCCATCGGACTTCGTCCACGCCCGGCGAAGCAAGGCTGGCGACGCTCGAAAGATAGTGATCCACATAGAGGCGCATCGCCGCGCCGATGGTGTGCCAACCGGACGCGATAATGCCGCCGAACCGCCCCTCGCGCGCCTTGTGCGGATCCACATGCATGTCCTGCGGATCGAAGCGCCGCGCGAACTCGATAATCTCGGGCTCATCGAGCGTGATGCTGCCGAACTCGTAAACGCGCCCTGTCTCGTAATCTTCGAAATAGCGCTTCTCGCGGGGAACCGTGAACTGGGAAAGGATCATTTTCACTAGTGTCGCGCTTATGCCGTGTTACGCCAACTGCGCGCCTTGCAATCGGCGGCGTACGGCGAGGCTCGCCGTTGGCGCAGCCCTCGGGTCAGGTGGGATTCCGTATCAGGGAACTGATAATAACTGTAGGACGTTCGGTCTGGCGACCGTCGCCCGGAAGCGGACCGCCGATCATTTGGCTCATTCGACGGAGAAGACACGATATGAACAAAATCGCCCAGGACATCGCGGGATATACGTATGGAACCACCGAGGTCGCAAAGTCCAGAATTTCTCTGGAAGATCTCGAGCATTTGAAAGTCAGCGCCGGATTTACCAACGAGGATCAAACGGCGCTGCGTCTTGCCGGAGAGGTGCTGCAGGATCAGACCAAACAGATTGTCGATCATTGGCGCGCGGGCATCATCGCCAGTATTCCTCATCTGGCACGGCATTCCCGCACGCCGGAAGGGAATCCGATTCCTGAATACTCAACGCGCAGTGGTCTGCGCTTCGAGCAGTGGATTCTCGACACCTGCTTTCGGCCTTACGATCAGGACTGGCTGAACTACCAGCAGGAAATAGCCGCGCGCCACACGGAGGCGAAAAAGAATCGGACGGATGCGGTCCAATCGACCCCCTACGTGCCTTTGCCCGATATCATTGCCTTCGTGGCCGTGATGAACCAGACCATTAAACCGTACTTGACTAAGAAAGGCCACTCGCCCCAGGACGTCGAAAGAATGCACAACGCGTGGTGCAAATCCCTGCAGCTTCAGTCGGCACTGTGGGCTGCCGTGTACCTGACCGCGCGTGAGACCCTCTAAGCGGCGCCTCGGCGGATCGAGGTGCCATCGCTTGCCTGCTTGCGGAACGCCGCCTATGTGGGACGATGCGCGCGGAGAAAGGAGCGTATTTGGCGAACGGCCAGCGGAATCCGTTCTTTTGGCTCCTTCCAGGGGAAAACGCTCACCTCGGCATTCGGGGCGAGCATGGCGGCTTCCATCGCTACCGCATAGGGATGCGCCGGGATGTCGTCCGGCAGAATCAACACGGGCGTCTTGCAATTCCGCACGAAATCGCGCGTCACCGTAAATACGAAGTCAGGGTTCGTGCGATACATCTTCGTCAAAAACTGGTCGACCATCGCCATCGAAATCTCCGGCCGTTTTGCAACCAGGGCCGGACCCCAATCCTTCATGTTGTTTTCGTAGAAGAGGTCGCGCATTTCCGGGCGCGATCCGCTGGGCTGCGCCAGCACTGCTGCCATAACCCGATTCGGCGCGCGCCGCAACAGATTCCAGATAAAAGGGCCACCGATGCAGAAACCCATCACCATAAACTTGTCGATCCCCAGGTGATCCAGCAGGCCCAGTTGGTCGTCGGCGAACGAGTCCCAGGGCCGGTCGACCTCGAGAGGTCCGGTGGATTGGCCGTTCACGGCGTTCCGCAGGTCGGCCGCGATGCAGCGGTATTCGCCCTTGAACTCGTCGATCGCATTGAACGGATTTCCTTGCGTAAAAAAGGAAATCGTTGCGTTCAGTCCACCCCCGGCGATCAACAGTAGCGGAACGCCCGAGCCGGATTCTTCATAGTGGATACGAACCTGACCTTTTTCGTAAGTGGGCATCGGTATACTCCTTTTCTCCTTGGCTGGGAAATACAATGTTTAGAGTATCAACATGTTTCCGCGACGGTGCGTCAACCTGGAGCGCGGCTGTTCGGCACATAGAAAAGGCTAAGCTGCATGATTTTGAAACAGTATTACCTTGGTTGCCTGGCCCACGCATCATATCTGCTGGGGGATGAGACCAGCGGAACCGCGATCGTCGTCGACCCTCAGCGCGACGTGCAGCAATATCTGGACGACGCGAAAACGCTTGGCATCCAGATCCGCCACGTCTTTCTGTCTCACTTCCACGCCGACTTTGTGGCTGGCCATTTGGAACTGCGCGACCGCTGCGGCGCGACGATCCGGATGGGCTCGCGTGCCCAGGCGGAATACGCGCTTGTCGCAATGAAGGATGGTGACGAGCTCGATTTCCCGGGCATGCGTCTTGAGGTACTGGAAACGCCCGGCCACACCATCGAATCGATCTCTATTCTGGTATTCGATAAAACCAAAAGCCCGGCGAAGCCGTACGCGGTCCTCACGGGAGACACGCTTTTTATCGGCGATGTGGGGCGCCCTGACTTGCGCGCGTCGCTTGGTTGGACCGCGGACGAGCTCGGCGGATATCTGTATGACTCGCTCCACAACAAGCTTTTGCCGCTGCCGGACGAAACTCTGGTTTATCCGGCACACGGCGCGGGCTCGCTCTGCGGCAAAAAGCTCTCGTCCGACACCGTTTCTTCGCTTGGCGATCAGCGGCGCTTGAACTACGCGCTGCAGCCCATGTCGAAAGAGGAATTCGTGCGGCTGGTCACGGCCGATCAGCCCGACGCGCCCGCATACTTTACCTACGATGCGATTCTCAATACGCGCGAGCACGCGACACTCGACAAGAACTTGGAGCGGGTGCTTCATCCCATCGAGCTTGCCGAGGTCCTGCGCATGGGTGACGCAGGCGCGCAGATCCTCGACGTTCGCGAAGCCACGGAGTACGCCAAGGGACACTTGGCCGGCAGTATCAACGTGGGCCTCGGCGGCCAGTTTGCCACTTGGGCGGGAAGCGTGCTCCACCGCTCCCGGCCCATCGTGATCATCGCCGAACCGGGACGCGAACACGAGGCCGCCGTGCGCCTGGGCCGCATTGGATTCGACCACGTCAAAGGTTTCTTAAGTGGCGGCATGGCGGCGCTGGCCGAAAGGCCGGATCTAGTTTGGCCCACCGATCGCCTCGGCGCTCCGATGATCGCGGAAGAGCTGGCGAGCGCCGATCCGCCACTGGTGCTCGATATCAGAAATCCAAACGAATGGGCCGCGAAGCACATCCAGGCCAGCTTGAACATTCCGCTAAATCATTTGCAGGAGCGCATCGCGGAAATCCCGCGCGACCGCCGCATGGTGGTGCACTGCGCGGGTGGTTATCGCTCGTCGATTGCCGCCAGCATTCTGCATCAGTATGGCATCACGAATCTGGTGGAAATGGCGGGCGGCCTCGCCGCGTGGGAAGCCGCAAAGCTGCCGGTAGTTTCGGAAGCCTAGCGACTTAGCGCCCAACTTGAGATATAGCTATTCGCCGATCGTCTACACCGTGCATCCGCGAAAGCAGCGAGTCGGAATAGTGTTGTGCTCAAACGCGAAACCGGCCAACGCGGGACGCGCCGCCGCTGCTAGCTGACGCGCTTGGCGAAGGCGTCGAACGCGCCCGGGCTTGTGCGATTCAAAAACTCGATGTTCAGGTTTCCGACCGTTTCCAGATGCTTGAAGTATTGAGCGTCGCCATACTTCTCGCGCAATTCAGCCAGGTACAGACGCACCCGCAGCCAAACGAGCAGGAACTCGCGGTTATTCACGAAAAACATCTCCGGATTCAGCACGCCCATGTTCACGAAAGATGCCGCCATGTCCCAATACGTAATCACCTGGCGCATGTGGGCGCTTTCCGCCGACCCTTGAGGGCACAGCTTCAGCATTTCGTCGACCGTCTTCGGTTTGAAATTGGACACGAACCAGGCACGGGCCCCGCGCATCTTATCTTCGCGCCGGAGTTCGTAGAGCTTAAGTAGTAGGTTCGCATCATCATAGGTTGCTTGAGCCATAAGCTTCAGGGTAACGCAGAGGAGTGGTTAGCTCGTGCACAACACCGCCCGTTCCGCAGCGGTCGGAGTACCGGCGCTCCCAGTCAGCCCAAGAGCCAGACCTTTTCTTTAGCCGCGTATGGCTTCTTTAGCCGCGTATGGCCGCTTCTGAGAATTCCGCGTGCCATTCCACACAAAATACTGATGCAGCCTGCCTTCTCACCTTCCAACTCCACGCCCGCGCTATCTGAAGACGAAATCATGCACTGGCTGGCGCTGCGGATGACGCCGGGCCTGGGCACGCGCAAGGCCGGGCAGACTGCATCGAGATCTTCCGGACCCCGCAGGCCGTCTTCCGGGCCTCGCGCTCGGAACTTGAAGGCGGCGGGCTATCGCCGCGGCGGTGGCGCAGAGCATCGCCAGCGGTTGCGCTTTCGAGGATGCCGCCGACCAGCAGCAACGAAACTGGCCAGCGCGGGGCAGAAATCGTGACCGCTGACCGATCCGCGCTATCCGCCGGCGCTGCGCGAAATTTTCGATCCGCCGCCGCTGCTGTTCGCCCGCGGCCGCGTGGAACTGTTGGACGTCGCTGATGCTGGGCGTGGTGGGCACGCGGCGGCCTACGGCTTACGGTGGCGTCGCGGCCGCCACGCGTCTCGGCCAAGGATCTGGCGGAACGCCGGGCTGACCATCGCCAGCGGCATGGCGCGGGGCATCGATACGGCGGCGCACCGGGCGGTGCTGGAGGCCGGCGGCGACACGATCGCCGTGTTCGGCTGCGGCGTCGACGAGGTCTATCCGGCGGAGAACCGCAAGCTGGCCGAGCAGATCGCCGACGGATGGCCTGATCGTCTCCGAGTTCCCCATGGCGACGCCGCCCTATCCGCAGAACTTTCCCATCCGCAACCGGATCATCAGCGGGATGAGCGCTGGGCGTCCTGGTGGTCGAAGGCGGCGAATATTCGGGTTCGGCCATCACCGCCAAGCTGGCCGCCGAGCAGAATCGGGAGGTCTTCGCCGTGCCCGGAAACATCACTTCGAAGATGAGCTGGGGACCCAATCTGCTGATCAAACAGGGAGCGAAACTGGTCCAGGAATGGAACGACGTGGTGGTGGAACTGAAGCCGGAGGATCGCCGGAGGCTGGTGGACCAGTGCCGCAACCGATTGAATCTAAATGAGAATGAATTCAGATGAAACCAATGCTTCCGATATCCAGCATCCGAGTTATGGGCAGCGCCGGCTCGGGCGATGTTCTGAGGCGCTTGAAGCCGGACGCTCCGGTCGGGTCTGGATCACCTGATGGAGACGCTGGAAGGGACCTCGTCCTCGGAGATCATCGCCGCTTTGTTCGAGCTGGAACTGGCCGGCCTGGTCCGGCAGCTTCCGGGCAAGAGCTTCATAAAGGTCTGGGTGGATTGAGCGTCGCGCTGGCCGCGCCGAACGCGGCGTCTCGATCATGGTAAGATTTCGGTTGTTTCGTCTAAGGTAGTCGAGGACCGCCCGAAGGCGGTCCGTTAAGGAAGGTTGCAGCACTCATCTATGGCAAAGAATCTCGTCATCGTCGAATCTCCGGCGAAGGCGAAAACGATCGGCAAGTATCTGGGCAAGAACTTCATGGTGAAGGCCTCGCTGGGCCACGTGAAGGATCTGCCCAAGAAGAACCTGTCGGTGGACGTCGACAACGACTTCAAGCCCGTCTACGAGGTCATCGAAGGCAAGAAGAAGCTGATCGCGGAGCTGAAGGCGGCGGCCAAGGGCGCCGACACCGTCTATCTGGCGGCTGACCCGGATCGCGAAGGCGAGGCCATCTGCTTCCACCTGCAGGAAGAGCTGAAGGACCAAGCAAGAACGGCCCCAAGTTCTTCCGGGTGATGTTCAACGAGATCACCAAGAACGCCATTCAGAAGGCGTTCGAGAAGCCCGCTGCGGTGAATCTGCACCTGGTGGACGCGCAGCAGGCGCGGCGCGTGCTGGACCGGCTGGTGGGCTACAAGATTTCGCCGCTGCTGTGGGACAAAGTCCGCCGCGGGCTTTCCGCGGGCCGCGTGCAGACCGTGGCGCTGCGGCTGATTGTCGACCGCGAGCGCGAAATCCGCGCGTTCATCAAGCAGCGAATACTGGACCATCGACGTCAACCTGGCCGCCAAGAAGCCGCCGCAGTTGACGCGCGCACCTGGCCAAGAAGAACGACGAGAACGTCGAGATTCGCGAACGAAGCCGCGGCCGAGGCGATCGTCGCGACGCTGGACGGCGTCGATTACGTCGTCCGTTCGGTCACCAATCGCGAGAAGCGGCGCAATCCGGTGCCGCCGTTCATCACGTCGACGTTGCAGCAGGAAGCCGCGCGCAAGCTGCGCTTCAGCGTGAAGCGCACCATGATGCTGGCGCAGAAGCTGTACGAAGGCGTCGAGCTGGGCAAGGACGAAGGCGCGATCGGTCTGATCAGCTACATGCGTACCGATTCGACGCGCGTGTCGAACGACGCGCTGGACGAAGTGCGCGCCATGATCACCGAGCGCTACGGCGCCGAGTATCGTCCCGCAGCCGCCCAACGTCTACAAGAGCAAGAAGGACGCGCAGGACGCGCACGAAGCCATCCGTCCGACGTCGGCGCATGCGCACGCCGGAGAGCGTCGCGAAGTTTCTGGCCGAAGACGAGCTGAAGCTGTACCGGCTGATCTGGATGCGCTTCGTCGCGTCGCAGATGACGCCGGCGGTGTTCGATCAGACCACCATCGACGTCGACGCCAAGGGCAAGGACGGCGCGGCCTACCTGTTCCGCGCCACCGGCAGCGTGCCGAAGTTCGACGGCTTCCTGCAAGGTCTACGAAGAAGGCAAGGACGCAAAAGGACGAAGACGACGAGGAGCTGAAGAACAAGCTCCCGGCGGTGACGCAGGGCGAGGTGCTGAAGTTCAAGGCGATCGCTGCCGGAGCAGCATTTCACCGAGCCGCCGCCGCGCTTCACCGAAGCGACGCTGGTGAAGGAGCTGGAAGCCGACGGCGTGGGCCGCCCGTCCACCTACGCGTCGATTCTTTCGACCATCCAGGAACGCGAGTACGTCCGCAAGGACGGCGGCAAGTTCACGCCCACCGAGCTCGGCATGGTGGTGACCGATCTGCTGCTCGAAAGCTTCAACGATCTGTTCGACGTCACCTACACGGCTCGCATGGAAGCGGAGCTGGACGACATCGAAGAAGGCAAGATCGACTGGCGCATGGCCATGAGCGAGTTCTACGAGCGGTTCCAGAAAGACCTGGAACACGCCGAGCGCCACATGACCGACATCAAGCGCATGGAGGAGCCCACCGACCTGATCTGCGAGAAGTGCGGCAAGCCCATGGTGATCAAGTGGGGCACGCCACGGCAAGTTCATCGCCTGCACCGGATATCCGGAATGCACCAACACGCGCGAGCTCGCCGCAGGAAGGCGCGCACCGAGCAGGACGAAGCGGAATACTGCGACAACTGCGGCCGTCCGATGGTGCTGAAGAAGGGCCGCTTCGGACAGTTCCTGGCGTGCTCGGGCTATCCCGGATTGCAAGACCACCAAGCAGCTCGGCGCGGCGCAGAAGCCGCAGGACGTTCCGCTCGACGAGAAGTGCCCGCAGTGCGGCAGCAAGCTGGTGCAAGAAGTACGGGCGCTTCGGCGAGTTCGTGGCGTGCAGCAATTATCCCACCTGCAAGTACGTCAAGCAGAAGACCATCGGCGTGAAGTGCCCCAACTGCTCGCGAAGGCGAAGTCGTGGAGCGGCGCTCCAAGCGCGGCAAGACGTTCTACGGCTGCAACCGCTATCCGGATTGCGATTTCGTGGCCTGGGGCAAGCCGATTCCGGAGAAGTGCCCGGAATGCGGCGGCAGCTACCTGATCGAGAAGTTCCTGAAGGCGGGCGCCTGTCGCGCAGTGCCCCAACGCCGAGTGCAAGTTCAAGAAGCCGCTTGAGGTGGCGGCGCCGGTTGAGGCCGTCGGTTTAATGGCGTCTAAAGGGGCGAAGAAGGAAGCGGGCGCGAAAACGTCCGTGCCCAAAACGGCTCCGGCCTACGCGTCGGACGGCGCTGCACCGGATTACGGGCTCGATTCTCCGCACACCGTCAGAAGCATGTATTCGCGCGCAGCGTGGACGTTCGCTTTCGGCTTCGCGCTGTGGTTCATGAATCGCGTGGAGTATCCGGCGCCCGCCGCCAAGATGCTGATCGCACTCGCTCTGATTGCGGCAGTCTATGTCTGGGCAGGCTGGTATATGACGTGGTCCAGCCGTCACGGAAAATTGCAGCTGCGCGAGAAGCTAGTCGCGCTGCTCGCCCTGAACGGCGACGAGAAAGTGCTGGACGCGGGCTGCGGCCTCGGTCTGCTCTCCGTCGGGATCGCCAAAAGGCTGAAGTCGGGGAAAGTGACGGGCGTGGATGTTTGGAATCCGCTGGTCCTTTCGGGCAATTCGGCGGAGGCGGCCCTGGCCAACGCACGGCGCGAAGGCGTTGCCGACCGGATCCGCTTCGAAGATGGCGACGTGCGCAAGCTGGGATATCCGGCGGCGAACTTCGACGTGGCGGTGTCCGGGTTGACGCTCCATTTTTTCGACGACGAGCCGGACCGCGACCAGATCGTCAAGGAACTCTATCGCGTGGTGAAACCCGGCGGGAAACTCATGATTTTCGATACCGCGCACGTGGGCCGCTACGCCGATGTGCTGCGCACCTGCGGAGCATCCGAGGTAAACCTCACCTCCACAGGATTCCTTTGGTGCCGCCTGACCAAGGCCGTCACGGCCCGTAAGTAGCGCTCCTGCCCGGCGTTCGTGCCCGGCATTCGCAGTGACGACGTGCGTTTCCCCCGCGGCTTGTCATACACTGGATAGATTGCTACAGGGTGATGTCTAGACCATTACAAGCATTGGTGATCTTACTGTCTCTGGCCGGTTCGGTGCGCTCACAGGAGAGGGCCATGGCCGCGACCCCGCCCGCGGAGACCCAGCTGCTAGCATCGGCCCCTTTGTTCAACATCAGCTGGAACCTGACGTCCAATTACGTCCAATACGAAGCCAAGTTGAAGGACGGCAAGTTCGATCCGAAGGAGCCGGTAAAGGCCTATTGGATCATGAAGCAGACCGACGGCCACCACGAACCGCTCACACTGATCGAACGCGTGAAGGGCTATGGCTTCAGCATTCACCCCGGCGGCGCGCCCGATACGTTCGACATGGTCGTGGTCTCCGTAAAAAAGAAAACCCTGCATGTCACTCGCAACGGCAGTCAGTTCGATGTCACGCTGAACATCGGCAACTGCGACGTGGCCCGTTTGACGGAAGCCAAAGTGACGGCGCACTGGTGGCACTTCCTGCCGCAAGGCGACTACGTGGATCTCACCGGAACAGATGTCAAGACCGGTGAGGAATGCCACGAGCGCGTGTTGCACGAATAGCCCGCTACTGCTTTTTTTGTATTCTTTCTCGTGGCCTTGTAAAATTCTATCCATCCTGGCAAAACACCCATCTAGCTATCGAAAGTGTAAGATGGGGCTATCGGAAGGAGAAGACACGTGAAACGATTCGCAGCTATTGTGGCCCTCGGAGGCATCGCGACTGTGCTTGGCTTCGGGCAGGCCGTCGTCTACAATTCCTTGAATACGGGTCTGGGGAACCTGGTCACTTTGGACGGCAGCCCCACGGCCTTGCATCGTTACAACAACTCGGGATTCCTGATTGGCACCATTGCTTCGGTGCCGAACGCGCTGGCCCTGACCAAAGTGCTCGGAAACTACTACGTCACTACCGGTTTGACCCTGGTTCAGGTGACGCCGCTCGGTGCCGTAACTCCCGTGGCAACGGCCCCATCTTCCAGCCAATGGACCGCGCTGGCGCCGGATGGTTTGGGCAACCTGGTGCTTGCGGATAATAAGGCGCACGCCGTTTGGCGGGTCAATCTGCAGACTTCCGCGGCAAGCATCGTCGGCAATTACCCCGCCACCAACGCTGGCCAAAACGAAGACGTCGGGATCACCGTTGACCCCTCTGGAAACTATTTGATTCTCAGCGATAACAATGCCACGCTGTCCATGTTCTCCATGACGCCCTCCGGCACGGCAGTTCCCGTCACGCTTACCGGATTTGCCGCCACGAACACGAACGGGAAATTGATCCGCTACAACGGCGTCTATGCGTTTATCTCGTACGGCGACAATGCCATCTGCACCATCACGTTCACCGTTCCTCCGGGCAGCGCCACTGCGCCGGTGGCCACGGTAGCGGAACTCGCCAGCAGCATCAGTCCTTCCGGCACTCCCCGCGGCTTGACGGCGAATCTCGATTCGGGGGCCTTATTTTTCGCGACTAGCGCAAACACACTCCAGGTAGTGGAATTGAAGACCAATGGCGGTGGAGTTTGCGCGCCCAATTGCTCCTCACTGACCATCGCCTATCCCGCTCAGCCGCGCGACGTCATCGAAGAGGCGTACGGAGAAATATCCTATCTTGCTTTCGGCGGCATTTGGACCACCGGCGTTTACATCTTTAATTCCGCCGACGTGCCAGCCAGCTATAGCGTGAGTTTTTACAATCCCGATGGCTCGGTCGCGACGGCGCCCTTCGCCGGAGGGGGCACTTCCGCTCTGAAGGGAACGCTACCGCCGCGTGGCATGACTTACGTTGAGGCATCGAATCCCTCGACAGGAACCACTTCCACGGTTTCGGGCTTGATCAGCGCCGACCCTCCATCAACGTGCAAGGCCTCTTCCGGGACGTCATAAACGGCACTTACTGGGAGGCGGGCGTGCCCTCTGTGCTCGGCGGCAACGGCTTCTCCGTGCCCTTCGATTTCACAACCTTCGTGCCCACCGGTCAGCAGCTATTCACCGGACTCGCGATCTCGAACTTCAGTCCCTCGAACTCTGCCACGGTGACCTGCGTCGCCACGAACCAGTCCGGCACCGTCATTCCGAATGCCTTGACCATTCCGGCGCTGCCTCCGCTGGGCCAATTCTCGGGATACTCGTTCTCGGCGCTTTACGGACTCAGCGGCACGCTGACCTGCACGTCCACCACACGCGTCGCCGCCTTCGGCGTGCGTTCTCTCGGCTCGACGTTTTCTCTTTTGCCCGTGGTCTATTAGCCGATTCGCTGGGTTACGGGGGACACGGGAACAAGGTCCCCCGTCCCAAAAGCCAGTCGGGATCGAAGCGCCGTTTGACGTTCTTCATCGCCTCGATCTGATCCGCCGGATATTGGATCTCGAGCAAATGCGTCTTGCGCTTGCCCAAGCCGTGCTCGGCGCCCACCGTGCCGCCGAGCGATACGGCGACGCGGGCCAGGTCTGTCATCACCGCCTTGCCGCGGTCATGCTCCGCCTGCGATTCGGGGAAGGCGTTGACGTGTACGTGCGCATCGCCAATGTGTCCGTAGATCACATATTTCCCCGGCATCTCGCGATCGAGCGTCTGGCGATACGCCGCTATCATGTCGCGGTTGCGATCCAACGGAACGGCGTAATCGGTGCCGATTTTCGTATAGCCCGTGCGACGGATGTGCGCGTTTACTTTTTCGGCCAAGCCGTGGCGAAACTGACGGAAGCGCTCGCGATCGGCTGCCGACGTTGCAAACCAGGAGTCCGCTTCCAGAGCGCCCGACAAATCGATATCGGCGTCGCCTTCGATTTCGATCATGAGCGCGGCTTTGTGCGGCACGTCCATCATCTTGAGCGACGCCCCGTCGATGTACTCGATCATATTGAGCCCGGGCGTTGGCCGCCACAGATCCACCGCATCGAGCGCGGCGGCTTCCGACTTGAAAAATACCACGCCGCCGAGCCGCTCGCCGGGCGCCGGGAGCAAATTCAGTTCGGCCTCCGTCACCAGCCCGAGCGTTCCTTCGCTGCCGATGATCAGATCGATCAGATCCATGCCCGGCTTCAAAGGATAGCCCGCCGAAAGCTTCGTCGTGCGGGGCAGGGAAATCGCGGGCACATCGAAGCCAACTTTTTCGCCGCGGCGAATTGTGCGCACAGTTCCATCGAGAAATGCGACGTTGATCGATAGCACGTGGCGCCGCGTAGCTCCATACCGAAAGCTGCGTGAACCGCTGGCATTCGCGGCAATGTTGCCGCCGATCGACGATGTGTTCTCCGTCGGATCGGGTGCATAGAATTGACCTGCGTTGGCCGCCGCGGCTTGCACCTCGCGCAAAAGCACTCCAGGGCCGACGCGTGCGCGTCCCTTCGAGATTTCGAGCGTGCGGAACCTCGAAAGTGAGATCGCCCAGCCGCCCTCGGGTGACGCGCCGCCCGCCAGTCCCGTAAGAGCGCCCGTGGCCGTGACGGGAATCTTTTTCTCCGACGCCTGCTGTAAAAGATCGGCGACCTCTTGTTCTTTGTCAGGCGAAAAACACTGTTCGGCATGCCCCGGATATCCGGAGGCATCGGTTATCTCTATTTGTTTGTTTTCGACCAAAGCTGTCATCCCGAGCGCGGCGATGCTCTTAAAAGAGCGATCTGCCGTTCATACAAAACGGGTCGCCGATGCGCTTACAATTCGCGTTTATAACTCCAGGATAACTGGGAGAATCAACGGCCGCCGAGCGGTTTGCTTCGTGATATAGCGCTTCAGGTCTGCGCGAATCTTTTCCTGCATTACACCCCAGTCGCCGCGTTCCTCGGGGGTGGAATTTTCAAGCGTCTTCACCACCACCTGCCGTGCGTTCTGCAGCACCTCGGAGCTCTCTTCCATCGACATGAAGCCGCGGCTGACGATCTCCGGCAGCCCTTCCGACTTGCCGGTATTCTTATCGATGGCGATGATCGGAATCACGAAGCCGTCCTCCGAAAGATGGCGGCGGTCGCGAATGACCATGTCTCCCACCACTTCGTCCAGCGACCCCGAATCGATGCACACGCGCCCGACCGGCACTTTGTCGCCTTTGTGCGCGCCTTCGTTGTCGATCACCAGCGTCTCGCCCGATTCCAGAATGAACGAATCCTCCAGGCCCACGTGGCTCAGATGCTGAGCGAGTTTGGCATGGCGCGCCAGTTGCCGGTATTCGCCATGGACGGGAACGAAGAACCGCGGCCGCACCAGGTTCAGGATCAGCCGAAGCTCCTCCGCGCTGCCGTGCCCGGAAACGTGCACCGGCGGGTTCATCGTGCCGTAGACCACGTCCGCGCCGCGCTTGGAGATGTGGTTGATCATCCGGTAAATGGCTTTTTCGTTCCCCGGAATAATGCGCGAACTCAGCACTACGGTATCGCCCTGTTCCAGACTCAACGACTTGTGATTATCCACCGCCACGCGCGACAACGCCGACATCGGCTCGCCCTGCGTGCCCGAAACAACCGTTACCAGCTTGCTGGGCGCGGTCTGCATGATGTCCTGCGGGCGCAGCAACAGGCCGTTGGGAATCCGCAGAAAGCCCAGATCGTGCGCGATCTCCGTGGTGCTGTTCATGCTGCGGCCCAGAAAAGCCACCTTGCGGCCGTGCTGATGCGCCAGATCGAGGATCTGCTGAATGCGAGGAATCGACGAGCTGAAACAGGAAATCACCAGGCGGCGCGGCGTTCGTACGAACAAATCCTCCAGCCTGGGCGCCACGGCGCGCTCACTTTCCGTATAGCCGGGGCGATCGACGTTGGTCGAGTCCGACATCAGCAGCAGCACGCCGCGCTTGCCGTACTCGGCGAACTTGTGGAGATCGAACAGTTCGTTGTCGATCGGCGTAGGGTCCACTTTATAGTCGCCGGTGTGCATGACCACGCCCAGCGGAGTGGTGATCGCCAGCGCGACGCAGCTGACGATGGAGTGCGTCACGTGGATGAATTCGATCTCGAACGGCCCCAGCGTCAGCTTCTCGCCCGCCTTCACCGAATTCAGCTCGGCTTCATCCAAAAGGCCGTGCTCTTCCAGGCGGCGTTCCACCAGCGCAAGGGTCAGCGCGGTCCCGTAAACCGGAATTTGCAGCCGCGAGAGCAGGAAGGGAATGCCGCCGATGTGATCCTCGTGGCCATGCGTCAGCACCAGCCCGCGGACCTTCGCGCCATTTTCTTCCAGGTACCTGAAATCGGGCGTGACGATATCGACGCCCAGCAGTTCGGCGTCCGGGAACATCATGCCGGCGTCCACCACCAGAATGTCGTCGCCGTAGCGGATCGCCATGCAGTTCATGCCGAATTCACCGAGCCCGCCCAGCGGAATGATCTGCAGTTTTTTGTCTGACATGCTTGAACTATGAGGTTAGCAGGGATCGTCGCGCCTGGGTTGGCTGCATTGATCAGTGCATGGGTTGGTGTATCCTGCCTTATGACGCCTTATTGGATAACGACGAGAGGAGATTCGAACATGAAAAAGACTGTGCTTCTGTGTTCCCTGGCGGCGGCCGCCGCCGGTTTCTGGGCAGGCCATGTGACTACAGTTTCCGCCGCCACCAGCCATGTTTTCGAGGTTCGCCGCTACACGGCCGAGCCCGGCAAGCTCGAAGAGCTGCAAGCGCGCTTCCGCAATCACACAGACGCGATCTTCAAGAAGCACAACATGAAAAGCGTGGGCTACTTCGCTCCCACGGACGAGCCTGTTTCCAAGAACACGCTCATTTATATCCTGGAGTTCGATAACCGTGACGCCGCCAAGAAATCGTGGGACGAATTCCGAGCCGATCCCGAATGGCAAAAGGTGCAGAAGGAATCCGAAGCCAACGGTAAGTTGGTCACCAACGTGGACTCGGTCTTCACCACGCCGCTGGATTTTTCAAAGCTGAAGTAGCGTTTTGTCGTAAGCACGAACCGCGGCTGTCAAGCACGGGCTCCGCTCGCGCACAGCCCGGCGAAGCGCGCCACGCGAACCGCGGTTGTTACCATTGAAACTGCGGGCGCGTAGCTCAGGTGGATAGAGCATCAGCCTTCTAAGCTGAGGGTCGCTGGTTCGAGTCCAGCCGCGCCTACCAAATGCCTTCATAGCTGGCGGAATAGAACGGCGAACGGCGAACTTCGTGTACCCACCACCCATTGCATCCGCGTCTGCACGAAATGTAGGCGGCCTCATTGGCGTTGACCGTTCTCCTAGTACTGTTCGTGAACATAGTAGGACTCGAAAAACAGCCTTCCTCCGGTATACTGATCACGGTTGCGCAACATCCCCCGACGAATCGCGCGGCCCAATCCCGGTTGGAGGATAGATGAGTCGAGTACACGATGCGATGCGCCGCCTGGAAGGTAGACCGATGGCTGCAAAATCCGCTGATTCCGCTTTAAGTAACCTCGTGGGAGCCCTGTTGGAAGAACTGGCCGACGAGGTGCCCGATAGCCCGCGCCTGGAAACCGTGCGGGTCGATCTGCTGGCGGCCGCCAGCTCCTACCAATCAGGCGATAAAAAAGATTTGGCGATGCGCTTCTATCTCGCCACTCGATCCCTGCTCCGCGAGCTCGAAGATGTGGAAGGGCGCACCAAGCCGGCTCAGCCCCCCGCACAGCCGTCGGCTGAATTCTCGCATGGCGAAAATCTACCTTCGCCTCCGCCGAACAATCCTTTTTAGTTAGGAGTCGAGCGCTTACACCGCCCGGCTGAGCGGTCGCCCGAAATAAAACGCCTTCGGCGTCGCGTCATCCCAGCCGACATTGCAGTGCGGCACGGACCAGCGATCCACCTTGCGTGGCTCCAGCACCGGTTTCCCGAGCGCCGGGCACGACAGACAATAGCTGCCTTCGTGCGTTCCGATCCAGATCAGGTTGCGGTCCCACTCAACGAAAACATTTTCCGTGGAGCCGCGCCACCAGGTTTCGTAATTCTCGATCTCGCCTTCGTGTGGCGGCACGAAGCACGCAACTTCCTTCGGCTCCGTGGGATTGGAAATATCGAAAACGCGCACGCCCGCGTTGAACCATGTGATCACCATGATGTCCGGACGGGCCTTGCCCGGCGCAAGCCAGCACTGCGTGTTGTGCGAGCCAAAGCGTCCGCGCGCGAAGCAGAAATCCGAATAAGGAGCATCGGGCGGCGCGGCGGGACGCGGGAAGAGGCCGATGATTTTCGGATTACGCGGATCTTTCACGTCCACCACGTAAGGCGTGTGATAGGCCTCGCGGCAATCGGCTTCCAGCGCCTCGGGCACGCCGACAATTAGGTTCGCCAAACGCGGATGCGCCGGATCGGAGATGATGGGATAACAGGTGTGGAACGGGATCGTGCCCAACGCATCGAATTCATATTGCACGTGGCCGAAAGGCTTGGGTTTCTTGATGTCGCTCAGATCCATGCACGTACATACCGAACGCGCCGAAGCCGCCGTAGCCGAGTTTGCCGCCGTCTTCTACCCGCTGCGGGACGCTGACCGCGCCATGATTGCCGGTCCACGAAGTGTGGTCGCCCGCGAAGCGATATTTCTTGTACTCTGCTTCTTCGCCGAGCTTTTGTCCGGGCACCCACCAGCGCGAAACTTCCTTCACCTTCGACGGATCGGACATATCCACGATCATGATGGCGTTGCTGTAGGGGCGCTGGTGATTCTCCATGCGCAGTTGATCGTCCCAGCCGCAATCCAGATAGGCGTACTTGCCGCCGTCGTAAAAATTATGATGCGTGCCGTTGCCTTTTTCGCCGGTGTTGAATTCCTGCAGCAGATCGGGCTTCATGGGATCGGTGATGTCGTAGTTGCGGATGCCGCGCAGTCCTTTAAAGTCCGGTGGACTTGTCGCGCAGCGGCTTGTCGTAGGCGCCGTTCGGATATTCCGGCGTCGCGGAAGTAAGAGGAGCCGCAGCGGTGCACATCATGATCCATTTCTTCAGGTCCTTGTTAAAGACCACCGCCCCGCCGCCGCGCGTCACGCCCTTGTTCACCACCACGGGATTCTTCGGATTGCTCACGTCGACGAAGCCGCCGTTCGCCGGCAGCAGTCGCTGTTTGCCGCGCGCCCACATCGCCATCAGTGGCTCTCCGCCCGCAATCGTCGAGCCCGAAAGATGCGCCACCACTTCCATGTTGTGCGCGTATGATTTTCGATCGAGCGTATTCATCGCGCCCATCGCGAGCGGAAAAGGAGGCGTACCTCCGCCCGGGATCAGGCCGGTGGCCTGGCCTCGCGCGCCGATGGCTCCGGCTGTGGCTCCGGCAACCGCGCCCACAGTCGCTTTCAGAAATTGCCGGCGGCGCTTGCCCTCGCGGGTGCTTGCATCAGGACGTTGCATCAGGCTCACCTCAGTTTTGGATTAAATGATTGCCGGACCATTCGCGCACGAATAGCCCACAAATTACAATACTAGAAATTCACGTTCGTATTGAAACGGCCGTTAGAAACCGTCTAGAAACCGTAGAGCCGCGCCGGATTATCCACCAGGATCTTCTTGCGCGTGCCTGCATCCGGCACCCACACCGGCAGCAGGTTCAAAAGCTTTCCGTCGTCAAACTGGAATACCGGATTCCAATCCGTGGCCTTGCGTCCGGCGGGCGGATTCGAATTGGGATGCGGCCAGTCGCTGCCCCACACCAGGCAATCGGGATTTGCAGCGACCAATGCCTTTGCGTAAGGAACCAGATCCGCGTACTCCGGGCCGTGCTCGGACGCGCGATACGCGCCGGACATTTTCACCCACGCTTTTCCCATCTTCACCAGCTCGATCAGTTCGGGCCAGCCAGCCTGCTGCATCCCCTTGGCAGTCTCCGCGCCGCCGAAATGATCGAACACCACAGGCACGGGCGAAGCCGCCACCAGATCCTTAATTGCCGGAATGACGGAGGCACCCACATACATCTGAATATGCCAGCCGCGCCCTTTTACGCGATCCACCGAGTCTTGAAAGCGCTTGCGTCCCACGCTCGCGTTGTTTTGATTCACTGTCGCGAGGTTGATGCGGATGCCTTTGATTCCCGCACGTCCCATTTCGTCCAATTGGCCATCGGTGGTCTTATCGTCGATCACCGCGACGCCGCGAGCGCCTTTGCCATAGGCCTTCATCCCGTAAAGCGTCGCCCGGTTGTCGGTGCCGTAGATGCTCGGCGTCACGATCACCACTCGCTCAATGTGCAGCGCCTTATGCAGCGCCTTCATTTCGGCAGGCAGCGCCGTCTCCGGCGTATAGACGCGGCCGGACCACATGGGGAACTGTTTCGGATCGCCAAAAATATGCGTATGCGTATCGCACGCGCCCGCGGGCACCGCGAAATCTACGCGCGTCGAGGGTTGCGACGCCGTCGCCAAGGCCGATTCACGGAAAGCGAGAGCTCCGATGGCAACTCCGGCCATCATTTCACGGCGGCTGGTTTTATTCATGCGTTTTTTCGTCCGCGCTCCTGCCTGGCGCAGCGATAGCCAGTATAGTTGCCGCCGCGAAGAGGCGTCAATCGCCGTAGAGAGTCATCAATATACGTCAATCCATCCGCGCCGCGACTTATACTGATACATTACGCGTCACCCGCGGCGCGCGCCTGGGACCGAAGCTTGTGGACGTCACGCCAATATCCAATCCTCCGGCAAACCTTGCCGACGCACTGCTGCGCGCGGACGTCGTCATCGCCGGCGGCGGCAACGCCGCTATGTGCGCGGCTCTGACGGCGCGCGAAGCGGGCGCCACGGTGACGGTTTTGGAATGCGCGCCCCGCGACTTTCGCGGAGGCAACAGCCGCCACACGCGTAACATGCGCTGCATGCATGAGGCTCCCACCGACGTCCTCACCGACGCGTACACCGAAGACGAATACTTCGCCGATGTGCTGCGCGTCACCGGCGGCCAGACGAATGAAGCTCTCGCGCGGCTGGTGATTCGCGAATCGCCGAACGCGCAGGCCTGGGCCCGCCAGCACGGCGTGCGCTTTCAGCCTTCGCTCGGAGGCACGCTGCACCTGGGTCGCACGAACGCGTTTTTCCTCGGCGGCGGCAAGGCACTCATGAATGCGTATTACGATGCCGCCCTGCAGCAAGGGGTGAACATTATATATAGCGCCGAGGTCGTCGGGCTCGATTTCGAAGCCGGACGATTTTGCGGCGGGACGCTCCTGCTCGAAGGGAAGCCGGTGAAGTTCGGCGGCAAATGCTTGATTGCAGCCGCCGGTGGCTTTGAAGCGAATCTCGAATGGCTGAAGGAAGCCTGGGGCGAGGCCGCTGATAATTTCATCGTTCGCGGCACTCCTTATAACAAAGGCAAAGTCTTGCGCCTGCTGCTGGACGCCGGAGCCGAATCGATTGGCGATCCCACGCAGTGCCACTGCGTCGCCATCGACGGCCGTGCTCCCAAGTTCGACGGAGGCATCGTCACGCGTCTGGACTGCGTGCCGCTCGGTATCGTCGTAAATCGTACCGGCGAGCGTTTCTACGATGAGGGTGAAGATCTGTGGCCTAAACGCTATGCGATCTGGGGACGTCTGGTCGCCCAGCAGCCCGGGCAGATCGCGTATTCGATCATCGATTCGAAAGTCGTAGGACGTTTCATGCCCTCCGTCTTTCCTCCCATTCGCGCGGCCAGCATCGGCGAATTGGCGAAGGCTCTCGAACTGCCGGCGGATAAGGTGCAGGCAACCGTCGACGCGTTTAACCGCTCCGTCCGGCCGGGGCACTTCGATCACAATCTACTCGACGATTGCCGCACCGCCGACGATCTCGTGCCGCCGAAAACGCATTGGGCGCAGAAGCTCGATCAGCCGCCATTCTTCGGCTATCCTCTGCGCCCAGGCATCACGTTCACGTATCTCAGCGTGAAAGTGAATGAACGAGCCGAAGTTGCCATGACGAAGGATCGCCCGGCGAGCCCCAACCTTTTCGCGGCCGGTGAAATCATGGCCGGCAACATTCTGGGCAAAGGATATCCCGCGGGCTTTGGCATGACCATCGGCAGCGTATTCGGACGTATCGCTGGAAGGGAGGCCGCGCGTGCCGCAAAATACTGAATCACGCACAACGGCTGTGCCTGTGGGTTCATCGGTTGAATCGCGCACAACGGCTGTGCCTGTGCGCTCCGCCTCGCAAAAAACGGCCGACGCGAACCTCGCCGAAGGCGAGCGTCTCATGACCATCTGCAATGCCTGCCGCTACTGCGAGGGCTATTGCGCAGTCTTCCCCGCCATGGAAAAGCGGCTAACGTTTTCCCCCGGCGACCTTCGCTATCTCGCCAACCTGTGCCACAACTGCGCAGAATGCTACTACGCCTGTCAGTACGCCCCGCCGCATGAATTCGCGGTGAACGTGCCGCAGGTGTTCGCGCAAATTCGTGCCGATTCCTACCAGCACTACGCGTGGCCCGCGGCGCTCGCGAAAAATTTTAAAGGCGGCAAATGGATTGTATGGCTCGCCGGAGTCGCGACCTTGTGGCTAGCGGTCGCCAACTTCGGCGGCTCCGTGTTTTACGACGTGATCCCGCACGACCGCATGGTGGCGATTTTCTTCGTCGTCGCGCTGTTGATCCTAGCCGCGCATTTTGCGGGCTTCCTCAAATTCTGGACCGATGCGGGTGAAACGCTCGCGCGTTTTCTGCAGCCGCGCGCCCTCTTAAAAGCTGCTCGCGATGTGCTGGCCTTAACCAATCTTTCGAGCGGCGGAGCCGGATGCACCTATCCCGACGAGCGCCACTCGCAATCGCGCCGCATTTTTCATCACTTCACGTTCTACGGATTCCTGCTGTGTTTCGCGTCTACGACCGTCGCTGCTATTGACCACTTCCTCGGCTTCATCGCGCCGCATCCGTACGTCAGCGCGCCCGTGATTCTGGGAACGCTGGGCGGCGTTGGACTGCTGATCGGTCCGGCGGGGCTTTATTTTCTGAAGCGCCGCCGCGACACGGCCATCGTGGACCGGGCGCAGGACGGCAGCGACAACAGCTTCCTCGCGCTGCTGCTTCTTACCAGCCTTACCGGCCTCGCCTTGCTGGCTCTGCGTACAACCTCGGCCATGGGCGCGCTCCTCATCGTGCACCTGGCGGTAGTGCTATTTCTGTTTCTCACGTTCCCCTATGGCAAGTTCGTGCATGGCATTTACCGATCGGCCGCATTGGTGAAATCGGCGCTGGAGACCTCTCGGAAAAACTAGCCAACATGCGAAATCCACTTGATTGTTCCTTGGGGTCCTCAGCCTTTTTCAAGAAAAAAACACTGCCGACCCTTGACACCAATCGGCCAATGATATAAATTCCACCCTACGATTCCGTGCAGGCGAGGCGGAAGGTAAAACTAAAGGGGCGGTGTCTATGTCTAGAAAGTTTGTGCGCTCGCCGTTTTCTGTTGCGAGGGCAGCATTCCTTTTCACGCTGGTTGGGATCTTTGCTTTGCTCGCCGTCGCCCAGACGGCCGGCACGGGCGCTTTGTCTGGAACCGTCATGGATTCGTCAGGCGCCGTGATCCGCGACGTAAAAGTCACGGCGACCAGCAATGACACCGGCCAGGTTCGCACGGCGACCACGGCTGTCGACGGTACCTACAACATCGGTCTGCTCCCGCCCGGAAACTATAAAGTGCGGTTTGAAGCGAACGGCTTTAAAGCGATCGAAGTGCCCTCCGCCACCGTCACCGTGACAGAGACCGCCGTGCTATCCCGCACGCTCGAAGTGGGTGCCGCAAACCAGTCGGTCACAGTGGAGGAGGCTGTCGAAACGGTGCAAACCAACAGCTCCACCATGGGCACCGTCGCGGATTCGCGCACCGTCACCGAGCTTCCGCTGAACACGCGCAATTACACGAACCTGTTGACGATGACCGCGGGCGCCAACTCCGCGGTCAGCAACGCGACCACCGTCGGCAAGGGATCGCCGCTGATCGCCGTCAACGGCGCGGGCACGTCGCAGAACACGTACATGCAGGATGGCGTGGTGATCAACAACTGGTACAGCTTCAACACAGGCACCGAAGGCGTGGCTTTCGGATCCTTCGTGCTGCCCATTCCCGACGCCATCGCCGAATTCAAGATTCAAACATCCAGCTACGATTCAGGTTACGGACGCGGCCCCGGAGCCAGCGTCAACGTGATCACGAAGACCGGCACCAATCAGTTCCACGGCGATGGCTTCGAGTTCTTCCGTAACACCGATCTGAACGCCAACGATTGGTTCCGCAATTTCAAAGGCCTGCCGCGCGGAACCTTGAACTCCAACCAATACGGAGGCGTTATTGGCGGACCCATCAAGAAAGACAAGCTCTTCTTCTTCGCGTCCTACCAGGAAACGGGACAAAAGAACGGCCTGACGGGCTATGGCTCGGCGACCGTTCAGTTGCCGCCGATTCCGAACGGTAATCGCGGAACCTGCCCGCCCACCGCCACCGTGATTACGCAGTGCGACGCGGCGGGTCAGGCCTTCGTCCAGAACCTGGCTTCGGCGATTTGCCCTGCCAACCATGCCTCCACCGTGTCCGGCGACACTTCTGCGATCGCGAATAGCCTCAACGTCGCCTGCCCCGGTGCCGCCGGCGCTGACACTTTCTACAACATGAACCCGATCGCCATCGCGATACTCCAGTTGAAACTCCCGAATGGCCAGTTCGCGGTCCCCGGTTCCGGTGTCGCCGATACCGCCGCGGGCGGCGGCTATGGTGTTTCCACGTTTTCCGATCCTGCGATCTTCAAAGATCACAACTTGATGGGCAACATCGACTATATACTCAGCCAGAAGCACACCCTGGCGTTTCGCTACCAATACGAGAAGGATCCGCTCTATGCGCCCTTCGCGGTTTTGAACGCGAACCTGGCTGGCAACTTCCTGCCCGGAAATCCGACCACGACCGACAAGTGGAATCACGCGGCCGCGGCGAAACTCACGACCATCCTGAACGCAACGATGGTGAACGAAGCCCACGCGGCATTCCAATTCAATGGCGTCTACGATACGACGAATTCGCCGTTCACCAACTCGCAGGTCGGCATCAAGAGCCTGGAACCGGGCCTGGACGCCATCAGCGACTTCACCATCGGAAGCGGGCAGGCCGGCTTCAACTTCGGCAATCAATATCAGTTCGATTTGACCTCTCATGACACCCAGTGGAATTGGGGCGATCAATTCTCGTGGACCAAGGGCAAGCACACGCTCCGCTTCGGCTTCGATTTCGAAGACGTGCGCTTCTCTACGATTTACCCCGGCCATGCCATCGGAAATCCGACATTTACACGGTTCGCGGATTTCCTGATCGGGCGCGGTGGCTGCCAGGTGTTCACGGGCACCGGCACCTGTAGCGCGGCCAATCCAGGGAACACGAATGGCGCCTCGGCCAGCAACATCTCGACCATCGGCAACTTCACGTCGGGTCCGGCCACCACCACCCACTGGCTGTGGCGCGCCCATGAGGCGTCCGGGTTCATTCAGGACGATTTCAAGGTCAGCCAGCGTTTGACGATCAACGCCGGATTGCGCTGGGAATATGATGGGCTCCCCTACACAGACAACGGCTTATTCAGCGGCTACTTCCCCAGTCTGCAAACGACCGGCGCGCTTCCCACCTGCCCGGTGCTGCAAGGCGCCGGCTGCACCACGTCGGCCGGAACCTTAGCCGGATACGGAGTTCCCGGGAATTTTTCAGCAAAGGTACCCGCCGGCGTCACCGTCTACAATAACAACGGCCCCCTCATGAACGGCTCCCCCTGGCATGATTTTGCTCCGCGCCTTGGCTTCGCCTGGCAGCCCACGGGCAGTTCCAAGTGGGTGATCCGCGGCGGCGGCGGAGTGTTCTACGACCTCATTGCGGGAGCCGCCTTCCTGAACTACCTGCTCACGTCTCCTCCTGCGGTCGGTTCGCCTCAACTCATCAGCCCGGCCATTAGTCTGCAGAACCTATTTGTGCAAGCCTCGCCGGTTTCAGTGGGCTCGGGGTACGGCTTCTCCCCGCTATGGGCGAATCCGGCTGCGACGACGACTTCGAACCTGTCGATCTCGTCCACCGAACCGAATCTCACCGTGCCGTCCACGTACCAATGGAACATCAATACACAGTACGAGTTCCTGCCCTCATGGCTCCTGGAGGTCGCGTATGTCGGTGCTCATGGTATTCATCAGGGAGCCGAGTCGCCGTCCGCGCAACAAGGCCAGATCGCAACGTTCATCGGGAACAACGCCGCGCCGTTGGTGGGTCCCGGCTGCACGAGTTGCGCGACTTACGGTGTCACCACCAACACGGTGGCGAACGTTGTGCTGCGAGTTCCGCAGGTGGGTGTGAGCGCCCAGAATGCGGTTCTGGGATCGGATGAGAACTACAAATTTAATGGTCTGGAGATAACGCTTCGCAAGCAGATGTCCCATGGTCTGCAGTTCCAGGCTTCGTATACGCATAGCCGGGCATTTATCACGCTTCCGTTCGGGATCAATCAGTCGCCCTACATCGTTCACGTCTACGGTCCCAATAACAACTATCGCCCCGAGCGTTTTGTCCTCAACTACGTTTGGAACATACCGAGCGGCAAGACTAAGGGACTGCTCAATCACATCGTCGGCGATTGGGCGCTTTCCGGCGTGACGACGGTCCAGAGTGGCACTTTCATGACGGTCACCGATACCGGCGGCTCCATCTTCCTGGGTGGCAACGGCGCACCCAACTCCGGCGGCGGCGCGTACTCCACCGCACAGTTGTGTCCGGGCGTCACGTACGGCCAATTGCTTTCCCCTGGCAGTCTGGATTCCCGTGTAACAAGTGGGCTGACGGGCGGCACAGGATATTTCAATGGACCCTCAGCAGTTACCTGCGGCGCAAGCGGCCTCACAAAGACGCCTGCCATCGGTAATGGCAGCGGCTTTGGCAACATGGGCATCGGCGCCCTCACAGGTCCCGGGCAAGTGAACTTCGACGCTTCGATTTCGAAGAACATTCGCATCACGGAGCGCCAGGCGGTGCAGTTCCGCTCTGAATTTTTCAACATCTTCAACCATGCGCAGTTCGCCAACCCGGGCACGGGTGCGAACCAGTCCACGTTCGGACAGATCGTGGGCACCTCGGTCAGCCCCCGTGTCATCCAGTTAGCGCTCAAGTATTCTTTCTAGGGAGGCAGATTCAATGAACAGATTTCAGCTTCGTACGGTGATGCTGGCCGGGATTGGTCTCATGGCGGCGATTCCCATGTATGCTCATCATTCTTTCGCCGCCGAATTCGATGCCACCAAGTGCCAGGATTTTAACGGTACGCTGACCGGCGTCGAATGGCAGAATCCTCATGGCTACTTCCACGTGGATGTGAAGAGCGCGTCGGGCGCCACTGAAGCATGGACGTTCCAGACCGTTTCCATCATCACCATGAAGCGCAGCGGAACCTCGCGCCAGGACATGGAATCCAACATTGGCAAGCAGGTCTACGTGCGAGGCTGCCTGGCTAAGAATGGCGTGAAGAATCGTGCCGCGGCCGAGACTCTGAAAATGAGCGACGGCCAAACGCGCATTGTCGGGCAGGAAGTGGAGCACGGCGGACGCCAGGAATACTAACGCCGCCACATGCTTCGCGGAAGTATCGTTATGTTCGCTTGCGATGTGTGCTTGGCGTAAACGGTATATACCGTAAAAGTATGCGGTTGCTCTTCGTCCTTGGGCAGCGTAAAAAAGTGAAGCGGAGGAAAAACGCAGTGAAAAGATTCACTCAATTCATCGCCGGTGGGCCGCGGATGGTGTTCTGCGGCGTGGCGTGTCTCGCGTTATGTATCACCTCCCCTTTCGCCTTCGGGCAGGAAAAGGCAACGCCCATCAATGCGAAAAAAGCCGTGCGTCTGGGCCCTGGCGGCCCCACGCCGCGCATGGCCGATGGACATCCGGATTTATCGGGCGTGTGGTTCCAGGGCGCGGCGGGCGGCCAAACCTATGACGCCGGCGCGCGCCGGCAGTTCGACCCCAAGGTAACGCCCGAGGAGCCGCCGCCGTTTCAGCCCTGGGCCGCCGCGAAGGTCAAGGCGATGACCAGTACCGATTTCGAACTGGGCCGCGCTTCCGTCAATTGCATGCCGCGCGGAACACCCGGGTTAGTGATGCTGAATCCCTATCCGTTTCAACTGGTCATGAAGCCCGGCGAGTTTGTCCAGCTCGCCGAACTGAACAACAACTGGCGCGTGGTGGCCATCGACGGTCATCCGCACGATCCCGACCCCGACACTGGCTTCCTGGGCGACGAAACGGCCAAGTGGGACGGCGACGCTCTGATTATCGATTCGATTGCCATCGATGAGCGCACCTGGAACAGTTTCACCGGCTGGTTCCACAGCGACAAAGAGCACGTCGTCGAAAAGTTCACGCGTCCTGACCTGAATCATTTGTTCGTGCAGATCACCATCGAGGACCCGAAGGTGCTGACCAAGCCGTGGGTATCGGCCCCGCGCATGTGGACGCTGGGCCACGAAAAACTACAGGAATACTTCTGTACGAATAATCAGGATGTGGAGCAGCTCAAGGCTTTGAAACAAAAAGAGGCGGCTAAGTAACCGACGAAGGAATCCATTAAGTAACCCAGCCTGCCTACGATAAATCTTTGCTATTTAGGAGATTCGGATGAAGAAATTGACCATCGCATATCTGCTGATCACGGGACTGCTGCTGGCGCTGCCCGTATGGGCGCATCACTCGATCACGGCTGAGTTCGACACGTCGAAGTCGTTCACCGTGAAGGGAGCCATCACGAAAATCGAGTGGGTGAACCCGCACGCTTACGTTTATCTCCAGACGAAAGACGACAAAGGCGTCGTCACCAACTATTCGTTCGAGACGGGACCTCCCGGAAATCTTCGCCGTTCGGGCGTGCTTCGGACTATGTTCGCGGTGGGGGACCAGGTGACCATCGACGCCTACGCGGCCAAGGACGGCACCCAGCATCTCGGTTTGGTGAAGGCCTATCATTTCGCAGACGGCAAAACGATTGTTGTGGGCAAGGATGCGCAGGAAGTCGAAAACGCGAACAAGTAGACAAAGCTGACTGCCAGGAGTTCGATCATGAAACGTAGCTCGTATATTCGTGCCTCCGTGATTATTTCGGGCGTGATGCTCGTGTGCGGCCTCGCACCGGCCCAGAGAGTCGCTCCCGGAGCCATTGCCGATAAAGTTGTAAAGACCGGTTATGGCTTGGATAAAGACCAACCGTTCGCGGGCGCCGATCCCGATGGCACGGGCCTGCCGTGGAAGGAACCCCCTGCGGCGGCTGTGGCACAGGCCAAAGACGCGCCTACGCCACATTTGCCCGATGGTCACATCGATCTGACAGGCTTTTGGAACCCGGCCGGCTGGGGTTATGCCGTGACGCAAGGCAAAGTCACCGCCGACGGCAAGACGGCTTTTACGCAGCGCCAGGAAGACGGGCCGAATCAAACACCTGAAAAGATAGCCCAATTGAAGAAACGGATGGAAGGCTCGAATCTTCCCCCGTACAAGCCTGAACTTGTAGCCAAGGTGAAGGATCTGGCAGAGCACCAAAGCAAAATGGACCCGGCATTCACCTGCGCGCCGAAGGGTTTCCCTCGTGTGGGCCCACCGACGGAAATCGTAGCCAACACCAAGACCCTCGCGTTTTTGTACGACACCGTTAATTCCTCTGAGCAAAACGCGTTTCGTGTGATCTCGGTCGACGGCCGCGGTCATGATGTGACGCTGAATCCTTCTTACTATGGCGATTCCGTGGGCCACTGGGAAGGCAACACGCTGGTGGTGGACGTGACGAACTTCGTCGACGATACCTGGCTCAGCCAGAACGGCACCATCCACAGCGACAAGATGCATGTGATCGAAAAGCTGACACGTGAGGGCAACGTGATCACCTGGGAAATCTCCATCGAAGATCCCGGTGTTTTCACCAAGCCGTGGGTGTTCAGCCGCCATCTGGTTCACGGCATCGCGACCGGCCATGCGCTTGAAGAAGCTCCTTGCGTGGAGCACGACAGCAGTCACTTGGTGAATACGGATCGCAACTAGCTGGCACGGCTTCGGTCTTCACCGGCGAATGACGGCGAACGATGACGGGTGACGACAAATGTTGACGAATGACAAAGCGCGGGCCTCGCTCGCGCGACCTGGTGAGTGAGGGAACCGTGAAACATCCAGCCGACCATCCGCATGTGGGTTCGCACCGGTGCGCGGACGATCTCGTAATTGCCGGAGGCGCCATATCGCGCCGCAGCTTCGTTTCCTCAGCGGCTGCCGTGGGCCTCGGGGCCGCCGCCGGTCGACTGGGAGCGCAGAACAAACCTTTCCGCATCGATATCCACGGCCACATGACGCCGCCCATCGTGCTGGAGGTGATGGGCGCGGCCGAGCTCGGCAACTTCGCCAAGTGGACGCCCGAAATCGCGCTCGCCGAAATGGATAAGAACGGCATCGAGACGGCGATGGTCTCCGTGCCGCCGCACTACGATGCGAAGGTGGTCGATAAACTCGCGCGGCCGACAAACGAATACGCCGCAAAGCTGATGTCGGATCATAAGGGCCGCTTCGGGACGTTCGCCTTTCTGCCACTCCCGCACGTAGACACTACGCTGAAGGAAATTGCGTATATCTACGACACATTGAAGCTCGATGGCGTGGGCATGTACACGAATTACGGCGACAAGTGGATCGGCGACGCGGCTTTCGATCCCGTCTTTGAGGAACTGAACCGCCGCCGGGCGATCATCTTCACGCATCCCATCACGGCGAACTGCTGCGGCAATCTGCTGAAGGGCGTGGGCGACGGCACCATCGAATGGCAAACCGACACCACGCGCGCCATCGCCAACATGCTGTTCAGCGGCTCCATCATGCGTTATCCGAACATCCGCATTATCTTTTCGCACGGCGGCGGGACGATGCCCTATCTGGTGGAGCGCTTTCAGGCGGCCGCCCGCAATCCGAAGTTCAAAGCGCAATTCCCGCAAGGCTTCGCGCCGGAAGCGGCCAAGATGTTCTACGACACGGCCTGGACCTCGAACCCGGTGGCCATGGGAGCGCTCAGCAAAGTGGTTCCGCTTTCGCAAATCGTTTTCGGCACCGATTATCCCGCGCGCGCGATGACAGATCATGTGAAGGGCCTGAACGAATGCGGCGTCTTTAGCGAGGCCGAGCTTCAGCGGATTCAGCGCGACAACGCGCTAGCCCTGTTCCCGCGCTTCCGGAGCTGAGCGCCCTCAGATTCTGGAAACGAGCGCATTGCGAAAGGCCCGCGGGAAGTTCCTCACTACATGCATCTGGTCGACCTCTTTCAATGGCTCAATAGCTCCGCCGTCAGCGTCTGGCTGCGCGAAGGCGAGTGGCAATTCCCCATCATCGAAACCATCCACATTCTCGGCCTCGGCCTCTCGGTCGGAACCATCATGTGGGTAGACCTGCGGCTTCTGGGCCTGGTCACCAAACAGCATCGCGTCTCGGCCATCGTCGGGCCGCTGGAGCCGTGGGCCATGGGCGGCTTCGCAATTATGTTCGGCAGCGGCCTGCTGCTGTTCCTCGCCGAACCGATGAAGTGTTTCACCACACTCTCGTTTCAACTGAAAGCCATCATGCTGGTGCTGACCGGATTGAACGTTTGGTATTTCCATGCGAAAGTTTACCCGGGCGTCGCCGATTGGGATGAGGCGCCCCGTGCGCCATGGCCCGCGAAAATGGTGGGCGCCGTGTCCATGGTTTTGTGGTTCGGCATCATCATCGCCGGACGCTGGACAGCGTACTTATAATGTCGGACGGCGTATTTATAGGAGCCCTATTTAAGGAGCCCTTCCCATGATGCTCTCGCACATTCTGCCGTATTCTTTCTTCGCTTGGTGCGAAGCGACGTCCATCGGCCTGTGGCTCAAGCAGGCCATGTGGGGATTCGCCACCATCGAGACCGTGCACATCATGGCGCTAGCCGTGCTGCTGGGGACCATGGTGGTGGTGGACCTGCGGCTGCTCGGGTTAGGTTTGAAGCAGATGCCCGTGGCCGAATTGTCCGCGCGACTCGCCCCCTGGTTCTGGGTCTCTCTCGCGACGATGGTGCTCTCCGGCGGATGTTTGTTTCTGGGGGAAGCCGTCCATTTGGCGACGAGCGTTCCGTTCGCTTACAAGATGCTGTTCCTTCTGATCGCCATACTCGTGCACATCACCATCCACCGGCGGGCTATCACCGGGGGAGGCGGGCAGCACATTGCAAAGCTCGCCGCATATGTCTCGCTTGCCTGCTGGTTGGGAATCGCACTGGCAGGCCGCGCCATCGCATTCCTCTAGATCTACCGTCCAGACTGTATCGCAACATCCCCGCCAACTAGGGTGCTACTACGCATTGGACCCGCGTCGTCCAAAGTACTAGAAGAGATTACCCGCATAGCTCAGGCATCTTAATCACCGGCTAAGACAAACCCCGAGGGCTTTTTGTAACACTCTGGCCGATGATTACATAGCGAGGAACGGATTAATGCAAAGACGTTTGGCCGGATGTGTAGCGGGTGCCGTGCTCGGTTTCTGCCTCCCAGCAATCTTCGACATCAACTTTGGCCTGTCGCCCACCGCTGCGCTCGCGCTTTTCGTGGCCGCGGGAGTGGCCTTCGGCTACGTCGCGACACTGTTCGCCGACGTCTTTATCGGCTAGTTCACCGGCTAGTTTATTGGCTAGCGCCTTTCGAACCAGACTATAGCGGCGCGCTTACGCGTAACGCAATAACGCTTTGAAGCCATAATCCATGTGCTGCTGGATGTGGCAGTGGAACAGCGTTAACCCCGGCTGATCCGCCGTAAAATCCACGCTGGCGCGCCCGTACGTCGGAACAACCACCGTATCCTTAATAACGCCCGCCGTGGCCTTGCCGTAAATCTCGGCGATCTCCAACTGGTGCCGATGCAGGTGCAGCGGATGCGAATCGTCCGTGCGATTGTGGAACGTCAGCCGGTAGCGCGTGCCCTGCTTCAACACGAACTCCTGATCGTGCGGATACATTTTGCCGTTCACCGTGAACGTATTGAACTTGCCCGCGCCGCGCACCACTTTCTCGAACAGCATGTCGAGCTTCTCCGTAGGAGCGGGACCCGCGGGCGCCTTGCCGAAAATCGTATAGTCCCACGTGGATTTCGGTGGCGCCATCCACTGCGGCGTTCGCTTCTGCCCCGTGTACTCGATCACCACTCCCAGGCCGCCTTCGCGCACCGGATCCTCCGGAGCGCCCATGATCCACACGCCGGGCTGAGTCATCTCAACCCACGCGTCTATCCTTTCGCCCGGGCCCAGCATCAGCACATCCATCGCCGCGGGTGTCGGCACAGGATTTCCATCCAGCGCGACGATGTTGAACTTGTGCCCGGGCAGGTAAAGATGCCGAATCTCGATCGCGCTCGCGTTCAGCAGATGAAATAGCACGCGGTCGCCTTGCTTCACGCGAATCGGCTCGCCCGCGCCCAGGGCCTTATCGTTGATGGAATAAATGTCGGACTGCACTTCCAGGCCCGGCTGACTGGTATCCATTTTGGCGGTCGGCGGCCTTTCGGGCTGCGGACCCGTCGCGTCCAGATCGTCGTTGTCCATCGCCTGGCCGCTGAAGTACGGTTCCCAATCGCGCAAGGCTAAATAATGTTCCTGATCGTAGCGGCCGGGATTCGCGCCACCTTCGACGATCAGAAAGCCGAACATGCCGGTGAAGCTGCCGCGATGCAGATCGTCCATCGACATGGTGTGCGTGTGATACCAGCGCGTGCCCGCCGGCTTCGGCGTGAATTTATAGCGAATTTTTTCCGTGCGGAGGCACCGGCGCTGTGCCTTCTTCTTCCGATCCGTCCACGTCGGACGGAATCAGCAGGCCATGAAAATGCACGAACTCCGGCACATCGGTGTCGTTCACCACGTTTACCGTAACCGGCACGCCCTCTTTCACCCGCAGCAGCGGACCGGGCGACATGCCGTTGTAGCCCACCGTGCTGATGATGCGGTTGGGCGCCAGTTCTACCGTAACCGGACCAATGTTCAACGTGAATTCGGTCTTCGCGACGTCTTCGGGCGCGGACGGCACGAGAAAATTCTGGCCCGTCATACTGCCGCCCGCAGCCGCTACTCCGGCTATCTTCAGAAAATCGCGTCGTTGCATAGGAATCGGTTGCGCGGAAAAAACCGTGCTCGCCTTCGATCATAATACTGTCCACACTGCGGGAAGGCAATGTTACACCGACGCTGGAGATGCAGCGCCGCTTCTGTTATCCTCGAAATCAACCGTGGCGCAGAGACGAATCATCGCGACGCTGGGCAGGACGAAGCTCGTGGCACCCGTCTCGGCCGTCCTCGTGTTTTTCTCGCTCGCCGCCGGATTATCCGCGTTGCAACGCTTTCGCGGTTACGACTACGGCGGACCATCCATACCGTCCGAATTTTATTGGACGCGCCTGCAGTACAACACTGGCGCCGCCAGCGGCAGCTACCGTTTTCGCGGCTTCTACGGAGGCTGGTCGCGCGATTATCCCAAGGCCGATAACGATTGCCTCATCGTGCTGCGGCGCCTGACGCGCATCAATTCACCTTCGCCGCTCAACGTCGCCGATACCGATAGCGATCACCTGATGGACTATCCGTGGATCTACGCCGTCTCGGTCAACAACTGGACGTTCACCGAGCAGGAGGCCAAGCGTCTGCACGACTATCTGATGAAGGGCGGCTTCCTCATGGTGGACGATTTCCACGGCACCGACGATTGGGAGCATTTCATGGCCGGCATGCGCATGGTGCTGCCAGACCGGCCGGTGGAAGATCTCGCGGATGGCGACGAGATCTATCACGTCCTCTACGATATCAACGAAAAGTTTCAGATCCCCAGCGAGGTTTACGTCAACACCGGCCGCACCTATGAGAAGGATGGCTACGTGCCCAAGTGGCGCGCCATCCGCAACGAACACGGCCGCATCATGGTGGCGATCTGCGCCAACATGCATCTGGGCGACGCCTGGGAATGGGCCGATAGCCCCGAATATCCCGAAAAGTTTTCCGGACTTGCCTTCCGCATCGTCCTCAACTACATTACTTACGCTATGACGCACTAAAGGCCGCCACGCATCACGCACAAATATGAAACACCTCTTCCCCTTCGCGCAGCGCCCGGCGTCTCATGTTCGAGTTCTTCTTTAAATATCCGCAATCGGTCTACTCGCACGGACAGTTCGCGCTCCTGGGAGCGTGGCCTAAGTGGATTCTCGTTCTGCTCATCCTGGCCGCGGCGGGCGCGCTGGCGTGGCTGATCCGCTCCCGCCTGTCTGAGGCGGCGCCCGTGATGCGCGGCTGGCGAGCCTGGTTGATCTGGGCCTTGCAAACATTGCTCGCCGCGCTGGTGCTGGTGCTGCTGTGGCAGCCCGCCATCACCGTGGCCCAGCTAAAGCCGCAGCAGAACATCATCGCCGTAGTGCTGGACGATTCCCGCAGCATGGCGATCAAAGAGAACGGCGCCACGCGCGAGGCGCAAGCGGTAAAGGCGTTGCAGGACGGCGTGCTGGCGAACCTGAACAAGTCGTTTCAGACGCGTCTGTATCGCATCGATAGCACGCTCGCCCGCGTCGAAAATTTGAAGGACGTGCAACCCGCCGCGGCCTTCGACGCGCATCGGCGACGGGCTGAAACAGTTGGCCGACGAAACCTCCGACCTGCCGATCGGCGCCGTGGTGCTTTTAAGCGACGGCGGCGATAACACAGGCGGCATCGGCGCCGACGCGATCAACGCGTTGCGCTCGCGCCACATTCCCGTTCACACCGTGGGCTTCGGGCGCGAAAACGCCCAGCGCGACGTGGAATTGGAAGACGCCGTGATCGCTCCGCGCGCCATGGCGAACTCGCGGCTGGCGGCGAAGATCACGCTGCACCAGCGCGGATATTCCGGTGCGAAGCTCACGCTGACGGTTCGCGACGTCAGCACAGGAACGCCGAAGGTGCTGGCTGCCCGCGCTGTCACGTTGGGCACGGACGGCAACCTGCAAACCGAAACGCTGATGTTCGACGTGGGCGGCGCGGGAGCCAAGACCTTGCAGATCGCGGCCACGCCGCTGGGGGCGGAAGAGAACACGGCCAACAATACGCTGACGCGCGTGGTGAACGTCAGCGCCGACGCTCGCCGCATCCTATATATAGAAGGCGAGCCGCGCTGGGAATATAAGTTCATCCGCCAGGCGGAAGAGGACGACCGCATGGTGCAGATCGCCTCCATGGTCCGCACCAGCGAAAACAAAATCTATCGCCAGGGCATCAGCGATCCGCAGGAACTGGTCAACGGTTTTCCCGCCCGCCCTGAAGATCTGTTCGGCTATCAGGGAATCATCATCGGCTCGGTCGAAGCCGGCTATTTCACGGCCACGCAGCAACAATTGATTCACGATTTCGTCGATCGCCGCGGCGGCGGACTGCTGCTGCTGGGCGGCCAGTTCTCGTTGGCCGATGGCGCGTGGAGCTCTTCAAAGTTGGTCGACTTGTTCCCCACCGTGCTGCCCACCCGCACAGGCACCTTCGAGCGCGAGAAAGATCCGAAAACCGGCGTCACGCACACGACGGCAGAGCTTGCGCCCGCGGGCGTCGACAATATCATCACGCGCCTGGTGGACGATCCCGCGGCCAACGCCGCGAAATGGAAAGCCCTGCCGTATCTGATGGACTATGAAGATCCCGGCACGCCGAAGCCCGGCGCTTCGGTGCTGGCGAACATGATCACGCCCGATGGCAAGAGGCTTCCGCTGCTGATCACCGAAAATTTCGGACGCGGGCGCACGGGGATCATGGCTACTGGAGGCAGTTGGCGCTGGCAGATGAGTTCGCCTTTGGGCGACACGGCGCACGATTTGTTCTGGCAGCAGCTGTTGCGCTGGGTGGTTTCGGATACGCCCGGCCACGTGAGCGCGTCCGTACCGGCACAAATGCTGCTCGATAACAGCGCCGTGACGATCACGGCCGACGTCCGCGATCCTTATTACAATCCCGCCGCCACCGCGAAAGTGGAAGCGCACATTCTTGGCCCGAGCGGCATCACAGCATTGGTCGAGATGACGCCGGTGCCCGATAGCCCCGGCCAGTTTCAAGCCGCGTGGTCCGCGCCCAGAACGGGTTCGTACCTGACCGAAGTAACCGCGCAGCGTGCCGATCCCGGCACGGGCAAAGTCCTGGAGCTCGGCCGTGACGTGCTGACGTTCCAGCGCATGGACGGCGTCGCTGAAAATTTTCACACCGAACAAAATCGCCCGCTCTTGGAGCGTCTGGCGTCGCAAACCGGCGGGCAATATTGGAAGCCGGCGGATCTTGCGAAACTTCCCGCAGGCATTCCGCTTTCGGAAGCGGGCGTCACGATGCGCGAGACGCGAGACCTGTGGAACCTGCCCCTCGTATTCCTCGTCCTGATCCTGCTGCGTTTTTCGGAATGGTGGCTGCGCCGGAAATGGGGCATCGTATGAGGTGCCTGACGTGACTGATCGACAAGAGAGGATTGGTTTGCTCGCGCGCGCGAGCAAAGGCAAGAGAATTGATCCCGTCGTTTCTCACGAGGCTCGAGGATCTGCTCGGCGATTCTTATGCAAGCGGAGGTCCTCGTGCCGATTCAAGAGACAGACGTGTTGATCGACGGCATTCAAGAAATGGTTATCAGACCGCCCGATTGTAGAGCGTAAGACGCATATCGCAGATCATGTCCTTCCTGGCACGAGAGCGGACTCAGTCTATGAGCTGGCCGATTGCCTTAGCCGAACGTCTACGCAGGAGACCGAGTGTTTTTTCTTGACGAAACTTAGTGAATGTTGCGGCGGCGATAAGAGCTGGCTACTTCGACATTGCTGAGCCACGCCGCGGCTGTCATCGCTTTTGACGGCGACTCTCTATATGCCGCTCTCTCAGTTGACGGAAAGCCAAGGAATACTCGATCGACTTCAACAAGGACGACGGCGAGAACTTGCGTTTGAGGTCGCGGTATGGGGCGATGAATGGTCGTCGCTTGCTCGCGCCTGCGAACCGAGGGCTAGCGAATTGCAGCGGAGGTCGCCAGAAAATGGGACTCCTCGCACCCTGGTTTCTGGCCGGTCTCGTGGGAGTGTCGCTCCCCGTGTTCCTGCACCTGCTGAAGCGGCAGAAGAATCCGCCGAAGCTGGTGCCGTCGCTGATGCTGTATGAATCGCGCGTCATCAGCTCCACGCGTCACCGCCGCCTGAACTATCTGCTGCTGCTCGCGCTGCGGCTGCTGTTTCTGTTGTTCCTGATTCTCGCGTTCGCCAACCCGTTCGTGAATCGCAATGCCGCGGCGCATGGCGAGCAACCGTCTGGTGCTGCTCGCGATCGACAATTCCTTCAGCATGCGCGCGAAAACCGCCTCTGGCAGCACGCGCCTCGCCGACGCGAAGGACGCCGCCATGCAGGTGCTCGGCGGAAAAGGCGCCGCGCGCGGGCAGGTGGCCGCGTTCGGATCGCAATTGCGCCTGATGACGCAGCCTATTGAAGATCAAGCCGCGTTGCGAGCCGCCGTGCAGTCGATCGAACCCGGCGACGGCCACGGCAATTTCGCCGAGCTCGCGCGCGCCGTGCGTGCCACGGCCGAAGCGACGCGCACGCCAATCGAACTGCACGTGTTCAGCGATATGCAGCGCACCGAGCTTGCGCCCACGTTCTCCGATATGGCGCTGCCCGCTAACGTGAAGTTGATCACGCATGCCGTCGTGACCAAGGCCCAGCCGAACTGGACCGTGGAATCGGTGGACGCTCCCGGGCAGGTGTGGGGCAAGGATGCAAAGCCTGTGCGCGTGCAAGCGGTCATCGCAGGCTACGGGACTCCCGCCGCGCAGAGAACCGTCACGCTCGTGGTGAACGGCAAGACCACGGCATCGAAGAGTGTCGCGGTTCCTGCGAACGGCCGCGCCACCGTCGAATTCCCCGCGCTCGAAGTGCCCTACGGCTTCAGCCGGTGCGAAATCAAAATCGACTCGGCCGACAATCTGCCGGACGACGATCTGCGCCGCTTCGCGGTCCAGCGGTCCGATCCGCAAAAGGTGTTACTTATCCACAACTATGGTGAGAGCCGCTCGCAGGTCTACGTGGGCGCGGCGCTCTCGGCGGCCGCTCAAACGGCCTTTATTCTGGAATCCATCGCCGTCAACGAAGCCGCCGATCGTAAGCCCTCCAATTACGCCTTCGTCATTTTGTCGGATATAAATACGGTGCCGTCGCTGCTGGAAAATTCGCTCACGGAATATGTGCGCGCCGGCGGCAGCGTGTTCATCGCGGCGGGGACGTCGGCGGGCGCACGCACGCAGATTCCGATTTTCGGCGCGAAGATCATGCAGACTCGCGATTACAGCCGAGTGCCCGATCGCTACATGGCCGTGGGCTCGAGCGACACCTCCTATCCCGCCGTTGCGAAATCCGGCAGCTGGCCGGGCGTGAAGTTCTTCTACGCGCTCGATGTGGACGCAGGCGACGCTCGTGTGATCGTTCGCCTGGGTGATCAAACGCCGCTGCTGCTTGAAAGGCGTCTGGGCGAAGGCCGCGTGATGTTGTTCACGTCCGGCCTCGATAATTTGACAAACGATTTGCCGCTCGACCCGGCGTTCGTTCCTTTCATCGAGCAGACCGCGCGATATCTGGCGGCGAGCGATCGCCGCGGCGGCGCGCGTCCCGTGGACGCTTTCCTGGACTTGCGCACCGCCGGTGACCAGGGCCAGAAGTCGCAAAAAGCTCCGGTCGAGGTCACGGACCCCGAAGGCAAGCGTCCGCTGACGCTGCAGCAGGCCGCGTCCGCGCAGACGTTCCAGGTGACCGAGGCGGGCTACTATCAGCTTCGTCTGGCCGATGGCCGCCAGGATGAGGTGGGCGTCAATGCCGATCCAAAGGAATCGAACCTGGATGTGATTCCCGACGATGTATTGTCTTTGTGGCAGGGAGCGCAGCCATCGCAAGAAGCGGCCGCCGCGGGTTCGCCGAATAGTTCACAACCGGACAAGGCGCCGCCGAAATCGCCAGAGAGTCTGTGGTGGTACGTGATGCTGCTGGTCCTCGCATCGGCCGTCGCCGAATCGGTTTTAGCCAGCCAGTACCTGGGCACGCTGCGCGAGGATGACGAACCGATGGCGAAATCCGGCCTCAGAAGTACGCAACAAGTGGGCTAACAATCCCACTACGAAACGGACCGGCGATATCAGCGCGTTTCCCTCTGTTCCTGCGTAATCCAAAACAAGTCCAGAACGTAGGCCGCGATCACCGCGTCTCCGATCAGCACGGCAACAGGACCGGCCGGCAGGAGTTGATCCACCGCCCACGCCACAAAAGTCGCGGCGAGCAGTAACCGCTTCAGCAGCGTTTGCCGCGAAGGGCGCAACACGATTTGCAAAAGCGCATACCCTAAGCCAGCCAGCGCGAGCGCCGCCGAGCCAAAGTACGTGTGAACGGGCGCCGATATCCCCACGGCGCTGGGGATCGCCGGAATGTTTGAGACCAACAGGACTGCCGCAAACAACAGCGCCAGAATCATCGCGGATCGAGCCAGCGGCGCGGCCCAGTTTCGTTTCGCGGCGAGGCTTTCGTTTTTGTCGCGTTCGGGAGAGACGTTTTGCATGGTGACGGAGAAACCTCGCGCGATCAATATCAACGCTTGTCTCCTTATAACAGAGGCCGGTCGCGTTTCCCAGGCGATGCCATTTAATGGTCGCTGTGCGGGGTCGAAGGGCCTCCAGGGTCGCTCAAAGCCCGTGCCGCCGGCATTCCGGTGCGATATCCTTTATGTGTCGTAGTTTCTGTATCGGCGCAGGCCTTGCCGTGGGAGGTTCCATGAGTCTCCGCGAACAACTTCACGCATACATTGCGGAGCTGGAGAAGCGTCTGCGCTGGAGCACGATGCTGCGCGGCGCGGCGCTGATCACGGGCAGCGCTCTGCTGGCGACGCTTGTGCTGGTGGCGATCGCCAACGCGCTCGCGTTCTCGCACCATAGCGTGCCCATCGCCCGCTTTGCTCTCATACTGATTCTGGCTGTGGCCGCGGGAGCGGGCTTGATCCTGCCCTTGCGGCGTCTGACCCGCCGACGCGCCGTGGGAACCGCGGAAACGGTTTTCCCGCAATTCGAGCAGCGCCTCACAACGTTCCTGGAGCGCGATGGGCGAGAGCCGTTTATTGAACTGCTGGCCGGCGACACGCTGAACGTCGCGCAGTCTGCCGAGCCCAAGCAGATGGTGACCGATCGCCGCCTGTGGAGCTCGCTTGCGACCAGCGTCGGCGCCTTCATTCTCCTGATCTGGATGATCGCCGGAGGCCCCGGTTTCCTTGGCTATGGCGCATCGCTTCTGTGGACTGGCGAGCATACGGGCAAAGCTCCTTTATATGACCTGCGCGTCACACCGGGCGATGCCACCGTGCGCCGTCACGCCGACCAGTTGATTTCCGCGCTGCCCACGGGTATGCAATCGCCCAGCGTCAAGCTGTATGCGCGCTATCAAAGCTCGGCGAAGTGGGAAGAGATCGCCATGCAATCGAACGCGGCGTCGAGCTTCGCCGGCGGCTATCAATATTTACTGGCGAGCCTGCCGGAGAACGTGGAGTATTACGTGACTGCGGGCGCAATGACGTCGAAGCACTTCAACATTCGCGTCAGCGATCTGCCCGCGGTGAAGCAGATTCGTGTCACCTATCATTTCCCGGCGTGGACCGGCATGCCGACGGAGACTGAAGAGCGCGGCGGCGACCTGCGCGCGGTGATCGGGACCGAAGCCGAGCTGGAAGTTTCCACCGACAGGCCGTTGCAGGACGGGCAGATCCAGCTCGACAGCGGACAGCAGGTCAAGCTCACGCAGGTCAGCTCCAGCGGCCAGAACAACGTATATCGCGGCGTGCTCAAGATGGATAAAGACGGCGTCTATCACGTGGCCGGTGTGGCCGAGGGCGCGCCTGTCCGCGTGAGCGAAGACTTTTTCATTGAAGCGCGCAAGGCGAATCCGCCGCAGATTGCGCTAGTGCGTCCGCGCGCCGATTTCCATGCGAATCCGATTGAAGAGGTGAGCATTGCGGCGAAGGCCGCCGACGAATACGGCCTGCGTGATGTGACGCTGCATTATTCGGTGAACGGCGGCGATGAAAAGTTGGTGGACCTACTGAAGCAGAAGGGCGCGAAAAACAACGACGGCGCCGCCACTATTTCGCTGGAGGATTTCAAGCTGGTGCCCGGCGATCTGATTAGCGTGTATGCCACGGCGAAGGACGCGAATGCGGAATCGCACACCGACATGCTGTTCATCCAAGCCGATCCGTTCGAGCGCGACTATTCGCAATCGCAATCGGCGGGGGGCGGCGGAGGTGGTGGCGGTGGAGGGGGAGGCGGTAATCCGTCGGAACAGATTACGGAACGCGAAAAGGAAATCATCTCGGCGACGTTTAAGCAGAGCGGCGACAAGAGCGCTACGCAGCAGCAGGCTGCCGAGGTTTCGAAGCTCCTGTCGCAATCGCAGGCCACGCTGCACGATCAGGCTGTGACGCTCGCGGGCCGCTTAGAGGCTCGCGAGTTGACCGACGCCGTGCAGGCCATTAGCGCCTTCCAAAAAGACATGATCGAGGCCTCGAAATTGATGCAGCCGGCCGCGGAGCAGTTGCAGCAGCAGAAGTGGAAGGACGCGATGCCGAACGAACAAAAGGCTCTGCAATTTCTGCTGCGCGCCGAAGCCACGTATCGCGAAATTCAGGTGGCGTTCGGTGGGGGCGGTGGCGGCGGAGGAGGAGGCGGCGGGCGCGGCGCGCGATCTGGCGGCGCTGCTGGATCTCGAATTAGATACGGAGAAGAATCAGTACGAGACGCGGCAGACGCAATCGACAAACGCGCAGCAGCGCGAGCAGGAAATCGACGATGCGCTGAAGAAGCTGGACGAATTGGCGAAGCGCGAGCAGGACCTTGCCCAGCAGCAGCGCAACAATCAGCAGCAGACGGCCGAGCAGAAGTGGCAACAGGAAATGCTGCAGCGCGAAGCGGAGCAGTTGCAGCGGCAGTTGGAGCAGCAACTCGGGCAGCAGGGCCGCCAACAGGGTCAGAGCGCCCAGCAAGGACAACAGGGCCAGCAAGGACAGGGTCAGGCCAGGAGGACAGGGACAGCCAGGACAGGGACAGAGTGGCCAGCAGGGACAGGGTGGACAAGGCGGCGGCTCCTCGTCGAGTTCGGCCAGCAACGGCCGGCAGCAGGGAAGTCAATCGGCTGGGCAAGCATCTGGGCAGAACGGCAATTCGCAGCAGGCGGCGGATCAAGCGGCGGGCAGCCGCCAGCAATCGGCGCAACAGGCGCTGGATCGTTTGCGGCAGGCGAACGAAGATATGCGGCGCGCGGCTTCGCAGAATTCGAGCGCGGCGGATTCGCGACGTGCGGCAGATCGGCTGCGCGAAGCGAGCGACTTGTTGGGCGGGCTGCAGCAGCAGGACGCGGCGGGGCGTTTGAACTCCATGGCGCAGACGGCGGAGCAGCTCGGTAACCGGCAAAAAGAGCAGGCCGATCATGTGCGCGATCTGGTTAAGCAGCAGAACGCGGCGCGCGCGTCGGGCAAGCAACAGAGTTTCCCCTCAGCGCAGGAAGTCGACAAGATGGTGAACGATCGTCAAAAGGTAAGCGACGATCTGGGGCGCTTGACGCAGCAAATGCGCGGAGCGGCGCGTGAATTGGCGGGCACGCAGCCTGCGGCGTCGAACAAACTGCGCGGGGCTATACAGACGCTGGATGAGAATGAGCTTGACACGCGCATGCAACGCAGCTCCGATGGATTGCGCAGCGGCAATTTTTCCGATCCATTCGAAGCAGCGCTTACGAACGATCTACAGAAGCTGGGCGAGCAGGTGCGCGAAGCAGCGCGCGCGCTGGGCGCCGCGGAACACGGCACTCAGGAAGCATCGCTCAACCACGCGATGGACGATCTGGCGCGGTTGCGCGATCAGCTCGACAATTTGGGTGGGCGGAATCCGCAAGCAGGGCAAGGACAGAACGGCCAGCAAGGGCAGCCGGGACAAGGGAACCGCGCGGGCCAGCAGTATCAGACCAGCCAGCTCAATCGGAACGGCCAAGGTGGACAACAAGGCGGCCAACAGAACGGACAAGCTGGACAACAAGGTCAACAGGGGCAAGGCGGACAACAAGGCCAGTCGGGTCAGCAAGGCGGCGGGCAGGGCGGCGGTCGAGCAAGGCAACGCGCAAGCGGGCGGTGGCCAGATCGGCGATCGGCTCGCGGGGCAGGCGGGCAACCCTGGGCAAGTTGGCAACGCGGTCGGCGGCGGAGGGGGCGGACGTTATAACGGATACGGCGGCGTCGACACAGGCAACACGCGCATCAGCGGAACGGCGGTTGCTCCACAGCGCGGCCCGAATCCTGCCGATTCGCAGCGCGAGATCGCTCAAGGTTTGGACCTGCTAAATCAGGTGAAGGGCGCGGTGCAGGATAGTCCCGAGGCTCGCCAGGAGCTGCAGTCGCTGATCGAGCAGATGCGCAAGCTCGATCCGAGCCGCTTCCCGGGCAATCCGGCGCTGACGGAGCAGATGCACCAGCAACTGGTCAGTGAAGTGGATGCGTTGGAACTACAACTGCGTCGCCAGTTGGATGAAACACGCGGCGGAACGATTCGCAACACGGATCCGACCAAGATCCCGGCGGGCTATCAGGATTCCGTCGCCGAATACTATCGCAAACTCTCGGGCGGTGGGACACATTGATCAGGCGATCGCACTGACGGTGCGAACGCTCTATCCGGGCGTGCGCGGCAGCTTATCGGCCAATGTTAGTTCGGACGACGGAACAGTCCGCCGTACGCCGCCTTCCCCAATACGTGGCCCTGCATTGCCTTCATCACAGCGGCGCGCGTCTCGAAGGCGTCAGTTGTCGGCTTCACGTCGAGCTTTGTGTCGAGCGCGTACAGCTCGAACATATAGTGATGATAAGGACCGTTCGCGCCGGCGCCTGGGCCGCGATACATGGGGCCTGTCGCGCTGATCTGATAGGCGCCGTCGGTGAGTTGCGATCCCTTCGGCACTCCTTCGGGCAGACCCGTCAAGGTTGCTGGCAGGTTCCAAACGATCCAGTGCGCCTGATCGTCCGTGGTTTTGTTGCGCGCGAAATCTAGGTCGTGCATGTTGATCACGAAGCTCTGCGTCCCGGCGGGCACATTCGCCCAATTGATCGCGGGCGACGTGCCTTCGCCCACGGCCACGCCCGGAGCGGCCTGGCTGTACTGAACGGGGAACATGCCACCGTCGGCGAACGAGGGGATGGTCAAGGTCAATGGCTTTTGCGGAGCGGCGCCTCCCTGGGCGCAGAGTGAAATGGCCGCGGAGGCAAGCATGGCGGAGAGCAGAAATGGTCGCATGGGTCTATCCTAACCTGGAATGACGCTGCCGGCCTGAAGCGGAATCGAGTAGGTGAGCCGGGAACCAGTCGGCTTTGAGCCGCATCGCACAGTCCGGCTTTTGCGAAAAACGTCCGATCGCACCACGCGCCTGGAAATGGCCTTAGAATCGATTTTAGAAAAAGCCATATCTAGGGTCCACCAAGGCCCCGGAAACGCCCTAGAATCGCCTCTAAACGACGATTGTTTTATAGAACATGTATGTCAAGATTCTGCTGGAGTTGGGGTCGCAAGGTAGAGGTGTTTGGCACGTGGAGGGCAATTGGCGGGTGCCGTGCGACGAAAATTTTTTTCTTATGGCGTCTCCGTGACTTGGCGATTCGAGTGGGGAGAATTTGTGATCTGGATGTGCAGGCGCCGACGTAAATCGCGATACGACGCATGCGGTTCATCGCGTAGCCCTGGTCGGAAAACATGCGGGCTTCGTGGCTATCTTTCATTTCTCGACTCGTCAGGCGAGGCTTTCGTCCATCACAACGTGCATGTCGGTCACTTCGCCCGTAGGCGAAAGGCGGTTTCCCACCGAACGGCCTTTCCGAATGGCCGAAAGATAACTGGAACTGCACAGTTCCGACCGTTTACAGTTGAAAAGCGAGACTGCCGACGCGACTGAAGGCTGAGATCGCGGTATTTGAGGCGAGTCTCCCGGCGGGGGACGTGCCCGATCGGCGACGCCAAACTGACGTATCCACGCGCCTCGAAACCGGGCGGTCAAATGTGTGTAAAGTTAATACGAATGCCGCTGATCGCTCTACAAACGTGCCTTGCGCTGCTGCTGGCATTCTTTGTCGCGCCGTTTCAGCACGTGCATCCGGGCGGCACGGGCGCCGATCACGATCATGCTGCCGTTGTCCACGCTCATTTTTACAGCGTTCACGTGAACGCGACGGAACGGCGAGGATCACAAATCGCGGCCGCTGACGACGATGATCACGATGCCGTCTGGTCGGTCGACACCTTCACGCTGGCGCTGACCGCGGCGATCGCGCCATTCATTGCGTCTCGCGGGTCGGTTCTGCGCTTCGTTCCAGTGCAAGTTTTCGCGCCCGTCGAGATTGTCGAAGAGCGGGGACACGACCCGCCCTCGGTCGACCGATCCATCCCCAGAGCCCCTCCTTCCTAACTTCCCCAAGACAAGCTATTCGTGTGTCTCGTCGTGGTGCATCACCACGCCGGGAGTTTTTCTTTTTGTCTCGAGGTGTTTAGAAGGAGTTCCGTGAAGAACAGTTTTTATATTGCATTCATTCTCACCGTTGGCCTCGTCGTTCCGTGCGCCGCTCAAGATAGCCTCAGTTTGCAGCAGGCAGTGGCGAAAGCGCTTCAATCGCGCGCGTCACTGAAGGCCGAGGCCGAGCGCATTTCCGCTGCCGAGGGATTAAAAAAGCAAGCCGGGCTCATACCGAATCCCGAGTTTCAGTTTCAGAACGAAAACCTCCGGCCCGGCCAGACTTACGGCCGCGACGTGGACACGCTGGCGATGATCAATCAGCCGCTGGACGTGTTGGGAAAGCGGCGACAGCGAGTCGCACTTGCGGGCGAAGGCGTTAGTCGCACACAGGCCGAGTACGAACTGGCCCGATGGCAGGTCGCGCAACAGAGTGAAGCTCGCGTACTGGGCGGCGCGCGGCTCGCAGGAAGATCCGCGACGTTCTGCAAGACGACCGTCGACAATTTCCAGAAGATCATCGACTATCACGCCGCGCAACTCAGCGCAGGGCGCGATCGCCGAGCAGGATCTGCTGCGCGTCCGCCTGGAAGGAGAGCGCCTGAAGATCTCCGCGGATCTGGCGGTGATCGATGCCAATCGCGCGCGCATGGAACTGCTTAAGGAGATGGGCCAGACTGATTTCGCGAGCGTTGTCCTCACGGAACCGCTGGCGGCCGAGACTCCGATCGCGCCGCTGGGAGTGGAGCAGGCGCTGGCGCAGCGGGTCGAGATCAAAGTTGCGCGGGCGGCTCTGGAACAGGCCAAGGCGAACGCCAAGTTTCAAGATGTGTCCGCGCGACCCGATCTGAACGTCACGTACGGCTATAAGCGAACTCAGTTGCCCGATACGTTGGATGGCGTAAATACCGCGATCGTGTCGGTGCGCGTCACGCTGCCCACTACCGACAAGAATCAGGGAAACCGCATCGCGGCGGAGGCGGAGGTTCGCAGGCAGCAGCAACTGCTGGCCGCGGTGGAGACGGAGGTGCGGGCCGACTACGACGGCGCGTTGCAGGAATACGAAGCGCGGCGCGCGGAATTGGTGCAAGGCGTTGCAACCGCTGCGCGAACATGCAGCGAACATTTCGACGATTGCCGCGGCGGCCTATGCAGAGGGCGGCACGGATCTGCTCCGTTTGCTGGACGCGGAACGAGCGCGGTTGGATGCGGAGCTGGCGTGGGCGCGGGGAATGGTGGAGTACCGGCAAAGCATCGTGAAACTGGAAGCCGCTGAAGGAGTGAATCAATGAAGCGTTTTAACAAGTATTCGTGTCTGTCCGGTTTGTGCCTGTTTTTGGCGGGCATGCACGAGCCCGCAAGCGGCTTCCACGGAGGCTCCGGCGGCGCAAGAGGCCAAGGCACAGAGAGTAAAGCGAAGGATGAAATCAGTTCTTCCGCCGGATGCAGCAAGCGGCGGCCGATGATCGAGACTCAGGTCGCGGCTGCTCTCGCAGGAGCCGGACATGCTGCGCGTGAAAGGCCGCATCGCGCTGGCCGACGACCATACGTGGCGGGTCGGCGTGCGGACGATCGGATCGGTCATTGCGGTGTACGTGGGTCTCGGCGATTACGTGCACAAGGGCCAGATCCTGGCGCGCTACCACGCCGATGAAGTGCGCGATTCGCGCGCTCAGTATCGGCAACGCTTGCCGAACTGGATCGCGCGAAATCGGCCGCCGCGCAGGCGCAGCGCAATCGCGATCGCGCGCAGAGACTGCTGGATCTGAAAGCGGGCTCGGTGCAGCAGGTGGAACAGGCGCAGCAGGATCTGGTGACCGCGCAGGCGGCCGTCCAGCAAAGCGGAGATCGAAGTGGATCGCGGCACGGATCTGCTGGAAGACGATCTGCGCGTGCCCGCCGATCCGCCGGCGAATCGCACGGACGAGACCGAGGACGAAGTGCCGATCATCGCTCCCGCGGACGGCTACATCATCGAGAAGAATGTCACGCCCGGGCAAGACCGTGGAGCTTTCCGCTGACACGTTTGTGATCGGCGATCTCTCGCAAGGTCTGGATGCTGGCCTCGGTGCGCCAGGAGGATCTCGGCAAGCTTCGCGTGGGCCAGACCGCGTACGTGACGCTGCCGGGACAGGAAGGCCTGCGATTCGCGGGCAAGATCACGAATCTGGGCCAGCAGTTCGATCCTGAAACCCGCGTGATGCAGGTGCGCATCGAGCTGGCGAACGCGAACGGAACCGCCTGCGGCCGGAGATGCTGGCGAACGCGGAAATTCCGGTGGGCGAGCGGCAAGCCGGCCTTGCTGGTGTCCTTCCGATGCCGTGCAGCAGATCAACGGCCAGGATGTCGTCTTCGTGCGGACCGCGCCGGACCGTTTGCGGTGCGTCCGGTGCAGCGTCGGCGAAACCGCGGACGGCAAGACTCCGGTGCTCGAAGGGCTCAAGGCTGGAGAGCAGGTCGGGTGCGCGGCAGTTTCATTCTGAAGTCGCAACTTCTGAAATCGACACTGGAAAGCGAGTAGCCGCCATGCTGAATCGCATCATCGATCTCACGCTGGCCTATCGCTGGCTGGTGCTCGTCGGCATTCTCGCGCTGCTCGGAGCCGGCGGCTACGCGCTCTACACGATTCCCGTGGAGGCTTTCCCGATCTCACGAACAATCAGGTGGTGGTGGTCACGGACGCGCCGTCGCTGCCGCCGACCGAAGTCGAGCAACTGGTCACCTACCCGATCGAGCGCGCCATGCTGGGCTTGCCGAACAAAGAGGAAGTGCGGTCGCTCTCGAAGCTCGGGCTTTCGATGGTGACCGTCGTCTTCGACGATTCGGTGCCGATGTATTTCGCGCGGCAGCTTGGTCAGCGAGCGGCTGCAGCAGATTTCTTCGCTGCTGCCGCGAGGGATTCAGCCGACGCTGGGCTTGCCCGCCACGGCTTTCGGCGAGCTTTACCAGTACACGCTTTCCGGTCCGATGAGCCCGATGGAGCTGAAGGATCTGCACGAATGGGTGATCAAGCCGCAACTGCGCACGCTTCCCGGCGTCAGCGAAATCAACGCCTGGGGCGGCCAGACCAAGCAGTTTCAGATCGTCGTCGATCCGGCGCTGCTCGAGCAGTACGGGCTGACGCTGCACGACGTCGCCGCGCGCGTCGAGGACAACAATACCAATTTCGGCGGCGGCTACATCGAGCACGCCGTCCGAACAATACACGCTGCTCGGCACGGGACGCGCCGTGACCACCGAGCGACTTCGGCAACATCGTGCTCACTGTCGAAGAACGGAACGCCCGGTGCTGCTGCGCGATGTCGCCGAGGTGCGCATCGGCGCGGCGCCGCCGGAGGGCGCGACGCTGCGCAACGGCGAAACCGTCTCCGGCATGGTGATCATGCTGAAGGGCGAAAACGGCAAGCAGCTGATCGAACGGGTGAAGGAGAGAATCGCCAGTCTGCGCTTGCCGCCGGGCGTGAAGATCATCCCGTTCTACGATCAGTCCTTCGTGATCGACGGCACCATCCACACCGTGGAGAAGAATCTGTTCGAAGGCTTCATTCTGGTCACGGTCGTGCTGCTGCTGTTCCTGGGCAACCTGCGGGCCGCGCTGATCACGGCGGCCGATCATTCCGTTTTCCATGCTGATCAGTTTTCTGGGCATGCGGCTGTTCGGCATCAGCGCCAATCTGATGAGCCTGGGCGCGATCGATTTCGGCATGATCGTCGACGGCGCGGTGGTGATGATGGAGAACTCCGTCCATCGCCTGGAAGAGAAGCACGGCGAGGAGTCGCCGCTGGAATCGGTGCGCCACGCGGCGCATGAAGTCGCCCGGCCGATGACCTTCGCGGTGGTGATCATCATCGCGGTCTATCTTGCCGATTCTGTTCCTGCAGGGCCTGGAAGGGCGCATGTTCCGGCCCATGGCCATCACGGTGTGCGCGGCGCTGGCGGGCTCGCTGCTCCTGGCGCTGACGATGGTGCCCGATGCTGGCTTCGTTCAGCTTTCGCAAAGGGATTCGCCGCGCGAACGGTCGAAGCACGGAGCACGGCTGGATGGCACGCGCTCGGCGAGCGGCTATACGCGCGCTCCTGAACGTGGGCCATGCGATCACCGCGTGCTGACGGTCGGCGCCGCGGTGGTCGTGCTTGGCCGTCGCGCTCGGCTCGCTCTTTTTCATCGGCACGGAATTCATGCCGCAAGCTCGACGAAGGATCGATCCTGGTGGAGACGCGCAAGCTGCCGGGCGTGTCGCTGACCGAATCGGTCGAGATCAGCAAGCGGATCGAGCAGCGGCTGCGGCAGTTTCCGGAAATCGCCGACGTGGTGATCAAGATCGGCCGGCCGGACTTCGCCACCGAAGCCATGGGCATCAACGAAGGCGACACCTACCTGCTGCTGCGCCCGATGGAGACCTGGACGCGATTTCACACCAAGGAAGCGCTGATTGCGGCGCTCGACAAGGAACTGGATACGATTCCCGGCATCGCCTACAACTTCACGCAGCCCATGGCCATGCGCATCGACGAAACCATTTCCGGCGTCAAGGCGGACCTGGCGATCAAGGTCTTCGGCGACGATTTCCGCACGCTCGACGCGCATTGGGCAGCAGGTGCTGCGCGCGGTCTCGACGGTGCGCGGCGCCGCCGATGCGCAGATGGAAATCACCTCCGGCGTCGCCGAACTGTCGGTTCGCGTGGACCGCGCCGCGCTGGCCCGCTATGGTCTGAACGTCACCGACGTCGAAGAGGCGGTGGCGAGCGGCGGCTCCGGCGACATGATCTCCGAAGTGATCGACGGCCAGAAGCGCTACACCGTGGCGCTTCGCCTGCCGGAGCGCTACCGCACCGATCCCGACGCCATGCGCAAGATCCTGCTGCGCGCGCCGGGCGGCGAACAGGTCGCGCTGGAGCAGGTGGCGCACGTCGAAGTGACGCGGGGCCCCGAACTGATCAATCGCGAAGAGGGCCAGCGGCGCATCGTCGTGATGTCCAACGTGCGCGGCCGCGATCTGGGCAGCTTCGTCGCCGAGGTGCGCTCGAAAATCGACCGCGACGTCACGCTTGCCGCCCGGCTACTTCATCGAATACGGCGGCCAGTTCGAAAATCAGGAGCGCGCCACGCGGCGCCTGATGCTGATCGTTCCCATCGCCATCGCGCTGATCTTCGTTCTGCTTTATCTCACGTTCGCGTCCGTCAAGCGGCGCTGCTGGTGGTTGGCAACATTCCGTTCGCGCTGGTCGGCGGCATCGCCGCGCTGTGGATTCGCGGCATGAATCTGAACCTTTCCGCCTCGATCGGCTTCATCGCGCTGTTCGGCGTGGCGATGCTGAACGGCGTGGTGCTGGTCAGTTCGATCAATCAGATTGCGCGCAGGCGGGCCTCAGCCCGCGCGATGCCGTGCTCGGCGGGCGCGCGGCGACGGCTGCGGCCGGTGCTTGATGACGGCATTCGTCGCCAGCTTCGGTTTCATTCCGATGGCGATTTCCACTTCCACCGGCGCCGAAGTGCAGCGGCCGCTCGCGAGCGTGGTGATTGGAGGGCTTGTTCAGTTCCACGCTGCTTACGCTGTTTCTGCTGCCGGTGCTTTACGAGTGGGCTTGTCGGAATACGAAGCTGACGCGAACACCGTGAAAGCACGCGGGAGGGCAGCGCTTTCGCGACAACACGACTGGCGGCAGACGAAGCGTCATCATGGGGGGATCTGCATGGCGGGGTCTGCGCCATGCCGCAACGGGCGCGCCGGCGCGCGGATTTTTAAGGTGCTCGGTAAAAATGGCGGAGCCCGTACCCTCGGTCTGGAATCCTGTGTTAAACAAAGACTAGCGTTTGCTAGTTGGGTATCGAATTGCTGTTGAACCGTGGAACCGTGTACTGATGCCGCCTGTTAACGATCGACCCACCTTCGCGATAGAACGGATCGCTTTTACCGCGGCTTTGTGCGGGTTGCTCTTCGGCTATGACACGGCCGTGATTTCCGGCGCGCTGTTATTCCTCAAGAATGATTTTGCTCTTTCGCCACTCGCCCAGGGTTTAGTGGCAAGTGCGGTGCTTGCCGGAGCAGCGCCGGCCGCAGGATTCAGCGGCGCGTTGGTGGACCGTTTCGGCCGAAAAAGAATTGTCATTGCGGTATCGATTCTATTCCTGGTCGCCAGCTTGGCGACGGCTCTGGCGCCGACTATCGCGTGGCTGATCGCCGGGCGCATTCTGGTGGGCGTCGCGATCGGAATCTGTTCGTATGTCGGTCCACTGTACATTTCCGAAATCGCGCCGGCCGAACGCCGGGGTGCCTTGGTTTCGCTCAATCAACTCTTAATCACAGTCGGCATCCTGGTTTCGTACCTGGTGGACTACCTTCTGGCAGGCGGGGAGCATTGGCGCTGGATGTTCGCGGCGGCGGCGCTTCCGGCTGCGATGCTCTGTGTGGGCATGGTGTTCATGCCTGAGAGTCCACGATGGCTGGTACTCCAGGGACGCTACGAAGAGGCAAAGCAGATCCTGCGTCGAGTGCGTTCGGGCGAGGATGCGGTGAACGAAGAACTGGGCATCGTCGAATCGGTGACAACCGAGAAGGAGACGTCAAAGAGTGACACACGCTGGGCAACGATACTAGACCCGCGTTACCGGACGGCCGTCATTCTCGGGATTGGACTCGCGATCTTTCAGCAGGTCACTGGTATCAATACGATCATTTATTACGCGCCGACCATTTTCCAATTGGCCGGCTTCGGATCCGCGGCGCAATCGATTCTCGCGACGGCAGGCGTGGGTGCAGTTAACGTACTGATGACGGTGGTTTCCTTGCGATTGCTGGACCGGGTGGGACGCCGGCCGCTGTTGCTGACGGGCATCGCGGGAATGATTGTCAGTTTGGGGATTCTGGGATTTGTCTTTCACTTCCGCAACCAATCTGTGGCGTTCGCCTGGATGGCTGTCGTGAGCGTGATGCTTTACGTGGGTTCGTTCGCGATCAGTTTGGGTCCCATTTTTTGGCTGTTGATCTCGGAAATCTATCCGTTGCAGGTGCGGGGTGCTGCGATGGGCGTTGCGACCATGGCGAATTGGGGTTCCAATCTTATCGTGGCTCTTACATTTCTAACGCTCGTCCAACAGATGGGTCCAGCGAACGCATTCTGGCTTTACGGTTTGATCAGTATCGGTTCGTTTGTTTTTTCCTATCGCCTGGTGCCTGAAACCAAGGGACGGACGCTCGAAGAGATTAGTGAACGGATGGAGCGCCGCGGTCGCGTTCCACAAATGGGCGGGGGTTGATCGACTTGTAGGCACAGCGCCTTGCGCGATTCCAGAGGCTCCGGTATTTGAAGGAGAGTTTGAGGGATGCTTCGATGGGTTCGTTATATCGGCGTGGCCGTCGTCGCGCTGATGCTCAGGGCCGCGCCGCCGGCGGCTGACGTCGAGCAGCGAATCAACGGGCTTGTAGCGCGGATGACGCTGGACGAGAAACTCGGCCAGTTGTCGCAGTCGACGTCGATCATGACGCCTCTGTCCGAGCAGATCAAAGAAGAGATCCGCAAAGGCCGTTGGGGTTCGTTTCTAAACGCGGGCAGCCCCGCGGACCGGGCTGAAGCGCAAAGAATCGCGCGCACGGAGAGTCGCCTGCGGATTCCGCTTCTTTTCGGACGCGACGTCATCCATGGCTACCGGACCATCTTTCCGATTCCGTTGGGGCAATCGGCGAGTTGGGATCCGGATCTGGTTCAGCAGGCGGCGCGTATTGCGGCCGAGGAAGCTTCCACCGAGGGCATCCGCTGGACGTTCTCACCGATGGTCGACATTACTCGCGACCCACGGTGGGGCCGCGTGTCGGAGGGGCTTGGGCGAGGATCCGTATCTGGCGAGTAAGCTGGCAATGGCCATGGTTCGCGGCTATCAAACCGACGCATTGAGTTCGGCGGATGCGATCGCGGCCTGCGCCAAGCACTACGTCGGTTATGGCGCAGTGGAAGCCGGCCGCGAATACAACAGCACTTGGATTCCGGAGATCCTATTGCGCAATGTTTATCTGCGACCGTTCCAGAGCGCGCGCGACGCGGGCGTGGCCACTTTTATGACGGGGTTCAATGCGTTAAATGGCGTGCCCGTTACGGGCGACCGGTTCATTTTGCATCAGATTCTTCGCGACGAGTGGAAGTTTGACGGAATGGTGGTGAGCGACTACGAGGCCGATTCCCGAAATGATTCAGCATGGGTATGCCGCGGATAACGCCGACGCAGCGAAAAAGGCGGTCCTCGCAGGTGTAGACATGGAGATGGTCAGCACCACGTATTATGACAATCTCAAAAGCCTTGTGAAAAATGGCAGTGTTGACGTCAAACGGATTGACGACGCGGTTCGCAATGTCCTTCGTTTGAAATTTCGATTAGGGCTCTTTGATAAAGACTCCGAGAACTTTTCTGCCGCTCCTTCGCCTTCGCCTCGGGCGCTCGATGTCGCCAAGCGCCTCGCCACCGAGAGTGCCGTTCTGCTGAAGAATGACCGCCAGGTGCTTCCACTGGCGAAGAATCCCGGCAAGGTTGCTGTTATTGGGCCGCTGGCGAACAGTCCTATCGACCAGATGGGCGCGTGGGCGATGGACGGCCGCGGCGAAGATGTCCAGACGCCGCTCGCTGCTCTGCGCGCAAAACTGGGTGCGGGCAACGTCCTGTTCGCGGCGGGTTTGAAGTACAGCCGCGATTTAAACGAGGACGGCTTTGGCGAAGCGATCGCAGCAGCGCGAGCGGCGGATGTTGTCCTGCTATTCCTGGGCGAGGAACAGAATCTTTCAGGCGAAGCGCATTCCCGCGCGTTTCTCGATTTGCCCGGCGCCCAGGAGAAGCTGGTAGAAGCAATCGGGAAAGCGGGCAAGCCCATGATCGCGATTATTATGGCGGGCCGCCCCCTCACATTTCATTCGGTCGCGGCCAAGGTCGACGCCCTCTTGTATGCGTGGCATCCGGGAACCATGGGAGGACCGGCGCTAGCCGACCTTCTGTTTGGCGATGCCGTGCCGTCCGGGAAGTTAACGATGACCTTTCCACGAACCGTCGGGCAGGTGCCTATTTACTATGCGCACCTGAACACGGGAAGACCGGCGTCGGAGGCCGATCTTGGAATTCCTTTAGGGAATCCCGTGAATCCGGTGGGCTACACGTCGAAATATGTCGATGTGGATTTTACACCGGAATATCCTTTTGGCTACGGACTCTCCTACACGACGTTTGAGTATTCGGATTTGCATGTATCGGCGCCCGTGCTGCCGCGAAATGGGACGCTGGCGGTTTCAGCGACCATCACGAACCGGGGTTCCCGCGAGGCGGACGAAATAGTTCAACTTTATGTCCACCAACAGACCGCCAGTGTCGCCAGGCCAGTACGGGAATTGAAAGGTTTTCGGCGAATTCATCTGAAGCCGGGTGAGAAGATGCCCGTGAAATTCTCAATCACTCCGAAGGACCTGGCATTCTATAACCAACGAATGCAATTCGCCACCGAAAGTGGAGATTTCACGGTTTGGATCGCATCGGATTCGGCGCACGGACTGCAGGGACAATTCAAGCTCCAGGCCGCGCATTAGGGCGATGCTTGTGACAGCCGGAGGGGAGCCTTCTCGCCGCCGTCTTCCTCGGAGTTGGATGCGCCGGAGCCGAATTCGCCGAGCGGAATGCCCAATAGCAGAAACTTGCGCTGGCGGGCGCCGCGCTGCCTGTTAACGTTTTGCGGAGTCCACCGGTGATGGCTTGGATTCCAGGAACTGGTACCCCGGCTTGAGTTCGCAGCGCACCAGTTTAATAGCATCCTTCGCGACGATCGCACTGCAATCGGCCCAGGATAAGGCGAGCGTCGGCCCGAGCGGATACACAATGTCCATTCCATCGAGGGTCGCTTCAATTGTGGCCCCTTGGGCCGCGGCGGGCAGCGTGAAACTCAGGACCTGATTGACCAGGACGGGAAAGGCCTGGCGCACCGTTTCGTTGTTTTCGGAGCGAGTCACATCGGCCTCCAGGACAAAGCTGACCGTATCGGACCAGTTGCGGACCGTGACGCTGATGCTGCGGCCTCCTGCCGAGAAGCCGTCCTTTTCAATCTTCGTAAAGGGACATGGTCCGGCGATGCAGGTGGCCCGGGCATTGTGAAATTCACTGCCATCGACCGCGTCGAGCGTAACCCCGCCAATGGCCGCCCTCCATTTGCCGTTGGGCGAACAGGGATACGGCCTCCGGCAGGGAACGTCGCCTTGGTTCACGACCTCGAAGCGTTTCATGGCACTGCCAACTTCTTCCGTCCTTGTGCTTCTCACGGCATAGCGGATTTTAATATCGCTCAGGATCTTAGGATTACCGACGGGAGAAGCCACGGGAGTCACGCGGATCACATACAGCCGATCCTGCAGGATTTCAAAAATCCGGGCGGAGACATAGTCCGAGTCCCGCACGGTAAGAATCGCGTTCTGGCCGCTTCGCACTCCAGGGCGCAACTTCAGACGGAAGAATCCCGCGGCGTCCGAAAAGGCGCTTCCCTGTGACAAACCGTCGGCCAGAAATACTTCGGCACCCTTTACCGGCGGCTGCTTGGCAGGGTCCTTATCCTGCCGGAGCACCACACCCGTCAGTTCCGTCAATGGCCGGCGCCGCAACAGGAACGAGACAATGGCGATCACGACGACCATGGCAACAGCGGCCGCGATGGCGAGGTGGCGCCGGCGGCGAACGCGTTCGACAACTCCTGCGAGTCCCATACCTGTGTGACCGATAACTCAGCTATTGTGTAACACTTCAACATGCGGCCGCATCTCACATAACGTCGTGATGGACTGCTGCAATCCTGGACGCAGATGATACTTCGCAGGAACTTGTTGAAGCAGTTATTGGGCCTATCCCTTTTGAGCCGGAGGATAGACGCGGCCGCACCCCTGGCTCCTGAAGACGAACGTTTTCTGGAAGATTTGGAAAAAGCGAGCTTTCTATTCTTCTGGGAGCAGGCCGATCCGCAAACCGGTCTGGTGAAGGACCGCTGCTCCGTCAAGGGCGCTGATACCCACATGGTGGCGAGCGTCGCGGCCACCGGATTCGGGCTGACGGCAATTTGCATTGGCGATAAGCGCGGATACATCCCGACCTCTACCGCTACGCTGCGCGTGATTATTGCGTTGGAGTTTCTCTGGAAGTCCATGCCCACGCACCGCGGCTTCTATTATCACTGGGCCAATTTGAAGACCGGTGAACGGATCTGGGATTCGGAGGTATCCTCCATCGATACAGCCATCCTGCTATGCGGCATCCTCACCTGCAGAGAACATTTTCGACATCGCGGCATTACGAACCTGGCGAACGCCATTTTGAGTCGCGTCGACTGGACATGGGGATCGGAGGACACCTCGCTGATCTCCCACGGCTGGACGCCGGAGACGGGCTTCCTACCGTACCGATGGGATTCCTATAGCGAGCTGATGATGGTGTATCTGCTGGGGCTCGGATCCTCCGCGCACCCGCTTCCGGACGGCGTCTGGGCGGCTTGGAAACGAACCACCTTTGAATATGAAGGCCAGCGCTACATCGGCTCATTCGCGCCGCTGTTTGTGCATCAATACTCACAGGCGTGGTTCGATTTTCGAGACAAACGGGACCAATTCGCGAACTACTTTGAGAACTCCGTGATCAGCACGGAGGTGCATCGAAAGTTCTGCCTGGAACTCGCCGCACAATTTCCGGACTACAGCGAAGACCTGTGGGGCATCACGGCGTCAGATTCGCAACACGGCTACGTTGTATGGGGTGGGCCTCCGGAGATCGGACCGATTGACGGAACGGTGGTTCCGAGCGCAACTGGTGGTTCGTTAGCATTTCTGCCGCAACCTACCCTGCGCGTTCTGAAGAACATCAAAAACCGCTACGGGTCGCGCGCGTGGACGCGCTATGGTTTCGTGAACGCATTTAATCCTCTCAAAGACTGGTACGACCCGGATGTAATCGGAATCGATACCGGCATCACCATGCTTATGGCCGAAAATCTTCGCACAGGGTTCGTATGGGAAACCTTCATGAAGTGTGCGGAGGTGCAGCGCGGTATGAATCGCGCCGGCTTCCATCCCACCACCTGATTTCAAGCTCGGCTGCACTGGCATCGCAATTGCAATTCGAAAAGGCGGATGGTGTAAGGCGTTAATTTGAGAGGCTTTTGCGATGCGACTGCGGACAAGTTTCGGTAAAAAACCCTGGAGAGATCGATTCGACGCTCTGAAAAATCTACCGCCCGTCTTGAAGCTCCTATGGGGTTCGGGTCCCAGGCTGGTTACGGCGGCGATGATCTTGCGGATGGCGATGGCGCTGTTGCCTCTCGCGGCGCTGTGGGTCGGAAAACTGATCATCGATTTGGTGGTGGAGGCCGCGCGTCATCCGGGGGCAGCATCGTCACGTATATGGTGGCTGCTGGGCATCGAATTCGTGATCGCCGCGACGGGATCGATTTTAGGCCGCGCCAGCGATTACTGCGATACGCGGCTGGCGGACCAGTTCTCGCGCGATGTCACGATCAAGGTGATGCAGCACGCCGCGACTTTGGACTTGACCTCGTTCGAGGACCCGGTATTCTACGACAAGTTGGAGCGTGCGCGAGTGCAGGCGACGGACCGCGTGGGAATGTTGAACGCGCTGGGAAAGCTTTTGCAACAAGCCGTCACTCTTCTCTCGCTTGCCCTTGGCGTACTTGCATTTTCGCCGCCTCTGTTGGGACTCATGGTTGTAACGGTCATCCCGGCCTTCCTCGGAGAGTGCCACTTCTCACTTTTGGCTTACTCGCTTGCGTATAGTCTTACGCCGCTGCGCCGGGAGATGGATTACCTTCGCGACCTGGGAACCAGAAGGGAAAGTGCGAAGGAATTGAAAATTTTTGGCCTGGGACCTTTCCTGAGCGAGTGGTTCACGGCGACCAGCGACGAGGTCATCTCGCGCAACGGTAGTTTAGCGTGGCGGCGTCTGCGCGCCGGTGCGCTGCTCGCGATTGTGGCGTCACTCGGATACTACGGCGCCTACGCGCTGCTGGTTATCCGAACGATGCAAGGAGCCTTGACGGTAGGCGCTCTCACCTTTGTGGGTGGCGCTCTGGCGGGGACCAGCAGCCAGATCCAGATGCTATTCTCGACTTTCGCGATCATCGGCGATCAGGCGCTGTTCCTCACGGATCTGCTGCAGTTCTTCGCCGTGAAGCCCACCATCCGCAACCGGATTCATGCGGTTCCCGTGGCGCGTCCCATTGAGAGTGGATTCGAGTTTCGCGACGTATCGTTTGCTTATCCGGGAACCTCGCGATTGGTTCTCAACAAACTCAATTTAGAAATTGGCGCCCGGGAACGGATTGCCATTGTGGGCCAGAACGGCGAAGGAAAAACGACTGTCATCAAATTGCTGATGCGGCTTTATGAGCCGACCGCCGGACAAATTCTGCTCAACGGTATCGATCTTCGTGAATACGATCTGCCCGATTTGCATAAACAAATCGGAGTCGTATTTCAGGATTTCACGCGTTACGATCTCAGCGCCCGCGATAATATCGCCGTCGGCCGGATGGAGGCTCGTTACAAGGACGCGGCGCTGCTCGAGGCATTGAAGAAAGGCGGCAATCAGAATCTGCTGGCGCGTTTGCCGGATGGCCTGGAGCAGATGTTAGGCCGGCGCTTCGAAGGCGGCGTGGATTTGTCAGGCGGCGAATGGCAGCGCCTCGCTCTGGCCAGGGCTTACTTGCGCGACGCGCAGATCCTGATACTCGATGAACCCACAGCCGCGCTCGACGCCGCCGCCGAGTATGAATTGTTCCAACGCTTCACCGAGCTGACCGAAGACAAAACCGCGATCCTCATTTCGCACCGCTTTTCAACGGTGCGCATGGTGGACCGCATTGTGGTGCTGGAAGGCGGATCCGTACACGAAGAGGGATCGCATGATCAGCTCATGACGCGGGATGGCAGCTACGCCCATTTGTTCGCTTTGCAGGCGGGTCCATACAGGTAGGACAGATAAAGTCGCATGGGCAGCCCGAGCGGTATGTCGTTATTTGAGTGGTGAGCGCGGTGGGAATCGAACCTACAACCTACTGATTAAGAGTCAGTTGCTCTGCCAATTGAGCTACGCGCCCGATCTCGGGAAAATTTGGCGGGGGAGATGCCAACTGCCGACGTCCTCCATTGTACCGCAGGCATAGGGGAACACAAGTCACGATTTGCGCCGCGATCACAGGCGTTGCGAACCGGGGTTGCTAAAAAAATATAGCAACACTTATAAAAGCATCGTCGCGATGTCGACGGGGGAGCGGTGGCCTTCCACGACGACGATGCCGCTCTCGGTGACATGATATGCTTCGGCGTCCGCCGCAAGGTCGAAGCCGATGTAACCATTGTCGGGCACCCGGAAATTTTTATCGATGATGGCACGACGCACGTGAGAGTGGCGGCCGATGACGCAATTGTCGAAGATGACGGAATCTTCCACCACGGCGCCTGCCAGCACGCGCACGCCGCGTCCCAGTACCGAGTTTCGCACCACACCACCGGAGACGATCGAGCTGCCGGAGACGATCGAATCGAAGACTTCCCCGGCGCGTCCTTCATCATCGTGAATCAGTTTGGCGGGCGCGTCGAAATAACTGGCCGTGCGCAGCGGCCACTGGCGGTTGTACAAGTTTAAGCGCCGGCGTAGGAGAGCGCAGATCCATGCTGGCGTCATAGTAGGCGTCGATGGTGCCGACGTCGCGCCAGTAGGGCTCCTGCGCGGGAGGATCGCCCGGGATGTGATTGATCTGGAAATTATAGGCGTAGAGGTCGCCGCGCGCGACCAGCTTGGGCAGGATGTCGCGCCCGAAATCGTGGCTGCTGGAGGCGTCCTGCGCATCCTCATATAGCTCCCGCAGCAGGGTGCTCGTGGAAAAAATATAGTTGCCCATGGACGCGTAAACGCGCTTGGGATCGCCGGGGATGGTCGGCGCGTCGGGATTCTTTTCGTGAAACCCCATCACGCGTCCATCGTGCGACGCTTCGATGACGCCGAACTCGACGGCCTGATCGCGGTCCACGGGAATGGCGGCGACAGTGGCCTGCGCGCGCTTGTGTAGATGGTATTCCAGCATCTCCCGGATGTTCATGCGGTAGATGTGATCGGCGCCGAAGATCACGACGTAGTGCGGATCGGCCTGCTCGATCAGGTTAATGTTCTGGTAAATGGCGTCGGCCGTGCCGCGGTACCAATCTTCGCCGGGCATGCGCATCTGGGCGGGCACGGGGATGATGAAATGCTGGCGTAACAAGCCGCTGACTTCCCACCCGTCGCGAATGTGCTGCAGCAGGGACTGACTTTTGAATTGAATCAGGACGTAGATGGAAAAGATGCCGGAATTGATGAGATTGCTGAGGACGAAATCGACGATGCGGTAGCGGCCGCCGAAGGGCACGGCGGGTTTCGCTCGTTCCTTCGTGAGCGGGTACAGCCGCGTTCCCTTGCCGCCCGCGAGAACAAAGGCGAGGATCCGAACCTGCATGGCAGCCATTGTGCCAGAGGCTTGACGGCGGGCGCAAGAATATAACTACAAATTTACGAAGAAATGTCGGCGAGCTATATCAGAAGCCGCCCGCTGAGAAAAGTCCACTAAGGAAAGCCCGGTCCAGCGGCCAGATGCCGGTCACTTCGGAACCCTTAGCAGAAACAGTCCCGAGCCGAAGCAGTGCCACCCAATCCTGTTGGTCGGCGGCGCGGGCGTGTGGGCCGCCGCCGGGCGTGTAGAGTGCATTCATAGCAGATGACAGGTCGCGCGTAATAGCGGACGCATCGTTCGGCGACTTGCAATGGATCGATAGGCGCAATTGAGCGTTTTGATCGCGCGGTCCCAGGGCGAGGGTCACGCGTTCGGCTTGCGCCACTGGGCCGATCAAGGAGAGAAGGGCGGGCGAGAGGGCGCCTGGTTTGGTCAGCTCAGAGGAAGGCGCGGTGATCCATATAGGCTCAGGCGCCAAGGCGATGAGCGGCGTGCGTTCGGCGGTCGTGATGCGGGTGACTCCAGCGGGATCGGCGGCGACCGCAAGCGCGAGGATATCGGGCTGAAGCTCGACAAACGAAATCTGGCGACCCGGCGAGTTGCCCGGCATGTTGCAGAGCGAATCGTGACAATCGCCGCCTTGCGCTTTGGCGTAGGCGCGGAGCCGCGTCCACTGGAATCGGCCGCGTACGGTGAGATAGGAGCCGTGATCCACGAAGGCAGCGGCGACGGCGTCGAGGTCGGTGCGATAGTCGAAGCCCGCATCGGCAACGAACTTGCGATAGTCGGAATCCTCGGCGCTTTTGGAGCCTGCCAGAAGGTCCAGAATACCGGCACGTCGAAGGGCGGCGACATCGGCATAGAAAACCACGGCGTGTTCGGAGGGCAGCGCCGCGATCATGCGAGGCGCGTCGAAAGTGGAGGATATTCGCCACCACGCGAGCGCCACCGCGGCGGTCAGGAGGACCAGACTGAGGGCGGCCTTTTGCCACGGCTTGAGGCGGAGGGGCACCCTCTCATTGTGCGGTATTGCCCGTCGGTGCAGCCACCGATCGGTTGGGTATCCTAAGGTATGTGTAAAGAAAACCCCGCCAGAAAGAATATCGAAAGAATCAAGAAGGCGCGAAGTAAAAAAAATTCCTTGGCCTGTATGTTTTTCGGGGTCCGTCGTGAGTTTACCCTTTGAGAGTTCCAGAATCGCGTGGCGTTCATCTAGCAAGCCCATCGCTAGTTGAATCTTCTTGAAGATGCCAACGCCATTATCAAGCAACATCATTTGGGTATTGGTGGCAGTTCTCGCAACCTTGACGATAATATTCGACCCGCCAGAATGATCGATAGCATTGTTGAACATCTCAGTGAAGCAGAAGTGCCAAATATCAAGAACATTCTGCGGTAGATTGCCGAGCGCTGGAGCAGCTTCTCGCGACCACACTTGATCTTCTTCTAATCCAGGAACGATATGGAACCTGTGCAGCCACTCAGAGAGAGCCGCTAGGCGGTAGGAGCGATAGCGAGTCTTTCCCTCGGGATTCAGAGCTTTTTCAATGACAAGCTTCTTCAGGTGCTTATTGACAGCCTGCCGAGTTATTCCGAAGTGCTCTGCTGTTCGCGTAGAAACATCTCTGGGGTGCTTCTCGACATCCGACAAGATGAATCTGCGGATATCTTCCCCTCTAGCCCTTACCTTCCATTTACAACCTACCACAGGTCCTAAGTCAACGTTCTGGGTTCCCATAACAACTTTATTGTAAACTTATCATTGACTCTTTGTCAACCTTTGGTACAATAAAGTTGTTAAGAGAAAGCCCCGGCGAGTGCTGAAACACTAGCCAGGGCTGTAAATCCAACACAGCTAAAGCCGTATCGGACCCGCAAGTTCATTATCCGGCTTAAGTCTGTGGAACTCAATAGGAGATTTCACAGTGACCTGCCATTCCTGCCGGATCGAATGTAAGCGCCACGGGCGCGACCGCAAGGGTAACCAGCGGTTCCAGTGTCGCCAATGCTCTAAGACGTTCCTGGAGTCTCAAGAAAAGCCGCTGGACGGCATGTACCTGCCTATCGAGAAGGCCGAGATGGTTCTAAAGCTCTTGCTTGAGGGCAACAGCGTTTCGACCGTCGAGCGCGTTACAGGCGTCCACCATGGCACGATTCTCAAGCTCTTGGTTTTGGCGGGCGAGAAGTGCGAGCGCATCATGGCCGAGAAGATCCGCAACGTTGAAGTCCGGGATGTCGAAGCTGATGAAGTATGGAGCTACATTGGCAAAAAGGAAAAGCGTGTTCGGCCCGAAGACGATCAGAATTTAGGTGACTGCTACACGTTCGTTGCCATCGAACGCCATACGAAGCTTGTTTTGAATATCACGATGGGCAAACGCAACCAAGGAAACGACGGACGTATTCATCGAGGGTTTGCGCCATGCCACACGAGGAAACTTTCAAATCACGACCGATGGATTTGCGCCTTACAAATCCGCGATCAGCAATACATTACATGACCGTTGCGACTTCGCGCAGCTCATCAAGGTCTATCGCGCCGCGCCGGAAGGCGAACGCCGTTACAGTCCCGCCGAAGTGGCGGCAACGGAGGTGGTCTACGTTATGGGACAACCTGATCCAGAACGCATCTGTACGTCGATTGTGGAGCGATCCAATTTATCGCTAAGAATGCAGAACCGCCGATTCACGCGCTTGACGAACGCCTTCAGTAAAAAGTGGGAGAACCACTGGGCTGCCGTCGCGCTGTTCTATTGCTGGTACAACTTCGGGCGCGTTCACAAGTCGCTTCGAGTCACGCCTGCCATGGCTGCCGGGATCACAGATCACGTATGGGAGATATCCGAACTGCTAAACGCCTGATAGTACTGCCCTAGGGTGGATTGACGCGCCTGCCGATATTGTTATAGGATCAAATTCCCTTGCTGGTGCGTCATACTATCTAGAGGGCGGTACAAAATGTCCACTGAACAACGTCTTACTATTCTTCGGGATGCCACCCCCAATAGCTGGGTTGCGTTTTCCGCTGACGAGGAGCGAATCGTAGCCACGGGAGCAACCTTTGAGGATGCTTCGCGCCAAGCATCTAGCTCCGGGGAATCCGACCCTCTTATTGTGTTTATTCCGTCTAACTGGTCACCGGCACTCCTCTAGATGCCGAAGATACCGTACAAGGTTTTCCCTGCTGCAAAAGATCCTGGATTTAATGGAGCGACAAGCACTTGGATGCCTGTACTACCGGTATCGCTACAATTCAAGCACGCAAAGAGTAACCGGATCGATGCGTTGGTAGATTCCGGGGCATTCACTACATATTTTCATTCGCAAGTTGGAAAGGCCATTGGCATCAAAGTCGAAGACGGAGAAATGGGCTACCTAAAGGGGGTTGTTAACGCGCCGCCTGTGCCCGTCCATTATCACGACGTTAAGCTATGGGTCTTTGAGCACTGCATCTCGATTAGGGCGGGATTTTATGACCAGCTTGCCTGGGGCGGAATATTAGGGCGTCACGGATTCTTTGAACACTTCAGCGTACTGTTTGATCCCTCCAGCAATCCTCCGGGCATGGAAATAACCCGAATACATCGCGCTTAAAGCCGACCCACACACATTTAGCGGACTACCTGGCGCCACTGGTGGGCCTAAACTATTCCTCATGCGAACTGTTCTGAAGGTTCTGGCCGGGATCCTTTGGTGGCCGATATTGGCGACCCTTCTCCTGGTTTGGAGATTATGGCGAGCAGATTCTCTGAAGACCGTCGTTGAAAGCGGATTGTTCGGAGCGGCTACCGCCCTTGGTTGGGCGCTAACGCTGGTAATGGGACCAGTTGCGGCGATACTTCTTTGGCGCCTAGAAGAGAGGGGGCGAAGAGTAGCCTTGTGCCTATCGCTATTTGCCCTGGGTTACTATCTTATTTCGTGGGCCTACTTCAGAAGTCCCCAGACGAACTACTTAAATCTCGCGTTTGCCGTTGCCGGTAATTTTGCCTTCGCGGCGATCCTTCTTGCGAAACCCGCGCGCGAGGCTTGCCAAAAATCTTAGCTCCTCCGCCGCAGCTATGCCGTGACGGCTTCCGCGACGCGCGACTTTTTCCAGAGTGCGATGTAAGGTGCCAAATCCTGCATCATATTCATCCACTGTTTCGGATCCAGCGATTGCGCGCCGTCGCTCATGGCCTTTTCCGGCTGCGGATGGATTTCGACGATCATGCCGTCGGCGCCGATCGCGACCGCCGCGCGCGCCAAGGGTGGCACCAGACTGCGTTTGCCTGTGGCATGGCTGGGATCGAGAATCACAGGCAGATGGGTGAGCTCGTTGAGCACGGCCACGGCGACAATGTCGCACGTGTTGCGAGTAGCAGTTTCAAAGGTGCGGATGCCGCGCTCGCACAGCATCACGTTCGGATTGCCGTGCGCGACGATGTACTCGGCGGACATCAGCAGTTCCTTGATGGTGGCGCTCAGGCCGCGCTTGAGCAGAATGGGACGTCCGCACTTGCCCAGCGTTTTCAGCAGCGCGAAGTTCTGCATGTTGCGCGCGCCGATTTGCAGAATGTCGGCGTATTGCGAAACCAGCTCCACGTCACGGTCGCTCATCACCTCGGTGATCACGCCGAGGCCGGTAACGCGCCGGGCTTTGTCCAGCAGCTTGAGGCCTTCCTCTTCCATGCCCTGGAAATCGTAGGGCGAGGTGCGCGGCTTGTAAGCGCCTCCGCGAAGGAACTTCGCTCCGCCGCGCGCGGCCATTTCGGCGCTTTCGAGAATCTGCTTCTCGCTTTCCACCGAGCACGGGCCGGCCATGGTGATGAACTCATCGCCGCCGATCGTGATGCCGTGCGCGGTGATGCGCGTCTTCTCTTTCTTGAACTCAAGGCTGACGAATTTGTAGGGCGCCGAAATGCGAACGGCGCGCTCGACGCCGGGCATCGCTTCGAGCGATTCCAAACATGCGGTGATGTCGCCGACGCCCACCGCGCCAATGACGACGCGCTCCTCGCCCGAGATGGAATGGACCTTATAGCCGAATTCCTCGATACGCGCCTTGGCGGCCGCGACTTCTTCCTTGGTCGCGTGTAGTCTCATTGAAATAATCACTGGTTCCCCCACAATTTCGGATGCCACAACATGGGCTCCTAAGATTCATTCTCTCTCCCGCGAGCACTTGCGCGGGACGTCCCTAAAAGCAAAAAACCCACTCTTTCGAGTGGGTTCAGATCCTTTTACTACAACAGCCCACTCGTTCACGATTTAGACGCTAAAGTACCACCGGTAGCTAAATCGAAACGAATTGGCCTGCAAATCGAACATGAAAAACTATTGTACCACGCCGGATGTGTCTGTGCGCGTCGATTTTCGAGTAATGTGATTTTGGATAAACGGACGGCTCAATGGCTAGCCGCCGCGGATCAGCCGCATGGCTTCCCCGGCTTCGCTGCGGCCCGGCTTGGCCCCGTTTGCTTCCGCCTCAGGGACGCTATCTCCTTCACCGGGCGCGAGAAACAGGTTCGCCTCCACGCCGTGCTGGCGCGTGTAGAGGTCCCAATATCGGCCGCCTAGGGCGTAAAGCTCGGCGTGAGTGCCACGCTCCGCCACGCGGCCTGCTTCCACCACCAGGATCTGATCGGCGCGGCGGATGGTGGACAAACGATGCGCGATGACGAAGGTGGTGCGGCCCTGCCATCAAAGTCGTTCAGCCCTTCTTGAATCAGCGCTTCGGATTCCGAGTCGAGGCTGGATGTGGCTTCGTCCAGAATCAGGATGCGCGGGTCGGCAAGGATCGCCCGGGCGATGGAGACGCGCTGGCGCTGGCCTCCGGAGAGCTTGACGCCGCGCTCGCCGACGATGGTGTCGTAGCCGTTTTCGAAATTCTCTGCGAATTCATCGACGCGGGCGATGCGGCAGGCTTCGAGGATTTGTTCTTTCGTGGCGTTCGGCCGCGCGAACGCGATGTTTTCTTCAATGCTGCCGTCGAACAGGAACGTGTCTTGCAAAACGACTCCCAACTGCGTGCGATAGCGAATCCAGCCGCACGGTGGAGAGATCGACTCCATCAACCGTGATGAGGCCTTCATTGGGCGTATGAAACGCCGCGATCAAACTAATGATGGTGGATTTGCCGGAGCCGGACGGGCCCGACCAGCGCGGTGACGGTGCCGGGATCGGAGCGAAAGCTCACGTCGAACAGGACCTGCTTGCCGGCTTCGTAGGAGAAGCCGACGTGATCGAAGACGACATTTCCGCGGATGGCCCCGAGACTCACCGTGCGATGCGGGTCGAGATCTTCGGGGTTCTCCGTCAGCACCTCGTGCGTGCGGTCGAGCCCGGCGAGAGCTTCGGTGATTTGCGTGCCGATGCCGACCACTCCAAAGACCGGTGCGACCAGGAATGCGAGGAACGCCGTGAAGGTCATGAATTCGCCGAGCGTCAGCGTTCCGGCGAAAATCTGCCGCGTGCCGACGAACATGACGACGGCGCCGACGATGCCCATCAGCACGGTGGCCGAGAGGCTCATGAGAGACATGGCGGTGAGAGATTTCAGAACGTTATCCAGCAGGCGCTTGACGCCGCCCGCCGAAGACCGCGGCCTCGCGCTCCTCGGCGTGATAGCCCTTGACCACGCGCACGCCGCCGAGCGATTCGGTCAGAGCGGCCGGTGACCTCGGCATTGATCTTGCCGCGCTCGCGGAAAATCGGACGGATTTTGGTGAACGCCTGCTTGAGAGCGAAAGCGAAGGCGGCGACGAACAGGGCCGTCAGGCCGGTCATGAGCACGGCTGATGCGCAGCAGCACCACCAGCGCGATGACGGCCGTCATCAGGCCGCCGACGAAATCCACCAGGCCCGTGCCGATCAGATTGCGCACGCCTTCGACGTCGGTCATGATGCGCGATACCAGCACGCCGCTCTTGTTGGCGTCGTAATAGCCGACCGAGAGGCGTCCGATGTGCTGCTGGACTTTCTGGCGCAGCTCGGCGATCAGTCGCTGGCCGGCTTTCGAGAGCAGCTGCGTCAGGGTGAAGGAAGTGACGCCCTGGATGAGCGTGGCGTCAGGACGGCCAGCACCAGCGACGTCAGCAGCTGTTGATGGTGCTTGCCGATCACGTCGTCGATCAGGAACTTGGTGGAATACGGCAGCACCATGCCGCTCAACCGGTTGATCACCATCAGCACGAGTCCGAGCGCCAGCAGTTTGCGGCGCGGCAGGATCATCTCGCGCAGGTCGGGCCAGATATTGCGGAAACGCTCCGCTGTGCTGCGTTTAGGCGTAGGGACGCTGTTCTGCCCTTTCCGGCTACCGCGGGATCGTTCAAAGGAATGGGGACCCACTACTTCTAGTGTAGATGCCACGAGCCGGCATGCGTCGCACGAAAAAACGGTCCAGGCAAAGGACCCAGGCAAAGGCCCAGGCAAAGAAAGACCGAAAGCCTGCGCGACGGCTGATTATACGCCGAGTGGAAAGGGCCTTTTAGCAGGGCGTCTCCCGGACGCGCGATGTTATTCTGATTCAAGTGTCGTCGCCGTTGAATTTTCACCTGGAGCACTATGATGGGCCGCTCGACCTGCTGCTGGACCTGATCCGCAAGCAGGAGATCGACATCTACAACATCCCGATCGCGCAGATTACGGGCCAGTATCTGGAGTACGTCCACAAGGCGCTGGAGATGGACATCGAGCTGAGCGCTGAATTTGTTTACATGGCGGCCACGCTCATCCAGATTAAAAGCCGGACGCTGCTGCCGCGGGATCCCGAGCTGGAAAAGATGGAGCCGGAAGAAGACCCGCGCACGGAGCTGGTGAATCAGCTGTTGGAGCATGAGCGGTTCAAGACAGCCGCCGAGATGCTGCAGCAAAAGCGTGTGGTGGAAGAGGCGGCGTGGTCGAACCCGCAGATCGAACTGTTTCGCTCGGAAGAAGGCATGGAGCCCGGCCTTTCCGTGACGTTGTTCGATCTGGTGAAGACGTTTCAGGGCGTGCTGGACCGCGCGAAAGAGCGTCCGGTGTATGAGGTTTCGGGCGAGGACGTTTCGGTGCCCGACATGATCCGCTACGTCGGCAAGATTTTCGAGGGGCAGCGCAAGGGCGACATCGTATCGGCGCGCGAATTGTTCGAGCGGCAGAAGAGCCGCCGCGCCATGATCTGCCTGTTTCTCGCGCTGTTGGAACTAGTGAAGGTGCAGGCGATTGGCCTGGCGCAAAGCGAAGCCTTCAGCGAAATCGGATTGAAGCGGCTTCCCGGCTATGACGCGGTGTTCGCGCAGGGTCAGACAGTCGCTGCGACGAGTGAAGAGTATCATTAATTTGCTCGTAATTTCCACGTCCGAAATGGACGGGGAACGGCAAGCTAGCAAGAAGCGGTAGACGGCAAGTGAAGAACAAAACAAAAGAAGAAACGACGACAAACGAGACGGTGGCCATGGAAGAGGTGGACGTCGCGAAATTGGCCGAGGAACGTCCGGCGGAGGTGGATAACGCCCAACTGAAAGCAATGTTGGAGGCGATTGTCTACGTGACCGACGAGCCACTTTCGGCGCAGCAGATTGCCGCGGCGCTGGAGCGGCCGTTGGATATCGTGAAGCGCGCTCTGGATGAGCTTGTCGCGGAATGGGCCAAACCCGAACATGGACTGGCGATCCGCGAAGTGGCGAGCGGCTATAAGATGTCCACCAAGCCGGAGCATCACGAGGGCGTTCGCGTTTTTGTGAAGAAGCTGACGCCGCCGCTGAAGCTGTCGCTGCCCGCGCTCGAAACGCTGGCGGTGATCGCGTATAAGCAGCCCGTGACCGCTCCCGAGATTATGGAAATCCGCGGCGTGCAGGGCGCGGGCGTGCTGAAGACGCTGCTGGATCGCAAACTGATTACTGAGGGCGGGCGCAAGAATGTAGTCGGCAAGCCGATTCTGTACAAGACCACGAAGGAGTTCCTCGTCCAGTTCGGCCTGAAGGATGTGAACGAACTGCCGACACTGAAGGAATTCGAAGAGCTCGGGCGGATGGAGATCGCGGAACCGGAATCGACGCCGACGGAGCCGTCGCTGGTCGAAAACGCCACCGCAGAGGATTCCGCGCCAAACGCCGATACCGCGGAATCGGCTAAGAGCGGAGATGTGTAAGCAAGATGTGTGAGCAAGATGCTTAAGAAGCCCTCGGGCTCGCGGCCGGCCGCAAAAAAATCGCGGCCCGGGAAAATGAGTCCCCGATCCCCGAACCGGAAACGGACGCAGGAATCCGCTCCCGAAGTTTCTGCGGCCGAATCCGAAGACCTTGCAGATTTCGAAGCGGCGGAGTCCGGGCGCGAAGGCGAGCGGCTGCAGAAGATTCTCTCTCGCGCGGGTGTGACAAGCCGGCGCAAGGCCGAAGAATTGATTCTCGAAGGCCGCGTGACGGTGAACGGGAAAGCCGTCACCGAGCTCGGCACAAAAGCCGATTTGTCCCGCGATCATATTAAAGTGGACGGACGGCTGGTCCAGGCGCCTAAACACACGGTCTACATTGCGCTGAATAAACCCAAGAACTGCGTGACCACGGTTTCCGATCCCGAAGGCCGCGAAACAGTCATGAAATTCATGCGCGGCGTGCGTGAGCGCGTGTTTCCCGTGGGCCGGCTGGATTATCAGAGCGAAGGCCTCTTATTAATGACCAACGACGGGGAGTTCGCGCACCGCATTACGGCGCCTACGAATCACGTGACGAAGGTCTACGTCGTCAAAGTGAACGGCGAATTGACCGAGGAGCAGGAGCGCGCCTTCAGTGAAGGCGTCGCAATGCACGGGCGCAAAACAGCACCGGCCGAGGTCAAGAAGATCAAGGGTGGCCCGAACCCCTGGTACGAGGTGAGACTCACCGAAGGCCGCCAGAACCAGATCCGCGTAATGTTCCAGAATTTCGGCAGGCTGGTGGAAAAACTGCGGCGCGTGAAGATTGCGTTTCTGGATCTGGACGTGCCCCCGGGCCGCTATCGAAGCCTTACGGCGCCGGAGATCGCGCGATTCAAAAAACTGTTGAAGCTGGAAGACCTGAAGAGTAAGCATCGGCGCTTCGTTGCTCGGGATGACAGACGATTTCAGGATCGCCTCAACGCGACGTACAGGGCTGCGGATTCCACCCCGCCGCGCCCGCTTGCTTTTTGAAGGTCACCGCCGTTTCGTATTGCTTGTGAGATACGTCGGATCTTCGAACGTGATCGAATCCACCAGATAGTCGCCGTCGGAATCCTTGATCACATCGAAATATTCAGTCAGCACGCCGTTGGCGCTATACGGGACGCCGTTCTTCTGCAAATATCCCGCTTTGAATTTCGTCGTGACCGCCTTCATCGCGCCGCTGGGAACGTCGCGCGACACCAGGCCGTTGCCGAAGGAAACCGCATCCCAGTCGGCTGCGGAGACACCCTGCCAATCGCCGCCTTGTCCCTGCGCCGCACCAAAGTGGAACGTGCGCGTTTGCTGGCCTGCGTCCGTTTCCATCTTCAGCGTGCGATCGTCCTGCCAGGTGATGTGCAGGCGTCCGGGAACCTTCATGATGTTGGGAGCGCCGTAGCTGCGGCACTGTTCGCCGGCGGCTTCATCCTTGGCCGGGTCCCAGGCGTCGCCCAATTTTCGAGCCTCGGCGTTGACGGGAATGCCCTGATAATCGCCCTTGGGAGGCACCGTCATCCGCCAGCGCCAGTCGGTCGTGACGACCGCGGCCCAGTAGCCCGTCAGATCGATCGGGGCTGCTTCTTTGCGGGGACTTCGGTGGAGCTGCGGCGCCGCGCCCGCCGCCTCGGCCTTGCCCAAACAGGCAAGTGGCGGTCGTTGCTAGTAATAGAGCTATTAAAAGAATCGGGCGTATTCTGCGCACAGCCGTTGCTCCCATCCAAAAGTATCGATTCAGCATACTGCAACAGATTCATCCTCGCAACGCGCCGCGACGGGAGATGGAACGGCGGACAGCAATGCCAGCCCCCGAACCCCCGTACGCTCGATTTACAACGCGGCTTGGCGGCTGTACTATCTATAGACGTATGAAATCAAGGGTCTCTCTTTTTGCTTTATTCGCCTCCGCCGCGTGTGTCTCTCTGCCCGCGCAAAATTTCCCGCCGCCGTCGCCCGGCATCGATCTGGTGGGCGACTATACGCCCTCGCGCGAGCTCGACCCGGGATTGGGAACCGCCGCCGGAATGTTGGTGGACTATGGCGGCATCCCGATCAATGAAGCCAGCCGCATGTATGCGCTGACGTGGGATGCCTCGCGCATTACCGTGCGTCAGCAGCAGTGCGCGGGCTATGTACCTCCCTACATGTTTGTCGCCCCTGGCAACTACCGCATTTTCGAGGAGCGCGATCCGCTCGACCAGCAGCTTACATCGGTGAGCGTATACGGCCAGATCGCCGAAGGACGTCACGAAATTTTTCTGGACGGACGTCCGCATCCGCCGGCATGGGCCTACCATAGCTTCACCGGATTCTCGACAGGGCATTATCAGGGGCAGATTCTGGCGGTGGAGACCGATCACATCAAGCGCGGCTGGATTCGCGCTCCCGGCGTGGCCCAGAGCGACGAGGCGACGGTGCATGAGTATTTCATCCGGCACGGCGACCGCGTCACGATTTTTTCGGTGACCACCGATCCGGTGTATCTGACGGAGCCGTTCGCCAAGGTGCAGGTGTTGCTGCGTTACGGAAAAGATCCGAACGGGTGGCTGTATGCGTGTGACGATAGCGAAGAAATTCAGGGCAAGGCCGAAGACCGCGTCCCGCAGCGCTTTTTTGGCGAGAATCCCTTCTTAAAGGAATACGCCGAAAAACGGCATGTGCCGCTGCTGGGCGCACTGGGTGGTCCGGAGACAACGCGTCCCGAATTCGTCGCGAAGCTGAAGACCGCTACAGACGCCCAGGCGATCCCCGAAACTTTCCCATCCAAGAGTCCGACGCTAGAGCGCGTGAACAAAACGATCGAGCCCACCGATGGCGAAATCCACGTATGGCCCGTCCAGGGCAACGTTTCGCTGCTGATCGGCGATGGCGCCAATATGCTGGTGCAGACCGGTCCGCAAGGCGCGTTCCTGGTGGATACCGGCACCGGCAAGCTGACGGACAAGATCATCGCGGCCATCGCGAAGCTCTCGCCCCGGCGGATTCAGTTCGTGCTCAACACCAGCGTCCATGCCGATCACACCGGCGGGAACGTGAAGATTCACGCGGCTGGACAAGACCCCAGCCTGTTTGGCTCGTTCTTCTCCAACGGGCGTCCGGACGCGGGCGTGTTCGCAACGCTGATCGCGCATCAGAACACGCAGGATCGTATGATTGCCGAAGCGAAGATCCCTGCGGATGGCTGGCCTATCGACACGATCGTCCAGGATCGCCGCCGGAAGTTCCACAACGGTGAAGGGGTGGAGATGTTCTGGATGCCCAACGCTTCGACCGATGGCGACGTGATTATTCATTTCCGCAAATCCGATGTTCTGGCCACTGGCGACATTTTCGACGACGAACATTACCCGTTCATCGATCTCGCGCGCGGCGGCAGCATCCAGGGCGAAATCAAGGCGCTCAATTTCATCCTCGACCGCACGCTGTATGAGCACGACGAGGACCTCGGCACGATGATTGTGCCGAGCCATGGCCACATCTGCAACGAATTCGAGGTGTCCGAGTATCGCGACATGCTGGTGATCATCCGCGATCGCATACAAAGGGCGATCGACAAGGGCGCCACGCTCGAACAGGTCAAGGCCCAACGTCCCACCGTCGACTACGATACGCGGTTCGGCGCGAACGCAGGCGATTGGACCACGGAGAAGTTTATCGAAGCCGTGTATACCGGCCTCAAAAACCCGCCGGCGAAAAAATAATAGCCGCATCAAAAAAGCAGACAGGCATGGGTCGCCGTAGGCCCCGTTGACAGCAGCCTCCACCAGTGATAGCATTCACGAGGTTCGTGTAAGGGGCAATGAGGTTGGCGCCGACTATCGTCGGCATCGTTAAAAAAAGCAGTAAAAGCTTCACCAAAGCAAAGAGGCCGTTTCTTTGTGGGAAAGGATACTGTCGTATGACGAATTTTCGGAGCGCAATCGCGCTTGCTGTGGTGGCACTCGTCGCTGGCTTGCCCGCGTTTTCGCAGGGCAGTGAGGGACGCATATTAGGTACGGTAACGGATCAATCGGGAGCCGCGATTCCCAACGCAAAGGTAACCATCACGGATATCGACCGTGGTACCACGCGAACATTGATGTCGGACGCAAGCGGGGCCTACAATGCGCCCAACCTGACGCCGGGCAACTATTCTGTGCGCGTTGAGTTTACGGGCTTCCGGACCTCGGACCGCAAAGACATCGTCCTGCAAGTGGGTCAGGAAGTTCGCATCGACGCAAGTCTGCAGCCCGGGCAGCAGACCGAGACCGTCACGGTGACCGGCGAACCACCGCCCGTGAATACAACCAGCGCCGTTTTGGGCGGCACGCTCGGGCCGGGCACCATTCAGGACCTGCCGTTGAACGGACGCAATTTCATGAATCTTCTGGCACTGCGTCCCGGCGTAACCATTTATCCCGGCGGCGGCGCCTGGACGCAGACCACCAACGGACTGCGTCCGGAGCACAACGTTTATTTGCTCGACGGCATCACGGCCATCGAACCCCTGGGCGGCCAGAGCACGATTAACTCTGTGAGCCTCGCGGGCGATTCTGCGACGATCCTGCCTCTCGACGTGATTCAGGAATTCAGTACGCAGCAGAATCCGAAGGCGGAATTCGGCTGGAAGCCCGGTTCAATTACGAGCATCGCGCTGAAATCGGGCACGAATGCGTTTCACGGCACGGCCTCGGCATATGGACGCACGGACATTTTTGACGCGAGAAACGCCTTCCTGACGACGGATCCGATCACGGGCAACGCCCAGAAGCAGGAGATTGCGCTGGAGAATTACGGCGGAACCTTTGGCGGTCCGATCAAGAAAGACAAACTGTTTTTCTTTGTGGCATATGAGGCGCAGCAATACACGGTGGGCAACCCTGCGCAGTTCACGTTTCCCGAGTGATAACGATGCGATTACGGCCTGCAACACAAACGCCACAGAGCGGACTCGCAACAGCCCGACGAGTTTAAAGATGGCGGGTCTTAATGCCAATTGCACGCGCAATTCGGGATATTCGATTTTCGACCTGGGCACCGCTTTTGCTCGGAATCCGGCGCCACCAACGGCAACGTGGTCGGCAACTTGAATACGAATTACGACGTTAAAGGCGGGATGGCCAAGATCGATTACAACCTGAACGACAAAAATACGATCAACGGAAAGTATTTCAACGGCACCCACAATGGCCTGGTTGTGAACAGTCAGACCATCACGCAGCCCTACTGGCGGCCCACCGACTACGCTTCCGTGCAATTCATGGGAGGCCAGTGGAACTATATCGCCAGTTCGTCCGTGTTTAACACGTTTCGTGTGGGATACAACCGCTTCTACCAGACGTTCTTGACGTCCGACTGTCCGGGAGCCGCGGGCGCTCCCGACTACGGCATCAACTTCGGAAGCACGGCGCCGAATTGTGGATTCACGAACGTAAGCATCAATAACATCGTCGCCGGAGGTGCTCCCGTCACGGGCGGCATCGGCTGCTGTTCCAGCTTCCCGAAGTATTACGGGCCGGATAACATCCTGGAATTCATTGATGGTGTTTCGTTCCTGCGCGGGAACCACAGCTTCAAGGTAGGCGGCGAGTTCCGCAGCAGCGAGATCGGCCATGGTGGTACGTTCAACCGCGGTCGCGGCCAAACCACGTTTGCTACTTTGGCGACGTTCCTTCAAGGCGCGCCCACAGGCAACGGCCAGATTCTGGTGGGCGATCCGCGCCGCAACCTGAAGCAGAAAGCCTTCGCCGGTTACATCCAGGACGATTGGCGGGTCACGCCGCGCGTCACGGTCAATCTCGGGGTTCGCTATGAGTACCTCACGCCGCTGAGCGAGGGTAACAACCAACTGGCGAATTTCGTGCCCGGCACGTCCTCGACCGTTTCTCCCTTTACCCAACTCGGCGTGAATACGGACCAGATGTATAAACCCGATAAGAATAACTTCGCACCGCGCCTGGGTATCGCGTGGGACGTATTTGGAACTGGAAAGACCGTTATCCGTACCGGCGCTACCGAGATGTATGTCACGCCGGGCTGGTGGATTTTCGTCTCGCAGCAGAACAGCAACAACCCGACAACCGGCTTGAGCACCAATCCTAGCGGGTTCCCGTTGTGCCTGGGTGCCGTAAGCACGACGGGCACTGGCTGCGCGGCCGGAGTGACTACCGTTGCCCCGATCGGAAACATTCTCGCGGCGGGCATCCCGCTGACGCCGGCACAGGTTAACTGGAATCAGTCTTCGAGCTTGTACAACGGTGCGATTTATCCGTCGTCGAGCAACACCGGCATTCTGATCTGCGGAACCAATCGCCTCTGCACGGCGCAAGCCACCGATCCGAATCTGAAGAACGCTTACGTCTTTAGCTGGAACTTCGGCCTTCAGCAGGTTCTCACAAAAACCACGACTCTTGAGGTTGGCTACGTTGGTAATCATGCCGACCAAGCTGATCGGCTTGGGTTACACAAACACACCTTTCTACGGCTCCGGTTATTGCATCGGTTATTCAGCGGCGCAACAAGCGCAGGTGACGGCATTGGGCGGCGTTTGCCCCACCACCATCACCGCGGCGACGAATTCCAATGCGATCGCCGCGCAGGTCGGTCGGCCTTACAACAATCTGTACCCGTACCTGTCATACATCTACACGGTTCAGAATATCAACTTCTCGAATTACGACGGCCTGCAGACAACATTAACGCAGCGTCCGGCAAAAGGCCTGAACTTCACGATCGGCTATACCTTCTCCCATGCGCTGGATGAATCATCCTCCGGCGAACGGGCGGGCCCGACGGATACACCCTTCGATTACCGTCATGACTATTCCAATAGCGATTTCGACATTCGGCATCGCTTCACCGGGACTGTCACTTACGCTCTTCCCGGAAAGAAGGGCTATGCCGGCTTGATGAACGGCTGGAAGCTGACGTCGATCATTACTCTTCAGACCGGTCTTCCCTGGGGTCTCGGCGGCAGCCGCGGCGGCGCGAACGATCCTTCGGGAACGCAGGAGTTCAACGATACCTGGAATTTTGCCGGTAATCCCGACGATTTCAGCGGCCTGAATAGGAATGCGGCGCCGTACTACTCCGGTACCGCCGCGGTCAGCGTACCCGCTTGCGTAAACCAAACGGGAGGACCGGGCAGCCTGAGCTATGTTTCGCTGCAAAAATACGGCTGCTACGTAGAGGGCAATTCGGTTCTGACGCCCCCTGCCATCGGCGGACGCGGCGACGCGGTCCGTAATATGTTCCGCGGCACTGGAATTAAGACGTGGGACGCGTCCATCATGAAGGATTTCAACTTCACGGAGAGAATCCACGCGCAGTTCCGCATTGAAGCGTTCAACATTCTGAATCACGTGAACTATGGCAATCCGCAGTACAACGGCGCGGGCGGCAACCTGCCCTTCACTGGTACAAGCCAGTTGGGGCAATCACAGGCCACGCCCGACGTTTCGAACAACAACCCCTCGCTGGGTAGCGGCGGTCCCCGCGAATTCCAGTTGGGCCTGAAAATGACGTTCTAACATTTTCAGCAAATGCTACAGAGGCGGGTCCGGACGCGAGTCCGGGCCCGTTTTCCATTTAGGAAGCGGACAGCGACTGAGTGGAAGCGAACAGCGACTCAGTGACAGATACTATGGGGAGGATTCTGTGACTATGCGACTCTTTTTTGCCGTTCTACTGCTCAGTGCTCCCCTGATGTTCGGGCAATTGCCGAAATCGGCGAAGCTTTTCGACGACAACTGCGTGAAGTGCCATGCGAACGTGCCAGCGAGTGCCGGGCCCGAAGCGGGTGCGCTGCGCAAGCTGACGCCGGAAGCCATCGTGGCGAAGCTCGCCAGCCACGGACCGCGCGAGTTGACCGAAGCGGACAAGATCGCGATCGGCGAATATCTTTCCGGACGCAGCTACATGACGCCGGGCTCGGGCGACGCAGCGAAGATGGTGAACGCGTGCAAGGCAAATCCGCCGATCACGAGCCTGTCAGGTCCGCTGTGGAGCGGCTGGGGCGTAGATACAACGAATGCGCGTTTCGAGCCGGGGAAGTCCGCGGCACTTCCGGCAAACAAAGTTGCGAGCCTGAAACTGAAATGGGCGTTCGGATTCCCCGGCGGCTCATCCATGTACGGCCAGCCGGCCGTCGCCGCCGGGCACGTTTTCATCGGCCTGAACACGGGCTTCGTCTACTCGCTCGATGCCGCCACGGGCTGTGCGCACTGGTCGTTCCAAGCGCGTTCGGGCGTACGCAACGCGATCAATATCGGTGAGATCAAAAATCAGCCCGGCGTGCGTTATGCACTTTACTTCGGCGATGTGCGCGCGAACGTTTATGCGGTCGACGCCTCCACCGGCAAGCTCCTGTGGGAGACCCACGTAGACGATAACTCCGTCGCGGGAATCACCGGCGCGCCGGCGCTCTATGAAGGTCGCCTCTACGTGCCGGTCTCCTCGCGCGAAGAGGCGAACGGTCCCAATGCTCTTTATCCGTGCTGCACATTCCGCGGCAGCGTCGTCGCGCTCGATGCCAACACCGGCCGGCAGATTTGGAAATCGTACGTGATTGAAGAAGAGCCGAAGCCCACGCAGAAGAATTCTGCCGGCACGCAGATGTACGGCCCCGGAGGCGGCGCGGTGTGGAATACGCCGACCATCGATCCGAAGAACAAGGCGCTTTATATAGGGACGGGCAACACTTATACCGAGCCTCCCGCTGCCGGGACCGACGCCGTCATGTCGATGGATCTCGCGACCGGTAAACATCTGTGGTCCGTCCAGGACACGTTAGGCGACGCCTGGTTGTCCTGTGCCGGGGCCTGGGGCACCGCGAACTGCCCGAAGAATATCGGCCCGGATTACGATTTCGGCGCGTCGCCGATCCTGCGGACCCTGCCGAACGGCAAACGGCTGCTGATCGCCGGTCAAAAAAGCGGCATGATCTGGGCGCACGATCCGGATCAAAAAGGCGTCGTCGTGTGGAAGACGCAGATCCCCGAAAAGCTCGCCCTGGGCGAGATCACCTTCGGCGGCTCTGCCGACGATCAATCCGCGTATTTCGGCGTGAGCAGCGTGGGCGTAGTGGCCGTGCGACTGTCCGATGGCGGCCGCGTTTGGACCACGCCGATTAAGGCGGCCGGTCCGCGATTGGGCGTCGGCGCCGCGACCAGTGTGATTCCCGGAGCAGTTTTCGGCGGCGGTTACGACGGCATTGTTCGCGGCATCTCCACCAGCAATGGCGAACTATTGTGGCAATACAATATGATGCAGGAATTCGCCACCGTGAATCGCGTTCCGGCCAAGGGCGGATCGATGGGCTCGGCCGGTCCCGTGATTGTGGGCGGAACGGTGTTCGTCACTTCTGGCTACACGTTCGGCGAACGCGGCACGCCCGGAAATGCATTGCTGGCGTTTACCGCTCAATAAAGCGCTATTGCTCGTCGCTAGGGCCACCCACAACGCCCGTGCGGATCTTGCGGCCGTCCGGCAGCGTGACGTACGTGCTGGATGCCACGTCGGTCCCGTCTTTCGCACGAAAGCCTTCGATCGTGATTTTGTCGCCGACTTTGATCGATGTCTTGTTGAATCCGCGGCGCAGCAGCAGGCTCGGAGCCGTCCCTTCGAAACTCCAGTTGATGTCTTTGCCGTTTTGGTCCGGACCCTGGACGTAAATCCACGTGTGCGGATTGGTCCACTCGAACTTGGTGACCACACCGATAACGGTGATCGGATCCTTGAGATCGAATTCCGAAGCGAAGGAATGATGAGCCAGTAGAGCGGGCGCTTCCAGGGCCGCCGCGATGCTTGCGATGAGGGCGATTCTTCTTGTCATGCTTTTCTTACGACAGCCGCGCTACTTGATATGGCCTTCCGTAACGTCCTTATTATTTTCGTTGCAGCTATATTCCAGTAGCTCGTATTTGGGCAAGCGCGTGAACGTCCGGACGTTCTTCCATGGATGGGCATAAGTCTTGGGGTCGTCGATCGTCAGCTCATAAGTGAAATGCGCGGGATCGGTCATGGTGAAGCGCTCCACCACGTGCAACTGGTCACTGTGCGGATGGCCTTCCGTATCCAACTGCGTTTTGCCGTTGAAGCCGATTGTATCCACAACCAACGTGTCGCCCTCCCACTTGCCGATGGAATGACCGGCCCAGCTTGGGTCGAGATCCGGCGGATGCCCGCGCCCATCGGTGAAGACGACGTGGAAGTTATTGTTCATCTCATACAGAAAAATCAGGCGGCCGGGACGCTGCTCAATCTCCATCGGAAAAGGAGCGTTGGTGGTGCGGACATAGCCGGTCGGCAGGCAATGCACGGAAACGTCCACCTGCGTCGCCATTTTCTGTTTGCCCCAATCGGTCAATGCGAGCGGGCCGGAGCCTTTCTGATTTCGCAGGTCCTTAGTCATGTCCTGAATGAAAGGACCTTCCCAGACGCCGCTGAAATCGGGCTTGCCGTCCGCCATGCGCGGAATCGCGACGGTGGCTTGCGCGGAAACCACGAAAGCCGCGGCGATGAAAGCCGCAGCGATCACGATCGACTTTGCACCACTCTGACGCATAGGTCGGTCTATTGGCTATCGAGCGGGCAGCAGAGGCTTGCGATCCGGCGGCAGTTGTTGATCGACGGCGTTCAGGACCAGGGCCGTCATCAAATAGTCGCCGATCGCCACCGTTATATCGATCATGCCTTCGCGTCCGAACTGATCGATGACTTTCGCATAAAGCGCCGGATCCACTTTGTGCTTGTGCAGCAGGTCGCGTCCGAAGCGGACCAGCGTTGCGTCTTTCTCTGGAAGGCCGTCGATGCCGCGATTGAATTTGATGGCATCGATCGTCTTCCGATCCACGCCGGCTTTTTGCGCCGCAACCTCGTGCGCGGACCATTCGTACTGCTGTTCAAATTCCCACGCGGCCAGCAGCGTGCAGATTTCGAAATTATGCGATCCAATCACCGACTTCCGCAACTGCTGATTGATGGCTTCGAACGGCTCGCCCACCAAAGGGCTGTACAGCGTCGAATTGATAGGGCCGAGCCGCGGCGTGGCCGGGTTGCCTGGATTCATAAAGTCGAAGATGCGCTGGCCATTGGCATCGAGCGAACTCCGCTGGATCATCGGCAGGCGGGAGTAGGTGTGCGCATCGACGTCGGCGGGAAGCGTCGGGCCCTGCGCTTTTATCAGGGTCGGAGATACCAGCCAGAGGCCAACGGCGAACAAGAGCCCAAAGAATCGAGGTTGCATCGGTAACAGTTTATATCAATTTATTTCAATGGGCCCGGGGCGGCGACCTCACCATTCAGCGAGCCTTAAGTTTCTGGTCGAACTATGACTTCTGGCGAATTGAAGCCGGCGAGTTATCCTGATAACCTGAAGTTGGCGTTCTGTCGAATAAGGCAGGAGGGCCGTCCGGGTTGCAGTGTCTTTCAACCCGCCGGGAGGCGATGCGATGCCCAAAATTAATTTCGTTCTGAACGGCAAGTCCATCGAGGCGGCGTATGAGCCCGGAATGCATTTGCTGGATGTGCTCCGCGAAGAGTGCGGCGTAACGTCGTGCAAAAACGGCTGCGCCCCCGAAGGCGCCTGCGGCTGCTGCGTCGTGCTAGATAATGGACGACCCGTGTTGAGCTGCCTGCGCAAGCCCGAGACGATGGCAGGGCACCAAATCACCAGTATGGAAGGCGTGGAAGAGGATCTGAAAAAGGTCCTGGGTGATGCGTTCGCCAAAGAGGGCGCTGTTCAGTGTGGATTCTGTATTCCCGGCATTGTGATGCGGGCATCGCATTTGGTCAGGGAAGGTAAAGCGCATGACCGTGATGAAATCGCCAAAGCCTTAGTCGGTCATATCTGCCGCTGCACGGGTTGGCAGCGAATCATCGACGCCATCCAGACCGCGGGCGAAGCGTGGAATAACGGCAAGCAAGTGGTCCCCGGCCCGGGGCGGCGCCATAACTATTTCGGCGAGCAGTATGGGCGCGTTCGCACCACAACCTATAAGAACGGCACGCATCCGCCCACCGGCGTCGGCGCGTCGCCTGTGCGCTATGGCGGCATCGATCAGGCTATGGGTACAAAAGTCTTCGTCGACGACATGCGCGTTCCGGGAATGCTGCACGGCGCTCCCGTGCTGACCGAGCATCCGCGCGCGAAGATTCAGTCCATCGACACCACCGACGCCGAGGCCATGCCGGGCGTGGTGCGCGTGTTCACGGCGCCCGATGTCCCCGGCCATCGCGGCACGGGGCTCGCGATTCCGGATCTGCCGGTGTTCGTCGCGATCGGCGAAACCACGTGCTGCGTCGGAGACATGTTCGCCCTGGTGGTGGCGGATACCGCGTACCACGCGCGGGAAGCGGCCAAAGTGGTGAAGATCGGCTACGAAGTGCTGGAGCCGGTGACCGATCCTTTCGAGGCAATGAAGCCCGGCGCTCCGCAGGTGCACTGCGAAGGAAATTTGCACGTAGCGCCGAACATATTGGACCCCATCACGAAATTTTCGCGCGGCGATGTGGACGCAGCCATCGCCAAGGCCGCGCACGTGGTGGATCAGGCATTCCAGACGCAGGCGGTCGATCCGGCGTTTCTCGAGCCGGAGTCGTGCCTGGCGGTGCCGCAGGGCAACGGCGTGAAGGTTTATTCGCAGAGTCAGGGCTCCACCTATGACCACGATCTGATCGCGAAGGTTCTGACCATTCCGCGAGAAGAAGTGGAGGTTTCGTTGGCCTCCAGCGGCGGCGCGTTCGGCGCGAAAGAAGAACTGTCCATTCAAGGGCAGACCGCGCTGGCGGCGCATGTTCTCGGGAAGCCGGTGAAGACCACACTGCTGCGCAAGCAATCCACGCAGATCCACCCCAAGCGCCATCCCATGACGCTGCAGCTGACGGTGGGCGCCGACGCGGAAGGCCGCTTGCTCGCGCTGCGCTCGCGCATCGTGGGCGACACCGGCGGCTACGCCGGCACCGGCGCCAAGTGCCTGCTGCGCGCGGCGTGCCACTCCTGCGGCCCCTATCGCGTGCCGAATGTGGACGTCGAAGCCAAGGCCGTCTTCACCAACAATCCGAATAGCGGCGCCATGCGCGGCTTCGGCAGCAACCAGGCGCAGTTCGCGATGGAAGGCGTCATGGACATGCTGGCCGAAAGAGTCGGCGTCGACGGCTAGGATATCCGCGAGCGCAACATGCTGAATCCCGGCGATGCCTTCGCCACCGGCCAGATCATGCGCGAGAGCGTCGGGATCATGCAGACGCTCGAAGCCGTGAAGGATATTTACAAGAGCGCGAAGTACGACGGCATCGGCTGCGGCATCAAGAGCACGGGCATCGGCAATGGCGTCGTCGAAAGCGGCAACGCGAAGATCCGCGTGCTGCGACGGCGGCCGCATCGAGATCCTGCACGGGCTACACGGAAATGGGGCAGGGCCTTTTCACGCGACTGCGCCAGGCGGTGTGCGAAGAAACGGGCCTGCCGCCCGAGATCATGATCGATGCAGGCTGGGACCAAGAGCTGGGCGAGAAATGCGGCGAAACGTGGGCTTCGCGCGCCGCCACGTTGAGCTGCGCGGCGGCGCAGCGACGCCGCGACAGAAGCTTGCAACGAAGCGCGCAAGACGAAGTCGCTCGAAAAGCTCGTCGGCCGCGAATACACGGCGAATACATCTGCGACTTCACCACGCGGCCGGGCACTCCGGAGGCGCTGAAGAATCCCACCACGCACCTGACGTTCAGCTACGCCACGCAGGTCGTGATTCTCGACGAAGAGGGGAAGCTGGAGCGCGTAGTGGCGGCGCACGACGTGGGCCGCGCCATCAATCCCAAGGCCTGCGCGGGGCAGATCGAAGGCGGCGTTCACATGGGCCTGGGCTACGCGCTATCGGAGAATTTCACCGCGACCAACGGCGTGCCGGATTCGCTGCTGCTGCGCGATTGCGGCATTCTCAAGGCGAAGGACACGCCGCAGATCGACGTGATCCTGATCGAAGTTCCGGACGAAGTCGGCGGCTACGGAGCCAAAGGCGCCGGCGAAATCGGCCTGGTGCCGACGGCGGGCGCGGTGGCCGGCGCGCTTTACAAATACGACAAGATCCGCCGGACCAGCATCCCGATGGACGACGCGGCCGCGGCGGCTCCGTCAGTCTCCAAGCTTCGCAAGGAGCTTCGCCGCAAGACGGAAACGCCGGTAGGTTCCATCAAATAACAATCGGGCAAATAACAAGCGGGCAAATAAGAGCGCGCAAAAGAAGGATGCCGCTAAGGCCGCCTAGCCGGAATATTTTCCGGAACGGCTCCGGCCAAATCTTCAGCGGGTTCGATTTACGAAGCTCTATCTGCTAATCTCGTTTTGCGAACGTAATCGTGTGGCTTGTCCTTATTTCCAACCCGTAGTGCCCTTCGATGCCGGTGGATGGGAACCGCCGCCCCGCCTCCCGCTCGGCGGCGCATGGTCGGGATTCTGTCAGGCTTCGTCGTCGGGCTCCTTCGCCCCTCCCGAAGCCGTGCAGCGCGAGCTCTGCAATTGCGGCTACGCGCGCGGCCGCTGCGCTTATTTTCCTGCGGAGAGCCAGGCGGACGCCGTGCGATTTGCGCCATCGGACACGGCCGAGAACGGCGGCGAAGGGCTTCTATATATCTTTGAGAAGGATCACGCCCCCGCGGCATTCGGCGAATTCCGGGAGGCCGACCATACACATCGCCATCGTCGCGCAAGCAACGGCGTTTCGGGTAGGTTTCGGGCAGAGCGGTCAGGCGCAGCCGCGCTAGACGGCCTTATACATGTACTTGATGTTCCACTTGTAGATCAGCAGATTCGGATCGCCGTCGCGATTTACCTTCAGGCAATCCTTGTCGTACCACTCGATCACGCCGTGCAGCGTTTCGCCGTCGCGCAGCACAATGGTCATGCGCGTCTTCGACTGCATCTGTTTCAGGTAATAAAAATTTTCGGCGTTGGTTTGTTCCGGCGGCGAGGTCCGCTTCTGCCCGTCCGGGCGCGGGGGCCTCTGGCCCTTGGCTTCAACCTTGGGCGGCTCGGTTAATGATGGCCTGATCAATCGGCGGTTAGCGGGCTCCACGATGCGGGCTCCTTGCCAGGATGAGGAAAAATTAAGACTGCTTGCTTCCTTGATAACACACGCTCGCCGATCCCCGCAAAGGCGCGGAAATGGCCCTACAGTCCAGGCCGTAGACCGGCTGCGAACGCATCGAGCGCGATTGATTTCTGGATATTGCGCCGGACCAGCTCGCTGAGTTCGTCCACGCGGGCCGTGGCCGCGCGCAGCCAGTCGAACGATACCTTGCGGGCCACGGGCTCCAGCCGCGCCCGCACATCCTCGTTGCGAATGCGGGCGTGGCCGTGGGCAAGCAACAGGACGTCCTCCAGCAAAATGAAAAGAACTTCCAGGTACCACTCCAGCTTCTCGCTGCGCCGCGCGGCGATCGATTCGGAATGCTTCATCCACGCGCCGAACGGATCCACGCCGCCCGCGACGCGCAGCAGCGCGAGCATCGCTTCTCTGCCGCTGGTCGTAGGCTTCGAGATCGAGCGAAAGCGCCATGCCCGGCGAGCCGCTCGCCAGCCGCAGCCGGCGCTCCGTGTCGATCCAAGCCTCGCGCTTCGGCGAAGGCGCGCATTTCGTCCTCCGGCAGTCTTCCCAACTGAAAGGGCACGGACGCGCGAACGGATCGTCGTGAGCAAGTCGTAGGGGTTGCGCGCGGTGGCGATCAAAATCAGGTGGGGCGGCGGTTCCTCCAGAATTTTAAGCAGCGAGTTGGCGGCCTGCTCATTGGCGCGATCGATGCCGTCGATCAGAAACACGCGCCGGCTGCCCTTCAACGGCTTGAGCGAAGCGCGATTCTTGAGCAGGCGCATCTGTTGGATGCTGATTTGCCGCAAGGGACCATCCGGAGCGAAGGTGACGAAATCCGGGTGCGACGAAAAGAAGAGCGGATCTTCGTTACGCTTCTCGGCGGGCCATTTTTCGCGATCGGCGATGATCTCGGCATTTGCCTCCAGGCTCAGGTCGTCCTGCTCGATTTTGGCCGCATCGCCCAGCAGCACCGCCGCAAAGCGCCGCGCCAGCGTGGCTTTCCCGACGCCTTCGGGTCCGGAAAACAGCAGCGTTTGCGACACGCGTTCCCGCCGGACCATGTCCTCCAGCGCGTCCGTCACATTTCGATTGCCGTAAAAATTTTCCAAGAACTTACCCTAACATGCCCGCCTCGCCCGCGCTCCGAAGGTGTTAGCGCTTCCAAGCCGCCAGGTGCATGCGCGGCGGCAGCTTGGCGTTGGCTACATCCAGATCGTCGCCCACAATCGGGATCAGGATCTCGACCGCATTGGGCGGCGAAGGGTAATCCTGGCTGATCGTAAGTTTCAACACGTGACGCGGTCTCGCGTTTTTGTCGCGCGCCGTTTTTGGCAGTGTCTCCGGCTGCGTTTCCATTTCGGACAGCGTGCGCGAAGAATCCGCAAAGCTTCGCAGCAGCGTGGCCCGCGCGGTGTCATCCGCTGTCAGCAAGGCCTCGCGGATCAGCTTGTCGCCCGAAGCGTAGGAAATCACGGCCACCACGTGGGGCTCCGTCAGGCGTCTATCTTTAGAATCGTCCGGAGCCACTTCCAGCCCCGCGTAGCGCATGGCGACGGTATCGCGAGAGATCGAAAAACGCACCAACGGAACGTACGTATCGAAGAGCCGTTGTCCGCTGCCCAGTTTGTGAACGGTCCACCATGCGACCTCTTCGAGTCTGCGATCGATCACCAATAAGTCCGCTTCCACCACCTCGGCCGCCGTGCCCGTTTCCGTTATCGCGTACGAAGGCTTTTGCCGCAGATCGGTCCCCAAAGGCCACGCTTCCACTGTGACCTTCGCGTCGACATCGATGTCGCCCACGACTTCCTTCGAATGAACCGTTTTGCGGAGCACCAGCCGCTCTTCCAGCTTGCGCCCGGGGATCGGCGAATTGGTTACTTCGTAGGTGACGTTCTGAATTTCGATCGTCTTCGTGCCGTCTTGAGCCGTGGCGTAGTTGATGCCCGAGGACGCCTGCGCTCCGTTTTTCGTCTGTGCGAAGCCCACACGCGAGAACGCAAACAAGGACGCACACAGAACCAGGGCGGGCAAGATTTTCGTCGTCGCTAAGGACGTCGTCAAGCACGTCGGTATGGAGCTAAGCCGCACGCATTTCTCCTGCGGTTAGCATATCTACGATAAGAACCATCTGCATCACTGTCATAGTATCGCGACGTTCCTGGGTTAAAATGAATGTTATGACCTACTACGGTGGCAAAGAGCTCGCTGCATCCTTCCGCACGGTTCGCGGAAACACGATCAAGATCGCCGAAGACATTCCGGAGGAAAAGTACAGCTTTTCGCCGGCGGCCGGCGTAAAGACGGTGGCACAGATTTTGACGCACATCGTGTTCGGGACAAAATTCAACGAACAGATCAACCGTATCGAGCGCCGCACCACCATGGCGGGCTTCGATTTCCCGAAATTCATGGCCGAAAACAACCCGGATTTGGAGAAAACGCGGACCAAGGCCGAACTTGTAAAGCTTCTGCGCGAACGCGGCGACGACTTCGCAGGTTGGCTCGAAGGCCTATCCGAGGACTTTTTGGGTGAGTCCGTGTCCATGCCTCCCGGCGGTACTCCGCCCAGTCGCACGCGCTTCGACATGATTCTTAGCGTCAAAGAACATGAAATGACGCATCGGGCGCAATTAATGTTGATTGAGCGCATGCTCGGCATCACGCCGCACCTGACACGGGAACAACAGGCGCGCATGGCCGCCATGCAGCAAGCAGCGGCGCAAAAAAGCTAAGCCGGCCGCTCCGGCATCACCGCGCGATACGAACGGATACTTTCGACGGTCGACTCCACAGTTTGAATAAACTGCACCGCGTCGATCGGCTTGTTGACGAAATTATCCATGCCGGCGGCCAGACACCGCTCGCGATCTTCCGCCGTGGTATGTGCGGTCAGCGCGATGATCGGCGTATGACCGCCGCGCGCGCGTTCGGCCGCGCGGATTAGCGCCGTGGTTTCTAAGCCGTCCAGGTCGGGCATTTGCACATCCATCAGGATGACGTCGAATTGCCGCCCGTCCGCCATGGCAATCGCTTCACGCCCGGTCGCGGCGACCTGGACGGCATGGCCGCGCTTTTCGAGCAGGCGTTTCACCAGTCGTTGATTCACCGGATTGTCTTCGGCCACCAATACCGACAACTCGCGTACGGGCGGTCCTGAGGTTCCCACGGCGTTCAATATATTTCGCAGGCTCAGCGTATCGGTGGGTTGGGATTCCACGGGCGCCGTGGCCAGGGCCTGCGTGAATTTGGCGGTGAAGCGGAACGTGCTCCCCGCGTCTTCCTTGCTCTCTACCCATATATGGCCGCCCATCATCTCTGTCAGCCGGGAACAAATCGCCAGCCCCAGGCCTGTGCCGCCATATTTTCGTGTGGTGGAACCGTCCGCCTGGCGAAACGCTTCGAATATAATTTGTTGTTTGTCGGCCGGAATCCCGATGCCTGTGTCGCTCACGGAGAATTCCAGTAGCAGATCGCCGGTGCCCGCCGTGGCCATCGTCACCGCCAGTTCAATCCGGCCTTCGGCCGTGAATTTGATGGCGTTGCCCAACAGGTTCATCAATACCTGGCGCAGGCGATGAGGGTCGCCGAAGAGGCGGTCCGGAATGGCATCGTCAATGCGCATGTGAAAACGAATCCCTCGCTTCTCGATCGCAAGACGGACCATCTTGCCGGTGTCCAGCGTGCATTGGCGCAGCGAGAAAACGATCGGATTCAGCTCGAAGTGGCCCGCTTCGATTTTTGAAAAATCAAGGATATCGTTCAGCAGTTCCAGCAGCGACTGGGCCGATAGCTTCGCCGTGTCCAGGCATTCGCGCTGCTCCTCTGTGAGCGGCGTGCTCAGCGCCAGGTCGGTCATCCCGATCACGCCATTCATCGGCGTGCGGATTTCATGGCTCATGTTGGCCAGGAATTCGCTCTTCAACTGGCTGCTCTGGCGGGCCTCGCGCAGCAGGCTCTCGATTTCCCGGTTCTGGCGCTGCACGATCGCGTTCTCGCGCTCGGTGCGGGCTTTCTCTTCCAGCACACGCTGCTTTTCCTGCGACAACTGGCGCGTCCGTTCGGTTACGGCTTCTTCCAGGCGCATGCGTTCGTCTTCCAGTCGATAGGTCCGGCGCACCCAGATCATGCGCACCATGCCCAGGACGGCCAGAGCCGCGGCCAGGCGGAACCACCACGTGAGCCACCACGGCGTCATCACACCGAAGGCGAAGCGCGCGGGTTCGTTGCTCCACAATCCCTGGGAGTTGCGAGCTTCCACCTCCAGCACATATTGGCCGGGCGGAATCTTCGGGTAGTTTACTTCGCGTTCCGCAGTTTCAATCCAACCGGCCGCCAGGTTTTCCACGCGGTAGCGAAATCTGACCGACGGCTCCTCCAGAAATGTCAGAGCCGCGAACCGCGCCTGCAGCGAATTCTGCTGGAACGATACCGATTTTTCGCCGGTCGGATCCACGGCTTCACCGCCCAGCCTCACCGAGGTGAATACCACCGGCGGCGGCACATTCTTCGGCGGCACCTGTGAAGGCACATAGCGCGACAGGCCGCGGCTGGTTCCGATCCACACGCTGCCGTCGCCATCGGCGAAAAAAGCGTTCGTGTTCGAATCGTCCCAGATCAAACCGCTCGACCGATCGAAGTGGCGCCACATCGCGCCATCGAATTGATCGGTTCCACGATCCGTGCCCACCCACAGGCTGCCTTTTTTGTCGAAGCCCAGAAACAGCACTTTGTCCGAGTGCAGACTGCTGGCGGCTGTGTAGTGCGCCACACGCGCAACGCGCTCCCGGTTGGGAACGTCAGCCGCGTGATGCCGTAGGCGTCGCGATAGCCCACCCATAGGAGCCGTCCGGATCTTCCGCCAAATGCGCCACCAGATTCGATTGCAGACCGTCTCTTTCCGTGTACCGGTTCCACGATCCGTTCGAGCTTTGCCCGAAGATGCCGTGATCGCTCGCCGCCCAGATGCCACCCTGCCGATCCTGAATCACACTGCCAAACGCTTCGCCGCCCGCTTGGGAAACTATCTGCTTTTCGAAACGCGCCTGGCCTTGAAACGTGACAGCGCCCGTGCTGCGGTAAAGGCCTCCCTGCGCGGCCACCCACACCCGCTGGGTCCTATCGACCATCACCGAGCGGATACCATCGGACGGCAGCCCTTCGGCGGAGCTCAGCATGCGGGCCTGAGCCGTGACCGGATTCAACTGCCGCAGGCCGCCCGTCTTGCCACCGATCCACAGAGAGCCGTCCGGATTGGGCGCCAACGCTCGCACCATTTCCAGGCCCGGCAGCGGAAACTGCCGCCACCGGATGAGCGAACCTTCTCGTGCGGCGCCGGCGCTCAGTCCGTTGCCGGAATTGCTGGCAGTGTCCGTTGTGACGTTCAAGCCGAATTGCGTGCCCGCCCACACGCGGCCGGCGGCATCGCGCGTCACAGCCCAGATGGACGCCCGGCTCAGTCCTTCCGATGTTGTCCAGCTTTGCCATTCGTTATAGCCAAGCCATCGCGCCAGGCCCGAGCCCAGCAGTCCAATCCAGATAGACCCTTCGCGATCCTGCAACACGGCTGAAATGTCATTGGTCGTCAGACCCATGTCGGCGTCGACGACTTCCCATCCGTCGTTGTGCGTGCCGGCGTTTTCGCCGGACACGGCGAGCGGGCGCGCTAATCCGCGAAACGTCGGAACCAGAAGTCTGCCTGCGGGATCCAGCGCGAGTGTCGGATAAGTATTCGTGGATTCCGGCACGCCCGGGCGCAATTCGAACTTATCGCGGTCGGCCGCCTTTTTGTACAGACGTGTCGCGCTTCGCACCCACAGGTTGCCGTCCACGTCGCCTAGAATCGCGTCCCACCGATCCGGCGGCAGGCCTTGCTCCGTGCCGATCTCGCGCGCTTGCCCGCGTTCCAGAATGCAGATGCTGCTGCCGCAGCCGTAGAGGATAGCTCCGGATTGGCTGGTGTAGACGCTGAAGGTGCTGTCGCTCGCGACGCGCGCGGGTCGCGGCTCCAGGGCGAACGCCATTCCCTTCGCCACCTCCTTCGAAGCCGCTGTTCCGTCCGGTGTTCCCACTACCAGGCCCTGCGTGGTAGCCAAATACAATCGGCCATCGCGATCGGATGCGATGCCTTCGCGCCCGGTGACGCCGCGCGTCAAGGGCGACGATGCCGCTTCAAAGCGCTGCCCCGCGCGCCTTGCGAGCCCCGCGTCGGTGCTCACCCACAGCGTTCCGTCCACCGCCTCGTACAGCGACTCGATACGCGTTCCGGGAAGGCCTTCGGTCTTCGTAAAAACCGTGAAGCGGCTGCCGTCGTAACGATACAACCCGTTTTGCGTCCCCGTCCACAGGAAGCCTTCGCGATCCTGCAAAATCGCCTGCACGGATAAGTTCTGCAGCCCTTCATCTTCTCCATAGAATTTGAAGTTATAGCGCTGCGCCTCGGCGGTCTGGATTAATATGCAGAAGGTGCATAGCAAGCCTACCGCGAACCGTCTACGCCGCAGTTCCATAGGGACTAAGAACACTCCCTAGGAATTCGGCGGTTGTTGTTGATTCCAATAGAGTATCCTTAAGTCTGAGGTATCCACCGGGACGCATGCCGCAGCCCGCTCCGTCGTCGCCATCCGCCACTGCGCGTTCCGCCGGTCTCCGCTTCGGTTACCCGCAGCGCGGACCGCTTTCGCGACCAGTTCATCCACGCGCAGCCCTTTAAACACCTTGCGATAGACGACTTTTTCGACCCCGAGTTCGCAGAGCGCCTGCTGGCGGAGTTTCCGCGTTTCGATCCCGAGCTTGCGCGCAATGAAATGGGCGAGGTTGCCGGCAAGGCCGTGAATACGCGCATCCGCGAAATTAGTCCGGCATATCGCGAACTCTATGAAACCATTGGCAGTCAGCCGTTTTTGGACCTGATGAGCCGGATCACCGGCGTCCCCGATCTAATTCTCGATCCGCGCATGTACGGCGGCGGCACCCACGAGAATCTACACGGGCAGGAACTCGATCCGCACGTCGATTTTAATTACGACGAAGCGCAACACCTGCATCGCCGGCTGAACGTGATTGTGTACTTGAACAAAGGCTGGCAGAGCGAATGGGGCGGCGCCATCGAGATCCATTCCAACCCACGCAAACCTGAGACGAATCAGATTCGCGCGTTCGATCCCATTTTCAATCGCTGCGTACTGTTCGAAACCAACGAGATTTCCTGGCACGGGTTCCCGCGGCTCAACCTGCCTCCCGAGCAGCGGGACGTAACGCGGAAATCTATTTCCATTTACTTATATACAACCACGCGTCCGGCCGAAGAACTTGCCCCCGTGCATGGGACGTTTTACGTGCAACGGCCCTTGCCGCAGCGCTATCGCGAAGGACTCACGCTCACCGTTGAGGATGTGGCCGACCTAAAACGTCAGTTGTGGCTCAGGGATATTTGGACCGAGCAATATCACAAGATGGAGCTCGACAAGAATCGAGAGATCGACGGAAAGAATCGCGACATCCGGATCATGATGGAGCAGTATGACAAGCTCACCGCCGATACGAAAGCCGCTATTGCGGGCCTTGAAGCTGAGGTGCGCCGCTTGACTGGCGAGCTCTTAGTCAGGGAAAGCGGCGGCCGCGATCAGGAACTCGAAACCACCTATCAGGAAGTTGCACGCGAGCGCGACTCCTTGCTCGAAGCGCTGCAGCATGACCGGCAGTTTGTCCGCGTGCCATTGACGGCCTACGCCATTCAGACGCAAACGATGGGCGGCGTGTACGGCGATTTGTGGGTGGCATCCCGAGCCGAATGGGAGATTCGTCCCATCGCGAAGGTTGAAGGATTGCGCTTGCGCGGATGGCGGCCGGATCAAGCTCCTAAGGCCACCCATCGTCAAGCGCAGAATCATCAAGCGCAGAATCATCAAGCGCAGAATCATCAAGCAATGTTGCGCATCGTCACGGAGCATGCCCAGGCGGAGATGCCGGTTTCGAGCGGCGCTTTTACGATCGATTTGCCGTTCCCTCGGCCCACGCTCGAAGTGTTCCGCGTGCAAGTGGAATGCGACGCGCTTCCCCCCTCGGCGACCGATGACCGCGAGCTGGCGTTTAAACTGATGGAAGTCCGCACGAAGCATCCGCTCTTGTCGCTTTTCAAAGAAGCACGCCGGTAGATCGGTGGATCAGGTGTCCGCTTGGTGCATCAGTAGTCCGGTGGTACAAGCCCAGCGCGAAGAAAAGAAGAGATTAGGTTCGATAAGGTAAGGTCACAAAGAGTGAAACCGCGAGTTGCCGTTATAGGAGCTGGTTCGTTCGGGCGCAACCATCTCCGGGTGATCCATCAATCCGAAAACGCCGAACTGGCGGGCGTGCTGGATTCTGACCCCTCCCGGGCCGAGGCTGCGGCGATCGCGAACAACTGCCGCCGATTTTCGAGCATCGACGAAGTGGCGGACCATGCCGACGCGGCCGTGGTCGCCACGCCGACGGTGTCGCATGCGGAACTCGGGTGCAGCCTGATGGAGAAGGGGATCGACGTTCTGATCGAGAAGCCCATCGCGGATTCGCCCGCCGCGGCTCGAGAACTGGTCGCCACCGCGAAGCGGACCGGACGGATTCTGCAAGTGGGCCACTTGGAGCGTTTCAATCCTGCGGTGATGGCGCTCGCGAAGGCGATCAAGACGCCACTGTTTTTCGAAATTCACCGGCTCAGCGAGTTCAGCCCGCGCAGCCTGGACGTGGACGTGGTGCTCGACCTCATGATCCACGATATTGATATTGTGCTGGCACTCACAGGACAAACGCCGCAGGAAATACAGGCGGCCGGAATCCGCATCCTGTCGCAGAAGGTGGATATCGCAAACGTCCGTCTGCAGTTTGCCTCGCGGCTGCATCGCGAACCTGACGGCCAGCCGCGTCTCCACCGAGCGTGTCCGCAAGCTGCGGCTCTTTCAGCCGCACGAATATATCTCGCTCGATTACAGCCGGCAGGAGGCCGTGCGCTTCCGGGTGAAGCCGCCTATGGCTATCGATTTCGCTCCGCTCACGAATGCGCCCACGGGCCAACTCCCTGGCCAACCCACGGGCCAAAAAGCAGAGCCACTCAAACTGGAGCTGGAGAGCTTCTTCGAAAGCGTCGCCACGCGCCGCGCCCCCGTGGTGACTGGCGAGCAGGGCTTAGCGGCGCTGGAGGTTGCGCAGGCGATTCTGGACCGGATTGAGGAACACGCTCTGCTAGTGGCCGCAACGCTGCGCGCTGCAGGCGAAGCTGATTAAAAAAGCCGCCCATGAACAAGGCTGAGGAGAAAGGACAAGCTGCGGATCGCAATGAGTGACGCCAGCGCAGGACACTGGGCAACTTTGCCCACGCTACGGACGTCCTTAAATTGAACACTGCGTGAACGATGCCTCCCGATGACCAGGATCTGAATCTGCTGCCAGAATGGCGCGAGCCTTTCTCGCCGCGCCGGGTCACGGCCGCGGTTATAGGGTCGCTGCTGGCTCACGTTGTGATGATCTCGGCGGTGATCCTGGCGCCGGAGGCCGTTGTATCTGACAATCCTCGGGACGCCTTCTATTACCGGAAAGTTGTGCCCCTCTACATTCCGGCGGATCTCACGCAGCGCGATCCCAACAAGGGCTTGGTTACGCATACGCTGGACGTCCGCAGCGCGGCGGCGCCGGCACGGGTGCCCCAAGTGCCGCGGTTCCGTGCTCCGGTGCCTGCTCGCATTCCAGTGCCTGCGCCCGCGGTGATACCGGAACCGCCCAAGGTGGAGCAGACCAGGATTGAAACTGAAGTGGCGGTCGCGCCTCCTCCTCCGATAGGACGCCTGCAGGTGGGACCCCCGCCTCCCGAGAAGCAGAAGCTGGCCTTTGAGAACATCGGCGCGGGAGGGCCTACGCCACGGTCGTCCGACTATTACCAGCCTTCCTCCAAGATCCCGGACCCGCGCGCGGCGGCAGAAAACGCCCTGAGCTCTTCGATCCGGCCGCCGGGATCGGCAGGTGTCTCGGTGGGCGATGTGGAGAACGCCGCGCCTCAGTCCGAATCTGCCCTCCGTGCCCGGGCCCGCGCGCAGCAACCTGCAGCTCTTGAGCGATCCTAAGGGCGTCGACTTCAAGCCTTACCTGGTGCAAGTGCTGACCGCCGTTCGATCCAACTGGCTGGCGGTCATTCCCGAAAGCGCGCGTTTGGGACGCAAGGGCCGCGTCCTGGTGCAATTCATCATCGATAAGCGCGGCCATATACCGAAACTGGTGATTGCGGAATCGTCAGGCACCGCGGCGCTCGATCGCGCGGCGGTCGCCGGCATCAGCGCTTCGGTTCTACCGCCTCTGCCCAACAATTTCACGGGCGAAGAAATCCGGCTTCAGCTCGCGTTTGGATATAATCAAGCCGCGGTTCACTGAGTCCGATGAATCTTCGTTTTCGCCACGCGATGCTGATCTACGCGGTCCTGGCCATCCTGGCGGGACTTACTCTCACCGGTAAGATTCTCGGCGCTACCCTTCTCATTTTGGGACTGTTCGCTTTCAAGACTTGGCTGGCAGTACTAAAAGACCGAGCTGACTAAGATAGCGTAAGGCCCGCAGTGAGAGGGTTTTATCCCCTCCTTAAGGTGATCAGCCGAGATACTAAGGCCCAGACTAACCATTAAGCTCGTACTGAACTGGAATAGATCCTTCCACTTCCTGGTCTCGGTGGGGTCAGGAGAGCCAGGATTTGTTCCATCTTGGAAATCACAGTGACGAGCCGGTTCCAAAACGAAACATCGCTGTTGCGTGGCGGCACTCTGTCTAAGGCGAAAGCCTGCGGCCGGGCATCGTTCCCATTTATTTTTAACTCTTATTGTCAATCACTTAGCCATCGTTTTGCGGCGCGGTCCAGGGATGTGTCCGCGTTTCGGACAGGGGCATTTTTGAGTGGCTGGGCGGTTGCTCTTACCAGGGCTTCGGAGGACCGATAAACATCGTGATGAGGAAACTAAAGACCAACGCTTTACGAGTGAATGCCGTTGCCGCGGGTGCCGCCGTTGCCCCCGCTCAAATCGGCTTCGTTGATAAGCGCAGGCGGAGGGTTCCCTCAAAACCGATGGGGATCAGCACGGTCGCGCGCACACCGCGCGGCAGTGTACTACCAATCGACGGCGCGCGGGCTACTCGCGTGGAAGATGCTGAGGCTAAGGCCGCGGCCGCTCGCGAAGCGCAAATGGCGCTGCGCGATCGCGTGGTGCTGGAACATCTGCCGCTGGTCAAGGCGATCGCGGTTCGCGTGCATGAAAATCTCCCGGTTCACGTGGATATGGACGACCTGATCCACTCCGGCGTGCTGGGTCTGTTCGACGCGGCCAACAAGTACAATCCCGAAAAGCAGGTGGCTTTTTCAAGCTACGCCAAGCATCGCATCAAGGGCGCGATTCTCGATAGCCTGCGCCAGTTGGATTGGGCCTCGCGCGATATGCGCCGCCGCCACAAACAGGTGGAAGCCGCTACGCGCGATCTCGCTGCCGAACTGAAGCGCAATCCGACGGAACTCGAAATCGCCGCGCGCCTGGGTATCGATCAGGAACGCTGGCGCAGCATGATGCTGGATCTCCGCAACGTCGGGCTGATCTCGGCGTCCACGCGCTCTAACGATAGCGAAGAGCTCCCGGCTCCCGATTTCCCCAGCAAACCCGAAACCCAGCCCGACTCCATCTGCGCGCGCGAGCAACTGCGCAGCGTGCTGGGCGTCGCGATGCAGACCCTGCCGGAGCGTTATCAGAAGGTTGTTTCGCTGTATTACACGGGCGAAATGACGATGAAGGAAATCGGCAACATCCTCGGCATCAACGAAAGCCGCGTATCGCAGATCCACAAGGCCGCGCTGGAGAAGATGGCTGTCGTGTTGGAATCGAATGGCATCAAGAACGCGCACGCGTTCTAAGCCCTTCATAATTACGGACTCCACGATTGCAGCCGCTAAGGGCTGCGGATACACTAAGTGCATGAGCACCGCCGCGCTCGTCAGCCTGCAGGAATATCTGACGACGTCCTACCGTCCCGATTGCGACTACGTGGATGGTGTGCTCGTGGAACGCAACGTGGGTCAAAAAGATCACAGCAAGCTGCAGGGAGAGGTGTTTGCCTTTTTCCGCAACCGCCGTCAGGAGCTTCGTCTCTCGGCGTTCGTCGAGCAAAGAATTCAAGTTAGTCAACGGAGATATCGCATACCGGACGTATGCGTAGTGCGCCTGCCAGAGCCGGACGAGCAAATCTTCACTGTTCCGCCGTATATTTGCATTGAAATCCTTTCGCCTGAGGACTCATTCCCGCGCCTGCAGGAGCGCTTCGATGATTACCTCGCCATGGGAGTGCCGAACCTTTGGGTGCTTGATCCTTCAACGGGGCGCGGATGGTCGGTTACGCGCGAAGGGCATTTCGAAGCTCTCGATGGAGTGTTGCGGACGAAGGACGGCCATGTAGAGATGCCGATTGCGGAATTATTTGCGATCAGCGCTTAGGGATGTATGACAGATCGTCTCTTTGTGCTCACGCTGGCAGCCTGCGGGCTTTTCGGGCAAAGCGAGCCGAAGCAGTCGGTCATTGAGTTTGACGGTCACAAGGTCATCCTGGTTGAACCCAGGAAAGATGTGAACGGCTTCGCCGAGGAACCCGCCGCGGTCTGTTTGGACGTCACGAAGCCGTACGGCCGGTGCTGGCGTCCCAGAAACGACGCCTATCCGTGCGCGCTTGATTCGGAACTATCCATAATTAGCATCGGACGGGCACCGCAGGCTCTCTTTTTCAAAGCGTGGGGAACGGCCGGGGGCAGCGGCAGTATTGTCTGCCTGGGTCTTCTGCAGCCCACGCCCGATGGGCACGTGCGGGATTTGCTGCCTGAGATTTCCCTAAGTGAAATCAGCGGACACGCGTTTTGGAATGAGCGTACGATCTCTCCATCGCCGATCCTTGTAACCGCAAACTTTGTATGGGGCTATGAAGAAGGTCATTTTAGCGATCATCGCTTCATTGTTTCGGCCTACTTGCTAAAAGAGGGACTCGACCCGGAGTTCTTCACATATGAACTCGACGATCGCTACATGACCCTGCTCAAATACGCGAGCGACGACAGCGCGTCGGTGCTTTCCTCGGAAAAGGCAGAGATCCTTTCCCGCCTCAAACGCGTGAAAGCCGAAGAGGAACGCCAGCAGCAGGCGCCCCGCTAGACTAAATCTGTGCGCATCCTGATCTCGGCGGGCGAAGCCTCGGGCGACCTTTATGCTTCGCGCGTTGTAGAAGCGCTCAAGCGCAAACATCCCGACGCCGAATTTTTCGGCTGCGCGGGGCCGCGGATGCAGGCAGCTGGCGTGCGCGCGGTGGTCGATCAGCGATCGCTCGCCGTGGTCGGCATCGTCGAGGTAGTCGCGCACATTCCCCGGATTTATGGCGAATTTCGCAAGCTGATTCGCGCGGCGGATCGCGAAAAGCCCGATGTCGCGGTGCTCACCGATTCGCCGGATTTTCACCTGCGGTTAGCCAAAAAGCTTCACGCGCGCGGCATTCCCGTGGTCTATCTGATCGCTCCGCAGGCATGGGCCTGGCGCAGCGGCCGTACAAAAATGATGGCCGCGTCATTCAGCGCCTCCTATGTATTTTTCCGTTCGAGGAGAAATTTTTTCGAGATCGCGGTGTGAAGGCGACGTTCATCGGGCACCCCTTGGCGCGGATCGTCAAGCCGTCGATGACGCGGGCCGAGTTTCGCGCCAGGTTCGGGTTCGCCGAAAGCGATCGTATGGTGGTCCTGCTCCCCGGCAGCCGCCATGGCGAAGTCGCGCGGCACATGCCATACCTTATAGAGACCGTGCGGCTTATCACAGCACGATTCCTGGGAGTGGAGCGCGTGAGATCGGAGCGCGAGAGTGCCCCCCCACTCAGATTTATACTGGCTCTGCCGGCGGGATTAATGGGCCCAGCACAAATTTTTGGGAACCAGCGCGCGCCGCGGCCATCCAAGTGATAGAAGGACATACTTGGGATTGCCTTGCGCAGGCGGAGGTGGCGCTGGCGGCTAGCGGTACCGTGACGATAGAGGCGGCGCTGTGCGGCACCCCCATGGTGACCTTTTATCGTGTAAACGCGTTAAGTTGGATACTAGGGCGGTGGATGGTGAAGGCTCCATTCCTGTCCATGGTCAATCTGGTAGCGGGGCGGAAGGTTGCTGCCGAGCTGATCCAGAGAGATATGACGGCGGAGGCGATTGCCAGCGAGGCGATGCGCTTGTTGGACGACCATCAAGCGCGACAGGCGATGCGCCGGGACTTGGCTGAGGTCGCCGCGAAGTTGGCGAGTGACGTGGATCCGATGGAAGCGTCGGCAGCGTATATAGAGATGGCGATGACGCGTGTAGTGATGCCTGGGACGGACGGCAAAGGTAAGTAGGCCCGGAGAGAACAGGTCATGAGTCGGTTCGAGCGAAACGAAAATCGGTTCCATCAAAACGAAAGGCGACCGGGGAAACCGAAAGGGGCCCGGGCGCGATTGCCGCGCCCGCTTATAATCCCGCTTACAAAGACGACGCGGCGCGTGCATACGTTCTGGCTGCTGCCGACGGTGACGCTCGCGATGCTCGTGGTGATTCCCGCCAGCGCCCGCAGGAACGCCGGGGGGCACAGGCGCGCCGCAGCGCATCGACGTGCGGAGCTAGGCGCTCGATGCGCAGATCAATCCCGCGGCGCAGACGATCTCGGCGACGGCGAAGGTGACTTTCATTCCGATGGATAACACTTCGAACCTTACTTTCGAACTGAATAACGCGCTCGATCTGAACGCGCGTGACGGATGTGGAAGGGCGGCAGATCACGGCGTCGCGTTATCGGGAAGACATGAGCGTGCGGCTGAGCCTGCCGCAGCCGCTGCCGAGCGGGGCAACCGGCCACGAACTGACGTTTGTCTATACGGGGAAGCTGACGGGGCAGGAAGACTCGCCGGTATTCGGGATCAAATTCGCGGCGATCACTCCGGATGTGGCGTACCTGATGTATCCGGCGCGCTGGTTCCCGGTGAACGATTACACGGTCGGATCGCTTTGCTTCGGATTTCAAGGTGACGGTGCCGGACGGATATCACGTGGTGGCGAGCGGCAACGGTGTGGTGGATGCGAATGCGCCCGCGGGCATGCGCACGGAGCGCTATCAGTTCATGCAAGCGTCTTTTCCCGGGCAGCATCGCGGTGGTGCAGGGGCGAGCCGAAGACGGTTTCCGCCGACGGCGTGACAACCACGTTTTATCTGCGGCAAGCGCGCGGCGATGGCGCAGGCTTACGGCGAGGAGATCGCCAGGGCCATGGTGTATTTCACGGACCTGTTCGGGCTGCCGTACACGCAAGAATCTGACGGTGGTGGAAACGGAGGCGGGCGCGCCCAACGGCTATGCGGCGCCCGGGATCATTTTCCTCGCGCCCAAGGCGATGGGCAGACAGGTGAACATGAGGCTGGTGGCGAACGAGGTGGCGCGGCAGTGGTGGGGGACGCTGGTTTCGCCGGCCACGCGCAATCACATGTGGATCGAGAACGGCCTGGCGCGCTACTCCGAGATCCTGTATCTGGAGCACGTGAACGGGGCCAGCGCGCTCGATCGGCGAGATCCACGATACCTACGTCGAGGCGCTGACCGTGGATCAGCCGCCGCTGATTCAGTCGGCGCGGCTGGAGGATTATTCGCCGGAATTCTGGGCAGCGACGGCGAGCAAGGGCGCGGCGGTTTTGAACATGCTGCGCGGCATCATGGGCGACGAAAATTTCAACAAGATCCTGAAGGCGCTTGCCGGAGCGGTTCGCCTGGAAGAGCGCTCAACACCGACGATTTCCGCAAAGCTGGCCGAAGAGTTCGCGGGGCAGAGCCTGCAGGGGTTCTTTCGTGCAGTGGATTGAATCGAGCGGCGCGCCGGAATTCAAGATGGAGTACACGGTCTTCCGCACGCAGAAGGGTTTCCGCGTGATGGGCAAGATCGCGCAGGATCTGGACACTTTCCGCATGCCGGTGATGCTGCACGTCGAGACGGAAGGCAATCCGGAGGAGAAGACGATTGAGGTGGTGGGCACGTCTTCGGAATTCGCGATGGAAACGTTCGGCAAGCCGAAGACCGTGACGCTCGATCCCAAGGCGCAGGTGCTGCGCTTCGACGATCCCATGCGCGTGGCGGTGGCGATCCGGCGCGGGGAGCAGTTTGCCGAAGTGAGCGAATTTTCGGAAGCGCTGAAGGAATATCAGAAAGCGATCGACGTGAAGCGCAACAGCTCGCTGGCGCATTATCGCGTGGCGGAGCTGTTCTTCCTGCAGAACAACTATCAGTCGGCGGCGAACGAGTTTCGCGAAGTGCTCAACGGCGATCTGGATCCGAAGTGGACCGAGGTCTGGGCGCACATCAACCTGGGCAAGATTTTCGATATCACCGATCAGCGCGATCGCGCGGTGAACGAATATCGCCAGGCGCTGCGCACCAAGGACAACACGCAGGGCGCGCTGGAAGAAGCCGGCGAAGTACATCAACGCTAAGTATCAGCGTCCGCCCAGCACTCGCTAATCCCGATTTAAAGAAAAGACTTCAGGAAAAGAAAATCCGCCAGGTGGTTACGGTGAGTGCGTGTGTGACCATGGAGGCGCGAATACTGCGAGCCTGTCGGAATGCCAGGCCATAGAAAATTCCTGCGATCCCGGCGAGAAGCGCGAATTTCCAGTTGGGGAACGACGCGTACCACAAATGCACGGAGCCGAAGATGGCCGATGCCAGGAGCAACGCGACCCATTCGCGGTGCAGCCATTCCTCCAACCAACGCTGCAGCAATCCGCGAAAGAAAAACTCTTCGGCCAGCGCCAGAACCCATAACACGCCGAAAAATGTCGCGATGGTCGCGAGCGGCAACGCACCCCAACCTCGATAGCGCAAGTGCGGGCGCGCAAATCCCAGCGCCCAGCCGGCCACGGCCGCGATCGGAAGTAGAGCCGCGAAGTACATGGCTCCAATTCGCCACTCGGAAGGCGCCGGCCAGAATCCGAATCCGATGTTGCGCGCGTGCCGCACGCTAATCATCGAGAATAATCCGGTGCGAAACCACATCAGTTGCGCGAGCACCACCAGCGGGATTTTCGGATCGGGATTCACATATTGATGCGGGATCACTTTGGTCAGCCAGACTGCGGCCATCGCGATCAGGAAAACGATATCGGTCCACGCGCGATGCGGGAAGATGACATACCAGAACGAAGCTCCTGCAGCAAGCGCGGCCAGGATCGCCAGCGACTGCCAGCGAAAGGAGCCGAACGCGAGCGAAGCCAGAATGTAAGGAACTACGGCAGCGGCTGTGAGTCCCAGCGCCAGGCTGAAGGGCGGAAGTTTTTCCAATCGAGCGCGGGCGCGCTCCGACCCCAGCGTGTAATAGAAAGACACTTCGGCCAGCAGCGCGGGCAAAGCAAGAGCGGCCAGATGCAGCGGAATGCCGCGGGCCTGGGCATACAACAAGCCGGCTATCGCTCCGGCTACCCACAGGAGCGGATAGGCGAAAATCATGTCCGGGTTTCATCGTAGCATTTAGGTCACTTCGCAAGAGAACGAATTGAGAAACGCCGCTTTCAATAAGAGACGAGCGATGAGTGGGCGCCGCCGCCGGGCGATTGTCGGCAAGGATTGGACGGGGCCGCCGTGCTACCATAGACGAGGATTCCCTTTACTGGGGCGCTTTATGGTTATCCTTCTCACAATTATTCACGTGGTGGTGTGCCTGTTTCTGGCCATCGTTGTCCTGCTGCAGAGCGGAAAGGCCGCCGACCTGGCGGGCGCGTTCGGCGGCATGGGATCGCAGACGGTTTTTGGGCCGCGCGGTTCGGCCACCGTCCTGTCAAAGGCGACGACCGGTGCGGCGGCGCTATTCATGCTGACGTCGCTGACGTTGTCGATTATCTCGACCCGCAATGGCAAGGCCGGCCCGACGATTTTTGACAAAACCGTGAAGACCAGTCCGGTGCAGCAGAAGAGCGCGCCGCCGGCCGCGGCAGGTGGACAAACGCAGACGATTCCGGTACCGGCTCCGGCTGCAGCGCCAACTCCGGCCCCCACGAAAAAGTAATTGAGTTTCGACCTGCAGAAGTAGCGGAATCGGCAGACGCCCTAGTCTGGTGTGATCTTGGATGTGACTCTGCCTTAGATCTTTGAATCGATGGGTTTGCTAGTTTTCGAATTCCAGAAAGCTAGCGCGTGGTGTGCGGATGTGGCGGAATTGGCAGACGCACTGCCTTGAGGTGGCAGCGGGAGTAATCCCGTGGAGGTTCAAGTCCTCTCATCCGCACCAAATTCCCTGAGGGTTCAAAGTCTCTGGCGTGTTGCACTTATCGCGCTTCGTCCAGCTCGGTCAAGCTATCAAACGGCCAAAAGATGCATTTGTGAAACGCACCCGGACGTCGTAAAATTTAGTGTCATATTGAAATTTGATCGACGGAGATAAATGTGAAGTTACGAACTCATAAGCCTTCTCTGACGCTGGGCGGAGTCTTGGCGTGTTTGCTTACAATGATGCCGGCGGTAGCGCAGACCGCGCCGGCCGAAAAGCAGATCATGGTTGAGGACGTTTTCAAAAATGTGCAGGTCCTGAAAGGGATCCCCGTGGACGAATTCATGGATACCATGGGCTTTTTTGCTGCCTCGATCGGGCTAAACTGCACGGGCTGCCACGTGCCGCAAGCTCTTCAGGACTGGAGCCGATTCGCGGATGATGTTCCGCGAAAAAGAATCGCTCGCGGCATGATTCGCATGGTCGACTCGATTAACAAGGAGAAATTCGGAGGCCGGCGCATGCTGACGTGCTGGTCCTGCCACCGCGGCACGCAGGCCCCCGAGCTGATTCCGAGCCTGGCTGCACAGTATACTGTTGCTCCGGACGATCCGAACGCCATCGAGATTGTTCCCGACGCGCCGAAATTGCCGACTGCCGAACAGGTGCTGGATAAACACATAAAAGCGGCGGGAAGCGCACAAAGCCTGGCGGCGCTTACCAGTTGGGTAGCGAAGGGGACCATCGAAGGTTTTGACACCTACCACGTGAAGGTTCCCGTTGAAATTTATGCGAAGGCTCCCGCGCAAAGCGTCATGGTTCTGCATACGCAAATCGGGGATTCATCGGTGGTGTTCAATGGCACCGAGGGCTGGTTTGCCGCACTGGATCGCCCCTTGCCGCTGATGCCGATGACGCCCGGTGCGGAAATAGACGGGGCGAGGTTGGATGCCATGCTTGCATTCCCCGGCAGCATCAAACAGGCGCTCACCGATTGGAAGACGGGCTTTCCGCCGACAACCATCGACGACAAATTGGTAAACATCATCCAGGGAACAGGCGCCGCGAAGACACGCGTGAAACTCTATTTCGACGACAAGACCGGATTGCTCACTCGCCAGGTCCGGTACTCGGACACTCCCATCGGCATGGTTCCCACGCAGGAGGACTACACGGATTACCGCGATGTCGCCGGCGTCAAACTGCCGTATCACATTGTGATCACGTGGACCGACGGTCAACACGACATCCTGTTGAACGAGATTCAGCCGAACGTTGCGATCGATCCGGCGCGGTTCGCGAAACCGGCACCGGCCGTTAAGAAACTTCAAAACCCAAAGTAATAGCCGTTTTCATTTCAAAGAACACTGGACGACAAAGCCGCTCGTTTGCATTCGCGGTTCTGCGCCTCTTTTTGCCCGCTCATTGACATTCGCGGTTCTGTTGATCATTTAGGGGGCGCCCCCGAGCCGCTTTGACTCTCCGGCGGAGAGGCCATCGTTTTAGGTGAATGACGCACCGCCAGTATGCTCGTCTGGCGCAAGGCCTTTTATTACCCGTTGGGCTCGGGACCGTTGTTTGCCGCGAACGATGGCGCTGTCCGGAGTTAACGCAGCCCGGCCGCGGACCATTTTAGATCGGTCCGATCTCCACCACACGCAAACCCGCTGCGAGTTTACCCGGGAAGTCGCTCTTGGTTGATCCTGCCCTCTGGTGGAAGAGCGCCTGGACTCGGCTAAAGGATAAGGCGTCGGTTGCGGGAAGTGCGGCTGATGAAAGCGCGAAGTGATTGAGCGCGGGACGAAATCGATCGGGCGATGATGTGGTTATCGGCGAAAAGCAGATCCCTCACCCGGTCGAAACCCGGATTCGGGATGACGCGGTGTTGGAATGGCGTCGATCAACGGTAGTGCCTGTACTCCCCGGGCTGCGATGGAACGTAACCAATTGACCGGCCGGCGCAAAGAATGCAGATCCACAGAAAGAGGGAGATGCATGCGGCGACTTTGGCACGCAAGGGTGGTCCAGTTTTTTTTTGTGCGCCGGGAGGTCCATCGAGCGCGGCCGGGTGGTTATAAACCGTTGGCCGGAAGACCAGCGCATGAACGGCCACGAGAATGAACAACGACATTTTTATTTGGAAAAACGGGTTGTAGTAATAGTCCTCGGCCTTGGAACAGAAAAGCAGAAATCCGCAAGTCGCAGCCAGTAGGAAACCAATTCGTTTCGGTATCCGCAACTGATCGACGACGGCCGCGATGGAGCTGCCGCGGAAAGCCCAGCCCAGCAGGCGTAGATCAGTGGCGACAATCATGGCGCCAAAAAGAGAAATCGCGCTGAGGTGCAGGGCGAGTATGGCCGGATAAACTTCGCCGGAACTGCGGAGATAGGTGAAGAACTGGAGATTCTGAATCCAAATCGCCAAAGAGAGAAACATCGATGACCTTTATTAACTCGGACCTTATATTAAAGACGGCCTTAAATTTAGTGCTGAAGAATCGCGAGGAAAATCCCGCCGAAAACAACCGATAGCCAGAGCGTGAGCGAGGCCACAGCCACCGTACGCCTGACTGCCGGCGAGCCACCCTTTGAGACCACTTTTCGATGGATCGTATAGTTAAAAACGATTGCCAGCACCAGACACACCATTTTGGCACCGAATATCCAGTTTCCGGTGTACATGTCCGGGTCGGTGGAGAATATCAGCATTCCTGAAAACACGGCGACCACCAGGCCGCCCAGCATCCACGATAGTCCGCTGGCGGCGATCTCTGCCGGTGTCTCATCCCGCAGGCCAAAACCGAGGAGTCTGAAGTCGATCAGGGCGGTCATTCCGATGGCTAACGCGAAGCCGGCGATATGGAAGCACTCCAGTACGGGGGAAACCAGTTGACTGGCGACGATTTGAATCAGCATCGAGAGACTTCCCCGCAGACAGCGAACACGGGCGTCCTAAATCTTGAGCGGCTCCGGTGTTCCATAGAATTTACATCTTAACGGCAGAGAGGAATCCGGGCAACCCATGAAGGCACCCGTGGGGCGTCATGGGTTACGGGCCCACCAGACCGAACCAGTCTAGCGGCCTGTCGTGCCTATGCGCGCGGCACAGGCAGGGGATCCTGCGGACGAAGCGTGGACCACAAATGCCGTTTGACACCGAAAACGATGCGGAGTAGACTCTTGAACATGGGTAGCCTCATCACAAAATCTTTGTTATTAGCTGGTAGTGTGCTTTTAGTCTCGAGTTCGCTTTGGGCGCATCATGGTCAAGGTTTGTCTTTCGACACGAACCACATGTGGACGACTTGGGGCACGATCGAAGAATTCGACTATATCAATCCGCATCCCGCGGTGAAGTTCTCCCGGACCGACAAGAACGGCAAAGTAGAGCACTGGGGAGCCGAAGTATCCAACAATCCGTCGCGGCTCGCGCGCGTGGGCTGGACCAAGAGCCGTTGCCTCGCGTCGCTGGCGCCGGGAACCAGAGTGAAGCTGTTCGTCGGCACGTCGCTGGCCGGCGGCCACCTGGGCATCGTGGAATTAATGGAGAGCGAGAAGGGCGAACTTCTTTGCAGCGAAAGAGAGACGGAGATCAAGGCCAAGGATCTTGACGGCGTTCCGGACGGCTACCAGCCCACGGACGAAGACCGCAAGATGGAACGGCCCGAAAACAATAACTAAGGACCGAGATATGACAAACGTTAGAATTTCAGCTCGCTTCCTTAAGCACGCCGCTAGGGCGGTCGCCATCACGATCGTCCCCGCGTTCTTGCTGGTTCAGAGCTCGCTGGCGCAGGGCGGGCGTGGCTTGGCGAAGGGGAACGACGTAAATAAAACGTACCCGCTCTCGGACCACGATGACCGTCCGTACGATAAGCACGACTTTAATGGGATCTGGGCGCGCAATCCGTCGGCGCAATTCGGCCAACCGCCTTGCCCGGAGTGCCGTGACAATACGCGGCCTTCCTACGGGTATTTCGGCGATGTTCCGGAAATGACCCCGCTGGGCAAAAAGAGGTTCGAAGCGAATCATCCTACGAAGGGATACGTTGCGGGAAGCAAAGAAGCTTTAGCCAATGCGGATATCCCCGTCGGGTATCGCCGGGCCGTTCAGTCGGCGTTGTCCAACGATCCCGAAGAGCGCTGCGAGCCGCTGGGATTAACCCGCCTGGTGACCTTTTCGGGTGGCAATCCCCCGATGCAGATCGTTCAGACGCCGGAAATCATCATTGAGAGATTCGAATGGTTCTGGGATAACCGCGAAATCTGGACGGACGGAAGGTCCCTGCCGAACATTGACGATTATCTGCCGCGCTTTAACGGATACTCGGTGGGCAAGTGGGAAGGCGACACGCTGGTAGTCACCACCGTGGGCTTCGACGACCGTGCATGGGTGGACGCGTACGGCTATCCGATCAGCGAGAAGGCGGTGCTTGGAAGAGCGCTACTCTCGCCCAACCAGAAATCGGCTGCGGCTGGATATGACGCTCACCGATCCGCTTACTTACACCAAGCCGTGGCATTCCAGCACCAAGGTGTGGGGTCTGATTCCGAAAGAAGCCGCGAAGGTTGCTGGCTGGGCTGGGATTGTGGAAGACCGCTGCGTCCCTGCGGACAATTCTCATTTCCGTTCCTTCGAACCGGAGCCGGCTAAAGAATTGCAGCCGCCCAGCGCAAAGAAGTAGGGCTTCGCCCCGCTGTCCTTAACGACGATATATATAAGTCCGGTGACAGCCTCCAGGCTCTTGCCGGACTTGTTGTTTCTGGCAACTGACCACACACAAGCCCAGTCTAAATCGCGCTCCCGCGTCTTTTCTGCAAGAAACTAATCAGGTCCGACTCGTAGGGGACTATAACCTCTATACCTGAGCGGTGATTGTTCGCCCGCAATTTGTGGTCTATAATCACCCGATGCCCATGCGCTCCGGACGTTTCTCCGTTGTTTTTGCCATGCTCGCTGCCGGTATCTTCGGGAGTTTCGCCGCGGCCCAGCAAAGGACGCTGGCCCCGAGCGACTTCCAGGCCTGGCTCGCGGTCAGCGACGCCGAGCGCCAGCAGGCAGCGCCCCTTGTGGAGAAGGATGCGGGCGCCGAAGTCCTGGCGTGGCGCGTACATGTGGTGGACGAGTTCCTGGGCGACAATCGCTCTTTCCAGCGGGTGTTTTACAACTACGTTCGGCTGAAAATCTTCGACGATCGCGGCAGGGAAAAGGCCGCGACGATCGATTTGCCCTATCGCGCGCCGGGCACGATTATCGATGTTTCGGGCCATACCATCAAGGCTGATGGCACCGTGGTCGATCTGGATCCGAAGACTGTCTATCGACGCACGCTGGAACGCGTCGGCTCCGCGCGCGAGAGCGTGGTCTCCTTCGCGATGCCCGCCGTCGAAAAAGGGGCTATCCTCGAATATCGCTGGAAACAGACCGAAGACGATAATCGGTTCCGCTACGTCCGCCTGGAGTTTCAGCGCGAGTTTCCCATCCGGCGCGTGACTTATTTCGTGAAGCCGCTGGACAGTCGATTCGTCGTGAACGAGGAGATGTTCATCGCTCCGTTCAACTGCAAAACCAGCCCGATCAAACAGGAAAACGACGGCTACGCCTCCACCTACGTGGAGAATGTTCCGGCGGAGCAGCGCGAAACGTATTCGCCCAGCGATGCCAACGTGCGTCCCTGGGCTCTTCTTTACTACCGCAGCGGCGGAGCGAAGGAGCCGACAAAATACTGGGACGAACAAGGCAAGGAGATTTACAAAAAGTTCCGCGAAGTGGTTAAGAGCGACGCGGAAACCAAGGGCGCGGCCGTCAACGCGATTGGTTCCGCTACCGACGAGGGCGGCCGCATCGAAGGGCTCGCCGCTTTTGTACGGATGAGCGTACGCAACGTTTACGATTCCAAAGTATCGAACGCCGAGCGCGCGGCTTTCTTTCAAAAGTTCCCGAAGGATCGCGAGCGGACGTCTACGGAGATTTTGCGCAGCGGCCTGGGCATGCCGAGCGAAATTAATACGGTCTTCGCCGCACTGGCCGCCCAGGCAGGTTTTGAAGTGCGGCCTGCGCTGGTGGCCGATCGCGGAGAAGTCCTTTTCAGTCCGCAGCTGATGGATCGATATTTCCTGGATCACGAAGGGGTCGCGCTGCGGTCCGGTACTGCGTGGAAGATCGTGGATGTCGCGAACAAGAACGTGGCTCCCGGTATGCTGCCCTGGAGCGAAGAAGGCATGATGGCGCTGGTAGGCGATTCCAAGATGCCCGCTTTCGTGCATCTGCCGTTTTCTCCCTCCGACGCGTCGGCCGAAACGCGCAGCGCCAAGCTTCAACTGGAAGGCGACGGCTCTCTAACGGGGGACGTCACCGAAGTTTACAGCGGCCATCGCGCCGAGGATTTCAGGCGCGAATACGGCCTGGATTCCAAGGACAAGCGCGTGGAGGAATTCCGCGACAACGTCACCAAAATGTTTCCCGACGCCGACGTTACCAATATCGAGATGGATGGCGTCGATGACCCGGCGAAAGCCACCACGGTCCACTATCACATCGATGCGCCGCGCTATGCGCAGGTCACCGGTAAGCGCATTTTGATGCAGCCCAACGCGTTTCGGCGCGGCCAGGTGTCTCCGTTCAGCGCCGCGCAGAGAGTGCATCCTATCGAATTTCCGTACGCGTGGAAGGAATCGGACACGATCACCATCGGCCTGCCGGAAGGCTTCGCGTTGGATAATGCCGATACGCCCGGCAGCCTCAACTTCGGAAAGCCCGGCCGCTATGAAATTAAAATGTCGGTAACCAAGAGTGACCATCCCGAGCTCACTTACATTCGAACGCTGGTCTTTGGGAACGAATCCGCGATCTCGTTCGATCCGTCCGCTTATCCGAGTCTCAAAAAAGCCTTCGACCTGGTTCAAACAAATGACGCTCATACGATTGCGCTCAAGGGAAACTAGGGGACAGGCATGATGACGGCCACGGCTTCTTTTTGCTGGCTCCGCTTGCCGATGTGTCGCGCGTTTTTGCTCGGCATCGCTTTCTTCGCGGCCTTCTTCTCCACCTCAGCCTTTGCCGCCGACCCGATTCCCGATTGGGTTCGCCAAACCGCGGAGGCGCCGGTTCCCGGCTATTCCACGAAGGTGACCTCGGTCCATCTGTTTCACGAAGAAGCTGTCACCATTGATCCGGACGGCCGCCGCGTGATGCGCGAGCGCGGAGCGATCAAGCTTCTGCAATCGGGTGAAAAGCTGGCCGCCGTGCGTTACTACGACGGCAAGGCCGGCCGCATTCGCGACTTTCAAGGCTGGGTACTGTTGCCCGGCGCGAAGCCCATCGCGATCGCGAAGAATCGCGTCGCGGATTTCTCTCCGACGGGCGGCGAAGTCTTCGACGAATATCGCGGCAAGGCGCTGGAGTGCGGCTGCAATATTCCCGGTTCCATTTTTTTCTGGGAAGTCACCGAGGAGGAGCGATCGATCTTCACCCAGGACAGCTTTGCTTTTCAGGGACACGAACCGGCGCTGTGGTCTCGCTACTCCGTTACACTCCCCGCGTCGTGGGAGGCTAAGGGGCTGCTGTTCAATCACGCGAATATCGATCCGCAGGTCTTCGGTACAACTTACACGTGGGAGTTGAAGGACCTGCCGTACATTGAAGAAGAAGAGTACAGCCCTTCGATTTCCGCGCTGGCGCCGCGCCTGGTGGTCAGCTTCTTTCCGCCGACGGATAACCGGGCCGGGCTCCAGGGATTGAAAGATTGGGCGAGCGTGTCCACGTGGCTCTCTCCGCTGGTGGATCCACCAGCCGAGGTGACGTCGGCGATCGCCGCGAAGGCGGCGCAACTGACGGCGAATGCTGCGACGGAGCTCGATAAGATTCGCGCGCTGGCGGCTTTCGTTCAACAGACCAACTACGTGGAGGTGGACCTGAATCTGACGCGCGCGGGCGGTTACACGCCGCGCAGCGCCGCCGATACGCTTTCTCGCAATTACGGCGATTGTAAGGACAAAGCGACTTTGCTTCGCGCGCTTCTGAAATCCGTGGGCATTCAGTCACACCTGGTGACGATCACTTCGGGCAATCGGAATTATGTGCGGCCGGAGTGGGCCTCGCCACGCCAGTTTAATCATGCCATCATCGGCATCGAAGTTTCGGACGCGGTGAAGCTCGCTACGGTGCTGGAGGATGCCGGCGACGGCCGTCTTCTGATCTTCGATCCGACCGACCGCATCACGCCGGTGGGCGATCTGCCGCAGTCGGAGCAGGGAAGCTATGCGCTGATCATCGCGGGCCCGAAAGGAGCGCTCCGGAAGATGCCGGAGCTTCCGCTGGAATCGCGACGCGTAGAATCCACCGCGAGCGGGACGGTGGACGCGGAGGGCAACCTGGCAGCGTCTATTGAACGGCAGTATTTCGGCCAATCCTCCACGCGGCTTCGCTATGTGGAAAAGACTGCGGGCGCGGCCGAATTGAAGAAAGTCTTCGAGCGCGGATTCACGCGCGCTGTAGGCGGCACCACCATTGCCAACATCGCGACCGAAACGTCCGAAGAGCAGAACCGCATGTCGGTGAAACTCGACCTGACCGCGCTGCGCTTCGGCCAGAGCATGCAGGGACGCCTGTTCGTGGTGCGTCCGGGCATCCTGGCGAGCGGCGGCCAGTATTACTTTCGTTCCCGCCAGCGGACCAATCCCGTGCAGCTTGACGCTCAGCGTCGTCATGAAACGATCCGTCTGAAGCTTCCCGCAGGGTTTAAGGTTGATGAGCTACCGGCGCCGGCAAAGCTCGAAGGGCCGTATGGATCGCTCGAGGTCTCGTGGGCTGTTCGTGACGGCGAGGCCGTGATGGATCAAACGCTGGAGGTCCGCCCGACGATGGTTCCTATCGCGGAATACGCCAAGGTCCGCGATTTTTTTGATAAGGTGGCAGGTGCTCAGGATGCCCCGATCGTGCTGGTCAAACAGTAGTTGCTCGGCGGACCTTCGCGATCCGGAATCGGCTGAATTCGCGCCTGCGTGAAAGGCGATCCAATTGCCTAGTGGCCGTACAGGCGCATCTCTTTACCGTCATCCAGCACAACGCGCTCTAGTCTTATGACCTTCTGGCCGTCGGCAAACTGATAGCCGATGCCTGTAATCGTGTCCCCAGGCTTGATCGTTGTCTTGGTCCAACCGTTGGCCTCCATTCGGATAATAGCGGGGCCCCCGACTGTCCACTTCTCCTTCTGGCCGTCGGCGGTTGGAACTTCAAGAGTCATCATGGGGTGCGGATTGGCCCAGACAAACTGGGTTACCGTGCCTTTCACCGTCACGAGCCGGCTGTAGCTGACCGGCCATGAGTGATGCGCGGATAGCGGTACCACAGCCGAGACCAGCGCAAGGACGACGAGTGTTGGAGCAAATAAGATCTTCATCATGGCTCCTCCTGCGAGCATTCTAGCAGGGCTATGCGAGAAAGATAATCGGGGGTGCGGAAGCGGACAGCTTCCCAACCGGTGCGTCGCAGCTGTTGGCGTTCGCTCTCCCCCATCAATAAGGAATTTCAGTCCCCACCTTCACAGGTGGGGCTTGCCGCGCGTCTTGCTGCGGCGCGGTCCGCAACCCGGCTACCAGTGCACCGAGCGCGTCCAGACTGGCGGTAGAGGCTCCATCTTTCACGAAGATCTCCATGGCGCTTGCGGGCGTGGAACCGAGGTTCTTAAAACCGTGAGGAGTTCCGCCCTTGATATAAAAGGCTTGGCCCACGGGCGCGGGCACGGGTTTATCGGAACCGATGGTGATCTGCATGGTGCCCGACAGCGGGATGAACAGATGGAACTTAACGTCGTCGTGTTGATGGATGGCGCGATTGCCGCCCGGCTTGATTTCGACGCGGCTGGCGCGGACGTCGCCTCGATCCCACAGCGGAACCGGAGCGTATCCTTGCGCGAGGCGGGCAGCCTGCTTATCGGCGTCGGCTGGTGTGGGCGCCTGGGCCCAGGCCGGCAGGCAGACAAGCCCTGCGATCAAGGCAATTTCTGAAACAGTTCTCAACATATTTCTCGACACATTTATCAACATCGATTTATTCCCCCTACGGCGTTTGATTATAGTGGAAAGGCGCGCTGCCGCAAATGGCATGCCAGGACTCAGGTCCTCAGTGCACACACAAGCCATGTTATGATGCTTCTCGCACTCACGGATCAAAAGGAGGACCTCGAATATGCGTTCAACCAGACGCACCATACTCGCAGCGGGCGCTGCGGCTGCGGCATCGGCCGCCGTGCCACAAGTATTTGCTCAGCAGCCGGCCAAGACGGGAACAGGCAAGTTCTACGAACGAGGCCCCGTCCGCATTTACTATGAAGAGGTCGGTTCCGGTTTCCCGCTGTTGCTGATCCCGGGCGGCGGACTTAACTCAAGCATTGGCTTCTTTGGCGGCAATTCGCCCTTCAATCCGATGGAGGAGTTTAAGGGAGAATATCGCTGCATTGCGGCGGATTTGCGCAACGCGCCGAGCGGCCAATCCACGGGCCCTGTCGAGGTGGACCGGCCGTGGGAATCTTATGCCGACGATCAGATCGGCCTGATGGATCATCTGGGCATCGACAAGTTTGCGGTGATGGGATTTTGCATTGGCGGTCCCTTCATCTGGAACCTCTTGAAACGCGCGCCTAACCGCATCACCGCGGGTGTGCTGGCGCAGCCGGTGGGCTGGCGTCCTGAGATGCGCGACCCCAAATACTCGGGCAACTTCTGGAAAGGCTGGGGCGCCACGCTGATCCCTAAACGGCCAGAGATCACACTGCAGACGACCGACCAGTTTGTCGTCAACATGTTCGAAACCAATCCGGACTTCGTCTTCACGGTGACACGCGATTTCGTGCGGAGCTGCCAGACTCCGGTCCTGGTTATGCCGGATGAGGTGCCGCCGCATCCGTACGCCGTGGCTATGGAATGCGCGATGCTGGCGCCGAAGGCCGAGGTGACCATGTTCCCGTGGAAGGAACCCAAGGACCGAATTCCGCTGGCTGTGCGCCAGGTTCATTCGTTCTTGCGTGCGCATCGGCCCGCTTAGACACGTTTCCAAAAGCGAAAAGGGCCGGATTGCTCCGGCCCTTTTTCTAACTATCGCGCTCTGATTATTTCGGCGTCACATGGAACAAGGCGCCGGGATTTGCGTCTTCCAACATCCACAACGAGCCGTCGGGGCCTTCTTCCACATCGCGGATGCGGTGGCCCACATCCCAGCGTTCGGCGGATTTAGCGCCACCGTGGCCGTCGAAAATAATGCGGTTGAGCGTTTTGGTCGCCATGCCGCTGACCAAGCCGTTGCCGTTCCACTGGGGAAATGTTTTTGTTCCGGTGTAAAACATCAGATTGCCCGGCGCGATTACCGGCGTCCAATAGAGCACCGGCTTCGCCAGGTCGGGACGCGTGTCGGGACTGGCAATGGGAACACCATTGTAGTTCTGCGAATAGGAAACGAGCGGCCAGCCGTAATTTTTGCCTTTCTCAATCAGGTTTAGTTCGTCGCCGCCGCGGGGGCCGTGCTCCACCTCCCACAACTCGCCGGTAGGTGAAAACGCCATGCCGTAGGGTGTGCGGTGGCCACTGGACCAGGTTTCCGCGGGCGTCAGATTTTCGGAGGTAAAGTGATACGTGCTGACTATCTTGGCGGTCTTGGCGGCTTCGGTGTCGGTGGGCGGATCGATCAAGGGAATGGTGGAAGCACCGGTTTTGCCGAAGTTCGGGTTGCCGGGGGCGGGCTTGCCGTCTAGCGTGAGGCGCAGGATCTTGCCTTCCGGCTGATCCGGATCCTGCGCCGGAGTCATGCGCTGGCGGTCGCCCACCGTCAGGAACAAATACTGGCCGTCGGGCGAAAACGCGATTTGCGCGCCTTCCTGGCCGCCCTTGCCTTTCGGCAATTGGCGCCACAACACTTCAAAGTTGTCGAGCTTAGCCGTGGTAGCAGTGGCGGTGAGCTTCGCGCGAGCCAGCGCCAGTCCGCCGCCGTAATCGCCCGGTTCGACGTAGGTGAGATAAATGCTTTGGTCGGCGGCGTAATGGGGCGAGAGAAATACACCCAGCATGCCGTTCTGGCCTTGCCAATAGACCGGAGGCGTGCCGGCTACCTGAATCTTCTCGCCCTGTTGAGATACGAGCCAAACGGGGCCGATCTTTTCGGTGATCAGCATGCGCCCGTCGGGCAGGAAAGCCAGCCGCCAGGGCAGTTCAAAGTTCGCCACCGTCGTCATCTTGAAAGGCAGGCTGCCTTCGGGCTTCTGTTCGCCCAAGTTGACCTGGGCCCATGCCGCCCCCGCCATCAGGGTAAAAAGCAACGCTGCTTTCGTCGATTTCGTCATCATATTTGTTTGCCTCTGAGCAAGCCGATCTTACGCGATCAGCGCGGTTTACCAAACTTAGGTATATTATCATGCGATGACGCGGCGACACGCATCGGCGGCCTTGCGATGATAGACTCACCTTTGGACCGGCTGCACGCTTTTCATCGTGTATTGGCGGGCAGGCGGAGACTGGGGCCGAAACATCATGAACCGTCGTCGCTTTATTTTCACCACTGCGGGTGCCGCGGCATTCGCTCGTATTTCCGATTTGTCTGCCGCGGGCACGAAATACGACCTAATCGTCAAAGGCGGGCGCGTCGTTGACCCTTCGCGGAAACTGGATGCAATCCAGGATGTGGCGATTGCGAATGGCCGCATCGCGGCCGTGAAGGCCAATATTTTGGCCGACTCCGCTGAGATGATCGACGCTCACGGCAAGCTGGTGGTGCCCGGGCTGATCGATATCCATACGCATGCCGGACGCGGGGGCGGGGCACCGGAATTGTGTCTGGCTGACGGGGTCACCGGATGGATCGACGCCGGGTCGCAAGGTGCGGATCGCATCAACGAGACGATTGCAGTGGCCAAGGCGGCTCCTCAAGTGGCCCGTGTGCTGATTAACATCGGACGCGCCGGGATTCTACCTGAAGGCGACACGATGGACATCAAGCGCGCCGACGTCGCTGCCGCGAAGGAAGCGATCGCACGGAATCGCGACATGATCGCCGGTGTGAAGGCGAGGCTATCGCGGGACGTCGCTGGTCCCAATGATTACGAGGTGCTGAGGCGCGCGCAGGAAGTCGCGTCCTCTTTCAAGCTGCCGGTGATGATCCACATGGGGCAAACGATCACGCCGCTGCCGAAGCTCCTGGCTCTGCTGAAACGAGGCGACGTTGTCACGCATATGTTTGCTCCGCCGCCGAACAGCATTATTGATGACGCCGGCCACATTCTGCCGGAAGTCACGGAGGCGCGGCACCGCGGTGTGTGGTTCGATTTGGGAAACGGTCGAACCGGGCACCTGCGCTGGGACGTCGCCGAAAAAGTACTGAAGGCCGGTTTTCTGCCGGACACCTTCTCGACCGATTGGACTCCCGAGGGCCGCGCATCGCAGGTGGTCGATTTCCCGAACGTGATGTCGAAGTTCCTGTTGTTGGGCATGTCGCTCGATCAAGTGATCGCGCGCGCTACTTCGACTTCGGCCCACGTATTTCCGGTTTTCCAGGGTCGCGGCACTTTGAAGGTGGGCGCACCGGCGGACGTCGCGGTTCTGGACTTAAGAGAAGGAAAATTCGACTACGTGGACAACTTCGGGAATACTCGCACGGGGAGTCAGCGCCTGTTCCCGATCGCGACAGTGCTGGGCGGCAAAAAGGTTGCGTCGCGCGCTTAAGATGAAAGCGGATCGTGGACAGAAATTCAAATACTAGCTGCGATCGACGTGGTATTTAGAGAGATCTCCGACGCGCTGCACTCGCTTATCGCGCGGCGGACGCGGAGCGCCACTGGGTCAGTGCCGCTTCGTTCGTGCGAATCATTTTCCATCCCTCGGCGAGGCGCCTGGCAACGTCGCGCCCGTTGAGTGCCGTAATGCCGCAGGCGACGTTGTGTGCCTGGCAAGCTTTCAAAATCGTTTGAAAGGCCTGCTCGACTTCCGGCGCATTCGCCTCGACTCCCAGATACTGATGCAGGTCCCCGCCCGCGCCGACAAAAATGGCGCCGACTCCGGGCACGGCAGCAATCGCATCGGCATTCTTCAACCCTTCGGTGGTTTCAATCATCATGATGGCCAGCAGATCACCGTCGGGATTCAGCGGCCATACGTCTGCGCGGCTCTCGTATTCGGCGGCCGGCACGCCCCACCACCAGAGCGCTGTCGCAGGGGCGTAGCCACGTAAGCCTGGCGGCTCCGGATATTTTGATGTTCGCTTTTGTGGATACCGCATGTTGCGCACAGCGAGCAACGCCTGTTCCGGATTGTCGATGCCGTTGAAGATCACGCCCATCAGCCCGATATCGAGCGCCTGTTTCACGAACCATTGGGCGTTCTCCCGCCCGTAAGGCGCAAAACGCGCGAACACGGCGACGTTCGGTTGCAGGTTGCCTTTCTTGATAATGGCCGCTTTGTCGATCATCCCGACGGTGAAGCGGTTGATCCCCTCGAAGTCCATGGGCCCGTGTTCCATCTCGAGATAAACGTAGTCAATATCGGAGCGGGCCAGCGTGCGTGCATTTTCGAGAGACAAATCGCCGGTCTGAAAGCCGATGAACGGCTTGCCCGTGGCCAGTTTTTCGATAACTGGATTGAGATGTCTCACGGGCTGCTGAGCAGACAGACTGATGAATGAAGCGAGCAATGCAGCGGACAGCGCCGAGAATCTAGTGGCTGAACGCCGCGACGCTCTTGAACCCCGGAGGGAAAACAAACTCATGACCTAGCCTCCCGAAAAGCCGATCTCACTATCTTTCCATTTTTTGGCCGAGCACGTTTGCGCGGCCCAAGTATACCCGTTTTATATATTCGGAGCGACCTGCGTTCATTGGACAACTATATCGTGATACGATATATTAAGAAACATGAGTCTAGCCTCACAGGATTATCGGGGCCTTGCGGATTTCCGATTCCAGCTCAGACAGTTCCTTCATTTCAGCGAAATGGAAGCCAGGGACCACAGTTTGGAGCCACAGCAGCATCAGGCCTTATTGGCGATTAAAGGGCTTCCCCCAGGGACGAAGCCGACGATTGGCGAACTGGCGCATCGTCTATTCTTGCGGCATCACTCGGTGGTTGAGTTGACAGACCGGCTCGAGGGAGCCGGGTTTATCAGGCGCAAACAGGGCAAAGACGACCGGCGCCAGATCCTGATCTACCTGACGCCGCGCGGGGCCGCCCGCCTGCGCTCGCTTTCCGTGGCCCACCGCGAGGAGCTTGCGGTGAAGGGCCCGGAGCTTGTCCGGGCGCTGCAATCCGTGATTCGTGCGAGCCGGAGGTCGCACGCAGCATGAAACATTCGGAGTCCGTTCCTTCTATAAAAGGCCAAGAGGTTCAAGGCGATTTCACGGTTACTCCCCGAGTTCTGTTGCTTTCCCTGCTGGGGATCGTGATCGGAATCGTGAGTTCCTTCGTCGCGCTTGTTCTGCTTCGGCTCATTGCGCTGTTTACGAATCTTTTTTACTACCAGCATTGGAGCTTTACTCCGAGTTCACCAGCGATGAACACGCTGGGGCTGATGGCCGTCGCCGTTCCGGTGGTCGGGGCGTTGATTGTCGGGCTTATGGCCCGCTATGGTTCTGAGCGAATTCGCGGGCATGGCATACCTGAGGCCCTGGAATCGATTTTGATTCATGGCAGCCGCGTCCACCCGAAGCTTGCGATTCTGAAGCCGATTTCGGCAGCGATTTCGATCGGCTCGGGTGGTCCGTTTGGCGCCGAGGGCCCCATTATTATGACGGGCGGCGCGTTGGGCTCCATGATCGCGCAGTGTTTTCATTTGAGCAGCGCCGAACGAAAAACACTTCTGGTGGCGGGCGCCGCTGCGGGCATGTCGGCGACGTTTGCCGCTCCGCTTGCATCCGTGCTGCTTGCCGTGGAGCTTTTGTTATTTGAGTGGAAGCCCCGAAGCCTGATTCCTGTTGCGCTTGCAAGCGCAACGGCCGCGGCGGCACGGCGCTACATTATGGGGCTCGGCCCGTTGTTCCCCGTACCGGCGCATCCGTTGTTCATTGGGCCCTCAGGACTCGCGGCGTGTGTTGTCGTGGGTTTGCTCGCAGGGTTGCTCGCTGCTCTTCTTACCGGAGCGGTCTACGCCGCTGAAGATCTGTTTCTGAAGCTGCCTTTTCACTGGATGTGGTGGCCAGCCATTGGCGGCGTCGTGATTGGGCTCGGCGGTCTTTTGTTCCCGCAGGCTTTGGGCGTAGGGTACGACACGATCGGCGCGCTTTTACAAGGCGACGTCACTACGAAGACAATCGCGGGAATTCTGATTGTGAAGTCGATCATCTGGGCTGTGGCATTGGGTTCCGGTACTTCCGGAGGCGTCCTTGCTCCCTTGCTGATGATGGGCGGTGCACTGGGTGGCTTGGAAAGTATGTTCCTTCCGCATGAAGGCGTAGGTTTCTGGCCGCTGATCAGCATGGGCGCGATCCTGGGCGGCACCATGCGGTCTCCGTTCACGGGCATTGTATTTGCGATGGAGCTAACGCACGATTTCAACGTGCTGCTTCCTTTGCTTGTCGCGAACGTACTGTCGTACACAGTAAGCGTTCTAGTGTTGAAACGTTCGATCCTTACGGAAAAAGTAGCCCGCCGGGGCTTCCATTTAAGCCGCGAGTATTCGGTGGATCCCCTCGAGATTCTTTTTGTTCGTGACGTGATGCGAACCAGTATTGTTGCGCTCAAGCACGGGACGCCGATTGGCGAGGCGGTTGTGCATTTACGCCCGGATCATTCACCAGCGGGGCAGCATCTTTATCCGGTGCTGGGGGATACGGGCAATGTGGTGGGCGTCGTCACACGCAAAGATTTGCGAAAGCTCTTGCAGGAAGTGGACAGCAGCCGGAAGGTAGAAGATTATATGCGAGACAATCCCACGGTAGCCTTCGCGCATGAGTCGCTTCGCGTCGTCGTTTTTCGAATGGCATCCAGCGGATTCACTCGCATGCCAGTGTTGGATGAAAACTTGAAGCTGGCCGGCATGGTCTCACTGCAGGATTTGCTCAGTGCCCGCGTGAAAAATCTGTCCGACGAGCGAGATCGCGAGCGCGTGATCCGCATCCGAATGCCCTTCGGTCCGTCGGCAGTGACGCAGCATAAGAGTTGAGGCAGATCTGATATCGCCTCTGGCAGGACGAGCCGATCAAAGTCGGATATCCTTGTGAAATCGAGGTTCGGCTTGCTATGCCTGTTCGCAAACGGATTATATTTCTGACGCTGGTGTCGCTTGTGGCTGTGATTTGCGTGGCCCAAGTTCCTTTGACGATCCCTAACGGCTTGCCGTCCTGGGCTTTCAACATCCCGGATAAGGTGCAACCGCCGACCGTGGCGCCGACGGGCATAATTCGCGTTCCCGGAAGCGCAAAGGAATATGAGGCAGCGAAAGTGGAGGCCAATGGGAACCCGCCGGACTGGTTTCCCGACGAACATCCCGCGGCGCCTCGCATCGTCAAGGGTGAACCGGGAATGAAGCAGGCTGCGTGCGGCTCCTGCCATCTGATGTCCGGGCAAGGGCATCCGGAATCTGCCGATATTGCGGGGCTTCCGGCGGACTACATCGTGCGGCAGATGAAATATTTCAAGAGCGGCGCTCGCAAAGATGACATCCGTATGGGACCGATTGCGAAGATGACGTCAGACGAAGACGTCCGACAGGCTGCGGAATATTTCGCCGCCATCAAGCCGATCCCATGGGTGAAGGTGATTGAAACCGGCATGCCGCCACACACTTACGTCAACACTGCCGGACGGCATCGCATCCCTTATCCCGATGGCAGCACGGAGCCGATTGGGCATCGCATTATTGAGACGCCCCAGGATGCGTACCGCATGTTGATTCGCGACCCCCATGCCGCATTCATCGCCTACGTTCCGCCGGGCAGCATCAGGAAAGGCGAGCAATTGGTGAAGACCGGAAACTCCGGCAAGACGATCCAGTGCGCGATCTGTCACGGCGACGACTTGCATGGCTTGGGCGACGTGCCAAGGCTTGCGGGGCTGCAACCGGTGTACATCGCACGGCAGTTAATCACTATGCAGAACGGCTCTAGCGCCGGTACCGCCACAGCGCTGATGAAGAAAGTGGTCGCCAAACTTTCCGAAGACGAGATTATTTCGATCTCTGCGTATTTGGGCTCGCTTCCGCCCGAATAACTCATTTGTCCGAGAGCGTGAAGCGCACCTCGATCGTGGTCTTAACCTCCACTGCTTTTCCGTTGAGAATGGTCGGACTGTAAATCCACTGCCGAACGGCCTCGACCGCGCTCGGGATCAGCATGGGATGGCCGCTGAGCACGTGCAATTGTTGGATGCTTCCATTTCCTGCGATGATTGCCTCCAACTTCACGACTCCTTGCACCCTGACTTGGCGGGCCAGCGCAGGATAGAGAGGCTGCACGCGATGGATCAACTTTGCCTCCTGGACATTTCCGCCGACCAATAATTGGCCCGGCGGCTCCGCTTTAGGGCGAGTCGAGATGGCTGGGATGGGCGCGGGAATAGGGTGCGTTATCAGCTCCGAGAAGGGCACGCCCGCGACGCCGATCGCGATCGGCGCGCCCAGGTCAAGACCTATCTCTGGAGCATCCACCGTAACTGGATTCGTCGAGGTAGTGTTTGCCGGCGAAAGCGCGAATGGACGGAAAATCCTCGGTAGCACGGGCAAGCGGCTGGGCGCGGCGTTTTCGGCGCGCGTTGTCTTGACGGTCTCCACTGGCTTCAGCGATTGAAGGTTGAGCATGACTGGTACCTGAATGGGACCGCTGCTTCGCAACGTCTGCACGGTCCACGGGATCGCCAGTAAAAGCACGAGGCCACACTGAACGGTGGCCGAAATGAAATACGGTACATTGCTGCGATTCGGTTCGGGCAGTAACATCGCATCCTCCGCTATCACAGACACCGCGGATGCGATAATGTTCCGGTCTATCGGCCGGTTCCAGACGGCCGATTCCAAACGATGAGAAGTTATGCCGCGTCTTCGGTCGAATCTCCCGACTGCCGGGAGAGCTCCGCAAACCAGCCACCCGCGGCGATCAAATCGGCCGGTGCTCCATGTTCCGAGATGACGCCGTCTTCAATTACGTATACGTAGTCAGCGTTTTTGATCATGGAATAACGGTGAGCGACGATTAACATCGTGGGCCGGGGAGAGATGTGCTCCAATGCGGCGCGGACTTCCATTTCGGTTGCGTAGTCGAGATTCGCGGTTGCTTCGTCCAGGACAAGCAGCTTAGGCTGATCTACCAACATTCGCGCAATCTGCAATCGTTGGCGCTCACCCACTGAGAGCCCTAAGCCTCGTTCGCCTACGTAGGTCGCCAAGCCTTCAGGCAAGCGCTCCAGTGTGTGTTCTAAACCGGCGGCGATCGCGGCATGAAGCACTTCGTCATCTGTCGCCGTCGGTCTCTTGTAACGAATATTTTCGGCCAGGGTCCCGCGGAACACGGTGCCATCGGCCGCAACCACGCCAATGGCTGCCCGCACCGAGGAGGTTCCCGTTTTACTCAAGGGTTGGTCATCGAGGAAAATCTCGCCGGACCAAGGCGTGAACAGTTTCAGTAACAGGTCTGCCGTAGTTGTCTTGCCGGCGCCTGATGGTCCCGCGAGGGCCGTGATCTTGCCAGGCTCGAGCGTAAGATTCAAGCCGCGCAGCACTTCTTTGCCTTCGGTATATCCAAAGTGCACGTCACGGAATTCTATCTTCCCGCGCCCTTCGGTCGATAGTGGCGTTCCCTGTGATTCAATGGGGCCCGTTTCCAGAAGGTTAATGGCCCTTTTTAGCGACGTCAAATTTTCTTGCAGACTCACGGCTAGGCCGTTCAACGAATCGATGGGCGAATACAGGCGATCGAGATATGCGGCGAACATCACGACGTCGCCGGGCGTAAGGCGGTGCCGCAGCACCAGCCATCCTCCGTATCCCAGCACCAGCGATTTGCTGAAGTTGCTGAGGACGCTTTGCGAAATATAATAACGATGCGATATGCGGATGCGATCCAAATAAATCCGGTACGCGCGGATGGACTCCTTGCGAAGCCTGTCTTCTTCGCGGGACTCGGCTCCGGACAGCTTCACGGTCTTCACGGCGCCCACCGAATCGGCGATATGCGCTGAAATGTTTTCCCACATTTCGTAATACGGATCCAGATTCGTCCGCATCCGGAGCGCGCTTCGCCTGGCGATCCAGACATAAGGGGGCAGCATGCATACCGATACCAGCGACATTTCCCAGTTCTGCGTCAGCATGATGGCGCAGATGCCCACCAGCCGGATTGCTTCGGGCGCAATCTGTTGCGAAAATGCATGCACCACGGGCGCCACTTGATCGCACTGATCGATTCGCTTGGCTAATCCGCCGCTGGTTTGGCGATTAAAGAACGTCAGGGGAAGCCGCAATACATGGCCAAACGTATCGACGATCAACTTCGATTCGATGTGGCTTGCCACGCGCGCGCCATAATAACCGGCTCGCAGAGAGAAGTAATAGGAGCAGACCGTGAGGACGAACAACAAAGCGGCTGAAGCCAGCAGCGTCCGTAAGGTTTGTTCGGGAGTTGTGGCCGCGATAAATCCTACGCCGCGCACGGTGTCTTCCGCCTGTCCCACAAACAGGCCGGCAACCTCGTTGATCGCGCGCCGATACACCAAGGGTTGTAACAGATCCAGGCCGGTGTAGAGGAACGCGAAAAAACTGACGACGAGGAATTGTTTACGGTATTCTTTCGCGATGCCTAGAAGGACACGAAAAACGCGACGGCTGAACGGGGACTCGCTAGCTTCAGGTATGTTGCTCACTTACGGCTGATTATAAAGTACCTGCCTGAGCGAATTGTGGCCTTCTCCCGGGGCTAGCGTGACATAGTTTTAACGTGCAGACGGCTCTCGTGCAGGCATGCTGTGCGACGCTATATATATCGCGGCTCGCTACTTGGCATCGTCAAACGTGATGCTGGTGTCCGCTCCGAACCGCTTGTAGTTCCGAAAATCAATTACGTTCCGCGAACATTCGCCCGTGCCGCGGTGGCAACTGAGCGCTTCCGAATGCACCGGCAGAAGATATTTTCCATCGCCGATCAGTACGAAGTCGTAATCGACGGCCGACTCCACTGTGTCCAATGGAAATTCCTGGGGCATCTTGACGGCAGCCATTTCAATGCGGAGAACGCGGGAAGTGGCCTTGTCAATCCAGATAGCTCCCGAGTACGCGGGTGTATAGGTTTGAGCGGCGGCGTGTACGTCCCAATGGGAGTTCCGTTGTACCACGGAAAAATCGTACCGGAACGCCGCGCGATTCACAATCGTCGTCGAGCGTTTGTTGCGAAAATCCGCGTCTGTATCAGGCGAAAAGACATCTTGCAAAACACTTGAAAATTCGCCAGTGCTCCATGCCCCGGTCTTTTCGACGGCATCCCGCGGGGGCTTTCCGTTGACCAGCACATTTTTGTAATTCTCTTTGCCGCCCTCTGAGACGATATCGGCGGTGACAACATCCAGGGCTTGCCATGAGGTTTTGCCGCCGCGCGCGGACGCAGTTGCGTAACGTGTGGTGACCTGCTTCACGACATAGTTCGGAAGCGTTTCGCTAAAAGAGAATGCCTGCTCACGAGCCTGCGCAATTACCGCGTCCTCCTCATCGACCCGGGAAGTTCCACGCACGGGGGCATCGACAACCTGCGGCGGATCAGGCACGCGCGTGACGCCGTTCACATCCGCAGCATGTAGGCTGGGGCGTGCATCGGCAACCGCAACCGAACCGGAATCGGCCGAGGGCGTCCTGGCCTGCGCGGGTTTTCCTCGATGGAGCGTTGGCGCTCCGGAATCGTCGTCGTCCAAAGGCGGGGAGGAGCAGCCATGCGCGTCGCGGGATCGCGCGGCGAGTCGGCCTCGGGAGGTGTTGAGCTGGTGGATGACTCGGGCGCTCGGGAATCTGCACTTGTCTCCTGCTTGTTACCGTCGGCCGCGTCCGCCCTTCGAAGTTTGGGCCGATCATCGTCGCGGGCGCCGGCCGCAGAAGAAGGGGACGAGCCGGATGATCCGCCGCGGTCGTTCGTTGTGGGTTCTTTTCGGTCTTCCTTAATCTTCGCCACATTCACCGCGCGGAGGTCGCCTCGGTCGTTTTCGGTTGCGTCTACGCTCACCTCGTCCCCGGGCTGGAAATCTGTGCGCTTGGCGGTGCCCGAAGATCGCGTGGTGCTGGAGTCCGCGTCGGCTTGCGTCTTAAAGTACCGAGTCGTGCTGTAGAGCTCTATAGTAAGGGTCCGCTTATCGTCCGATTCAAGCGAGAGTTCCGAAGTGGATATTTTACGCAGCGTGCCGGTGAAGTTGCGCGTCGGCTGCGCATCGGGAGTCGTGCGAGTCCGACGCCCTGGCATGGGAATGGGAATTCCGCCGCCACCTGATGGGTACTGTCCCGGATACTGACCTGGGTATTGACCCGGGTAACCAACTTGGGCGCCCGCGGATTCGACTACGAGAAAAAAAAGGACAAGCGAGGCGGACGCCGAGTAAGTCATTCAAGCATCTCGCTCAAAGTATACTCTCTGTGGCCTGCCGATTCCATCGTCCGGAAACGGCCTGAACGGATCTGGCGGGAACGCCGAAGTCGACGAACTACGAAGACGCCTGATGGGATGCGGGCTGGCTCTTGGCTTCTCGATCGAGCAGCTTGCGCTTGCGCTCGAGTCCCCAGCGATAGCCGGCGAGCGAGCCATCTTTGGCGATTACCCGATGGCACGGAATGGCTACGGCGATCGGATTCTCGGCGCACGCTCGTGCTACGGCCCGAACAGATTTTGGATCGCCGATGCTTTTTGAGATATCGCTATAAGTTGCCGTGGAACCGGCTGGAATTTTCCGCAGCGCCTGCCAAACCCGGCGTTGAAACGCGGTTCCTCTAATATCGAGTGGCAGATCTATCGCTTTCTGCGGCGAGTCAACTAATTGGATGACGTTGCCAAGCGCGCCTTTGAACTCGGTTTCGTCGCGTCTGATTTTCGCTGATGGAAAACGCCCCGACAGATCCTTAATGAGTTGTTGAGGATCGTCACCCAATAGGATGGCGCAGATTCCGCGCTCGCTCCGAGCGACCAGAACCGGACCCAGCGAGCATTTGCCGGTCGCGAAGGCGATGTTTTCGCCAGAGCCACCTTCGCGATAGTGAGACGGCGTCATGCCCAGTAGCGGCGTTGAAGTTTCGTAAAATCGCGAGTTGGAAGAATATCCAGCCGCATAAATGGCGTCCGTCACAGTACTCTCCTCCTTAAGCGTGCGATGTATGCGCTTGCCGCGATTGGCCGCGGCGTATTCGGCGGGACTTACGCCGGTGGATGCCTTGAAGACGCGCTGCATGTGATATGTGCTCCATCCGGCAAATTTCGCCAGTTTCTGCAGCGTCGGCTTTTCCTCCGCTTCTTCGATGAGGCGGCACACGGCGGCAATCTTAGTCGCGATTTGCTCTTTCGGAGACGGACCGTTTGGCTTGCAGCGCAGGCATGGCCGAAATCCGGCGCGTTCGGCATCCGCGCAAGTCGCGTGGAATGACACATTCTCAAATCGTGCTTGCCGAGCGGCGCACGAAGGCCGGCAATATACGCCGGTGGTACGTACCGCATAGACGAAGCGGCCATCTGCCGAAGCGTCACGCGCCAAGACGGCGGCCCAGCGCGGATCATTCTGATTCGCCGCCTCACTCGCCGCGGCTTTGAACTTTGATGTCGAACGAATCACAGTCTAAAGTTAGCAGTAGTGACAGTCTGCGGCACTCCGGTTCTTGCGCTCAAATTCACGTTTTCATTCGGTCATGTCACCGGAATGAAACCCCCGCTAGCTTCGCCGGATCTGTGGCGACGGAAGAAGTAGTTTAAAATCAAGGAAGCAGCAAATGTCGGGGCGTAGCGCAGCCTGGTAGCGCACCTGCCTTGGGCGCAGGGGGTCGGGCGTTCAAATCGCCCCGCCCCGACCAACGAAAACAAGCTCATTTATTTGCAATGCCGGGTTTCGGCCCGGCTAGCGCACCTGTAGCAAGTTGTGGCGTTTTGGGGTTCTTGGAGGCTCCGGACAGCTACAAAATTGACTACAGTGGGTTGGGGTGAACCCCTCCAGTGAGACAAATTTCTGTAGCTACGCCACTGAGACTCTTGATCAGTAGCACCCTCCAATCCCAATAAATCTTGATCTCCACCGCACTTGTGTGCGATCTGTGTGCCCGTTTCCGGGCAGGAGGTGTTTTATGGCCCGGAAAGCAGGGCAACTCATTTCGCGCGGTTCGCGCACCTGGCTCGTTCGCATTTCGCTTGGGCGCGCTTCGGAAACGGCGCTCCGGGCCACGCTTAAGTCTCTTGCAGACTATCACAAATGGGCCGCTGAGGAATTGAAACACCTCAAGCACCGAATGGTTCTGGTCCGGTGCCAGCCGCGCCACTCAAAATTGGGACCTGGGCAAATGTGCAACGGATTTCCAAGCGATGAAGCGAATTGGCATTTTCATCAAAGTTGCTGGTTGGTTTTTTTGTCGCCGTGGCAGGCTGAATACGTAGGCCATAGAATCCAGCTAGAATAACGAGACACAGCAAAAATAGGGCCTGGACAGAGCCAGCCGCCTAAAACATAATGGTTCTTGGATGTTTGGAGGGAGGTGAGTGGCGAATTGTGACTATCGCATTTCGGGACACGAAACGTTCCCGTGCCGCTATACATGGCTCCCAAAAGCAGTCAGGGGACTTAGCGACGAGCCCGGCTCTTCAGCGATGAAGAGCGTGCCATGGTCGATTTGGGCGTCGGCAAGAACATGGTTCGCTCGATCCGTTTCTGGTCCCTGGCAACCGGCATCGCCAGTGCGTCGGCAAAGGGTGCCGGCCATTCGCTGACCGATTTTGGATTGGGCCTGCTCGGCAAACGAGGATACGATCCCTTCTTGGAGGATCGCCGCACTTGTGGCTCATCCATTGGAACCTTTGACGGATGCCCAAAATCCGCTGCTTGCCTGGGATTACCTGCTCAATCGATGGCAGGAGCCGGAGCTGGTTCCGAGCCTGGCGCTCAAGGCACTGGAGAAAGAAGCCACGACTAAAGACGAGGCGGTCTCTCGCACGACGCTCGAACAGCACTTCGATGCTTTCCTGCACACATATGTCCCGACGCGGGGTCGGAAGGGCATCGTTCAAGAGGACAACCTGATTGTCCTCTCGTCGAGCTAGAACTGATTACGAAGCGTTCGCGACCATGAGCTCGATCGATCGTCCGGACGGCGTCGACCTATTTATGCCTTTCGCCGCAATGAAAAGCCAGAGATTACATCGGAGCTTTTCACATATTGCTTATACGAGCTTCTGGCACAAACGGCACGATCCGGAAGCAACACTGCCACTTTCAGTGAAGTCGCACGCGGTAGCGAGCAGCCCCGGACCAGTTTTCGAGCTTGCCAGAGGAGGACGTTCGCGCCCGAGTAGGCGACCTGGCACAACTTTCCGATCGACTCTCGAGTTCCGGCGAATCGAGCCAACATGCAGCAATTCGAAGGAACCATACGAGACAACGAAGCGCCAATTGCTCAAAATGTTACCTCGCTCAGGACGACATGTTAGAAAAGATTTTAGAACTGTTCAACATCAGGAACAGGTTCCTGCGTTTCAGGCCCATTTGGAGCGTGATTTCCGGTCCCGCCGCCGCTCCGACAGTTATCTGCGTCACCGAGTTTCGCGCGCTCGTGCCTCGGTCGGATGGCAACCGGTTAAGACCAGCGTGCGGCGCATGCTTCGCAAATGACCAGGATTATCGTTGCGGAAAGTCAAGTTTCGCTCTACTCCTGGCGCATCGGTTTGCTGGTCATGTCCATAATTTTCCGAAGCACCTTCGCAAAGCCGTCGAACCACACCAGTTCGGGGTATCTCGCCCACAATTCTTGCCCGTATTGGTACCTGCACTCGTCAATCATTGGGCACGTCAATATTGCGTTCCCTGCATGTGACGTTGGACCAGATTCATGGCCGTGGTCCGAAATCGAAACTCGCCCAAGACGTGCAAGCCTTGCTTGGGTCAAAGCGCGAACCAAACGACGATGAAGTTTTCGGTTGATCACCGAGACGAAGGCTCGCATAATCTCAGAGTCCAAGGCCAAAGGGTTGGTGCTAATTCTCGATGAGCTTGGGAAGTTCCTCGAGTTCGCGGCCCTCCACCCCGAGCGACAGGACGTATTTCTTCTTCAACGCTTGGCCGAATCAGCTTCCCGCAGCGGTGACCAGCCGCTGTTCGTCATTTCACTTCTTCATCAAGGATTCAACGCCTACGCCGATCATCTAAGTCAATCGGCACAGCGGGAATGGGAAAAGGTGGCGGGTCGATTCAAGAAATTGTTTTTAGCCAGCCTGTTGAGCAAGCCGCCAGCGTAATATCAGCGGCCATGAACGTTCGAACTCAGGAAATTCCTAGGGGTCAAGCGATCGACTTAAGGCACGCGATGGAGCAAACTCGGGCCTAGGCTGGATGGGCGCTGCTCCCGCCAAGGCATTATTTGATACCGCCGTTAGCCTCTATCCTTTGCATCCGACTGTTTTACCGGTGTTGATTCGCACGTTCCGTCGATTCGGGCAAAATGAGCGGTCGTTGTTCAGTTTTCTGCTGTCCAATGAACCTTTTGGATTGCAAGCGTTCGCGGAGCGGAAGGTCGGTGATGGTGGCCTCTACCGTTGCTCGCAACGAAATCTTCGAGCAGTTTCCGGTACGCACCGACCGGCGTGTTCTCGCCCCGTCCCAGCCGGCGATAGTCGATTCGTCGATGCCGAGTTTCTGCGCCAGCTGCTCCTGGGTGAGCCCCAGGGTACATGCGAAGCCGCTTCAATTTTCCGATCAGGTCGTCTGCTTCCGGCAGGGGATTGTGCCCAAGAAAGGCGATAATCCCCGGAAGGCAATGCACCATCGGCTGAATTTCGTTGCTTTCCCAGTTGACGATCGACGCCGTATCGACTCCAAGCTGTTCCGCTACCTCCTTTTGAAGAAGGCCAAGATCCAGCCGTCTTTTTCGGATGTGATCTCCCAATGTTTTCAAGTGCTTCGGGTAGGCTTTTGGCTGCGGTTTTGGCCCTGAAAGCCGTACATGGCAAAAAGGCAACGCATGGGTGAGGATTCATTTGACATGAGACACAGTGGAGAGCCTATTCTTAACGCGGCACACATCGTGCACACAAATCCTGGCTAATATCGCTTAAGCCAAACAGAACATGGAGTCGGCAGTCTGGCACTTACTGATCATGCGAATCAGGGTCACGGGTAAGTTGATTCTAGGCCCACTCCTGTTCTGAATGCTAACGGCAGAAGAACTGGGCTCTAGGGGAGTCCGGGGCTGCAACAGCAGTTCCAAATGAGTTGCATAAACTTACTCAACCGCATATTTGCCGGTGTCATTGCCATAGACATGCCACCCGGTGCGTTGTGCCCGGCAGAACAATTCCAACTTGCCACCCGGTGACGTAGCCTCAACAAGCGCGTAGAATTCCTCGGGTTTCCGCGAGTGTTCGCGCCTGGCCGCTTCCAAGACGGTGCCGTGATTGCCGTGCAGGAACACCGGCTTGCCCCTCACTGCCAACATACAATGCTCGGTCTGCCCACGCAGCCATTCGCCGGTACCCATCCGGTCTTTAACCCAGGTCAAGATCGTCCTATACTCGAAGCCCCAAGCTTCGATCACGTCGAAGGCGACGCGCAGGTGGCCTACCTTCCCACAACGAGTTCAAGTCTCCGGGGGTGGTCGATGTATGAAAGTTTGCCGGGATATTTGCATATCCCAATCGACCTTGTGAGGCGCCTGGAGAGGCTGGATGAGGTCGACAGCATGCGCGACCCCGAGCTGATCCTGGACTGTATCCCGTTAGTGTTCAGGACGAGTAGGCCCAGCCATTTTCTCAGATCTCGGAAAGAAGCTAGATCGACAAGAAGAAGCACAGCGCAGACTATTGGAAGCGCTGGAGGAACGATTCAAAGCCAAAGATCGAAACCTGGGGATACTCTGCCAGCAGCTACGGGCATTCAAGGATTATGTTTTCCCAAATGGACTCCCTCAATTCGCGACCTTTCAGGATTCGTCTTTTGTGGACAGTGCTTCAGTTGCAGCAAGCAAATCACTCCGGCGATCCAGCAGCTGTCCGGAATGCAGTCAATGACTACTTGAAAATCCGCGATGAGGTCTTTCGCAAGAGCCCATCGCTCGTGGCACACGTTGACTGCAATCTCTCCGTTCATTTTTGCGATCGTTTTGATTTCTCTGAAGCGGAGACGGTACTCAGTCGCGTTTGGAAAGACGCCGCCTTCAGCGGATTTGATTTTCTTCAAAAAGCGGTCGTCGAAAGCAGCCTCGGCCAAGTCTTGGCTATGCAGGGCGTCGATGGTGGCGCGTTTTTTGAAGACGCCTTAGTCCTCCTGGAGCAGGCCGACTTGTCCGACGAACGTCGAAGGCTTGAGACGGCTCAAACTCGTGCCTGCCAGGCGCTTTCAATGCTCTCGATCAGGACTACGACAACGCTGTTGAACTAGTAGAACGCGTCGTTGGGCCGTTGTCCGACGCGGCGGTGCGACTGTCCAAATCGGACCACCAGCCGCACAATCATCATTTGCTTTTAAGGTGTCTGTACCTTCGCAATCCAAGACCCGGTGAAGAGACAAAGCTCGCTGATGCAAGATCTTCTTATCTCAAGCAGCACACGAACTGGAAGACGGGCATGCATCACCCGTGGGAATATAATCGAGCTCTATCGGGCTCTTCTGCTCTATGCTACGGGTGATGACGAAGCTTCGTGTTCTTGCTTCAGTCGAGCTCTAGATCTTGCGCAGGGCGGAGCGACGCTCCAACTGATCAGGGCGACGATAGGCACCATTGCACATTATTGTTTTGACCACAACTTTCTTAAGAGTGGGATCCACGAATCCCTCGAACGCGTAGCGGGAGAGCTTGCAGGAATTCCGGCGGCGGAGCGGGCAGTGGAGATGCTTCGTTCTATTGTAGATTCGCCCACAATTGCCGCGTACAACATTGAGGACGCTTTGGCCGTCCTACCGTTCAACTACCATTAGTCGCTATTGCTTGAACGTTCGTTCGCGTGCCGGCCTCGAAAGCGAACAAATGAGCGCAATCGTTTGATCTTTGCTCAAGGATGCCCTGCTACTAACGCGCGATGGATTCGGCCAAGCGATGTGGCAACTCCGTCAGATCGCAGAGTTTCCACGGAGTTCCGCTCTGCAGGCTATGAAGTTAGGTCGAATCGAGAGCAGTGAAGAAGACGGGGCGTCGTTAGAGGTTCATCGGCGCACGAGCATCTCTGAAATCAATTCCGTGGGGGCGAGTCACGCTGCTTGCGGATCGGCTCTTCAACTGTTCCAACGCTGGGACAACTGCAGTCATGAGATCGCGCAGGCAAAGAATTGCGTGGGGGTGACTGAGGTGTCTTCGCGCCGATTGGGCTTCGTCTTCGCGGCAATTCGGTGTTATCGCACAAGGCTTGCGCGATGGATTCCCCGTGAAGGAACATGGCACAGCCATGCACAGCACGTCTGTCCCCGCATTATTTCGCGCTCGCAGAGCTGAAGCCCCCCGATGCGGCCGACGTGGACGAAGAGCTTGCGCGCATTCGGTTGACGTTCCATGACGATGCCGGCGCGTTACCGTTTTTAGAAGAAGCCTTGACCGGGACGAGCGGGGGCGACAAGACCGGCCAGGAGCTCTGGCTGTTGCGCGCTGACATTGCAACCCGCCTGAACGATTGGCAGCGCATTGCGGATTCGCTGGAACGGGCGTTCGCTCTGGGGAACCTTTCTTCAGAACGGCGCACAGCGCTGGTGCGGATTTATATGACCCATCGGACGGCACCTCGGTCGGCCGATCGCGCGCTGTTTCACATACGGTCGATAGCGGATCAGCTTCCCATGGATGCAAAGCTGCGCGCCGAATACGCGACGTACCTTGATGAACTCACCCAACCGGAGGAAGCCCTTCAGGCATGGAGGCGAGCGCTGCAAGCAGACCCCCAAATGGAAGCGGCGCATTACCGCGTGACACGGCTTCTGATCCGACAAGAGCACGCTGCCCGAGGCGCTCGCCGCCTCGGAGACTGGGATTGCGGCGGCGCCGAAATCCGCGCGATCGTACCTGGCTAAATCGGAAATACTTGAAAAGCAGGATCGTTTTTACGACGCGCGGCGTACGCTTCGTCAGGCTGCGCCGGCGGTGCCGGATCCGTCCCTCCTGATGCGCTTGGCCGAGATGGAAGATGCGGGGGCAGCAGGCGGCGAAGTATTATCGCCAAATTGCGGAGCAGCAGCAAAACAGCGATGCGCGCCAGCAGGTCCTGGAACGCGGCCTTTCCGCAGGTTTGCGTGATGGAGATCTGGAATCCGCTACCTGGTTTCAATCAAAACTTACTGGGAATAAAGCGGTGAGAGGCGTGGTTGACGCAGCCACCGTTACGGTCCCGGGTGGACTCGATGCGCTGGGCTTTGTCGCACACAGCAAAAACTCCTCGCCGGAATTGTTTCTAGTGGAATACGCGCGCGCGGTTGCAAAAAGTCTGTACACGACCAACAAGAAAGCCGCCGCCATGTTTGCGGCCAGCATCAAAGATCATTTCGAGCGGATCGCGGAATTATCGGCATTGGGCGAGGCCAGCAACGGCCGCGTCACGGTGACAATTTCAGCGCAGGAAAAGAACGGACAAAAGAAAACCGAAAAGGTTTTGGAGCTTCTCGGCTGGAAGATACGAACTTCGAAAGCCGGAGTCAAACTTGAGGCCGCCGAAAAGGGTGAGCGGGCAGGCCATCATGATACCGCCTCTGCACTCGCCATCGACGAAGTCGGCATGCAGCAAGCTCTCGAAAGCGGCAAGCCCTTTTCCTTCGAAATTCTGAACGAACCAGCCATCGTCATTCTAGGCGAGGATCCGTGGCGCACTCAGTTTTATGCGAAGGAGAAATTCAGCGGTGGAATTGCCGAAGCCATCGCGGACAATCTGGAACTGGCCCGGATCTATGCGGCGCTTGGACAAATGGACCCGTCAACCGCGTCTCTGTTGGTTTCGGGGATCGGCCTCAAGACGCTGACGGAGAAATACGCGGCGTTGTTGTACGAGTACTCTTCCGCTTTGGCCATGGATAAGGGGCGCGTCACGATACCCGGAGGAGACGCGGCAGCGGCCGTCTGGACGGGGCTCACAGGCGCCAATCCCGCACAGCCTGCCGCGTTTTTCCGAGCTTTGCTCCAGAAGGATGGAGGCAGATTTGCTCGCCTATTACTCGGCCATGAGCGAGCTCGACATACAACATCAACGCTTCTTCACGCAGAGCCAGGAGCGCGCGGGCAAGTTCTATTCGTTGTTCAAGGATGCCCCTGAAGTGCAGCGCAGCAAGGCGCACCATCTGGAATCGGGATCTTTCAATGAATTTCTGGCGGAGGTGCCGTTGACGGCGGAAGGCAAAGTCGACTTCCCGGGGAGTCCGGAAGTTTGGATGGTGGTGAAGGGACAATCTCGAAGCACCGGCAACGTAGCGAAGCTGATGCGCAAGGTGAAGCGTTCCGTAGCTAGCGAAGTGGAGGACGAAATTTTGCTGCGCCTGGCCGGTACCACGTACAAGCAGACGTATACGGTGCATTCCGAACTCGATAACTTTCTGGCGGTCGTGCAAATTGACAATCACCGCACGGATTCGTTGGATGAAACATCGGCGCTGCTACTGGCTCAGCACCTAGCCGCGGATCGCGGGATTTATCCCTATTTCGCAACCCTCACAGGGCTGCAGCAAAAACATTTCGAACAATTGTTCGCGTATGCGGACACACTGCGGCCACTTTCCGAGGAAGCCAAGAATCAGCATCTCGCTCCCTTATACTCGTTGCTCGAAATTTTATGTATAGCGCAGCAATCCGGCACGCTGACCGAGTCCGATACAACGGAGCTGTTCGGCACAATCGTCGATCGTCTGCAAAAGGCCGCCTCGCAGGCGGAGCGGAACCGAGCGACATTGGATTTGGTCACAGCCATTGTGGGCAAAGGCGTAAATGGGAGGAAGGCCCAGACACCCGGAGCCAAAGTCTCCATAGATGACGAAATGCGCGCCCTCCTGCTGGGCTCTTCTCCTTCGCTCAACGTGAATTTGGGAGGAGAAATCGTATCGCTGGATGTCGCAAAGACGCGTAGACAAACTTTCGGCAGATTTTAGACATCCAGAAAGTGCCTTCGCTCACGACGCTGATCTCGCTCTCGGAGGCCTTGCGAAGCCTGGGCGAGGGCAAAGGTTCCACGGTCGATATCCAGGTTCTGGAATCGCAGGTGCCGCATTTGATGTTCATGGCGCCGCCGAAAGAATTGAAGTTGAACGGCAAGGAACGGGAATTCATCGGGGGTTTCGATCCGCGTCATCTGCAGCAAATCGCAAACGAGTTCAAACAGAAGACGGCGCAAAAAAAGGTCAATCCGAAGGACCTGGAAAAACTCGCCCAGGATTACTGGCAAGAGCTAAGCGCCCCTGTTAACTGGGCGCTCAGCGGACTTGTTTATGCCTATTTTCTGCGTCCCGACGATTTGCTGGTATCGGAAGACCCGCTTCTTCTGCGCAAACACCGCTTTGAGATCACTCCTTCCCAGGAGAAAATCCACCTTTTCGAAGCGGCCGCTTTTAACCAGTCCAGCGACAAGGCGGGAAGTTTCTTCGCGGGCGCCTTCGGCGATTTCGGAGATGCCGCCGGCACGGCGGCCGCGCGCGGCGCCCGATTGGGTGGTGAAAATGGCCAGGACTTCGCGGCCAAGCTTCTCAGTGCCCTCCGCCTGACCAACTGGGATCGCTTGCGCGATGAAGACTTGCGCCTGTTCCATCTGAAAATTACGGTGGCACGCGAATGGATCGTACGCTCGGCTACGCAACCCGCTCTTCAATCTTCTTTGGCGGAGGCCACGCTCGGTCTCATGTCGCTCGCGCGACGCGCCAGTCTCCTCAGTCTCTGGCTAAAGAAGACTGGCCCGGCATATGGAACTCGCTGACGCTGAGCGACACATATTTCCTGGCCGACCGTTACTTGGAGCACTACAAGTCTGACCCTTGGGAATCGTCTGCGACCTTCGCCTTGCGCAAGCTGGTGGCCCACAACGATGGCGCGCGGCTGCAATGGCTAGGCGCCCAGTATGACGAGATCCTGGGCCCAGTCATCCCCACCTTTGGCTGGCGGCGCCCTACGAGGAGTACGAGAAACAACAACTCACCGCGCCGATCGCGGAACGCTCGGCGGAATTCAAATTGTATTTGGCGCAATTGGCCGACGTCGATGGCTTGCCGGCCGCAAGCCTGGGCGCTGTGGCAGAGAAATTGGCGCCGAATATCTTAAAGCGGATGCAGGTAAGTGATTTATACGACTGGCGCTCAGTTCTGAAAGCCTACGAAGCAGTCGATATCAAAATGGTTCGGGAGGCTCTGTCCAAACCATGCAGCCCCATCAGGTAGGGCTCATACTCTGGTGCCTTTTCGCCGCGGGCTCACCCGCTCTTGCTCCGGCTCAGGACGCGGTATTTCGCACCGAGACACGGCGGTGGAAGTCTACGCCACCATCAAAGACCACGACGGGCGCTATATCGACGGCCTGCCTGTGACCCGCTTTAGTTTGAAGGACAACGGCGAACCGCAGCAGATCATCGACTTCCATGCGAATACCACGGAGCTTTCCTGCGCCATACTCCTCGACACCACCGGCAGCATGGTGGCGGCCCTGCCGGCCCGTTAAGATTCCGTGATTCGAATGATCGATCAAGTGCGTCCCGAAGACTCTGTAGCTGCTTACAGTTTCAGCACAGGCGTCAATCGTCTACAGGATTTCACAACGGACCGGGCGGCCGTAAAGCAAGCCGTACTTCGCACGCGAGCCGGCGGCAGCACGGCGCTGTTCGACGCAATTTCTGAAACCGCACGCGAGATTGCAACCCGCAGTGGCAAGAAAGCGCTGATTGTTTTCACGGATGGCGATGACAACGCGAGTCTGTTGAACGCCCGCGCGTCCATCCAGCGCGCGAAGAAGACCGGCGTGCCTGTATACACCATCGCGGAAGGGGACGCACGGAAAAGCGGGCCGCTTCTGAATCAGCTCAAAGACATCGCGCAGGCTACGGCGGCTCGCTCGTTCGAAGCCACCAAATCCAGCGAGATCGAGAATGTATTTCGTAACATTGCCGAAGATCTGCAGCATACCTACATGCTCACCTAAGACCTCCTGTCACCGACAACCCTGCTTGGCGGACGATTGAACTAGCGATTAGCGGAGTGAAAGACTTAAAATCCGCGGCAAAGAAGGCTATCTTCCCTAAGTTGTCTGCGCAAAGAGTCGACTGAAATCGCAAATCCCAGCGGCAGAATAGATTGATATCGGTGTTCGGCGAAAATCGATTTGAATACTATAAGTACTAGCTTCCGCTTCAGCTGCGGGAACTACATTCCTGCCTATCTTCTACCGAGACCCTAACGGATCGTTGTCTTCGCTTTCAATTGCACACTCTCGTTGTTTAGCGCCGTTATGACCTAGTTTCCTCGAAGAGGCAGCCAGGGTCAGAAGCACCGACGCGAATAACGAATCGAAATCCAGACCGCAATCCCAAACAAACTTTATTTTGCTGTTATGTAACCATTTCGCATATTGCGCGCGTCCTTGTACAACAGTCGCTAATTTTCCGGAGTTGCATCCGTCCTTAATAACTCTTTTTCGGGTGCGCAACTCTTGAGTTCATGAAGTGTTTTGCGCGCGCCGGGCGTGCTCCTGTTTTTCGCATACAGCCTGACGATAGACGAAGTACCGGTTCGGAGGGGTGCGTGATGACGCGATCGCTATTCTTGCTCTGCGCGTTCTGTGCTGCGGCGACTCAAGCCCAGGCACAACTGACGATTAACGGGGGTTCGAGCGGAACACTGAATTTCGGCACGATCGGCTTCGGAGAGGCTTTCTTTACTCTTACGCCCGGAGGCGGCACCGGCCCGTACGTATTTGACATGCCGGGGCCCATCGCCGGCTTTCGCATTGGAAATCGGCCTGACGTGCCGAATGGGTTGGCCGCTTCGGTCACCGCTGTCCTGATCGGAGACTCGGTTACGCCTGGCGTGAACACCGGAACGATTCGCGTCACAGACACCGCCACCAATGCAATCCTTTCGCGCACCGTCACTTTCACAATTGCCAGCGTAGACGTCTTCGGGGTCTTCCCCTCAAACTATGGCATCGGAGATACGGTTTCGTTCCCGGTGGAAGGTTTTGGAGGCGCTCCGCCCTACAGCCTGACGCTGGCGAGCGGCTCATTCCCCGCGGGTTTGAGTTTGGACAGTGCCGCAGGCACCTTAAGCGGCACGCTCACGACAGCGCAGTCGCCCAGCTTTTCAATTCAAGTTGCCGATTCAATCGGCAAGACTTTTACCCGCGGCTTCGGAATGACGGTGAGCCCGTTGCGCCTGCTTCCCGCGAGTCCTTCGACGCCGAGTCCTCGACTGCTGCCGGTTGGAACGATTAATCTCGTGTACTCGTATCAAATTGGTGTTTCCGGCGGCGCGGGCCCTTATAACTTTTCCATCGTTCCAGGAGATTCTCTTCCACCTGGCTTGAGCATGAGCAGCTCCGGCCTCATTGCGGGCACGCCAACCCAGTCAAACCCGCAGGGAACCAGCTTCTCCGTTAACGTTACGGACTCTTCCGCGTCGCCCAATACCGTGCAATATCGGTTTGCCTTGGCGGTACTCCCCCAAGTGCCTCAGCCGCTCTTCATAAACACCGTTGTATTTCGCGATTTTACGGCGGGTACGGATAACCAACAGGATGAGCTTTTTGCCGGCGGAGGTGTCCCTCCGTATACATACTCCGTGCCGCCGGGGTCCATGCCTGAAGGCATGATTCTGCGTCAAGGACCTACGATGGACTTAGGTTCGGACCCGCAGCCCGCGTTGTTCCGCAGCAGAGCGCTCGCCTCAAGCAGTTTTAGTGTCGCTGTCACGGTAACCGACAGCGTCGGCAATGTCGCTACGCGCCAGATCGCCTTCAGGATTACGCCACTCGGGTTCCAATACATCTTCTTACCGGCGAACAACGGTCCGACAGCGGTTTTCGGCACACTCTATTCGCAGCAATTGGTTCCCTACGGCGGGACGCCGCCCTACACAATTTCTACGAGCGCGATTCCGGGCGGCCTTCCCGTCACGAATCAGGGACTCGTCAGCGGAACGCCGGCCGAGATCGCCGATTTTTGCCGCTGACGGTGAATCTGGCGGATTCCGGCCTCAATACTTACTCCACCCTCGGAAACATGACCATCAATGCACCTCCTGCTGCTACCACAACGCTTGTTATCAACGGCGGCGATATCGGGATTGTTCCGAAGGGTACTGCCTTCGCGCGGAACGTGAACGTCACGGGTTCGACATCGGCCAGCCCAGCATGGACCGTGAACCTTGTCAGCGGCGGGTTGCCGCCAGGCATGAAGCTGCTTACCGGCAAGGATTTTAGCAATGGCGGCGCTAACACAAACGCAGCTCAAATCGCCGGCATTCCAAATACGGCTGGATCATACGTTTTCACGCTGAGCGTCTCAGACGGCGCAGGCGGATTCGGACAACGCCAATATCTGGTGCGGGTTTCCAATTTAGCGATCAGCACCTTGTCCATCAATAGCGGCACCGTCGGCCAGGCATATACGCAAACCATAAACGTCCAGAACGCCGTTGCGCCGCTGGCGTTCTCTTTGACCACGGGCGCACTACCGCCCGGCTTGAACATCGATTCTGCGACCGGCACGATATCCGGCACTCCGAGTTCGACTTCCGCCAATACGATCGGAGTTCAAGCGGTCGATTCCACCGGTGACACGTTCGTGCGCTTCTTCGTACTGAACATCTACAATCTGCAAATCACGACGCCCTTCGTGCTGCCTACCGCCGTATCGGGACGCCCCTACACCGTCCCGCTCGCGATTTCACCGCCGGGCTCATATACCTGGAGCGCAACTGGGCTCCCGGCAGGGCTGAGCATCAACACGACGACAGGCGTTATCTCCGGCACGGTTCCAACCGGTACCCAGGTAATCTCGGCGGTTAGCGTTACGGCCGCTAATTCGGCCACGGCGCTCGTAAAGAATTTCACTCTGTTCACCGTAGCGCTTTCCGGGTCGACGATTCTCACGGGATTACCAAACGCGCCTTTGGGTGAGGTTCCCGCGGGCGCTGTCGTGAACACCATACTGAACGTGAATGGTGGAGCTCCCCCGTATACTGTCGCGGTCGAGTCTGGTTCTACGCTGCCGCCGGGTATCCAACTGGTGCCCGCGAATCAAATCAACGGAAGCCAATTCTTTGGACGGTTCGCTCTAGGAGGAGTGGCGACAACGGCCGGAACGTATAACTTCAAGTTACGGTACACGGATTCGGCAGGCGTGTTCGCCGTGCGTACCATAACACTTGGTGTCCGCAACATCGGCCTGGCGGAAGCAACACTGGGAATAGGATTGGTGAACCAGTCCTATTCCGCACAATTGATGGCGGTTGGCACACCAGGCCCGTTTACGTTCACTCTTTCTCCGACATTCAACAACGCGCTGCCGCCCGGACTCAATTTGTCCGCTTCAGGATTAGTGAATGGAACGCCTACTTCAACGGGCTCCTTTAATTTCAACGTCGACTTCACCGACGGCGTGAATACGCGCCGCCAGGCTGTAAATGTCACGATCCAAGCAACAGGAAATCAGCGCATCGATTTCGGTGGCCCGTTCCTTCCGTTTGACGATCCCATGGGCCTTAGTGTCAATAGTGTTTTCACCCCCACCGGCGGCGCTGGCACGCACACGTGGTCGCTGGTAAGCGGATCTTTACCTCCGGGAATGCAGTTGCTTTTCGGGGCAACACTACCACCGCTGGATGTCGCTCCGCCCTCCGCCATCCTGGCGGGTGCCCCGAGCGCGGCGGATGATTATCTCTTCCGTATCCGCGTGGACGATAGCACCGGAAACTTCGGAATCAACGACTTTTCGATCCACGTCACCCCCGATCGCCTGGGGCCCGTCGCGCCCATTAGCGACGGGACTTCCGTCCCGCCGCTGCACGTCGGTACGCCATATTCTTTCGCCTTCACGCTCATTAACGGCCGGCCGCCTTCAGCATATTCTACGCAGCCCGGGACACTACTTCCCGTGGGGGTGGGTTTGAGCTCCACCGGCGTTCTCAGCGGAACACCGCAGGAAGCCGGGAACTTCCCCATAGCGCTCCAGGAGCAAGACGCGGATGGATTCACGTTCCGAAATGGAAGCAACAGTCTGAGAAGCTATCCGGCGGGCGGGCCGATCGGAGTATTAGGAAATAATAGCCAGCAGCTCGGAGATGCCACCGCCGGAATTCCTTATTCATACAATTTGAATGATATTCTGGCGCCCGGCTATGGAGTTGGTCCGTTCAACTGGGCGGTGGATAGCGGCACCCTTCCTGCGGGTTTGTCCGTCGCCGGGAATATCATAAGCGGAACGCCCAGCGCGGTTGGTCTCTCCAGTTTCGCCGTTGTTGCGACGGACTCGCAGGGCACCCAACATCTGGCGTCACTGGCACTAAACGTCAGCAACTACACCATGTCTCCTCTGCCCGGCGCGTTGCCGGGAGGAATCGCCGGGGCGCCCTATTCTCCGGTGACGTTTGTAGCCGCCGGAGGACCGGGGCCCTTTACCTACCAAGCGGCCTGGTTCAGCGATTTTCCCCCAGGACTGACGCTATCGCCATCCGGGGTCTTGAGCGGAACTCCGACCGTCCAGGGTCCGTTCACGATCTTCATCGACGGTCTGGATCCTGCGAAGAATCGTATCCGGCAGCGCTACACAATGACAATTGGCCCGCCGGGCGCACCGATCCCGGCGATCACCCCGGCACCGACGAACGTCAGTGTCGGTTATACGATCGGCGATCCCGCGCCGCCTCCCGTGCCGATTAATATCGGTTCCACGGCAGCCGCTTTCAGCTTTACCGCCTCCGCCTCCGGCGGAATTTGGTTCAGCGTGACACCGTCCTCCGGCAATACAAGTGTCGCCGCTACGATCAATGCCAACTTCAACCCCACAGGTTTAACCGCGGGGACTTATAACGGCGCAATCACAATTACCGCGGGTTCCACTTCAAACTCGCCAATTGTGATTCCGGTCACGCTGACCGTCGCCGCGGCGCCCATTTGCAGTTACTCACTCATTCCGGGTTCCTCGACGATTCTCGCGTCAGGAGGTGGGCTGAGCTTTGCGGTCAACACCGGTGTCGGGTGTAACTGGACCGCGTCCACTTCCGACGCCTTCGTCGCCGTCAGTACGCCGAGCGGCACAGGCACCGGCCCGGTTTCGCTAACGCTTGCCGCGAACGCCAGTTCGACTCCCCGAACGGGGACGGTACGGTGCAAGGGCTAGCTTACTCGGTAACGCAGTTTGGGACGGGTTGTTCGTTTACAATTTCACCGACTTCTTTGACGGGGTGGGAGCCCGGTCCCGCTCCCGGAAATGCCGTTACGGTCACCGCCTCCGGGCCCACTTGCGGTCGGACAGCGACGGGATCCGCGTTCACGACGGTTAACGGAGCAGTCGGCGGCACCGGCTCCGGCATTGTCGTCATCGATGTAGCCGCGAACGCGAGTTCGACCAGCCGGTCCACCTCACCGACAATTGCGGGTCAGCCGTTTTCCGTCGCCCAGGCCGGCAGCGGATGCAGCTTTGCTCTGTCCGCGTCCGGCGCGTCGATTCCCGCAACGGGGTGGGACGGCGTCGGTGAACATGATTACGCCGGGCGGATGTTCGTGGAGCACCGATCCAGGCCCATCGTGGATCAGCGTTACAAGCGGAGGCATTGGGTCTGGCTTCGGAACGGTGAATTTAGCCATCAGTCCGAATTCGACCGTAGCGACTCGCACGGCGAACGTGCTAGTGGGCGGCCAACCTTTCATGATTTCGCAGGCAGGCGCCGCTTGCAGCTCTCTCTCGGCGGTAAACCCGCTGCTGTCTCCGGCCGGCGGTGGCGGCTCGGTTGCAATTGCACCATCGGCGTCCGGATGTTCCTGGATCGCCTCCACCTCCGCTACGTGGCTCACGCCAGTCCCGGCGACAGGCACCGGTAACGGCACCGTAACCTTCACCGCGGTTGCAAACACCGGCGCGACGGCGCGCAGCGGAGTGCTGGAAGTGGGTGGACAATCCCTTCCTGTGAACCAAGATGGGACGACTTGTTCCTATTCGCTGCTGTCTCCTTCGGCCAACACTTCCATCGGCAGGAGCGCTGGGGTCTGTCGGCCTAAGCGCGGCGAGCAGTTGCTCGTGGAGTGCGAGTTCTCCTGTATCATGGGTCCAGATTACCGGCGGCACGCCCGGCACCGGCGCGGGAAGCTTGACTTACACGGTGCTTCCCAACACAACCGGTCTCGACCGATCCACCACCCTTACCATTGCCAGTATCAGTTTCCCCGTTACACAGGTCGCGGCGGCGTGCACGATAGGGCTAGGAACACCCGGCTTTTCCTCCAGCGAATTCGGCGGAGGCGGTTCGTTCAGCTTTACGACGTCAGTACCAGGTTGTGCGTTCGCGCTGCAAAGCTTCAATAGCTGGATCACAGTCACCTCCAGTCCGTACTCGGGAACGAATGGCACTGTGAACTTCACCATCGCACCGAATACGTTTGGCGCTGCCCGTAGTGGCACCATCCACGTGGGCGACCAGATATTCACCGTGACGGAGGCGGCTTCCAGTTGCGCATACACGTTGGGAGCCCCGGCGCCTCGTTCGGCCGCTTGGGCGCGGTTGCTAGTCCTTTACCCGTCAGCGTCACGCCGACCGCATGCGGTCCGCCGGCTGTCGTCGTAACTGGACCGCCCGGGATGATCACATTAGACAGCGTGGTTTCGGCCGGGACCGGGAATTCAATCAGCCTTACGACGTGAGTGTCTTTGAAACGTTCATCAACTTCGTCCGCACGGCCCAGTTGTCCGTGCAAGGGCAAATCTTCACCGTCAAGCAGAACTCGTTCTAGGAGAATCGTCATGATGCCCATTCATCGCCATCTTCTTCTAGCCATCACCTTGGTTTCGGCAACCGGCCGCCTCATCGCTGCAGACGCCTTCGGGTACACCGCTACTTCGAACGCCGCGTTTTCATATGTGAACGTTTCAACCGAGGGCGCCTCGATACTGGCGGGGGATGATGACTCGTCCGCAACGCTAAGTCTGCCGTTTACGTTCCGATTTTATGGAATCGGATACAACAGCCGTGTGTGTCCACCAACGGGCTGATCTCGTTCGGTTCGTGCGTGGCGAACGATTTCGCGAATATCGACTTATCTTCACAGAGTCCCGGGGGCGATCAACCGCTCATCGCGCCGTTTTGGATGGACTTGACGTTCGCGCTGCCAGGCGGAGGATCTGTGGTATACGAAACAAGAGGCGTGGCCCCCAATCGCCAGTTCTTTGTCCAGTGGAACAACGTCTACGCGCTGAATACGCAAGGCGGCCTGAATTTTGAAGTGGTGCTGAACGAAACGTCTAACGTGATCGGCTTTCAATACCAGACGGTTCAGAATGGAAGCTCCCTGGTCAGCGGAGGGAAATCCGCCACCGTCGGAATTCGCGGCGCCTCCGGCAATGTGAACGGGGACGAGACTGAGTGGAGCTACCAGATGCGGTCCTGGCGGGCAATTCAGCGCTGAATTTTGTGCCGCCTTCCGCCACGGCCCCAGTGGATTTCTCATCGCAGGTCAATGTCGTCACGAGCGCTTTCATCTACAATCGCGTAACGAAACAATACACGGGCTCCGTAACGATTACCAATACGGGCTCTACGACGGTTCCGGCTCCCGTTACGATTGTGCTGAGCAGTCTGTCGGCCGGTGTGGTCGCGGTGAACGCATCCGGCTCCGCACCTGCGCTGGGTCCCTCTTATAACCTACGGCGCCCTCGGGACTGGCCGCCGGTCAGTCTCTCTCGGTTCCGGTGGTTTTTACAAATCCGTCCAATGCGCGAATTTCATTTGTAGTCAAAACATACTCGGGGGCGTTCTAATGATCAAAACAAAATGGCTTCTGCTGCTCGCTTTGGGCGTGCTGGCGCGCGGCGGCTCGATCAGCATTAATGTGAATATCGACACGTCTTCCGTGGCTTCTCTGAAACAGGTGCGAATCCTATCTGCAATTCGATCCCGGTCTAAACTCCGATTCGGGCACGGCGACAATCTCGAACTTCTCTGTCCTTGGCGCGGGAAACCTGCTCATGCCTCGTTTCCCCGTTCAGACCGACGGCGCGGTGAGCGGATCTCTTAGCGCCCTTCCACTGGTTCTTGCCAACACGTCTGGCCTGAACGACTATCTGAATTTCCTCGTATTCGGAACATCGCTCAGTTTTCAGGTTACGGTCGATACAACTGTTTCCGGGCTCGCGGATTCTGGGTCTGCCTTTCTGGTCGGATTCACGGCGAGCGATGGATTGTCCCCGTATCTTGACCAGCGATGCTGACGGCTTTTTAGGGCAGGTGATCTCTGATCAGAACGGGGCCTACTCGTTCGCTTCGCTGAGTACGGTTGCAAGCCTTGTGCTGGCCAGCGGCGTCCCGGAACCATCAGAGTGGTACATGACGGGCGCGGGAATCGTGGCGATCTTGCTGTTGCGCCGTGTGAACCGGAGCAAGACGACGGGTTTGGGTCGTCTAGATTAGGCGCGGAATCTCTACGCCGGTGACTTCGGGAGTGCTTTCATCGCTCGTGGCGTGTTCTCAAGTGGATCAAAATCGTCGGGAGGGGCGTCCGTCACTGTGACTAACGCAGCGAACCCTCACACCTCATTCGGCTCCACCGAGGCCCCATCTTCGGGGTGCCGCATCTTGAATTGACAGAGTCCGAGGAACGCTCGTAACCGCTGAATCAGGTTTTTGCTTACCTTGAAGCGCAGGGTTTTCCTGTCGAAGCCAGATGATGCGGAAAAGCTGAGAAACTGAGCACTTCTCGACTGGGCATGAATGGCAGGCCTTTGGGGGGATTTCGAACACAATTTGTCGTCTTTCTAAAAGCAGGAGTACTGTGCGTAAAGAAAAGCAATATTTGATTGAAGATCGAACGCCTCCTTTTATAAATATTTGATATGAAATCGTGTAGTTGTGATATGCTCTGACGATCCTCAAACCTGGTCGGAGGAAATGGCCTGTGCGGAAGTCTACCCTATTCTTTCTTATATGTAGTTTTGGTCTTGGCGTCGAGCTGTTAAACGCCCAGGATATTGCTCCTCCCACCCGTTTCGATAATGAGGCAGCTCGGGCATCAGGTGTGGCCGCAGTGCCGTTGGTCGGCAGACCCACGCCCGTTGCACTTCAAAAGTACGTCGATCTGCCATTTCGTTTGAGCGACGCAGTAGCTCTGAATTTGTGGCACGAGGCCATCGGGTATGCCATGGATATCCGCGGCGCGAGCGCTAGAATCGCTGTTCCCGGTTCGGGCGTCTCGAGCACGGTCGGGATGGAATTTGTACATGGGCGACAGGCGGCCGCGATCCCAGAAAAAGAACTGCCGGGCAAGGTCAACTACATACTCGGCAATAATCCTCGAAAGTGGCGACTGGGGCTACCTACGTACGAACGAGTGACTTATCGCGATCTGTACCCAGGCGTCGACGTTGTATATTACGGCAACCAGAATCAGCTCGAATTTGATCTGGTGCTCAAGCCGGGCGCGGATGTGAAATCTGTACGCATGCGGTTTAGTGGTCGAGGAAAACCCCATACCGACGCCTCCGGCAGTCTCATAGTCGGGGACCTCCGGCTGATCGCCCCCAGGGTAATTCAGGGGAAAAAGACCATTTTTGCAAGGTACAAAATGCTGCCAAGCGAGGAGGTCGCCTTCGAAGTGGGAGCTACAATCGGCGCAGCCGCTGACTATCGACCCGACACTTGTATATTCGACACTGATGGGCGGAGGAAACAACTTCAACCGGGGTAACGGCATTGCGCTGGATGGCAGCGGGAATATCTACATCGCGGGCCATACATACGCTGATGACTTTCCCGTGCTCAACCCTGCTTTCGGGGGTTATAACGCGAACTCAGATGGCTTCATCTCAAAATTGAACTCGACGGGAACGGCGCTGATTTACTCGACGTACATCGGTGGCTCGAATTTCGATTACCTCCAAGGTCTCGCCGTCGATTCGACGGGTGCGGCATGGGCGACAGGCAACACCACATCAATTGATTTTCCCCTATTAGCTCCATATCAGAATGCTTTGGCAGGTAGTAACGACGCGGTCGTCGTGAAACTCAGTCCCAGTGGTACCTTAGTCTACTCTACATACCTCGGAACGTCCGGATACGACAGTGCGAACTTCGTGGCTGTCGATCCCACCGGCAATGCATACGTGACTGGCCAAACTGGTCCTGGGTTCCCGACTACTTCTGGAGTTTACCAACCAACTATCGCCGGTGGCGGTGCAGCTTTTGTTACGAAGTTCAGCTCCAGCGGTTCGATAACTTGGTCGACCTTCGTACATGGCGATAATTTTGAATATGCGAACGGAATTGCGGTCGACGAATTCGGAAACTCTTATATTTCCGGCGTGAGCTACTCTTCGGCGTTCCCGGGTGCACCTCCGAACGGCGCTCAGTCTATCGAATCGGGGCAATGGGGACGCCTTTGTGGCCAAGCTCAATTTTACTGGCTCCGCACTGCTCTATTTCACGTTCCTCGGCGGCTCGCGGTACGACAGGCCGACGCGATAGCCGTCGATCCGATTACGGGGCCTAGCTGTTATTGCAGGCCGGACCACAATCAGCTGATTTGTCTACAAGTCCTGGAGCAGTGCAATCTGCAAATGCCGGGGGGCAAAATGGCTTCGTCGCTAAACTGAATGCGGCCGGCTCGGCGTTTGTATATACCACCTACCTCGGCGGCAACCGCACCGATTGGGTCCAGGGTGTGGCGATGGATCCCGCTGGCAATGCGTACGTGACCGGTTACACAGACTCCAATACTTTTCCCGTTGCCTCGGCGATACAGGCCAACATGCAGGGGAACTCGACCTCGTTGTTTCATTCCTCAGACACGGGCGCGAAGTGGACCGCATCCGACACCAATATCCCGGGCGAGGTGTTCGATATATTACTCGATCCAGCAATCGCCGGCACGATCGTCGTCTCGACCGAAAACGGAATCTACCGAACCACAACAGAGGATCGACGTGGACCCAACAATCCACCACTACTTTTTCGCTCTCGCGGAGCCCAGCCAACTCCGCTGTCATTTACGGCCAGAACTGCACGGGCGCCTGGCAATCGACTGACAACGGAGTGACTTGGAATTACACAGGCACGCCTGCCTTACTGCGTAATGGCATTGTTGCCGACCCTCTAAACTCCGGCACGGCGTACGCTCAGGGGCGCACCTACCGTCGCAGTACTGAAGACCGCTGACAATGGCACAACTTGGAGTCCCGCAATCACCGGCCTTCCCGCGAACCAAAATATAGTAAAGATGGTAGCGGGCACAGATGGAACCCTCTACGTCGCTTCGAGGAGCGCGATACCGGCCAGGACTCCCTCGGGGGTTTACACCAGTTCGAATCAAGGAGCCAGTTGGATCTCGGCCAACACCGGACTGGACTCAGAACTTTCCTTGGGGGGACTTAGAGGCTGGTCCTTCAAACGCCGTCTACATAACGGATTTCTTCAATTTATACGAGACGACCAACGGAGGCAATCTTGGAGTATGCCCGGCTCGCTTCCGACGGCCTTTGTCGGCTGCATTGCGAACACACTTGGTATTTCGGGCGTTAATCCCTCGATCATCTACTGGGCGCCCTGTTACTTTGGCTGGGGCATTGCACCGTTAGCAGCCTCTACAAACGCGGGTGCGTCCTGGAGTCCCGCGACCGGATTGGGGGTTGCCGGAATCCACAAGATTGTTGGCGATCCGCTCAGTGCCACTGGCGCCTACGCGCTGTCCTATATCAGTCGCTCCCTTCGTGGCGAAAATCGACGCCGCTGGCCAGAATCTTCTGTACTCGACCTATCTCGGCGACTCCGGGAATGGATATGGTATCGCAACGAACGGAACCGGCGACGTTTTCGTCACGGGATCACGAACAGCGAGGCTTTCCCCACCACGTCCTCGGCATTGCAAGGGAACAACCCGAGCGGCGAAAATCTTGCGACTGAGGTTTTTGTGACCCGCATTTCGGATGCAACCGCTTCCTGTTCCTTTTCCGTCAGCCCGCAATCATATCTCTGTAGGTTGGGCTCAGTCAGCGTTACAATATTCGGTTGTCGCACCCAGCGGGTGCCCATGGGCCGCTTCAAGCAACCAGAGCTGGGCGGAATTTTGAACGGAGCGGCTGGCAGCGGAACCGGCATCGTTTACGTCCTTTTGAACGTCAACACTACGGATACCACGCGGACTGCCACGTTAACTATCGGCGGTCAGTCCCTTACCTTGAACCAGCTTCCGACGAGTTGCAGCAGCGAATCCTTCACTCCGGGCAGCGTCACAGTGCCCGGCAGGCGGCGGACACTTGTGCTGTAGCGTTGTCGCGCCGGTGCGGTTGTGCATGGAACGATATTCAACAACGATCCAAACGCAATCACGGTCGTATCGGGCGCTTCAGGTACGGGCAACGGAACGGTGACGCTCAACGTAGCGCCCAAACTTGGGCCGAACACTCGGACCTTCTAGTTCCAATATCCAGCAGGGCGGTCAACGAGACCATCAGTCAGGCGGGACTATCGCGCCCGCCGTCGTTTCCACGATCACGTCGTCGCCTTCGGGGCGTCGATTACGGTGACCGGGTCAGGCTGTATTCCGGGAACCTACACAACGCCTGCCAGCCTGACCTGGAGTGCTAATACGAATTGTACCGTCTACTTTACGACGCCTCAAACTATGGGGGTTCGCCCTACACATTCTATTCAGCGACGATCAACCGGCGGCCCCAGCACCATCACAAATCCGTTGACAGTAATCGGGAGCCGGTCCACCAACCATCAATGCCAATTTCATCGAATCCTTGCACATATTCGCTCTCGTCCTGGCGGACAGGCATTCGGATCGCAGGGTGGCTTGAGCTCATTTACGTCAATACTGCCTCCTAGCATGCAGCTGGACTCCCGTTCGGAGTGCCAGCTGGATCACGATTTTGCCAGCGGATCCAAGGGCACAGCTAAGGTCAATTATGCCATCGCGGCAACAGTGGCAGGGCGCGAACAGGCAAGATTTCTGTTGGCGGCCAGAATTTTAATATCGATCAAGCCGCCTTTAGCTGCTCGTCTTTGATCGGCCCAAGTTACGCCTCGCCTAACGATACGGCAGCAACGTCAGTGTCTCGGTGAGCGCACCTGGCGGTTGTGCTTGGACAGCGGCCGGCAATGTGCCTTGGGTGACCGTCCACTCCGGTGCGTCTGGCTCGGGGGGCGGAGTGGTTGTTCTCACCGTAGCCGCCAATACCGGCGGGCCCCGTTCCGGAACGGCGACTATTGCCGGTCACACCTTCACGGTTAACCAAGGAGCGGGAGCGTGCGGCGCACTTGATGAAACATCAACGCTGAGCCTTTTGGAAGGCGGTCCGCAGCCAATAGGACTGCCAAGTTCAAATCTCTTTCATCAACAGATCACCATCACTAACAATTCAGGATCCGCTGTCAGTCAACCTGTACTATGTGCTGGTGGGTCTGCCTTCGTCTGGCACAGGAACCACAGGCGTGGCCGTTCACATACTGTTTCACGACGACAGGAAATCCGATCGTGCCAATCGCTCCCGGTGGATTGGCGGCGCGGCGGGGTTACATGCTTACACATTGACTTTGTTGTTCCTCCACTCGGCGGAGGGCCTCTTAACTACACCGCAAAGATTCTTAGTGGGATGCCTTCACAATCAGAAGGTGCGCAATGTTGAACGAATTGAAAATCATTTTTCTTGTTTGCGCTTTCTCAGCTCTTTGCCAACTGCGGTTGCCGATGCCGTGTATGAGGTAACTGTGGATACGTCGTGGGCTTGGTGGGCCATCCTGCCGGTCCGTTCTCAGTTGCTCCGGTACGTTCGCCGACGGAAGTGGGATCGGTGATGCAAATAACACTGTGACGATGAGCGACTTCACTTTTGGTGGCGGCAGTGCTCTCGGAAGCCCCCTCGTATTTGGTGGCGCGAGCGGTTCGCTTCGAAACCGGGATTACGATCACAGACAGCGCCTTTTTTAGCTTCGCTATCGAGCAGTTCGCGCCAGGGCTGCAGTTGCATTTACCTTCTGGACCTAACTCTCAATGACAACCCGGAGGAATTCCAGACCGATTTAGTTTTTCCCTTTTGGATAGCTCCGGTGCTGCCCTGCCGACGTTGGCGCCGTTTGGCGATTATTTCTTTGGGGCTGATATTACTCGACCGGTCCGATATTCGACGCCTACGGAAGCGACTGCTCGCGCGCACCTTCGGTCGGAGATCCAGTCTGCGTTGCTGTTCCGACGATAACGGCAGTAAGTTCGGTCCCGGAGCCGTCGTCGATATCTCTTTTGGGAGGAGCCCTGGCCATGATGTGTGTCCTTAGGAATCGTCTTGCTCGTCGGCCACGAAGTGGAAGGCTAACGCCTAAGGGCTAAGACGGCCATGCGCCCCTCGCTTTAAACTCTTGTTCATCATTGAGTCGAGTTTTTCTCGAACGCATATGGTCAGGCCGCCAACCTTCCCTGCGGTCCGAGATGGTCCAAAGTTCTTGTGAGCTATTGAATTCTGAGGGAGTCAACGGCTCGAATCAGACTACAGGGCTCTCTGAGATGTAGACGACGGCTCGCCAACGCATTGAAGAAGCACAGAGTTTGCATACTTTTCATCCCACGTGTTCCGATGCCTCGGGCACAGTGGATCGGTTTTGGCAAGTTTTTAGCACTCAATTAATTACGAAGCTTAAGCTGTTGAAAGTAGTGGATTTGACCAGCTACAGGGCGTTCTCCACGAACCTCTGCTTTTGACCTGACCCCTTTTTCCGTCCGCTAGCATACCCGATATTTACATGAAGCCTCCGGGTGCAGTTGGTGCAGCTGGGATGGAGGTCTGGAGAGAGGGGATCGGCGTTTGAGATTCCTTCCTCCGGCCAGCGCTGGATTGAGGCGCGGCGCGTAGCGCTGCGAACTCCTCCGGCGTTAGATAGCCCAGCGCGGAGTGCGGCCGCTGCGAGTTGTATTCCGCACGCCAGGCCGCGATCTTACGCCGCGCGTCGAACAGGTTCCAGAACCAGCTCACGTTCAAGCATTCGTCGCGAAGCCTGCCGTGGAAGCTCTCCACGTGCGCGTTCTGCGTGGGCTTGCCCGGCTGAATGTGAATCGCATCGATCTCGCTTCTCGATACACCAGGCCAGGTAATGCCGCGAACTCATTTCCGGCCCGTTGTCGCTTCGAATCGCCACCGGCGCTGCCACGCGTCTCGATCGATCTGTGCCAACGCCGTGGTCACGCGGCGGCTGGGCATGGAAGTATCCACCTCCAGAGTCAAACACTCCCGCGTGTAACAATCCACCACGCTGAAGATCCGCAGCCTGCGCCCGCTCGCGGCAACGTCGCTGGCGAAGTCGATGGCCCATTCCTGATTGGGCGCGGTCAGCATCGGCCGCGGCCGCAGCGCGCGTTGCGAGCCGTTTGCGCCGCGTGCGCTTCACGCTCAGGCCCAGATCGCGATACACCCGCCACACCCGCTTGTGATTGATGCGCTCATGTGTGTTGCGGTCGCGCCCCAGCAGCACCTGCAGCCGCCGATAGCCATAGCGCGGATTCTCGCGCGCCAATGCCAGCAGCCGTTCGCGCAGACCGCTGTCGTCGCTCCGGCTCCGATACCGGTAACTCATTCGCGGAATCTCCATCAGCCCGCAGACGCGGCGCTCGCTCGTCTGGAACTCTTCCGGCAGGCGCCGCACTTCCGCTCTCCGCTCTACGAGCCCAGGGAGTTTTTTCGGATCACCGATTGCAGCATGTCCTTGTCGAGGCTCAGATCGGCCACCAGCTTCTTCAGCCGCGCGTTCTCTTCGCGCAGCTGCTTGACCTCCTGGGCCTCGCTCACCTCCATGCCGCCGTACTTCGCTTTCCAGGCATAGATCGTGTGCTTGGACACGCCGTGCTCCCGCGCCACATCCTCGACCGCGCGACCCGCCTCCACCTGCTTCAGCGCAGCGATAATCTGCGCCTCGTGTGCTTGCTCTTGCTCATTCCGCTTCCCCTTTCCTTCGTCCAAAATCGTATTCCATTTCGGACGGATTGTGGGGTGGGTCACGGCCTAGCGCGGGTTTGGGTTAACGAGCCGCTTCACCGGGAACGAATTGAAAATAGTTCAGCGCATTGTAATAGCCGACGTTGGCCACAAGGTTTCCCCAAGGCGTCCGTATCCCGCGGCAGGCGTCCGCGGCGCACTTCTTCCCCGAGGATCTGGCACAACAGCCGGCGAAAGTACTCGTGGCGCGAAAACGACAGGAAGCTGCGCGAGTCGGTCAGCATCCCGACGAACTGCGACAGCAGGCCCAGGTTCGAGAGCGCGGATCTGCGCGCATGCCGTCGAGCTGATCGAGGAACCACCAGGCGCTGCCGAGCTGCAGCTTCCCGGGCGCGGTGCCGTCCTGGAAGCTGCCGATGACGGTGGCGAACGCCTCGTTGTCCGCCGGGTTCAGGTTGTAGACGATCGTCTTGGCCAGCTGCGCCCGTCGTCCAGGCGGTCCAGGAAGCGCGCCAGCGCGATCGCCTGGGGGAAGTCGCCGATGGCGTCGTAGCCGGTGTCGGGGCCGAGAGCGCCCGCATTCTCGTGTTCGGTGTTTCGCAGCGCGCCCAAGTGAAACTGTTGCGCCCATCCGCGCGCGTGATCGAGCAATGCCATGCGGTGCAGGAGGGCAGAGCGAAACAACTCCGCGTCTCCCGGCGTCAGCCCCTCGCCACGGCGCAAGCCGCGAACAACTGGGACGCCTCGGCATCCGTAAATGGCGCTGCATACATCCGATTCAAGCCGTGATCGGATGCTCGGCATCCGGGTTCGTGAAACACGGCGTGCCTCGCTTCCAACGCTGCCAGAAATTCGTCCCAGGAGCCAATCGTACGATCGGCAGCGCGAGCCACTTTGTCGATCCAGGTGTTCCAGGACGCCGATTGTCAACGGCAGAGCCTTATCCGGCCGCCAAGTTGGATAAAACCAGCGTCGCTGGAGATCTGCGGGCGGCCAATTGCCGATGCGCGTCCAGCGTGTCCGAAGGATCGTCCGTGGTACATACAACGGCAACGCGGAAGAAACGCAAGATCCCCATTGCCGTGAGATCACTAGATGCAGGCTGCTGGTTGCATCGGTCAAAGATCTTGTCAGCGGTAGCCGGGCATAATGCGTCGTCGATTCCAAAGGGCCTCTTCAGCTCCATTGCGGTCCAGTGATACAGCGGATTCGCCAGCGAGCGGAACGGTACGCGCCCAGGCTTCGAATTCTCGCGATCGCTGGCATCGCCTGTAATGAATCGCTCCGGAACGCCGGGCTCGCATGGCGCGCCACTTGTAGTGGTCGCCGTCGAGCCAGATTTCCGTGATCGAGCGGAATCGATGACGTCGGCCATCTATTCCGGGGAAAGATGGCAGTGATAGTCGATGATCGGGAAGATCGCGTGCAACCGAGTGATACAGCTCGCGAGCTGTATCCGTTTCCAGCAAAAAATCATCCGTAAGAAAAGTGCTCATTGATTCACGCCGCTGGCCAAAAACCCGCCATCCACCACAAGGATTTGTCCATTGACGAAACTTGCAGCCTCGGAGGAAAAAATACCGCGGCTCCTACAACTTCTTCCACGCGTCCAAAACGTTTCAGCGGAGTCCGCATCATCAATTCCTTCCCGCGCTCTGTGCCATCCAAGAGCGCCTGATTGAGTGCGGTTCGAAATACTCCAGGTGCAATGGCATTCACGTTTACGCCGTGCCGTCCCCATTCAATCGCGAGTGACCGCGTCAATCCGGCAACGCCGGCTTTGCCGCCGCATAAGCCGCCACTTCGTAAAATGCGGCAAATGTATTGAGCGAAACGATATTCACGATTCGTCCCCACTTTTGCTGGATCATTGTGGGCGCAAACATCTGGCAAGAGCGCAAAGTGCCGTAAGATTCGTTTCGAGAATGGAATCCCACTCTTCTTCGGGGATCTCCAGTGCCGGCGTGCGCTTTATGATGCCCGCACAGTTGATCAGAATATCGATGTGCCCGATTCCAGCGAGCACGGCCTCGCGCGCAGCAATCAGCGCTTTGCGATCAGCGACGTCGGCGCGACGGCAGCGATCGCCGTCCGCGGCTTTCGATTCCAGTGCGGTTGTTTCCGCTGCGTCCCGCCGGCGGGAGCAGGCAACTACGTCGGCCCCGGCCTCGGCCAGGCCGACAGAGATCGCTCTCCCCATCCCCGACGTTCCGCCGATAACAACCGCGACCTTACCCTCAAGATTGAGCGGAGCAAACATTATTGAACGTCTCACTTCCCAACGCGATACAGCATCTCACCTGCGCGCGGAACCACAGGCCAGCCTCGCTTTCGTGCCGGCGCCACTCTTCTACATCCACTTTTGCCGGATCCATGTAACCTAAATTGATTTTGCGGCAGACCTCTTCGGGAATGCCCGTCGCGAGCGTTACTTGGATGCGCGACTTCTCGATGCCGTGTCACATCGTACGTTCCCTTGCCTTTCACGTGCGTGGAATGAGCCAGAACGCCGCCCGGAAAGTCGCGGAATCTTCCCATTGTCCCAGGAAATAGTCCCGGCAGTGGTAGCCGATTTGTCGATCAGGTGGCCGTGAACGGCGCTGACTTGCCGGATGTGGGGGCGCCCAGATCACAACTTCGCCGCCGTCGGCAACGGCAGGCTCGCTCTTGTACATGCCCTTTGCGCCCGTCCAAAGATCGCAATACATTTCAGGCATCACGGCAAGCATGCGCCGAATCGGACGGGCCACGCGCACAATGTGCCGTTGCGAGGAAAGTTTCGCTGCCGCCTGCCAGGCGTCGGTGGTCGGCCCGCAGAAAATGCCCGCGACTCCCTCATGATGCTAACGAGCGCGATCAAGGAATGCGGCCTCGGTACCATGGCTGCCGCGCGATCGATCACCTTTCGCACGGGAGTGTCTGCAACGCCAATGATCTCGCTCGAAGTCATCGGGCTCCCAGCCAGTGAGTGAAGTGATAATTTCGCGTCCTGCGATGCCGGGGAAGAAATATTTCGTGCCGCCCGAAAATCCGGCGACTTCGTGCGGGAAACCGGACCGCAGATTAGAATATGATCGTAGTCCAGAATCGCTCGGTTCAGACAACGGTCACTTCCGTCTGCAGTCGGCCTTCGCTGATTTCCGAAATTTCAGCGGCCGGAATCACACCCAGCGTGACCAGTGCTTCGGGAACATCGCTGACGTGGTTCAAGATGCTTGCATCTCCAGCCACGCCGCCAACAACCTTCCGGCCCAGATGACGGCTCAGTTGGTCGTCGTTCATGGCGGAGTGCGTGCCCGTGGCGATGAGATAATCCAGGCGACTGACACGTCCTGACAGTTTGTTCCAGGGTTGGAGCACCGGCATGGGCATCGTTCGGGTGCCGTCCGGAATCACCGCAAGAACGCGTTGTCGATCAAGATGAACCGCGCTGAGCCCTTCGCGCACGATTGCTTCGATCTCACTGGCGCCGAAAACCGGTCGTGAGTCCTTTGCCAATTACTGGATGCGATGAATCGATAGCGCTCACGGACAAAAGTATCCCTCCAAAGAGTATCTCAGGCAGAGCGAACACTCTTCAAAAGTCATGAACGGTCGCTTGAGCCAGGCTGAATTCCTTGACAGCTTGGGGCGGTCCGTGGTCCCCTGTTGCTCATGCTTTTGTCCAATGGCGAATCTGTGGCGATCGTGATGATGGGCGTGACCGGTTCAGGGAAGACTACGGCCGGACGCGCTCTCGCCGAGCTTCGTGGGTGTACGTTCCTGGACGGAGACGATTATCATCCGCCCGCGAATGTCGACAAGATGCGGCGCGGCGAACCGTTAACGGACGAAGATCGTGCCCCCTGGCTTGATATTCTGCGCGAGTTGATCCACAAAACACTTGCGGCTGGCCAGGATGTGGTGCTGGCATGCTCGGCGCTCCGCGAGCGTTATCGTCAACGTTTAGCGCCACGTGATTCTGCGCTGGCCTCTCGGATTCACTTCGTCTATTTGAAAATCAGCCCGGATCGATCACGCCAGCGATTGCAATCGCGTGCCGAGCACTTCATGCCCACGAGCCTTGTGCAGAGTCAGTTTGAAGCGCTGGAGGAGCCATCTTCGGTTCTGGTGATTGATGCACAAGGCGCGGTGGATGAAATCGCACAGACCATCGACGTCGCGTTCCTCGTGCGTCACGAGGCGAAACCTGCGGTGACGAGGACCAAGATATCGCGGTTCGCGATGAAGAAAAATTTTTTTTTTTTTTTTTTTTTTTTTTTTTTTTTTTTTTTTTTTTTTTTTTTTTTTTTTTTTTTTTTTTTTTTTTTTTTTTTTTTTTTTTTTTTTTTTTTTTTTTTTTTTTTTTTTTTTTTTTTTTTTTTTTTTTTTTTCACGCGTGCGACACGCCTTACGAGGAAACGCGCAAGGATCTCACGTTGCATTGAAAAAGGTTCTGGTCTCCTAGCCTGAATTAGGCCCGCGGCGTCAATCAGGTAAAGGTTGGTCTTTGGTTTCCGGCGCAAAGGGCAACGTCGCAAGTCCGATTAAGAAAACGACCGACATCGTCATCCCCGCATAGCGCATCGCATCGGGACCGTGATAGACCCTGCTGGTGAGCAGCCCAAGGCTCAGAGGACCCATGGCGGCGACTAGTCTGCCGATGTTGTAACAGAAGCTCGTACCCGTGCTGCGCAGTCGCGTGGGAAATAGTTCCGGGAGGTAGATCGCGTAGCCGCCGAAGAGCGCAAGCTGCGCGAAACCCATTAGCGGAATCATCCAAAAGATCTGCGCGATCGTGCGGAGTTGCCAAAACGTAAAAGCGGTCATCGCCAACGCCGCGACAAAACTGAAGGCGAAGGCGCGCCGCCGGTTCGTCCTTTCCGTCAGATACGTGAAGGCATAGACGCCGAAAAAACTGCCCGCATTCTGGAGCAGGGAGGTGATGCCGATCCAGGTCGTCGTTTTTCCCGCAAGTGCAGCGCCCGACAGACCCTGAGCCCTCAATGTGAGGTCGAGGACGGGCCGGAAAAGATCAAAACTGAAAAATCCGATCCCCCATAACCCGACGACTCCTGCAAATGCAAGCAGCATTCCTATCAGTGCCCGGTGCCGAATGTGGGACGCCGAACAGTTCCGCAAAAGACCCAAGCTTTAACTTTTGATCTTTCGCCTTCAGCCATTGTTCCGGCTCACGCAGCCGAGTGAACACTAGTAACGCGAGGGGGGCAGGCATTGCTCCAACCAGGAACATGTATCGCCAGGACGAAGCCACCGTGCCTGATGCCTCTAACTGCCCGAACCAAATTCCAGCGAGCGCCGCGAGCATGTTGCCACCGTCGAGAGCGCCTGTAGTAATCCGAGGGCGTACGGTCGGGAACGTGCGGGCATCACTTCGGCAACCAGCGCAACGCCGACGGCAAACTGTCCGCCGACGCCCAGGCTGCACAGAAATCGGTAAGCGTTAAAGTCCCAAATGGTGCGCGAGAAGTAGCTCAAGCCGGTGAAGATCGAGTAGAGAAGAATGGTCAGAACCATCGTCTTCACGCGCCCAATACGATCGCCCAAATGCCGAAAACGATCCCGCCCACAGCCCAACCGATCATGAAGATCATGGTCGAGTAGCCTGCCTGCTCGCTGATCGTCGTCGGGCGTCCCGGGTGCCAGTAGCTCTGCTATCGCAGGCCTGCGAGCGAGGTTAAAAAGCTGCTGGGCCATCGTGCGAACATCCAACCCATGCTCGCCATCGCGAGCACGAACCATTGATAGGAAGTAAGCCCGCGATACCAGGATTCCCTTTGGGCGGCCTCGGAAGACGCTGCCCTCGCGCTTGTGTCAACGCGCCTTTCCCTGTTCGCACTTGGTTCAAACATGGTGAGGAAATTCCGGTGGAACGCTTTCCGCGCTCACGAGCGATTTGAGATATCTCATACTCGCTTCGAGATCCTCGCGCTCGCGATCAGCGGCCGTCTCTCCAGATCTGAGGGCCCGGAGCACGGCAGGCTTTCCGGTTTCGGCGATTTCCAGGAAGCGCTGAAATTGCCATGCCGGAACATCGCGATATGCGTCCCAGAAAGTTGCGCTGCGAAACGGAAAGGGCCGAGGCTTGGGCGAGACAATGACTTCAGCGAAAGCGCGCGTCCGGCGCAAAGCCGTAAATATTCTGCACGTAGAAATCGATATTCACGTTTCCTTCGCCCATGCGGACCCATGCGGCTTCTGCGCCTTCTGCGGTCAGCCACACGGCGGTATCGCGAACGTGGCTTGTTAGAACGTAGGGGGCCAGAGTTTCCAACGCGGCATGCGGATCCTCCAGCGTGATCAGCGGATTCCCCAATCGATACATGCCCCTACAAATTCGGGACCAACCGCCTCGATGAGCATCCTCAGTTGAGTAGAGTGCATGTCTCCGGAATGATTTTCGACAGCGATCTTTACACCGCAATCGAGAGCCTCCTGGCGCACGTGACGAAGTACGGCCATCGCATTCCGCAACGTTTCATCGAAGGGTATCGCGCCGCGCCGATCCATGGCGTTGCCGACGACGGCGCGTACGATCGGCGAACCTACAATCCTCGCTGCCCGATCATGCGTGACAGTTGTTCCTCCGCCGTGCCCAGCGCTGCATCGAATAAAACCGACGTTGGGCAAAACGAAAGCATCCCGATTTCTAGGTCGATGCTCAGTTCCTCGGCCTTGCGCCGAACGGAGAGCAAATGCGCCTTGTCCATACTCCCTAGCAGGCGCGCCTCGCTGAAGTGGACCACTTTGACATCAAGATGATGACAATATTCCAGAACTCGAAAAGCGTCCCATCCCTGCGAGCGCAGGCTATAGACATCGATCCCGACGGATATCCGGAGTTTGTGGAACTACCGCATTCATTGCGTACCCGTGCTCCTGAGCAGGAGAATCTCGACGTACTTCCGAAATCACATAGCTGCAACTCTAGGAAGAAATGCGCCCGCGGGTCAAGTTCCAAGCGAACGCGGTGAAGCCAAGCCACCCTTGATAAGGATAATCTAGATCAATGCGGGTCGGACTTATCGGCACGGGAGCGATTGCGAAAAAACACGCGCAGGCATACCGGAATATCGGATTCCAACTCGTGGCATGCACGAATCGTAGCCCCGGGACTGGCCAGCAGTTCGCCGACCACCATCGGATCGAGTTTGTCGCAGAAACGGAAGTTCTCTGCGCGCGAGAGGACCTGGATTTCATCGATGTCTGTACGTGGCCGGAATCAGACTGCCGATCGTCGAATTGTGTGCCCGTTATGGCCGTCATGTTCAAGTCCAGAAGCCGATCGCTACGAACCTTGAAAATGCGCGTCGCATGATCCAATGCGCAAAGGTAGCAGGAGTTCTGTTGAACGTCGTAAGCCAGCATCGCTTCGACGATTCAGCCATTTTTCTCAGACGCGCTTTGGCGCAGGGCCGTCTGGGGAGGCTGATTCAATCGGACTGTTTTGTGAAGTGGTACCGTTCGCCGGATTATTTCGCACGGCCAGGCAAAGGAACATGGAAAAGTGAGGGAGGGGGCGCTTTGATCAACCAGGGCATTCATCAGGTGGACCTGCTGCGTTGGTTTGCTGGCCCGATTTGCGAAGTGAGCGCGAATTGGCAACTGGGATCGGTTCACGAAATCGAATCCGAAGATGTCGTCAGCGCCGTGGTCCGATACGTAAGCGGCGCGACAGGCACGATCCATGCGTCAACAGCGATCTGGCCGGGCTATCCGGAGCGAATCCAATTGCACGGAACGCGCGGCTCCGCGATCATCACTGGAGATAGAATCACGACGTGGGATATTCGAGACGATACCGGAGATCCTCCGCCCCTGAGCCCGCCGCTCCAATCCGGCGCTTCCGATCCTATGTCGATATCGCTTGTTCCGTTTGAGCGGCAGTTTCTGGATTTCGCGGGGGCAATCTCGGAGCAGCGCGCACCGCTGGTCTCGGGGGAAGAAGGATACCGGACGCTGGAAATCGTCGATGCCATATACCGTTCATGCCGCACCGGTCAGAAGGTTCATCTAGACACCGCTTCCGATGCGCTGCGTTGATTGTCCGAATTTTGATTTCGTCCGCGGTTCACGCTGACCTCTGCCGAAGCTCCTCTCGCGGAAATCGCGCATTCGATCAAGTCCGTCTTGCCAGGCTTTAGAACGTCAAGCCAGAGCTGTCGGGTTTATAAAAGGCGGATTATTGCTCCTACTGCGATTATTTGTCCGATGTATACTGACGAGGCTGCGAATGGCGAACATCACCGGCGTAATTTCGGCAAGGTAGCGCTAGGCGGATTGGCGGCGCGTACACTGTTCGGCGGCCCCAACTCCAAATTCAATGGCGTGCAAATCGGCATCAATGCCCCTTACAGTTTTCGCGGAATGCGTGGCAGCGCGGACGATGTGATCGAGGATATGCTGCGCCTGGGTATCAGCTCGGCCTAACTCCGCTCGCAGCCGGTCGAATACTTTCTGGGAGCCCCAGTGACTATCCAGGGCGCCGCTGGTTCGGCTGGGGATGTTCAAAAGAAAGGCGGTGGCGTGACCCGGCCTACGCCAGAGCAGGAAGCAGGGGTGCGAGCCCGATTAGAAGAAATCAAGAAGTGGCGGCGTGCCCTCCCGCGCGGACGCTTCGCTGACGCTCGAAAGAAATTCAATGACCAGGGCATCTTGATCGATATAGTCAAATTCGACGACCTAACAAATCGAGTCGATTCAATGGAAGATGACGAAATCGACTATTGCTTTGAAATGGCCAAAGCTCTGGGTGCCCACGCGATTTCCTGCGAGCCGCCAGTGAGCAAGAACGGCGCCTCGGTTCGTTTGCCGCGAAGCACCAGTTGCGGGTGGGCTATCACGGCCACTACAGCACCGATCCCGATGAGTTTGCATTCCCGCCAAGCTGGGAAAAGCCTACTCCTATTCACCCTTCAACGCGATCAACCTTGATATCGGACACTACAAAGCGGCAGGCGGGGACCCGATCGCGTTTATCAAGCAGTATCACGACCGCATCACGCACATACATCTGAAAGACCGCAAGGCGAACAACGGTCCCAACATGCCGTGGGGACAGGGCGATACTCCGGTGAGGGAAATTCTGCAGCTCATGCGGAAGGAACGTTACCCGTTCCAAGCGACGATCGAATTGAATACGCCCCGCCGGAAGGGTCTGATGTGATGACCGAAATCGCCAAATGCGTTCAATTCTGTAAGGACTCGCTCGCTTGAGGTGTAGGGAAAGTCGATGCAATCGTATCGTAAATGGATGCGCGCGCTGCGAGTTGGTTCACGGTCCTATTGATAGCGGCCGCGCATCCTACAGCTCAGCACAATCGACGACGGCCACCCGGCCCGGCCAAAAAGGCAGCGTCGTCGCCAGCTCGGATGCCATTCGTGAGTCTAAGTTGGACGCTGCCGCGGTGGACCGCGGCGCAAAACTATTCACCGCGAAGTGCGGCGATTGTCACGGAAATAGCGCTAAAGGTACAGACCTCGGACCCAACCTGATCTATTCCATGGTGCTGCTGCTCGATGACAGAGGAGAGGCTATCGCGCCGGTTCTTCGCAACGGACGTCCGGATCAGGGCATGCCGAAACCCGATCTCACGGAGTCCGAAATCAGCGATCTCGTTAATTGGCTCCATGCCCAGGTTTATGCGGAGACCATCGAGCAACTTACGCTTGGCAGAACGTTGTCACGGGCGATCCACAAAAAGGCGAGACCTACTTCAATGGCCTGGGTAAATGTCGGCATGTCATTCCGTAACCGGCGATCTAGCGGGCATCGGGAAGAAGTATGATCCATTTTCGCTTCAGTTGCGGTGGGTGAATCCCGGGCCCGTGCCCGTCGTACCGGGCCCGGCGGAAGCACCTGCATTGCAAATGGCTCGCGGAACGCCGAAGGTGACTGTCTCCCTGCCATCCGGCGAAACGTATAGCGGCGCGCTGATTCACATTAGCGATTTTGATGTCTCGTTGCGGGACCCGTCAGGTGATTTGCGATCGTTCGCACGGCAGGGCGGCTTACCCAAAGTTGTCCTCACTGATCCTCTGAAAGCTCATAAGGATATGCTTCGACAATATACGGATGCTGACATCCACAACATCACGGCGTACCTGGTGACGCTCAAATGAGACCTACTCCAGCCTTCTGTTCAGTCCTGCTTCTTTCGGTTTCGGCAGGCCTTCTCGGCCAGGCGCTCACGCGCGAGACGATGCTTAAGTTTCCCCCGGAAAGCTGGCCGACGTACAATGGCGACTATTCCGGACGGCGCTTCAGCAAGCTCGACCAACAACGCCGTGCTGTCGGATGAGTCGAGCGAACCCACCCGGATCGAGGCGCGGTTCCCGTTCTGAGCATTCGCGCCCACAAACAGGAAGTGCTTGCCGTCTGGGAGGAACCAGGGCATCACGTGCGAGTTCTCGCCGTCGGTCAACTTGCTGGCCACGCTGACCGCCCCGCCCGACGCAGAGACCTTCGACAGCGGCGAGACCCTCGCGCCAAACACAATCACATCGTCTTTGCTCCACGTCGCTCCGCGCATCGTGATGACGTTTGCCAGCGGAATCGGCGGTCCTCCGGCCACCGCGATACGCCACAACTTGCCGCCATTGGCGAAACCGATGTTCTTGCCATCCGGCGACCAGAAGGGATAGGCGACCCCCGAGCGAGCCGTCGGTCGTGGCGAGCGGCTTCGCCGCCGCAGAATCGAGCGAACGCAGCCAGAGCTGAGTCGTGCCGTCGGCTCCGCGCGCGCTGAAGACGATCGTGCGGCCGTCTGGTGAGACCGCTGGCGGGTCAGCGCTGTACGCGGATCCTTCGGGCGGGAGAATCGCCGCCTCGATCGGCGGCACCTCAGCGGGCGCCGCGCGGAAAGAGCGGAGGCTCAGTCCGATCGTCGAAATCGCCAATAGGGTCGCGACCGCCCAACCGGCCATGGCCGCGTTCGAAATCCTCGATCCTCGCCGACCGCGGCGCAGCCGGGCTCGCGAGCGACGCGTCAGCGATCGAAGTCGACGATCCACCAACCGTACGCAGCGCGAAGGCGAGATCTCGCGCCGACTGGAATCGCCGTTCCGGATCCTTTTCGAGGCAGTGCTCGACGATCTGTCTCGCCCCGCTTGGCACTGTCGCCGGAAGCTCGTCCGGATCCTTCGTCAGGATCGCGCTGAACGTGTCCGCCGGCGTGCCTCCATCGAACGCGCGGCGTCCGCTGAACAGCTCGTACAAGACGGCGCCCAGGCTGAAGATGTCCGATCTGGCATCCGTCTCCTGCCCACGCGCCTGCTCCGGCGCCATGTAGCCTACCGTGCCGAGCACAGTGCCTGGACTCGTCACCACGCCGGTCATTGTTTCGAGGGTCTCGCTCCCACGCGTCGAAGCCCGCCGTGCGAGGCCGAAGTCAAGGATCTTCGCGCGCCCCTCGCGCGTCACCATGATGTTGTCGGGCTTCAGATCGCGATGCGTGATGCCGGCGGCGTGCGCGGCCGCCAGCGCCTCGGCGACTTGGACGGCGATGTCGAGCTGACGGCGAAGCGATTCGGGTCGCGATTCCCGCAATGTCGTACCATCGACCAGTTCGGACACGAGGTAGACGGTGTCGTTCTCGCTGCCGATGTCGAAGAGCGTGACGATGCCTGGATGGTGCAGTGCGCTGGCGGCGCGTGCTTCGGTTTCGAATCGCGCGCGTCGATCGGAATCGCGCGCGAACGCTTCCGGCAGGATCTTGATCGCAACCTCGCGTCCGAGGCGCGTGTCCTTCGCGCGATAGACCTCGCCCATCCCACCGACCCCGAGGTTGGACAGAATCTCGTACGGACCAGACGGGCGCCGGTCGACAGGAACATTGTCGAGTGGCATCAGATTATCGAGGGGAGGCGTGAGCCGGTCCAGC
>CAVOVW010000005.1:0-298869 GCA_963699945.1 Terriglobia bacterium
CGAATCTGCCCGAACAGGACAGTAAGGCCGCGGCCGCTGGGTTTCCCGGCGCGCCTTTAACGGGAATCGTCAAGATCACTGATACGACAGGGTCGCAATCGCTGGAGATCCGCAAGGTTAAAGACGCCTACTACGCCAAGTCCAGCGCGATCGACGGTATTTACAAAATCGGTAACGATCTGGGCGACGCGCTCACCGGAAAGACACTGGAAGATTTTCGGAATAAGAAAATCTTCGATTTCGGTTTCAACGATCCAAACCGTCTGGTGTTTCAGGACGGAGGCAGAACCGCTACCTACGAAAAGGTCAAGGACAAGTGGATGTCGGACGGCAAGGAGATCGACTCCACCAGCCTGCAAGCGTTGATCGACCGGCTGCGCGATCTTTCGGCCACCAAGTTCGTGGATTCCGGCTTCACCAAGGCCGCGATCACGATCAACTTGTCCTACAACGACGGCAAGAACAAAGAGTCCGTGGAACTCGCACCGGGCACAAACGGCGGCGACTACATCGCGCGACGCGGGGGCGAAGACGGGCTGTACGACGTGGATATGAACACCGTACGGGAACTGCGCGGTGCCGCGGCCGACGTCAAACCGGCGCAACCGGCCAAGAAGAAATAGCCGCGCGGTTGTTCGGCGCGGCGCCGGCGTGAAACAATAAGGCTTCGAGCTCCCCCGCATGCGTGAAGCCGCCAGCGCGCTACTCACCGATCTCTACCAGCTCACCATGGCTGCCGGCTATTTCGACGCCGGCAAATCGCAGGACCGCGCGACATTCGAAATGTCGATCCGCCGTTTGCCGCCGCAGCGCAACTTCGTTCTGGCGGCGGGACTCGCACAGGTGGTGGACTATCTGCTGCACCTGCGATTCACGGGCGAAGAGATCTCTTACATCCGAGGCCTGCCGCACTTCGCGCACGCGGACCCCGCGTTTTTCGAGATGCTGGCCGAACTGCGCTTCACCGGCGACCTGTTCGCCGTGCCCGAAGGCACGCCTCTCTTTCCTGGCGAGCCTTTCCTTACATTGCGAGCCCCGATCATTGAAGCGCAGCTTCCTGAAACATATTTGCTGGCCACGGTGGGATTTCAATCGTTGATCGCAACGAAGGCGGCGCGGCTGGTAAAAGCCGCCGGCGGACGCAGCGTGGTGGAGTTCGGCACGCGGCGGGCGCATTCGCCGGAATCCGGCACACTGGGCGCGCGCGCGGCGTACATAGGCGGTTGTGTGGGCACCAGCAACATGGAAACCGGTTTTCGCTACGGCATTCCCGTATTCGGCACCGCGTCGCATTCGTGGGTGATGTCGTTTCAGAGCGAGCGCGAATCGTACGTCGAGCTGCAAAAACTGCTCGGCGATCAGACGGTCTACCTGGTGGATACGTACGACACGCTGGAAGGAACGCGGCTGGCGGCGGCGCTGGGGCAGCCGATTTGGGGTGTGAGGCTGGACAGCGGCAACCTGGAACAATTGTCGTTCCGTGTGCGCCAGATTCTGGATCGCGCAGGTCTTACCGACGCGAAGATTTTCGCGACCGGCGATTTGAACGAGCACAAGATCCATGAACTGCGTGCCGCACACGCGCCGATCGATTCCTTCGGCGTGGGAACGGACTTGGCCACATCGGCCGACGCGCCCGCGATCGGCGTGATTTATAAAATTGTGGAGATCGACAGCCGTGGCGAAAAACGATTCACAACCAAGCTGAGCGAAGACAAGCATACTCTGCCCGGCGCAAAACAGATTTTTCGTTTCTCGGATCGCGACGTTGTCGGGCTCGCCACCGAATGTTTTTCGTGCCAGAGCACGGACGTGGAAGCGCTGCAGAGACCGGTGATTCTGGGAGGCAAGCTTGCGGAGCCACTGCCGACGGCCACCGAGGCTCGCGAAAGGGCGGCGGCGGCGCTCGCCAAGCTGCCGGCGTCGTGCCATAGCCTGTTCGAAGCCAAAGATCCGTGGCCCGTGGAGCTGAGCCCGGAGCTGACGAAGCTCGATAGACGGGTGAAGCGCGAAGTGGTTTCGTAGAGGAGATGATCGCTTGAAGACTGTTTTCTTCGACGTCGACACGCAGATCGACTTCATGTTTCCGTGCGGGCGCGTTATACGTTCCCGGGGCGGAGAAAATCCTCGATAATGTCGCGCGCCTGAATCGTTACGCCGCCGAGCACGCGATTCCTGTCATCTCGACGATGGACGCACACGCAGAGGACGACCGCGAATTCAAAACCTGGCCTCCGCATTGCGTGATAGAAACGGCGGGGCAGCAGAAAGCCGCGGCGACGATGCTGGAAAAGCGAGTGGTGATGCCGAATCGCGCGGCAACGGTGGACGTGAGCGGCGCGCAACAAATTCTTCTGGAGAAACAGAAGAACGATTGCTTCACGAACGTAAGTCTGCCGGCACTACTGCAACACCTGGCGGCCGACTGCTACGTGGTCTACGGCGTGGTCACGGAATTCTGCGTGAAGGACGCGGCCATGGGGCTGCTCAACACCGGCAAACGCGTGGAGCTTGTCACCGACGCCGCGCGCAGTCTGAGTGAGACGGTTTCGCACGAAATGCTTCGCGACTTCGAGACGCGCGGCGGCTTTCTCACATTGCTCCACGCAGTGATGGCGCCTTAGCGCGCCGGGGACGCTCTCCAATTTGAAGACGGTCTACATCGCGCTCGGCTCCAACCTCGGCGATCGCGCCGCGAATCTGGCCCAAGCGCGGGGGCGCATGGAACAGCTCGAGATCGCGATCGTACGCGAATCGAGCATCTATGAAACGGCTCCTTGGGGGATCCTGGAACAGCCGCAGTTTTTGAATCAGGTTGTGCAAGCCACCACGGATTGGATGCCGCGCCAGTTGATGAGCCGCCTGAAGCAGGTCGAACGCGAGATGGGGCGGCGCCGAACGATTCGCAACGGCCCGCGAAATATCGATCTGGATATTTTGTTGTACGGCGACGCGATCGTCTCAGCCACGGAGCTGGAAATCCCACACCCGCGCATGGGCGAACGGCGGTTCGTGCTGGAACCGCTGGCTGAAATCGCGGCCGACGTCCGCCACCCGCGCACGGGCGCGACCATCCGGCAAATGCTGGCGGCGGTAGCGGATCAAGAGGCGCGACGCTGGGCGCCGGAACAATAGCCTAAAGATATTTGTACGCGGCCAGCGTGAGGAAGTCGCCAAGCTGATCGCTCACCATCATTTGTTCGAATAGCTGTGACGCCAACCCGAACTTGCCGGCGTCGTAACGCGCGGCGCCCATCTGCGTCCGAAGGTCTTCCAGCACCGAAGGAATCGTCTGGCGTACTAGTTCCAGCGTCACGGTGCGGCCGTCGCTGAGCTTCGCGCCGTGATGCAGCCACTGCCACACCTGCGTGCGCGAAATCTCGGCGGTGGCGGCGTCTTCCATCAGGTTGTAGATCGGCACGCAGCCGTTGCCGCGCAGCCACGATTCCAGATACTGAATGCCGACGTCGATGTTCAGGCGCAGGCCCTGTTCGGTGATCTCGCCCTTCGGCACCTTCAGCAGATCGGCCTGCGGTGACGTGCACGTCTTCGCGCTTCACGCGAAATCTGGTTGGGCGTCTTCATGTGCTCGTCGAAAATCTCTTTGGCGATCGGCGACCAGGCCCGGATGCGCCACCCAGGTGCCGTCGTGGCCCGCCTGCACTTCGCGCAGCTTGTCCTGGCGCGACTTTCTCGAGCGCCGCTTCGTTCGCCGCCGGATCGTTCTTGATCGGGATCTGCGCCGCCATGCCGCCCATCGCGTGGATGTCGCGGCGGTGGCAGGTCTGGATCAGCAGCTCGACGTACGACTTTCAGGAAATGCGCGGTCCATGGTGACCTGCGCGCGGTCCGGCAGCACGAACTGCTTGTGATTGCGGAAGATCTTGATGAAGCTGAAAATGTAATCCCAGCGGCCGCAGTTCAAGCCCGGCGGAGTGATCGCGCAGCTCGTACAGGATCTCGTCCATCTCGAACGCCGCGAGGATCGTCTCGATCAGCACCGTGGCGCGGATGGTGCCGTCGCGGAACGCCGACGTGTTCCTGCGCGAACACGAAGACGTCGTTCCACAGGCGCGCTTCCAGATGGCTCTGCATCTTGGGCAGATAGAAGTACGGCCCGGTGCCCTTCGCCATCAGCGCCTTGGCGTTGTGAAAGAAGTACAGGCCGAAATCGAACAGCGAGCCGGAAATCGGCTGGCCGCCGATGCTGCATGTGCCTCTCCTCCAGATGCCAGCCGCGCGGACGAACCAGCAGCACGGCAGGCTTCGGATTCAGCGCGTATTTTTTGCCTTCCGGGCTCGCGTACGCGATGTCGCCGCGAACCGCGTCGCGCAGGTTGATCTGGCCGGCGAGGTTGTTGTCCCAGGTGGGCGAATTCGAATCCTCGAAATCCGCCATGAAAACGTTCGCGCCGGAGTTGAGCGCGTTGATCACCATCTTGCGGTCCACCGGACCGGTGATCTCGACGCGGCGGTCCATCAGATCGGCCGGGATGGGCGCGACTTTCCAATCGCCCTTGCGGATGTCTACGGTCTCCGGCAGGAAATCCGGCAACTGGCCCGCGTCGATCCGCTTTTGCCGTTCTGCACGGCTCGCAAGCAGCTCACGGCGGCGTAGGTCGAAACGCTGGTGTAGCTCAGCCAGGAAGGCGAGAGCCTCCGGCGTCAAAATCTGCTCGTATTCGGCGATGACGGGAACGTCTATGGAAATGCCAGAAGGGTGCAAACGGGGAGTTGTCATGTTAGGCCTCGCGAAGAACGCAAACGAGATGCTATTTCAATCTTCTGCGCACCTTGCGGGGTGTGTCAATAGAGGTTGGAAACGGGGCTCCGGCCCGCGCGCGGACGGGAGTTTGCGAAAATTGAGGTCGAGACGAAATTCAGGAGATCATCGTATCGTGGGCTCGACATACGAAGAAGATTTGGGAAACGCGATTTTGGGAATCGACACGCTGTGGGGTGGCGACGTCATGTGCGCCTCCGGCACGGGCCGCTTCATTGCCGATTCATGGTTCTCCGACGTGCCCCTGCCGCCAGCCTACACGCATGCTATGGCGGCGCGCGTGCGCGAAAGCGGCGGTGTTTCCGGCAAGTCTCCGGATCGGGATGCGATCGATGCTTATCTGAGAGCCGTGAGTATCCCCCAGGCCATCGACGGAATCAGGCGCGAGGCAGCGCGATTCTCAGGCTCGCGGCGCGAATACGTGAACGGGCTGGTGCTGTGCATCGAAACGATGTGGGACCTGGCGATGGAGCTGCTTGGCAAAGGCGCCGCCGTTCCGTACGAACGCTGCGTACAGGCATCCACCGGCAGCGCGCCGGAGCCTTCCGATCCTTCAGCCAAGCGGGAACGCGTGGCCCAACTGCTGGGGCAATCGGGCGCCGCCGGTAATCGCGCGAAGCTGCTTGAGGCCGTGGCGGAGTGGAGGCTGGCGCATCGCGTGCCGATGGCATCGGTAAGAACGTTCGGTGCCGCGGTGATCGCCTATTTCGACGCTTTGACCGCGCGCAACGTGGTGCCTTATCTACCCGTCGAGCTACACGGCGTACCGCGCGCGAACATCGAGTTCCTGCCGATCAAAGACGCGTGGTTTTCCGGATCGATGAACTATCTGGGGCGCATGCGTCACTCCGACGGATCGCCGGGATACGAGGCGACGTACGAGATCAACGCGTCGCTGGATATTTCGGTGCCGGAGTTTTTACAGCTGGTGAGCCACGAGGTAGTGCCCGGGCACGTCACCACCTTCGCGTATCTGCAGAATTTGTTTTATCGCGGCGAAGCCGGGTTCGAGGCGTCCGTCCTCACCATGAACACGCGCGCGGCTACGCTGTTCGAAGGCATCGCCAATAACGCGATCCTGATGGCCTACGGCGTCACGGAAGTGGAGCAGTTGCCGGACGTTGACTTGCAGATCGGAGCGCTGCTCGCGCTGTTGCAGGACGATGCAAAGAACCAGTCTTCGTTTCTCACGTGGTCGGAGGGAACCGCGCAGAAGGATGTCGCGAAAATCCTGCGCCACGATTATCTCGTGACCGCCGAGCGCGCGGACAAGCTGTCGGGCGCGTGGGGGCGGCATCCTTTACTAGGTCGCATGTATCTGCCGGCGTATCGCGCGGGAACCGATCGCGTGGCTGATCTTCGCCGCGAGTATCCCCCGGAGAAGATCATTCCTGCGCTGTTCGGAGTGAACGACGTGGTGGACATCGTCACGATTGACGATGTGCTGACGGGTCCCGAAGTTTAGCGTGACGCGGGCGTTGGACACCGGTGCAACGCAGAAACGTTTGACGTATACTCGGCTAGGTTCGTACCTATGAAGCCACTTTCCCGGCTGTATGTAGTAACGCCGTTTGTAGCAACTATGCTTCTGGCGATGGCAATGGGAACGGCGTCGGCCCAGATGCCCGCCGCGAAAGCTGCGCCGGGGGCATCGGCATCTGCGTGGAAAGCTCCGCGCACGACAGATGGTCAGCCGGATTTGCAGGGTGTTGTGGACGAACGCAACCAGCATTCCCATGGAACGGCCGAAGGAACTGGGCGCGAAAGAATTCTACACGCCCGAGGAGTTCGCCAGAATTTCGGCGGCCGGTTACCACGGCGACCGCAATCCCCTCCCCGAGGCTCATTACGATATGAGCCAGTTCGGCATCGATCCTCTGCAAAACAAGTTCGCGCCGAACTTGCGCACATCGCTCATCATCGGGTCGGAGGGCCACATTCCTGCCATGCTGCCAGCCGCTGTGCAGCGCAACGCGGCGCGCATAGCGGCGTTGAAGGGTCACGAATGGGACCGCGCGGAAAATCGGAACCTGGCCGAGCGTTGCATCATGTGGGCCCAGGAGGGTCCCCCGATGCTGGGCGCCACTTATAACAACAACCTTGAAATCGTGCAGAGCGCCGGGCAGGTGGCGATCTTCACGGAATTAATCCACGACGCACGGATTATTCCTCTCGACGGACGACCGCATCCTCCGAAGAGCGTGCATCTGCTGCGCGGCGATTCACGCGGCCACTGGGAGGGTGAGACGCTGGTGGTGGACGTGACGAACTTCACCAGCCAAACCGCGTTTCGCGGATCGAGCGAAGACTTGCACTTGATCGAGCGCTTCACGCGCACGAGTCCGCAGACTGTACTTTACGAGTTCACCGTGGAAGACCCGTCGACATGGGCCCGGTCGTGGACGGCGCAGATCGTAATGGGTCCGGCGGACGGCGCGATTTACGAATACGCTTGTCATGAAGGCAACAGGGCGCTTGCGAATAGCTTGAGCGCGGCGCGGGCGGAAGACGCGGCGAAGACCGCGGCAAAACACTGAGCGAGGATTCACGATGACGATAAAGTCCTTACTGCAGATCAAAACCGTGGCATGGATGGGGCTAGGAGCGCTATTGGTGGTGGCTCCCGCGTGGGCGCATCATTCATTCGCGGCGGAATTCGACGACAAGCAGCCAATCAAGCTGCAAGGTAAAGTCACGAAGGTCGAGTTCATCAATCCACATTCGTGGATCTACGTCGACGCTAAGGGCGCGAACGGCGCGGTGACTAATTGGGCCATCGAAGGTGGCAGTCCCAACGCTCTGTATCGCCACGGCTTCACGCGCGATTCACTACCGTTAGGCACGGAGATTATCGTCACGGGGTTCCGCGCGAAGGATGGATCGAACCGCGGCGTGGGCAAAGATCTTACGTTCACGGACGGCAAGCGCCTTTTCATGGGCGGTTCAGCGCCGGGCGCGGAGGGCGACAGCGAGAAGTAGCGCAGCTCTCTATAAACGCCGCTTGTATCCGGGGCGATAATGTACGTGGCAGCTCTGGCAGGATTCGTACGCTTCGTCGTTCAGCGCCTTCAATCCCTCCAAATCTTTGACCTTGGCCATCTTGAACGCTTTTGTCGCGACATCGCGAAGCAGTTTCGCATCCTTCATCCACTGATCTTTATCCTTGGCGCGATTGTCGGCCATCAGGAGATTGGCGGTCTCCGCCAACATCAGCATGTTGTTGCGCAGATCGTTCCAATCCTTTTGGGTTTTATCTTCGTTGCGGCCCACGTAGAACAGCTCGTTGGACGTCGGGAAGATCATCTCCAGCATCACTTCGCTCATGGTGCCGACGGAGCGCAGGTTGGGACCGTCCTCAGCGGGAGCAGCGGCGGTCGCGGACGTGTTCGGCCCAGCCGTATTCGGGGGCGCCTGCGCGGCCATGGCGGATGCGGCCAGCAAAAGGATCAACAATGGCATGCGAATCTCCCGTGCGCGATTCTATCACGGTTAGATGAAATGGAAGCACCACCCTGATTGGTGAACCCGTCAGCGTTCCCGCTCGAGCACTCTGCTAGGAGCTAACGCGCGCGGCCAGATGAACTTCTTCGACGTCGAACCAGCAGTTGTTAGCCGTGTTCTGCACGATCGTCAGGTCCTCCACGGCGAAGCTGCGAGGATGAGGCCACTTGTTCCAGAAATCGCGGGCGCGCTCCAGCACGGTCTCGATTGAGTCCGAAGAAACGGCCTGCGCCAACGTGATGTGTGGATGATAGGGAAACGGTTCGTCGAACGCAACGGCCCCGATGTTCAGCGCGTCGTGCATCCGCTCCAGCTCCGCGCGGCCCGCGGTGACGGAGACGTAAACCACACGCGATTCCGCGAACATCTCGACGCCGCCAAGCTCCACATACACCGGAGAAAATTCCTGCAGGCCTTGTGCAAGGCCGCGCACGGCATCGGCTACAGCGCCCTGAATGGCGCGCGGCGGCAGCACCGTGAGATGCGCTTTCGCTTCGCAATCGGGAACCAGCTCGCGACGGAGCCGCGTGAGATATTCCGACAAGGGGCCCGAAAAGTACGACACCAAAGCAAAGGAGTTGATGCCGGCCCCGTTCGATCCAGTCATCGGGTTCATTTTACCGCGTCACCGGGGAGCCACGTATGATCCCTAGATTAAACTTGGTTAAGCCTGAGCTAGTACGTCTACGGTGTTTTCTGCGGTTGCGCCTTCCGCTTTCACTTCCGGAACAACCCAGCGCGCCTCCTCGAACCCTACGTACTTGTAAATCCGTAAGGACTGGTCCTCGGCCTCCAGCAAATCGCCCAGTTCGAGCGGCGTTTCGCCGTCCTTCAGTAGAAAGAAAGCGGCGTAGGGACTGGCGGCGTCCACCGCGTCGGCCGGTTCGTAATCGCGCGGCTTCACGTTCGCGATTCCACTGACGTGCGGCGCGAAGCGGAACGAAAGGCGCAGATGATCCCTGAGGCGATGCACTCGGTAGCTGGGCATGGCGTATTCGTTTATTATCACTCAAAAACAATCTAGAGCGGAAATGTTTGCCAGGGCCACAGCGGCTCCTTCCGCGAGCCATTGTTGGGCATTCACTTTGTTCCAGCGCACGGCATCCAGCCACGAGCCCATTCCAGGGCGCGCCGCAATGGTCACCACTTTGACTTGCGACGGCGTCGCTGGGCGATACGAATACCGGTTGTAGAACGGTTTCGTGATGGCGGGCAGCACCACGCCCGGCAAGCGCGGCAGCGCATTCAATGCCAGGATTTCGGTTGCCCCACATTCCACAGCGGCGAAGAGCGGCAGCGGATTCAGCAAGCCTCCGTCAAGGTACCAGCGGCCGCCTATTTTCACGGGCCATCTGACGGGCGGCACGGCGCACGATGCCGCAAGGTGCGCGGGGGTGACCTCGGCATCGCGGAACGTCACCGCCTTCATGCGCCGCAGGTCGGTCAGAACCACAGCATATTCCGATTGCAACGGATGGGTCATCAGGCGCGCAACCACTCGGGAGAGATTACGCAGCCCGACCTCGGCGGGATCCTCCCAACGGGCGCACAACGCATCCGGCGTGACACCGCTGGCTATGGCGTATCCATTGAGCGAACCCACCGACGCGCCCACGATCAGATCCGGCGTGAAGTGGTCCGCCAGCACGCGCCACGCCCCCGCCTGCCACGCGCCGAACATACCGCCGCCGGATAATACAAGGGCCCGTTTCGCCAATCTACTGCCTGCCTCCCGTTTGGATCAACAAAGTTCGTCAACAAACAAACTCACCCAAACATGTCATTCTTTAGAATAGAGGGCTTTACAATAGACAGTCCGCCGATTATGGTTTTTGACCCTTCCCTTTATGGCGCCGAGGTCGCTGCTGTGTTGGCGCTGGGAAACAACGGGCAACGCCTGATGAAACTGACGTGCGGCGCGTGCGTCAGTAAAGAAGCGCACCGTGCCTTATCGCGTCTGAATTCCGAATCGTCCTTCGCCGGTCACAAGGAACCGGGCGCGCCCATGGCCGGATTGTGGCTGTATTTTTCATGTTTTGAGGAGGCACACCGATTGATTGACCATCCGCACACCGCCGACGGCGTGTACTGGCATGCGATCCTGCATCGCCAGGAGCCCGACGACGGGAACGCCGCCTACTGGTTTCGCCGGCTCGGGAAGCATCCGATTTTTCCGGCGCTGGCCGCCGAGGCTCGCAAAATCTTAGAGGCGTATCCGCAGGTGGAATTTCGCGTCGGTCAGTGGGATCCTTTTGCGTTCGTCGCATTCTGCGGACGCGCGCGCCTCCAGCCGGGCAGCACACAGGAAAAAGCGGCCATGGAAATCCAGCGAGCCGAATGGCAACTGCTGTTCGATCACTGCGCGAGGCCCGAATGAGAACAGGCGCGATCATCGGCGTGCTGCTGCTGGCTGCCCTCGGGGCCGGTGCGTGGGCTGTAATTTCGGCGCGCAATCAGCCTCCCACCGTCACGTTCGTCAAGGTGAAGCGAGAGACCATCACCGACGTAGTCCCCACCAACGGCAAAGTGGAACCCATCGACTGGGCGGAGGCGCGGGCGGAACGTGCGGGCCCGGTGGAATCGATCCTGGTGCAGCGTGGGCAGCGTGTGGACAAAGACGCCGCACTGGTGCAGCTTGATTCAAGCGAAGCGAAGGCGGATCTGGTGGCTGCACAAACGCGCGTCGCGCAGGCGCGCAACGAACTGGACGTGCTGGATCGCGGCGGCCGTGCGGGAGATCTCACCGCAATCGCCAGCGATGTCGATCGCGCCAGGCTCGATCTTGCGTCAGCGCAGAAAGATTACGACGCGCTGTCACGGCTCGCATCGAAACAGGCCGCCACGGCGTTCGAGGTTTCACAAGCGAAGGATCGCGTGGATCGCGCGCAGGCGCAGATTCGCGCGCTGGAGCAACGCCGCGCGACACTCGTAGCTCCGCAGGACAAGACATCGGCCGAAGCCCGCTTGCATGACGCGGAAGCGGCTGTCGCTCTGGCGCAGGATCGCATCCGGAAAAGCGTGGTTCGTGCGCCCATCGCCGGAACCGTTTATCAGTTCGATTTGCGCCCCGGCGCGTATCTCAACGCCGGCGATCTGGTGGCGACCCTGGGCAACTTAACGCGCGTCCGCGTGAAAGTCTATGTCGATGAGCCCGATTTGGGCCGTGTGGCGAAAAACATGCCGGTGACCATTACGTGGGACGCCATGCCCGGCAAGCAATGGCACGGCACCGTAGACAGAACGCCGACGCAAATTATCGCTCTGGGCACGCGCCAGGTGGGCGAGGTGCTATGCCTCATCGAAAATCACGATGGCGACCTGCTGCCGGGTACGAACGTCAACGCGGAGATCCGGTCTCAGGTAGCAGACAACGCGCTGACGGTGCCGAAGGAAACGATTCTGCATGATGGCGCCGACACCGGTGTGTTTGTCCTGAACGGACAATCCGTGGCGTGGAAGAAGATCACACAAGGATTAGCGAACGCCGCGCGTACGCAGGTGAACGGACTCAACGAAGGGGATGAGGTCGCGCTGCCTACCGACAAGCCGCTCAAAGACGGAATGCCGGTGCATCCGCAGCTGCAATAGCCTCATTGGCGCGCCGCCACCAGCTTTTCCAAATGCTTGGCCAGCACATCCACTTCAATATTGAATCGCGATCCCGATTTCGCCAGGCCGAGCGTGGTGTTTTCGTACGTGTGCGGGATGATGGTCGCGCTCACCACCGTGCCCGAGGTGTCGTTCTCCAAACCCGCGATCGTCAGGCTGATGCCGTCGATCGTAACGGAGCCTTTGAACACCATATAGCGGTCCAGTTCGCGCGGCACTCGCACCTTCAGCCACCAATTGCCATCACCGAGAGACTCCAGCGAGACCAGCTCGCCCGTCGCATCCACGTGCCCTTGCACGATGTGTCCGGAAAGGCGCGTCACGGGCGTTACAGGACGTTCGAGGTTCACGCGCGAGCCGCCACGCAGATCGCCGAGATTCGTGCGCGCCAGCGTTTCCGGTGCCAGATCCGCCGCGAAAGATTCGGGAGCCAGCGCCAGTGCCGTGAGGCACGCCCCATTCACCGCGATGCTCGACCCTTCGTGCGCGTCTTCCAAAACCGTTTTGCAGCGAATCACAAGCCGCGCGCCCGCAGCGTGTGGGTCCATCGACGCCACCGTGCCGAGCTCTTCCACGATGCCGGTGAACACTACTTCCCCGCTCCGCCGTAGCCCTTTTGCAGCCACGCTTCCACGGCAAATTCGCTTGACGTGATCTGATGCAATTGCACGCGCTCGAATTGAATCGCGTCCACACGGCGCCGCCGTCCTGCTCCGCCGGCGACGGGAATAGATTGAGTGCCGCCGATCACCTTGGGCGCGTAGTAGAAATAGATTTTGTCCGCCGCGCCCGATTCCAGCGCCGTCCAATTCACGCGGCTGCCCGCTTCGATCATCAGCGATAAATATTTCTCGCGAGCCAGCAATTCAATGGTCGCGCGCAGATCCGCGCGGCCATCGGACGTCCTCCAGCACTTCCACACGCACGCCCAAATCTTCCAGCTTCTTGCGGCGTTCGGCCGACGCGGCGGAAGTGGTAACGACCAGCACGTCGTGCCTGGCGGAAGAAACCATGCGCGACTCGGGCCTGATCCGCAGCAGCGAATCCACCACGATGCGCAGCAGCGGACGGCTCCGTTCTTCGCCCGTACGATCTGTCAGCAGGCAATCATCGGCCATCACGGTTCCGATGCCGGTCAGAATCGCATCGGACCTGTGCCGCAGCGTCTGCACGTGCTTGCGAGCCTCTTCGCTGGTGATCCAGCCGGGAGTAAAACCGGGGGTCCCATCATCGGGCGCAGCGATCTTGCCGTCCAGCGTTACCGCGGCCTTCACCGTCACCAGCGGGCGTCCCGTCTGCATGAAATGGATAAAAGGCTCGTTGAGCCCCGCGGCTTCGGCCGTGTAATTCGTGTCGATCTCCACCTCGATGCCGGCGGCGATCAGCTTCGCGAAGCCGCGTCCCGAGACGTACGGATTCGGATCCTTCATCGCCGCCACGACTTTCGCAATACCCGCCGCGATCATCGCGTCGGCGCACGGCGGCGTTCGCCCCTGGTGCGAACAAGGCTCCAGCGTAAGATACAGCGTCGCTCCGCGCGCCCGCTCGCCCGCCTCCTCCAGCGCATGGATCTCCGCGTGCTTCACGCCGGCCCACGTATGATAGCCGCGGCCCACGACGACGTCGTCCTTGACGATCACCGCGCCCACCGCGGGGTTCGGGCTTACGCGCCCCACGCCCCTGGCCGCGAGTGCCAACGCTTCTGGAAGGTGCGGATTCATTAGTCAAAAAGTGAATCTACAAACGCTGCGGGGTCGAACGGCAGCAGATCGTCGATCTGCTCGCCGACGCCGACGTAGCGGATCGGCAGATTCAGCTCGCGCGAAATGGCGACCACGACGCCACCCTTCGCCGTCCCGTCCAGCTTCGTGAGAATGATTCCGGTGACCGCGCTGGTCTCGGTAAATTTGCGAGCCTGTTCCAGTCCATTCTGGCCGGTGGTCGCCTCGATCACCAGCAGCACTTCGTGCGGGGCCGCGGGAATCACGCGCGCCACTGTGCGCCGCATCTTTTCCAGCTCCGCCATCAGGTTCGCTTTCGTGTGCAGGCGTCCCGCCGTATCGACGATCACATAATCTACCTTGCGCGCCTTCGCGGCCTGGATCGCGTCGAACGCCACAGCGCTGGGGTCGGAGCCCGCCTGCTGCCGGATCAACTCCGCTCCGGTTCGCTGCGCCCACACTTCCAGTTGCTCGATAGCCGCGGCGCGAAAGGTATCGGCTGCACACAACAGCACGGTCTGTCCTTCCGATTGCAACCGCCGCGTCAGCTTGCCGATGGATGTGGTCTTCCCTGCCCCGTTCACGCCGACAACCAGGATCACCTCCGGCGGCTCCGCGACCGTCCTTACCGGCCTCTCCGTTGCCTCCAGGATCTCCAACAAGATTTCCTTGATCGCGGTCTTCAGCTGTGCAGCATCGGAAAGCTGATGCCGCTGCATCTGCTGCCGGATGCGTTCCAAAACTTCGGACGTCGTGCGCGCGCCCAGATCCGCCGTGATCAACGCGAACTCCAACTCTTCCAGAACAGCAGCGTCGATCTCCTTACGGCCGCTGACCGCTTCGTCGATCTTCTCCATCAGGCCCGAGCGCGTCTTTTGGATGCCCGCCTTCAGTCGATCGAGCAGGCTGCCGCCGGACGCGGGTGCCTGACCCTGCCCCGGCGATGGCTCTTTTTCTGGCGACGGCGTGGACCCGAATAAAGACTGAATCATGTGATGGAACCTTCAGTGTAGCAATGCGCGCCGCTCGCACCCGGCTTCCGGAATCAGTCCCGAGACGGTCAGCGTGTCAATTTGCGCGCGGGCGCACGCACCAGCGAAAATAAACTGTTTATGAGCACACCAACCTCCTCGCCGCTGGTCGGCATCGTGATGGGCAGCAAGTCCGATTGGGAAACCATGCGCCACGCCAGCGAAACGTTGACAAAATTCGGCGTCGCGCACGAAAGCCGTGTGCTTTCCGCGCACCGCACTCCGCATGCCGCCGTAGAATGGGCATCAAGCGCCATGTCGCGCGGCATGCAGGTGATGATCGCCGCCGCCGGAGGCGCCGCGCACCTGGCCGGCGTGATGGCCGCACACACGATTATTCCCGTGCTCGGCGTGCCCATGGAAAGCGCGTCGCTCAAAGGCATGGATTCGTTATTGTCCACGGTGCAAATGCCGGGTGGCATCCCGGTGGGAACACTGGCGATCGGAAAGCCGGGCGCCACCAACGCCGCGCTGCTCGCCGTAGCGATCCTCGCGCTGCAGCATCCGGATTTGCGAAAGAAACTGGAAGCCTTCCGCGCGGAACAAACCGCGAAGGTGTTGGCGGAGACGCTCTAACCCCAACACTACTTCGCCCTGCTGCCGATGTCCCTGAGACATCACCGTCGCTCGCGGTGTCAAAACATGCGAGCACTATAATGAGGAGTGGCTACGTCACAAGCGAGTGCGGTCTCTGCCGTTACGGGCCTGGTCAAAGGCTGGCTTGCGAATGCGAAATCCGTCGCGATTCTGACCGGCGCGGGCATTTCGGCCGAAAGCGGCGTTCCGACTTTTCGCGGGCCGGGTGGCGTGTGGCGAACGTACCGTGCCGAAGAATTAGCAACGCCGCAAGGGTTTGCGCGAGATCCCAAGCTGGTGTGGGAATGGTACGATTGGCGCCGTAGCGTGATCTCCGGCGCTCAGCCGAATGCCGGTCATAGTGCCCTGGCGGAGATCGAGCGGCGCGTGCCGCACTGCACGCTGATCACGCAGAATGTGGACGGCCTGCACGATCGCGCCGGCAGCCAAAATATTTTGAAAGTACATGGCGATATCTGGACCATTCGGTGTACGTCGTGTGAACGCGAACGCCGCGATTTCAATCCGCGGCTGGAACACGTTCCGCCATTCTGCGCCTGCGGTGAGATGGAGCGCCCCGGAGTGGTCTGGTTCGGCGAAGGGCTTCCGGAAGGCGTTTGGGAAAAGGCAGTGCAGGCAACAAAAGCAGCGGATTTGTTTTTTGTGATTGGAACGTCCGCCGTAGTGCATCCCGCGGCGGGCTTGGTATATCTGGCGAAGTCCTCGGGCGCGAAAGTGGTGGAGATCAACGTGGACAATACTCCGGTCTCGTCTACCGTTGACCTGTGCTGGCGAGCGCCCGCGGCCGAGGCGTTGCCCTCGCTGTTATAAATTGGCACGCGAACATCCATGAAGATTTGCTACATCGACGCGTTCTCCGGCATCAGCGGCGACATGACCGTCGGCGCATTGCTGGACGCGGGCGCACCCGCCGACGCGCTGCTCGACGCGCTCCGCAGTCTGGACACGGGCGCAACGTACCGCGTGGAGCGCACGCGCCGCGGCGGCATGGCGGCTTCCAAATTTCACGTGATTCTACCGGAACCATCCGGCAGTGAGCACAGGCATTTGAACCACATCCTGACGATGATCGATAAAGCTCCCATCTCGGACCGCGCCAAGGCCGATGCGTCGCGCGTCTTCCAGCAACTGGGCGAGGCCGAGGCGCGCGTGCACGCCATCCCCATCGAGAGAGTTCACTTCCACGAAGTGGGCGCTGCCGATTCCATCGCGGACATCGTCGGCGCATGCGTCGCGTTCGATCTGCTTGACGTGCGCGAAATCCAAACCTCGGCGATCAACGTCGGTAGCGGAACAGTGAAGACCGAGCATGGCCTGCTCCCGGTACCCGCTCCCGCCACGGCCGAGTTGCTCAAAGGCAAACCAATTTATTCGCGCGGCCCGGCTATCGAACTGACCACTCCGACGGGCGCCGCCCTGGCCACCGCGCTTTCCGCAACCTTCGGCCCGCCCCCCGCGATGAGCGTACAAAGCATCGGCTACGGCGCGGGCGATCACGATTTCAAGGACCACGCCAATGTGCTGCGCGTGCTGATCGGCGAAGCGAGCGGCGCGGCCGAAGCGACGCTGGTGTCGGTGATCGAAGCGAACATCGACGACTCCAGCCCGCAGGTTCTCGGCTACGCGCTGGAACGCCTGCTCGAAGCCGGTGCGCTGGACGCCGCGATTTTGCCGCTGCAGATGAAAAAGAATCGCCCGGGAGCTCTGTTGCACGTCATCGCGCGGCCTGAGGATCAGGAAAAGCTCGCGCGAATTATTTTCGCGGAGACGTCCACGCTCGGTCTGCGAATTCATTCCGCGGAGCGCCGCGTCCTGCTGCGCGAAGTAGTGGAAGTCGCCACGCCGTTCGGTAAAGTGCGCGGCAAGTTGTCGGCCGCCGGAAGTTTTTCGCCGGAGTATGAAGATTGCAAAGCTGTCGCGGTGCGAACCGGAGCACCGCTGCGTGAAGTGCTGGCCGCCGCCACCGAGGCATTCAAGAAAATCGGCTAGCGGCGCAACAACAGGCCGCTCGCCGGAACGAGAACCACACGATGAAATACTACCTAACGACTCCCATTTATTATGTGAACGCCGCTCCGCACATCGGACACGCCTACACCACCATCGCCGCCGATACCATCTATCGCCTGAAACGCATGCAGGGCCAGGACGTCGTGCTCACCACGGGCACAGACGAACACGGGCAGAAGATCGAGCGCGCCGCCGCCGCTGCCGGAAAATCGCCGAAAGAGTTTACGGACGTCATTTCGGGTGAGTTCAAGCAGCTATGGGCAGACCTCGGCCTGCACATCGACCGTTTCCAGCGCACCACCAATAAGTCGCACGCCGCCGTTGTACGGGATCTTTTCGAACGCTGCCTGAAGAACGGCCATATCTATAAAGGAAGTTACACCGGTCAATATTGCGTTTTCGACGAACTCTACGTCACCGACGCACAGCCCGGCGACCCCTGTCCCGATTGCGGCCGCCCAACAGAGACGGTTACGGAAGAGAACTATTATTTCCGTCTCTCGGCCTTTCAAGAGCGTCTCCTGGAGCTTTACGACAAGCAGCCCGATTTCGTCCTTCCCGAAACGCGCCGTAACGAAGTGCTGACGTTTGTCAAAGGCGGCCTGCAGGATCTTTCGATCAGCCGCACCACCATCAAGTGGGGCATCCCCGTTCCGAATGACGAGAAGCACGTCTTCTACGTGTGGTTCGACGCGCTTGCCACCTATATCAGCGCTGTTCACGATGAGAAAATCCATGGCGATCCGCTATGGCCCGCGGATCTGCACCTGATCGGCAAAGAGATCGTGCGCTTCCACGCCGTGTACTGGCCCGCGTTTTTAATGGCCGCCGGCCTGCCGCTGCCGAAACGCATTTTCGCGCACGGATGGCTGCTCTTCGAAAACGACAAAATGAGCAAATCGCGCGGCAACATCGTGCGGCCCATGCCCATCCAGAAAGTTTTGGGCGTCGACGCACTGCGCTATTTCCTGCTGCGCGAGATCGTCTTCGGGCAGGATGGATCGTTCAGCTACGACGCACTCGTGGGCCGTTACAACTCCGATCTCGCCAACGGCCTCGGCAACCTGGCCAGCCGCACGCTGGCGATGATCACGCAGTATCGCGAGGGCGCCGTGCCCGAAAGCTCGAGCAACCAGCAGATCGCGCAGGTCGCCACGGTCACCATTCAAAACGCACTGGAGGCCTACGAGCGCTTCGAATTTTCCAAGGCGCTTGAAAGCGTGTGGGTGTTAATCGCCGCTGTCGACAAATACATTGTCGATAACGCACCCTGGAAGCTCTTCAAAGACCCGACCGAACAGCATCGGCTGGACGAGGTGCTGTACACCTCAGCCGAGGCGCTGCGGATTGCCACCGCGCTGCTGTACCCCGTCATGCCCCAATCGTCCGCGAAAATCTGGTCGCAGCTCGGATGTATGAAGCCGCTCGAAACGCTGAGGACGCCCGAGCTGAATTGGGGACACCTTACCGGAAAGCAGGTCCTGGGCGCGCCCAAAACTGTGTTTCCTCGCGCGGACGCGAAAATCGTCATTCCCAAGATGCAGGAGTTGGAAGCGGAAGAGCTGAAGCGTCAGCTAGAGATTCTGGGCAAGAAACCCGAATCTGCGCCCGCAGCGGCGCCAGACAAAGCCGCGAGTGCCGCGAAAACGGCAGCACCGGGTCAGATCACGATTGACGATTTTGCCAAAGTAGATCTTCGTGTCGGCATCGTGAAGGACGCGGTTGCAGTCAAGGGCTCCGACAAGCTCTTGCACTTGCACGTAGATATCGGCGAGCCAGAGCCGCGCAGTATTGTGGCGGGCCTCGCTCTTGCCTACAAGCCCGAAGCGCTGGTCGGCCAAAAAGTTGTGATCGTGGCCAATCTGGCACCGCGCAAGCTCAAAGGACTGGAATCGCAAGGAATGGTTGTCGCCGCGTCGCGCGAAGGCGATCTGCCGGTGATCGCGACTTTTATCGAAGACATTCCGCCCGGGGCGAAGCTGAAGTAAAACGCATATCTGTGAAGCTCATCGATTCGCACTGTCACCTGGATAGCGATTCCTTCGATACCGACCGTGAGGCCGTCATCGACCGAGCCCTCGCGGCGGGCGTCGAGCGGATGCTCACCATCGGCTCCGGTGACGGACCTCCCGAAAGCGTCGACATCGCGATTCGCCTCGCCGATCGCTTCCCGATGTTGTACGCATCCATCGGCGTGCATCCGCACGATGCGGCTAAAGCCACGCCCGATACGTATCGCCGTTTCACCGAACTTGCCGCGAATCCCAAGGTCGTCGCCGTCGGCGAAATCGGCCTGGACTATCACTACGACCATTCGCCCCGCGACGTGCAGCGCGACGTGTTCGCGGAGCAGATGCGCATCGCATCGGACGCGCGCAAGCCCATCGTCATTCACACGCGCGAAGCGTGGGCCGACACCGTCGCTCTCATCCGCCAGCATTGGAATCCGTCTTGCGGCGGCGTCATCCACTGCTTCTCCGAAGGGCCGGCCGAGGCGCAGGAAGCCCTCGACCTCGGCTTCCATATCAGCTTCTCGGGAATCGTGACGTTTCCTAAAGCAACAGGCATTCAGGAGGCAGCGCGCCTCACCCCGCCCGACCGGCTGCTCGTGGAAACCGATGCGCCATTTCTCGCTCCCGTGCCGCATCGAGGCAAGCGTAACGAGCCCGCCTACGTCGTGCAAACCGCCCGCCGCGTCGCGGAACTGCGAGGTATCGCGCCGGAGGAACTCGCCGCAACAACGGTCGCTAACTTCGAGCGGCTTTTCTTGAGCGCGAAGCCCGTATGAGCCGCTGCTCGCTTGCGCTAGACTGAAAGGTCATCATGGCATTCGGAAAGATCGGCCAGACGTTTTCAGCCCTCGAAATTTACGACCTCGTTCGCACCGACCTGGCACAGGTAGAACGCGAAATCGGCCTCGAATCGATAGCCGCGGTCGAGGCGGTCAACTACATCAATCAATATCTACAATCGGGCGGCGGCAAGCGTTTGCGTCCCATCCTGGTGCTGCTGTCTGGCCATTTGCTGGGCGAATCAAACGATACGCTGATCCGCATGGCCGCCGTGGTGGAAATGATTCACACCGCCACGCTGGTTCACGACGATGTGATCGATCTCGCCAAGACACGCCGCGGCCGGCCCTCGATCAATGTGGTGTGGGGCAATCACACGTCCGTGCTCGCCGGCGACTGGCTCTACATGCAGGCGTTTCAAATAGCACTGCGCGAGCGCCAGTTCCCGATCCTCGACGTGCTGATCAACCTGACGCAGATGATGGTTGAAGGCGAGCTGATGCAGTTGGAAACCATCGGTAAGTTGGTCGCCGAAGATCAGTACATGGAACTGATCGACCGCAAAACGGCCAGTCTGTTTTCCGCCTGCGCGCGTCTGGGCGCTCTCAGCAATGGCGCCGATGAGCCCACGGAGCGCCGCCTGGGCGAATACGCCTGGAATCTGGGCATCGCATTCCAACTGGTGGACGATATTCTCGACTTCACGTCGCGCGAGAAAATTCTCGGCAAGCCCGTCGGCAACGATTTGCGCGAAGGCAAGGTCACCCTACCGTTGATTTACGCGCTGGAGACGGCCGATGCGCAAGAACGCACGTTAGTGGAAACCGTCTTGGCCGACGGCAATTACGATCAGGTGCCCTTCGGCAAGATCCTGCAAATTCTCACGCGCCACAAAGCAATCGAGCGCGCGCAGCGTCTTGCGGAATCGTACACCGAAAAAGCGCGGACCATCATCGCGGAGTTTCCGCAATCCCCTTATCAGAAGGGGCTGCTCGCCGTCACCGATTTGGTCACAGAGCGCGACCGCTAGCATCTGATTCAAGAACCGACCACTCCAACGCGGTTCCTCGAAACGCAATCCCGACTAGTGCCCCCCACGCCGGGGCCCCCGGGAATTGGTCACCTTCTTCATCAGAAACGCAGCGGGCGTCATCAGAGCGAGCGCCCAGCCGAAGACGTACACCGCGTCAATGTACCCGAGCATCGTGGCCTGTCGCACCAGGTTGCCGTAGATCATCGCATAGGCCCGCTGGGTCGCGTGAGCATGGTCCAGGCCCATCTGCGTGAACATGTGCGCCATGCCCGCGACGCGCTGCTGCACAATCGCGCTCGCGCCGGTGATATGCGATACCAGCACGTTCTGATGAAATTGCGAGCGCCGCGAAAGAATAATGGAGATAGACGCGATGCCCAAACTACCGCCGAGGTTACGCGCCAGATTCGTCATGCCCGATACGTTGTTGTTCTTTTCCGGCGGAACGCCCTCGTAACACAAAGTGGAAATCGGAACCCACAAGAACCCCAGGCCAACGCACTGGTAAATGCGCATCATCATCGGCGTGTAGAAGTCCACGTCCAGGTTCAGCGTCGTCATGTGGAAGATCGAAATGGACGTCACGCCGAATCCGAAGGCGATCATCCAGCGCGCGTCCACTTTGGATATCATCCGCCCCACCAGCGGCATGGTCAGAATAATAACCATCGCTCCGGGCGAAAGAACCAGGCCCGCCTGCAGAGCCGTGTAGCCCATGAGCGTTTGCAGGAACTGAGGGATCAACACCGTGGCACCGTACAATCCGGCGCCCATCATGAACATCATCATGCAGGCCACGGAAAAATTGCGAGCCTTGAACAGCCGTATGTCCAGGACGGGATGCGGATGATAGTATTCCCAAATAATCGCCGTGATCAACGTAATAGCGGCAACCATGGCGAAAGCCAGGATGAACGGCGACGCGAACCAATCGTCGCGCTCGCCCTTATCGAGCGTCACCTGCAGGCAACCGATGCCGACGGCCAGTAGCGCAAGACCGACGTAATCCACCGTCAGAAGTTTCTTGCGCAAATCGGCCAGGAACGGAGGATCTTCCAGCACGCGCGAACTCAGGAATAATGAGAGCAGCGCGACGGGAACGTTGATCAGGAATAACCAACGCCAACTGTAGTTATCGGTAATGTAGCCACCCAGCGTTGGGCCGATGACAGGCGCAGCGACCACAGCCATGCCATAAACGGAGAACGCCTGCCCTCGTTTTTCGGGTGCAAACGTGTCGGCCAAAATAGCTTGCTCGGTGGGAGCGAGTCCCCCACCTCCCAACCCTTGCAGCACGCGGAACAAAACCAATATGGGCAAATTGGGAGCCAGCCCGCACATCAGCGAACTGATGCCGAAAATTCCCACGCACGTCATGTAAAAGCGTTTGCGGCCGAATTTGGTGGAGAGCCACGCGCTGATAGGCAGCACGATGGCGTTCGCCACCAGGTACGAAGTCAAAACCCAAGTGGCTTCGTCTTCGCTGATCGAAAGACTTCCGGCGATGTGCGGCAGCGCGACGTTCGCAATGCTGGTATCCAGCACTTCCATGAACGTGGCCATAGTAACCACCATGGCGATGGTCCACGGATTGAACGACGGCTTCCAGATGGGCGGCGGCGCTACGGCCGCGTTACCCGCACCGGGGGATTCGAGCGTAGTGCTCATACAGGAACCCTCATATTATTTATAGCCGCGTCTTTACCTGATGCTCACAACCGGAGTCACGGACATGCCTGGCCGCAGCTCGTGATCCTTATTCTGTCCGGGATCGATCGAGATGCGCACGGGAATCCGCTGCACCACTTTCACGTAATTCCCCGTGGCGTTTTCCGGAGGCAGCAGACTCATGCGAGCGCCGCTCGCACCGGCGACGCGCTCCACGCGGCCGGAGTAATCGCGGCCATCGGCGTCCACCTCGATTTTTACTTTTTGCCCCTGCTTCAAATTTCGAAGTTGATTCTCTTTGAAATTCGCCGTCACCCACAAACCCTCCAGCGGAACCAGCGCCATCATTTCCTGACCGGCATCCACATTCTGGCCAGCATTCACGCCCGTCTTGCCGATGACGCCATCCGCCGGAGCCGTGATGGTGACGTAAGAAAGATTGAGCTCGGCCTGATCGAGCGCGGCACGCTGCTGCGCGACCTTTGCCTGCGAGGCCTTTACACGCGATTCAGTGATCGCCACCTGCTGCGGACCGGTGCGCGCGGCTTGCACTGTAGCGTCCGCTTGCGCCAGGCGCGCCCTGGCCTGCTCCACCGCAACTTCGGAGGAGGCAACGGCCTTCTGCGCCTCCACCACATCGGCCTTGCGAGCCTCTATGACGGCCTTATCGGAATCCAGCGTCGCGGCCGTTTGATCGTACTGCTGGCGCGAAATTTCGTCTTTGGCCACCAGCGATTTGTAGCGATTCACATCCTGCTGGCTCCTGACCGCGTTCGCCTGCGCCACCCGCACATTCGCCTGCGCCGTATCCACCTTCGCCTGCGCCACGGCCTGTTGCTTCTCTGCCATCGATACGGCCGCCGCCGCATCGCGACGAGCCGACTCCGCCCCCATCAGCGTGCTATTGGTGGTCGCCGTGGTCAACGGCACATCGGTACGAGAGCTGCCGAGCGCCGCCTCGGAATCCGCGAGATCAGCGCGCGCTTTTTCCACGGCAATTTCATAATCCTTTGGATCCAGCCGCACCAGCACGTCGCCCTTCTTGACCACCTGCTCGTCTTCCACCAGCACCTCCACGACGTGACCGCTGATGCGCGGGCTGATCGAAATGATATGCCCGTCGATCTGCGCGTCGTCGGTGGATTCGAACTTCTGCGATTCAGTCCAGTAATAAAAGCCGCCGGCCGCCAGTGCGAGGACGACGACTAAGGCGATGATCTTCTTTCCCGAACCGCCCTTCGTTTTTCCAGTTGTGTTCGGCTCGGCCATATTATTTGCCTCCGATGAATTGCTTCACGTTTGTCTCCGTCATTCCGATTGCCTTCGCCAGCGCGACCTTTGCCAGGTTATGCGCGTAAAGACTGGCGATGAGATTTTCCTGGGCGCCTGCCACCGAGTCCTGCGCCTGCACCACTTCGATGTTGTCCGTGACGCCTGCCGTGAAGCGGTCGCGCGCCTGTACCAGCGTTTGGTTCGCAAGATCCAGATTGCTGCGCGCGACGTTCACCTGATCCGCCGCCGATTGCAGATCAAGCAGCGCGGAACGAATATCCGTGTCCATGCGCCGTTCCAGATCGGCCATCTCGTCCTTGCGCTGCTGAATTGTCGAATCGGCCTGCAACACATCCGCACGAACGCGCCCGCCATCAAAAACGTTGACCTTCACTTCCGCCGCGAACTGGAATGTCTGCCGCACCTGCGCGGGCGCGACCCCGTCGAATCCATAGTTGCCGTTCAGGTTGAGCACAGGATAACGGCCCGCCAGCGCGGCTTGCCTGGTGAGTTGCGCGGACTCCAGCTGCGCTTTCAAACTTTGATAATCGGCGCGCGAAGTCTTCGCGCGATCGTTCAATTCGTCCGCCGTCAGGTTCGTGAGCGGCGAATAGGGAGCGGCGTCCGTTAGCTCGATCTCTTGCGAACCCGGAATGCCGATCGCCTGCTGCAGCGCGAGTTTATCTTTCCCCAGGCTGTTCTGCCCGGCCAGCAACTGCTGCTGGCGCGACTTTAGCTCCACTTGCGCGCGCAGCTCGTCGATCGCGGGAGTTGTGCCGGCGGCATGCAGGTCCCGCGCCCGCTCGTACAAAGCTTGCGCCGTATCTACCTGCGACTTGAGCGACGTCACGCGTGCGCCATCGGCGATGATCGTCAGGTACGAATTCGCGACGGCTTGCACAACAAGATCCTTCGCATCCTGCACGCTGAGTTCGGCGGCTTTCATGTCTTTCTTCGAAGCCTGCCAATTTTTGCGAGCCCTCTGATCGAAAAGGTTCACGTCGGCATTCGCGCGGATATCGGAATAGCCGAACGGGCCGATGATCTGAGGAATGCCGGGAAAGCGAAATCCGAAAACGGCAATGTTATTCATCTGCACGTTCTCTGCGGCATAGGCGTTCACCGTCGGCAGCAGCGCGCTGAGTGTGCGAATGTGCTGTGCGCGCACAACGCGATCGGACGATTCGCGCTCCAGCACGCTGAGATTATTCTTCAAGCCGCGCTGAATCGCGTCGTCCAGCGAGAGTTGAAGCGACGCCCCCGTCTTGGTATTTGTTCCCTGGGCACTCGCCATTAAAGCGGCGCCCAACAAACACGCGGCGATTTTCGGTATGGTGCGCAACGTTCTATGCATACTGAGTGTTGAGGTGGTCTTCCTCCAACTTCAATTATAGATACAGATGCCTGATCGGCCAGAATGGCCGCAGGATTTATGCGACTAATAACCTATTGTATTATCAATTGATTGGAGATAAGTCCATGCCGATATATCGTCACTCGCTGACATATCGGCTTTGCCGCTGAATCCCGAGTTTTTCCATCCGGGATTGCAGCGTCGTGCGTTTCAGCCCGAGTAAAGCGGCGGCGCCCTTGGGGCCCGCCACCACGCCGCGCGCGGCGCTCAGGGCCTCCAGGATGTGGCGCTTTTCGGCTTCCGCCAGAGAAAGGACCCCCGGACCCTCCAGGTTCAGTGAGTACAGTGCGTCATGCGGAAGGCGCAGGCGTTTGCCGGCGGTCAGGATCACGGAGCGCTCCACCAGGTTGCGCAACTCGCGTACATTCCCCGGCCAGGAATAGTTCACCAGCGCCTGCATGGTCTCTGCCGGAATGGAATCGATCTGCTTGCGCATGCGCGCCGCGAAATCCTGCACGAAGAAGCGGACCAGCAGCGGAATATCCGGACGGCGTTTGCGCAACGGAGGAACGGTAATAGGGAAAACGTTCAAGCGGTAATACAGATCGGAGCGGAACTCCTGGCGCGTCGCCATGCCGCGCAGATCGCGGTTCGTCGCGGCGATCAGGCGGAAGTCGGCCGTCAGCGTGCGGCTACCACCCGGACGCTCGAATTGTTTGTCCTGCAGCACGCTCAGCAGCTTCGGCTGCAGCTCCAAGGGGAGGTCGGCCACCTCGTCAAGGAACAGCGTTCCCTGATGCGCCAGTTCCACGCGCCCCGGCCGCTGGGGCATCGCTCCGGTGAAGCCTTTTTCGCGGCCGAACATTTCGCTTTCCACCAATCCGGCGGGCCCTGCGGAGCAATTCAGCTTGACGAACGTCGCGTGATGGCGGCGGCTCAGGCGATGGATCGCACGTGCGATCAATTCCTTGCCCGTGCCGGTTTCGCCCTCGATCAGCACGGCGGCGTCGGTGGGCGCGGCGGTTTCCACCTGCGAAAGCACGCGCTTCAATGCGCCGCTGGTGCCGATAATATCTTCGAAGCGGAATTCGCTGCGAATCTCCTCTTCCAGATAAACCTTTTCCTCTTCAATCTTGGCGCGCAGCTCATTGATCTCCTCGAATGCCAGCGCGTTATCCACGGCAATGGCCACTTGCCGCGCAACGTGCCGCAGGAACTCGCGCTCCTCCACCGTATAGGAGTCGCTCGTGCGCGAAGTGAAAACGATGCTGCCCAGGCGATGTCGAACCGTGGTCAGGGGCATCCAGAATCCGCTACGCACGCCGAACTGCACCATATCGCCGATGATATCCGCTCGAAAACGCTTCTCAGTTTCCACATTGGCGATGTACAAAGGCTCCTGCGTCTCCCACACCATTTCGGAAGGCGATTCGGTGAGCGGCATATCCAGACCTACCACGGTGCCGTGAGGAACATCGCCGGCGATGGTTTCGATGCGGTAGCTGCGGTTCTGCTCGTTGATCAGCACCAGCACCACCCAATCGAACGGGATGAGCTTGCGCAGGGTGTCCCACAGACTACGGAAAAGGGCGTCGAGATCGCGGGCGCCGAGAAAGGCTTCGGAGATCTCTGTGAGTGCGCGGTATTTGAGTGCGCTGTCGTCGGAGGCCATGGGGCGACAGTCTTTATTTTAGATGGATGCTGCCTTCCCTTAGACGAGCGAACTGTCAAAGCGTCTCGAAAATTTTTGTCCGGGAGAAAATGACGAGTCCCCCGTCCATATAAGTGCGGAAGGAACAATCACCCGCCACTGACACAGGAGCCGCAACACAATGTTTAGCCTTACCTCACTGCACAAACAAAAACTTTGGAAGGAAACTCGGATCTTTGCCTACTGCCTGCTGGCCGCCGGAATGGGCGCAGCTGTAGGCTCGCACATCTGGGCGGCCAAGCCGCCTATTCAAGCCGTATCCGCCGCCACCACCACGGCCGGCGGAATCGAAACGACGTTCGCGCCGATCGTGGATCGCGCGCTTCCCGCCGTGGTGAACATTGCTTCGTCGAAAACCTCGAAGCAGCCGGAGATGGGGTCGATGCAACAGATGGACCCTCTCTTCCGTCAATTTTTCGGCGACCAATTCGGCAATGATGAAGGTAATGGCCGCGACGGGTCCCGTCGCCAATTCAACATGCCCCGAAATCGCACCGAGCACAGCCTCGGTTCCGGCGTGATCGTTCGCTCCGACGGGTACCTGCTGACCAACAACCACGTGATCGACGGCGCGACCGACATCACCGTCACGCTTGGCGACAAGCGCGAACTCAAGGCCAAAGTGATCGGCACCGATCCGAAGACCGACATCGCAGTGCTGAAAGTGGACGCCTCGAATCTCCCCGTACTGCCGTTGGCCGATTTCACCAAGGCGCGCGTGGGCGATGTGGTTCTTGCGATGGGCAACCCGTTCGGCCTCGGCCAGACGGTGACCATGGGCATCATCAGCGCCGAGGGCCGCACGGGCCTCGGCATCGAAGATTATGAAGACTTCATCCAGACCGACGCGCCGATCAATCCCGGCAACTCCGGCGGAGCGCTGATCAACACCCGCGGCGAACTGGTCGGCATCAACACGGCGATTCTCGCCAACAACGGCGGCAATCAGGGCGTGGGCTTCGCGGTTCCCGTCACCTTGGCGCAGAACGTGATGACGCAGGTGATGGAGCACGGCAAAGTGGTGCGCGGTTACCTCGGCGTGGTTCCCGAAAACATTACGCCGTCGCTGGCCAAGGCGTTCGACCTGAAACCAGCGCAGCATGGCGTGCTGATGGGTGATGTCACCTCCGACGCGCCCGCGGGCAAAGCCGGCATCGAGCGCGGCGACGTAATTACCGAAGTGAATGGCGATCAGATGACCACCGCCAATCAGCTCCGCATGAAGATTTCGCTGATGGCTCCGGGCACGACGGCGAACATGAAGGTGCTGCACGACGGCAACGAAAAGATGGTTGCAGTAAAACTTGGCGAACTGCCGGGTACGGCCTCCGCCCGTTCAAACGACGAAGGCTCGAAGGGCAGTGCGGCCAGCGCCCTGAACGGCGTGACGGTGGATTCGATCAATTCGCAAGCCGCCAGTGATCTCCGCATCTCACCGAACGTCCACGGCGTGGTGGTGACGGATATCGACCAGGGCAGCGCCGCCTACGACGCCGGCCTGCGCCAGGGCGACGTGATCGTGGAAGTGAACCGCAAGCCGGTCGCTTCGGTGAACGCGTTCGACAACGCTCTGCATAACGCGAGCGGCGGCGAAACGCTGCTGCTGGTGAATCGCAATGGCTTCACCGAATACATCGCGGTTCAAAAGTAAATAAGCAAACTAAAAGGAGTTCGTCAGCTCGAGGGCCGGTTCGAAAGGACCGGCCCTTTTTTATTTAGAGCCGCACTACACCGAAAATTCTGATCAGACACTCTTTCGAAAAGCAAGCGGTTTCCCCTGGTCCGCCGTGAGCCTTGACTGCGGCGCCGCCATTCCCAACCAGAACGCTTCGATGGAACGAACCGCCTCTACCAGCGATTCCAGATCGCGCGGCTTTGAGATGTAGCAATTGGCGTGCAGGTCGTAAGCTCTGGCAACATCCTCAGCGCGCGTCGACGTCGAGAGCACGATCACCGGAATTTGCCGCAGCCCGCGATCTTTCTTGATCTCCGCCAGCAGTTCCGCGCCGTCCGCGCCCGGAAGATTCAGATCCAGCAGAATGAGCACGGGCCGCGCGCTCGCCTGATAAGGCGCCTCGCGACGCAGGAACGCCATCGCTTGCGGGCCGTTGCGGGCGACATTTAGTTTTGGAAAATCGCCGCGCGCTTTGCGAGAATCGTCCGGCCTGCCGCCGCCTCTCGCCTCGCGAAACGCTTCCTGCATCAGCAGCACGTCCGCCGGATTATCCTCCACCAGCAGAATCTCCGCAGGCATCTCCGTCGACCTGCGCGTTGTTTCCTTTAAAGGCATTCCCAAAGCACTAGTAACCGAACCGTAGAAGTCTTCTCTATCAGGCAAGTCTCAAGCCACGCGCGCGCCGTCCGATTTGGAGATCCCTTTTTGCCCGCATCCCGATTTGACCGCCGCGCGGCAGCCCTCTTTCTTCCTATTTACAGAGGTTCGACGTTCGGCGCGCCAAGTGCAAGAGATCAGCACATGGCGTCGTGGTTCTCTCCTTCCCCTTACCCCACGGTGGAATCCGAAGCATCCCCAACTTCCACGACGCCGCAAATTTCGCACCTAAGCACCCAACAAGAACGCATGCACGGCAGCATTCGCTCCCAGCGGCAGCCCGGCGCCGAACGCGGCCTCAATCAACGCGGACTTGATCATGGACTGATCCTCGGGCTCGCCATTGCCGCCGTGGCCATCGTTGCCGGAATCGGCGCCACAGGCATCGGCCTCGGATATTTCTTTCAGCCGGCCGGCGCATTGATCGTCCTGGGCGGAACGCTCGGCGTAACGCTGATTTCGTCGCCGCGCGCCGCCCTCACGCACGCCATCGGACGACTGCGCGCGTTGCTCCGGCCCGCGGCGGGGGACGACAGCGAGGCTCTGATCGAAGAAATTCTGGAATTCGCACGAACCGCCCGCAGCATGGGAATCCTGCACCTGGAGCCTCAGTTGGACAAAATGCGAAACCCGTTCCTGCGGCAAGTGCTGGCGCTCGCGATGGACGTGAAAAATCGCGACGAATTTCGCGCGGCGCTCGATACCATGTTGCGCGTGCGCGAGCGGCAAGGCGAGGCCGACGCGAAGGTTTTCGAGAGCTCGGGCGGTTTTGCGCCCACCATCGGCGTTCTGGGTACGGTGGTCGGCTTGATTGACGCCTTGCGCCATTTTTCCGATCTCGCGAGCGTCAGCGTATCCGTCGGCACCGCGTTCGTATCGACGTTCTATGGACTCGCGCTCGCCAATCTCGTGCTGCTTCCCGCCGCGCATCGCATGCGCGGAACGGCGGAAAACGAAGCGCAGGCCGACGAGTTGATCAGCGAAGGCGTCCTAGGAATCTACGATCAGGTTCATCCCACGCTGCTGCGCGACCGCCTGCAGGGTTATCTGCGCGAGACACCCCCACGCGCTCGGCCTGCAGCCCTGGCGCACTCCGCCGCTGCAGGCGCGCGATCAGTCGGCACACGGGCGCAATCGGCCGACCCGCAATGAGGACACCTCGCCGGACATCCGCCGACGCGCAACACCGTGGGGGCCAAAACGGGCACCATCGTTGGATGGTCAGCTATCTGGACGTCCTCACCATCCTGCTGATTTTTTTCGTCACCGCCGCGGCCGCGAGTTTAAAGAAAACATCCCCCCTCCCACGCGCCATAAGCGCCGCCACCGTAAGCGCACCTCTCGTAAGCGCACCTCTCGTCAGCGCGCCACTCATAAATTCCGAAGCCAAAAATCCAACCGCACCCCCCGACATCGCGATCACGCAAACCCAGCCGCCCGTGAACGTCGCGCCATCGGATGCGAAAGCGCCCGACGCTGCGCTCCAGGCCGTGGAACAAACGTTGAAAGACGAAGGACTCGACGTACGGCAGCTTTCCGAGGCGTCCGGCGGCGAAAACGCCGCTGACATCTACGGCCTGGCGATTGAACTTCCGCAAGCCATCGTGTTCGCACCCGGTGACGATCGCGTCCGCCCGGAGGCGCTGCCGCCACTGCGCCGGATCGCCGAAGCGTTGCGCGACATCCCGAATAAAGTAAACTTGGCGGGCCACGCCGACGCCACGCCGATTCATAACCGCCGCTTCAAAAACAATTGGGAACTGGCCGCCGCGCGCAGCCTGCGCCTGATGGAAGTGCTCACCGGGCGCTACGGCATAGATCCGTCGCGCGTTTCCATTTCCAGCTACGGGTCCGTGGAGCCGAAAAGCCCTAACAATACCCCCGGCGGACGCGCCAGCAATCGCCGCGTGGAAATCCGGATATCCGCCGCACGATAGGTGCAACCCCTATCAGGGCTTGGCGGCGGGAACCTTTCCCGTAGCCGGTTCCGACTTATCAAAGAGACGCGAAATCGCAGTCGTCGATTTTCAGGCGATGCGCTCCCCGCCCTTGGCCTCGTTCTCCCAAGCCGCACGACGCAACCGCACCCACTCCGGAAACACGCCCGGATTTTCCAGCCACGTCAGCAGCCACAACACCATCTCTTCTTTCTCCCCACGCTTCTCCACGGTTGCGCTTTTCGAATGCGCCGCCAGCCGCGCATGATCCTTCGCGGTGATCACCAGTCGGCGCACGGCCTGTTTGCGCAACCGATCGCCCGCTTCGTAAATCGCGAGCAGCTGTTCCAGGCCTTCCTGCAACTCGTCGAAGCTCCCCTGGCGAACACCGGCCACCATCGGATCGAGTTCCACGCCCGATTCACGCAGCAAGCGCCGCAGGTAACTATCGGAAATCGGCGCAAGCGCAGCGCGAATCCCCGCGAACTCGCCTTCGCCGATCTGACCCGCAGGGCGCTCGGCGATCCACCGCTCCAGTTCAGAGCGCTTTGTGCTGCGCGCCATGGCGATAGGCCTGCACGGCTTTTTGGTGCGCCGCCAGCGTGGCGGAAAACTGGTGGCTGCCGCCGGCGGGCTTGGCCACGAAATACAAAAAATCTGTTTCGGCCGGCGCCAGCGCAGCCTGCAGCGACGCCGCTCCGGGGTTCGAGATCGGACCCGGCGGCAGGCCCGCATTCTGGTACGTGTTGTACGGATTCGCGCTCGCCAGATCCGATTTGTGGATCTTGCCACGGTAGCGATTGTCCAGCAGCGCGGCATAGATCGTCGTCGGATCGCATTCCAGGCGCATGCCCTTCGCCAGCCGATTCGTAAACACGCTCGCGACCAGCGGCCGTTCTTCGGCCACGCCCGTTTCTTTCTCCACCAGCGAAGCCAGCGTCACCGTGCGCCGCGCATCGGCCACCGGTCCCTTCGCCAGCCGCGCCCATTCTTTGCGAAACTCGTCGGTCATCATCCTGACGAGCTGCGGCGCCGTGGTGGAATGCGTCAACCGGTACGTGGAAGGGAACAGGAACCCTTCGAGTGTCTGGGCTTGCGGCGCCAGATCGCGAATCGGCGCCGTGTCAGACGCGGCTTCCAGAAACTCCGCCGATGTCATCACGCCTTTTTCCTCCAGCAGACGCGCGATATCGAAAATATTACTGCCTTCGGGAGCCGTGAAATCGAAATAATAAATGTCGCCGTGAGCAATGCGCCCGAACACGTCCCCCACCGACGCATCCTTGGCGAAACGATACTCGCCCGCCTGCAGCTTAGCTCCGGGCCGCATGGCCCGTTCCACCACAAAAGCCCACGAATACCGAATCACTCCCGCGCGTTGTAACGCCTCGCCCATCGCGGAACTGCCCGCGCCGCGCGGAATCTGCACGAACGTTTCCGCACCGAACCCGCGATACGGAGCAAGCAGCGCCCATGCGAGGAAGCCCGCGACAGCCACCAGCGCCCCTGCCGCTATACCCTTCTTCATGCGCCGCCCCCGCCCACGTCAAGTTGCTGAATCATGCGGAGCCTCGCTCAGAATCAAGGAAGCTTTCCAGCAGCAGCACGGCCGACAGCCGGTCCACCGCCTTAGCCCGCTTTTCAATGCTGATGCCGCTGGAGCGCAGCACGCGGCCCGCCTCCACGCTGGTCAGCCGCTCGTCCCAATAGCGAACTTCCACGTTCGTGCGTGCGTGCAGCCGATCCGCGAATTCCTTTGTATAAACCGCCTGCCGGCCTTCCGTGCCGCTCATATTTAATGGGTGTCCCACCAGCAGCAATTTGACCTCGCGCTCCTGAATCAAATCGGCCAGCGCCGTCAAATCCTCCCGAATCGTGGTCCGCTGCAGCGTAGGAAGGCCCTGCGCCGTGATGCCCAAAGGATCGCTCAGCGCCAGGCCAATGCGTTTTTTGCCTACATCGAGCGCCAATACCCGCCCGATCACCGGATTTTCGTGCAATTCCACTATCACTCAAATTATAGTGAAGGCAGGTTGTGAAAAACGCAGGTTGTGAAAAACGCAGGTTGTGAAAAAAGACGCGCGGTTTGGACGATAGCATTGGCAACGCAATTGCCCTGAGAATTGCGAGTAGTCGTGCGGGGTCATTGTGATTGAAGTCACGGAAACGGAAACGCGGAAGGGCGTTAACACCGGCATCGGCATCCTCGCCACGGGAGCGGCCGTGGCCTTGCTCTACTTTGGGCGCGCGTTCTTCATCACAATCAGCGTCGCCGTCATCATTGCGTTTTTGCTGGACCCGGCCGTCGTCTTGTTCATGCGCCTGCGGATTCCCCGCGGCCTCTCGAGCTTTATCGTCTGCGCCATCAGCCTGGTGCTGATTTACCTCGCCGGCGTGGGCCTGTATATGCAAGGGGTCCAGATCTCCGACGCTCTTCCCGCCTACGGCCAGCGCATCAGCGAGCTGGTGGACGCCGCGGCCGGCCGCATGGACCGGATTGAAGGCAAGCTTTATGAGTCCCTGGTGCCGAAGCGGTTTCAGGATGTGCCTCCGCCTCCGCCCGAGACGGGAAATAGGGGCAGGAAGCGCGCGGCCACCAAGGCGGCCCAGCCGGAAGCGCCCGCGCCTCCCGTCGTGCAGGAAGTGCGTATCCAGCCCGCATCCACGTCGCTGATTCGCTACGTTTACGATTATCTGCGCGAATTTTACAGCACGCTGCTGATGGCATCTTTCGTACCCTTCCTGGTCTATTTCCTCTTGAGCTGGCGCGACCATCTCCGGGCGCGCTTCCTCATGCTGTACCATGGCGACCCGCGGCAGGAGGCCGCTCAAGCCTGGGAAGGCGTCGGCACAATGGTGCGCGCGTATGTCATCGGCAACTTCATGCTGGGAATTCTCCTCACCATCTGCAGCGCCCTGCTGTTCGCCGCCCTGCAGGTGCCTTACTGGCTGCTGGTCTCGCCCATCAGCGGCTTTCTCAGCCTTGTGCCGTACGTCGGCCTGCCCTTCGCCATCGCGCCGCCGCTGATCGCCATACTGCCGGTTACCAGGCAGCCGAGCGTTTACTTTTTCCTCATCATAAGTATCAGCGTGCTACACGTGCTCGCTCTGAACCTGATGTATCCCAAGCTGGTGGGCGCGCGTGTGCACCTGAATCCGCTGGCCGTGACCATCGCCTTGATGTTCTGGGGCATGCTGTGGGGCGGCATCGGTCTGGTGCTGGCCATTCCGATCACGGCATCGTTTAAGGCCGTCTGCGATCACGTCGAGCGCCTGCGTCCTTACGCGCGCCTGCTGGGCGATTAGCGGAGTAGCTTCGCGCGCTCGATCACTCCCCCCGGCCACAGCCCCTCGTACTATCGGACTCTACCGAGCCGCGACAGTCATGGAGGAGTGCCGTCCAACTCAAACTGACCGATAGCCGCAACGTAATGTGCTTAAGATAGTAAGGATCGATGCTCTCCACGGCGCATCGGTCCCGGCGGGCGCACCCCATGAGCAAACAATTCTGGCTGTTTCTGCTGGCGGGTCTCGCCGTCGTCGCGGGACTTCTGTTCCTGCTATTGGCCGGAACCAAAGGCGCGCACCTGCGCTTGGAAGGGAAGATCCTCAAGGTCCGCGTCCTGTCTTTGCCCGGCAGCAAAGCCGTGCTCGTGACCTCCGACTTCCGGGTCACGAATCCCTCGGACGTTCCCTTCGTGGTCAGTTCCGTGAAAATCCGCCTGCAGCCGGCCGATGGCGACGCCGTCGATGGCGCCACGATTTCCAAGCCCGATATGGCCACCGTTTTTGAATACTTGAAACTGCTCGGGCCGCAGTACAACCCGGTCCTCTCGATTCAGGACCGCATCAATCCGCATCAACAGGTGGACCGCATGGCCGGCGCGCGCTTCGATCTTCCCGAGGCCTCCATCCAGGCCCGCCGCAACCTCACGCTCACCATCGAAGAAATCGACGGCACCGTCGCCGAGCTGACCGAGACCAAATAGATCCGCCTGATCTCCACACCGATTTGCATACATACGATTTGCATAAACACGATTTGTATAAACATGATCTCCACACAAGTGATTGACATTTCCCTGGGGCGCCCCGCCGCCACCATCCCGGTCGTCCTCGACTTTTTCGTGACCGGCCACGGTTGGCGCGAGATCGGCCAGGGCGTCTCCGATAACGATGGCGTCGTCGAATCGTTCGGCGATAGCGCCGCGCCGGGAATTTATCGCCTCACCTACGACGTCGCCGCTTACCGGTCCGATCCGTTCTTTCCCTCGATCCTCGTCATGTTCGAAGTCGGCGCCTCCGAAGAAGATTGTCACCTCGCGCTTCACATAAGCCCCTACGGCTATTCCGTGTCGCGCGGATAAATCAATCACGCGCGCCATGCCCTACCTGTGACTCTCCGCGTAAAAGTGATTCCCCGCAGTCCGCGCACCGAATTCGCCGGCCAGATGGCCGACGGCACGCTCAAAGTGCGCCTGGCCGCCGTCCCGGAAAAGGGCCAGGCCAACGACGCCCTGTGCATCTTTCTAGCCGCCCACTACGCAGTGCCGCGCCACCGCGTCACCATCATCAGCGGGCAGACAGCGGCCCTCAAGCTGGTGCGAATCTCGGGCATAGCGAAATAATCCCACGGCGCCGGTTGCGCGCGGCGATGCATTGTATTATTATTCATTCAGTTGAATAAACATTCAGTCGGAGGACCGCCATGGCCGCGCCCGTTCGCCAACTCGCCGCAGCCGCTCGCCCGGCACCTGCTCTCCGATATGGATTTCTCCCGTCGAAGCGCTGGAGCAGCTGCTCGGACTGGCGGAGCAGATCAAGCGCACGCCGGCGCGTTTTGCAAGAAGCCTCGCCGGGCGCTACCTGAGCCTGCTGTTCGAAAAGCCGTCGCTGCGCACGCGGCTCACGTTCGAGCTCGCCATCAAGCAACTGGGCGGCGATGCGGTCAATTACGCCGGCCCCATCGGCGAGCGCGAGCCGGTCAAAGATGTCGCGCGCAATCTGGAGCGCTGGACGCAGTGCATCGTGGCGCGCGTGTTCTCGCAGTCGACCATTGAGGAACTGGCGAAGTGGTCGCACGTGCCGGTGATCAATGCGCTCAGCGACCGCTATCATCCCTGCCAGGTTCTGGCGGACATGCTCACGCTGCAGGAACGTTTTGGACGGCTCGATGGGCATCAAGCTGGCGTTCGTCGGCGATGGAAATAACGTGGCGCATTCGCTTGATGCTGACGCCGGACGGCTCGGCGTGCATGTCGCGGTTGCGACACCCGCGGGCTACGAGCCGGATGCCGGAGATCGTGGCGCAGGCAGCCGAGATGGGCATCGATTACGGTGACGGAACGATCCGTCCGAGGCGCGTGGCACGGAGCGGACGCCGTGTACACCGATGTCTGGACCAGCATGGGTCAGGAAGCGGAATCGGCCGAGCGTCAGCGCGCGTTCGCGCCGTATCAGGTGAACTCGAAGCTACTGGCGCTGGCGAAGCCCGATGCGATCTTTATGCATTGCCTGCCGGCCAAGCGCGGCGAAGAAGTGACCGATCGAGGTGATGGAATCGCCGCAATCGGCTGGTCTTCGATCAGGCTGAAAATCGCCTGCACGCGCAGAAAGGCGCTGCTGGTGATGCTGCTGGGATGAGCGGCTTCCGCGCGCAGGCGTCTTACATTTCATATATGAACCAACCTAAGAAAGTAGCTCTCGCCTACTCGGGCGGACTGGATACATCCATCATCATTCCGTGGCTGAAGGAAAACTACGGCTGCGAAGTGGTCGCGGTTTGCGGCGACATCGGCCAGGGCGGCGGCGAACTCAAGGGCCTGGAGGCCAAGGCTCGCAAGACCGGCGCGTCCGAAGTTTACGTCGCCGATATGCGCGAGGAGTTCGTCACGGATTACGTGTGGCCCATGGTGCGCGCCGGCGCCGAATACGAACACAAGTATCTGCTGGGCACCTCCATCGCGCGCCCGCTGCTGGCCAAGAAGCAGGTGGAGGTCGCGCTCAAGACCGGTTGCGATGCGCTGGCGCACGGCTGCACCGGCAAGGGCAACGATCAGGTGCGTTTCGAGCTGACCTATAAGGCGCTGGCGCCGCATCTGCCGGTGATCGCTCCGTGGCGCGAGTGGGACATCGTTTCGCGCGAGGACGCCATCGAGTACGCGGCGAAACACAAGGTGCCGATCGCGCAGACCACCAAGAAGATCTACAGCCGCGACCGCAACATCTGGCACATCTCGCACGAAGGCGGCGCGCTGGAAGATCCGAAGAACGCCGCGCCCGAAGAAATCTGGATGCTGACGCGCAGCCCGCAAGGACGCGCCCGACGAAGCCGGAAGACGTGACCATCGGCTTCAAAGCGGGGCGTCCGGTTTCGGTGAACGGCAAGGCGATGTCCGCCGTGGCGCTGCTTGAAGAACTGAACCGCATCGGCGGCGAAGCATGGCGTGGGACGCGTGGATCTGGTGGAGAACCGCTTCGTCGGCATGAAGTCGCGCGGCTGCTACGAAACGCCGGGCGGCACGCTGATCATGGCCGCGCATCGCGAGATCGAAGGGCTCACGCTCGATCGCAGCCTGTCGCATTACAAGCAGGCGCTCGCGCTCGATTACGCCGATCTGGTTTACGCCGGGCTGTGGTTCACGCCGCTGCGCGAATCGCTCGACGCGTTCTTCGACCAAGGCCACCGAGGCCAACACCGGCGAGGTCACGCTGCGCCTGTATAAGGGTGGATTCCAGCCGGTCAGCCGCAAGTCGCCGAATTCGCTCTACTCGCTGGATATCGCGAGCTTCACGATGGGCGCCGAGTACGATCAGAAGGACGCGCGCGGCTTCATCAACCTGATCGGGCTGCCCATGCAGGTGCGGGCGTCTGCTGAAGAACCGGCACAAGAGCAAGGCTGAAGAAGGCCAAGCGGAAATGAAACTCTGGGGCGGGCGATTCGAGGAAGGGCCTTCGGAAGTATTCGAGCGCTTTTCCGGATCGCTCGCATTTCGACCGGCGCCTGATTCACGCGGATATTCAGGGCTCGCAGGCGTTCGCGCGGGCGCTGGAAAGCGTGGGGATCTTGACGGCGGCGGAACGCGCGCAACTGGTGGCGGCCTTCGATGAGCTCGGCGCCGACGCGCGGAAGCACCGGAGTTCTTACGCGGGCGCAACCGACGAAGACGTTCACACGCTGGTGATCCGCAAGCTGGGCGAGAAGGTCGGCGCGCTTGCGGAGAAGATCCACACCGGACGCAGCCGCAACGAGCAGGTATCGCTCGACGTGCGGCTGTGGCTGCGCGGCGAGATCGATCGCGCGCTCGGAACTGCTCGCCGGGCTCATGCGCGCGCTGCTCGATTGCGCGCAGCGCGATCCCGCGGCGGTGGTTCCCGGCTATACGCATTTGCGCCGCGCGCAGCCGGTGCTGTGGGCGCACTATTTGCTCGCGTATTTCGAAATGTTCGCGCGCGATTACGAGCGGCTGCAGCAGGCCCGCGCGCGCGTGAACGTGATGCCGCTGGGCAGCGGCGCGCTGGCGGGCAGCGGCTTTCCCGTTCGATCGCGAAGCCATCGCGCGCGATTTGGGCTTCGCGTCGATCACGAACAACAGCATGGATGTCTCCGGCGACCGCGATTTCGCGCTGGATTTTCTGTATGCGGCGTCTACCACGATGCTGCATCTGAGCCGCCTCGCTGAAGATTGGATCCTCTATTCGAGCGAAGAGTTCGGCTGGCTGGAACTCGGCGACGGCGTCACCAGCGGCTCCAGCCTGATGCCGCAGAAGAAGAATCCGGATTCGCTGGAACTGATTCGCGGCAAGTTCGGGCGCGTGTTCGGCGACTTGAGCTCGCTCTTCATGACCATGAAGGGCCTGCCGATGACCTACAACCGCGACATGCAGGAGGACAAAGAGCCTCTGTTCGACGCGGCGCATCAGTTGTGCGGCTCGCTCGAAATGGCGGCGCAAGTGGTCGCAACGGCGAAGCTGAAACCGGAGCGTCCGGCGCGGCGGCCGAAGAGAGCTGGGTGGTGGCGACGGATTTGGCCGAGGCGCTGGCGCGCAGCGGGACGCCGTTTCATCAGGCGCACAAGATTGCGGGACGGCTGGTGCTGGAAAGCGTCCGCAGCCGGCAAGAAGCCGTCGGACTGGAACGCGGAGATCGCTGAAGGCTTTCGCGCCGGAGTTCACGCCGCGAGTGCGCGGCGGTGCTGAATCCGATCGAAGGGATGAAGACGCGCGAGATTCGCGGGCGGCACAGGGCCGGATCACGTGCAAAGCCGCTGCTCGACGCGCGCGCCGCGTCGACGACTGTTGTAAGCAGCTTCACGCTCATGAACAAGAACTATCGCCAGAGCCAGATCCTGAAGCTGATCCGCGCGCGCGAGTCTGCACACGCAGGAGGAACTGGCGCGCGCTCTGCGCGCGCTCAAAATCCCGGCAACGCAAGTGACGCTCTCGCGCGATATTCGCGAACTGGGGCTGGTGAAAACGCCGGCCGGCTATCGCCCAGGAGCCGCGGGAACGCGCGGTTGCGCCGCGCCGGTCCGGATGTGGCGACGCTGGCGCGTGAAGTTCTTGCGCGATGTTCGCTCAGGCGCAAAATCTTCTGGTGCTGCGAACGCCTCCCGCGAACGCCAATGCGCTCGCCGCCGCGCTCGATCACGCCGATTGGCCCGAGGTCACCGGCACCATCGCGGGCGACGACACGGTGCTGGTCGTGGCGCCCGATAACAAAACCGCGCAATTGCTGCGGACACGCTTCTTGAAACTCCTCAAATAACACTCGCAGGCACACGCCTCGAACGCTTACAATGAGAGATTCGCTTTTGAGGGGGATTCCATCTTTCATGTTTCAAAGGGCCCGCACCTGGCTGCTGCGCTCCGGGATTCAGCAGCCCGGCGGCGGAGTGGCCCGCTACTATCGCGCTGACACCGAAAAATACCAGCCCATCTCGGCCGAGATCACCGGCTATTTCGCCAGTGCGCTTTGCTATCTTGCGAATCACGATCCGCATGCCGCCACAAGCGCCGAATCGCGTGAGGCCGGCTTGGCCGCCGCACGCTATTTAACACGCTCGGCATGGTCACCCGAAAACAGCACCATTCCCTTCGAACCCGGCTCCGAGTTCGCGTACTTTTTCGACATCGGCATCATCGTGCGCGGTCTACTCGCCGCCTGGCGCACCACCAAGTCCGCGGGAACAGCCGGGGAAGCCGAGTTCGCCAACTGTGCGAAAGACGCCGCCCTCGCCTTGGCGTTCGATTTTTTGGGCGACGCCGCATTTCATCCCATCATCACGCTGCCCGATAAACAGCCACTCGCCTACGATGCCAGCCGCTGGTCGCGCAGCCCCGGCTGTTACCAACTGAAATCCGCGCTCGCCTGGCACGACATTGGCCGCGAATTCGAAGACGAACACGCCGCCCGCATGTTCGAATCCGCCTTGGCGATCGCGCTCGCCACCCACGAAAGTTTCCTGCCCGGCGCGGACGATCCCGAAAAAGTCATGGATCGCCTCCACGCGTACTGCTATTTTCTGGAAGCGCTGCTGGCGGTGGCAGATCGGCCGGAGTGCGCGAAGGCGCTCGCGCGAAGGCATCGAACGCGTGTCCCACTATCTGCGCGAGATTTCGCCGCGCTTCGAACGGTCCGACGTTTGCGCGCAGTTGCTGCGCTTGCGCCTGATCGCGCATCGCCATCACGGAATGCCGCTCCATCCCGAAGCGGCGAACGACGAAGCGCGACGCTCGGCGGCCTATCAGGTTGCCTCTCCCGACCCGCGCATCGCCGGCGGCTTTTGGTTCGGCACCAGGAACGGCGAAACATTGCCCTTCGTGAATCCCGTATCCACCGTCTTCTGTGTCCAGGCGCTGGCCCTGTGGCAGGATCATTGCGCCAACCGCTGGACGTTCCAACTCCGCGACCTTGTCTAACATCGCCTTTTAAACTTCGTCGTCCGCTCCCACGGCTAATCTTAGCCCCCGGAAATGCCGATGAAACAAGCGTGAGCCGGAAAGCTGCGTCCCTACTCGTCGTGTGCGTCGTCGCAGCATCCCTGATCCCCAGCGCGTGGATCGCCTGGCGTTACCGCTCCATGCCGCAAGTGGGCGCGTATCACGACGACGGCGTGTACCTGGAGACCGCCAAATCATTGGCCGAAGGCCACGGCTATCGAATCCTCTCGCTGCCGGATCAGCCGTATCAAACAAAATATCCGCCGGTGCTTCCCTTCCTCGCGTCGCTGATTTGGCGGCTCGACCCAAACTTTCCATCGAACTTGCCGAAGCTCACGGCCCTCTGCTGGTCCATGCTGCCCCTCTACGTTGCGCTGCTCTACGTCTTCCTACGCCGTTGGGGACTCGCGCAATGGGAAGCCGCGGCCGTTTGCGTCATCACCGGCCTCAGCCCGCATGTGATTCTCGCCAGCACTATGACCATGTCGGAGATGACCTTCGGCGTGCTGTCATTAGTCGCCCTGCTCTGTCTGGAGCGCGGCACCGCGGAATCCAGCATCAAGCTGCTGTTGCTCGCCAGTCTCGCCGGAGGCCTCGCCTTCCTCACTCGCACGCAAGGAGTGACGCTGCTTGCCAGCGGCGTCGCGCTTTTTCTTTGGAAAAAGCAATGGCGCAACGCGCTGGCTTATGGCTCCGTATTCAGCATCGCCGTCATCGGTTGGCTCATCTGGACCCGCACGCATCGCTATCAAGGCTCCGATCCCGTCACCATCTACTACGTCGACTATGTGCGCTTCTACGCCGCCAGCGTCCAGTGGAAGGATATTCCGCAGCTATTACAGATCAACGTCGACTCCATTTTTTCCAGCATCGGCCATTTATTTTTCGCCGATCTCCCCAAGGACATCCCGGGCCGCATGTTCGGCTGGGTGATCGCCGCCGCGTCCATCAGCGGCCTGTGGCGACTCGTGAAGCGATCGGGCCAATATCACATGGCGCTCTACGCGCTGCTTTCTTTCGCCGTGCTGCTTCCCTGGAACTGGCCGCCGAACGAGCGTTATCTGCTTCCGCTCTGGCCCGCCATCGGCGCCGGTTTCGTCACCGAAATGCGGCATCTGTTCGATTCCTCACGCACCGTACTGAAGCGGCCCCAGCTTTCGCAGAAGCTGTCGCAGAAAATCGCAGCCGTGGCGATCCTCGCCTTCGTCGCCATCGTCTGCTGCGCGATCCCTTATCGCAATCTCGACGGCACCACGCACGTACTCACCACCGTCTATGACGATTACCAGCAGAAGGATAACGTGCGCCTCCCCGCCTACGAATGGATTCGCAAGAACACACCCGCCGACGCACAAATCCTGACCTACGACGATCCGCTGCTCTATCTCTACACCGGCCGTCGCAGCGTCGCCATGCCCATCGCCCACTGGCTGGTGGACGGCGGCAGCGACAAGCGCGCCCAGGCCTACTTCACCACCGCGCCCGCCTTCATGCGCGAGCATGGTTTGGATTTCGCTCTCCTCGCCGACGGAGATTTTCGCCGCGACCTGCAGGACCAGGGCCGCGACGCGTTGAAGCTCACGTTAACGCGCGAAAGCTGGTTCCAGCCGCTCTATCACGCCCCCGGAGCGGACGTATTCCGCCTGAAGCCCGAAGCTCCCGGCGATCGCACTCCCGCGGGAACCTGGTGGGCCAGCGTCCGCCAGTCGACGTCTGCCATTCAGTAGTTGCCTCACGACCGACGATCGCGCATCATAGGTCGAACACGTTATTTTGGGTGAGGCAGCGAAATGCGACAGCAGTCCGTCGCTCCACAAAGGTAATCTCATGGCTAATCCACTGAAGCACGGCGCCATCCAGCGGCGCGATCTGTTCAAGGCCGGCGCTGCAGGGCTCGCACTCGCGGCCGGTCCCGCGCTGGCGCAGAACCCCGCAGGCAAAGGCAATCGCATCGATATCCACGCACACGTCTGGACCGACGAATATCTCAACCTGGTGGAGCGTTTCGGCGCCACCGGCACCAGCGTCCAACGCAACAAAGGCGCTGGCCCAAACGAAGCGGAGATGGAAAAACGCTTCGCCCAGATGGACGCCGCGAAGGTGACGAAACAAATCCTTTCCATCTGCCCGCAGGCACCCCACTTCGATAACAAGGCCAACGCGATCGCTGCCGCGCGCGCCGCCAACGATCTGTATGCCGACGTGGTCCGTCGCTGGCCGAAACGCTTCGCCGCCTTCGCCGCTCTGCCGCTGCCGCACGTGGATGAATCGTTAAAGGAGCTGGACCGCGCGCTCACGCAACTAAAGTTCGTCGGCGCCACCGTCGGCACATTTCCCACTGGACGTTCTCTGGCCGACGCGGCCTTCTTTCCGGTTTATCAGGAGCTGAACCGCCGCGCCGCAGTCTTGTTCATCCATCCCCTGGGATGCAATCTTTATTCGCCCCTCATCGCGGATCATCACATGACGTGGATGGCCGGCGCGCCGCTCGAAGACACCATGTCCGTGCTGCATCTTATGGAATCGGGCGTCGCGCTGAAGTTCCCGAAGATGAAGATCGTCAACTGCCACCTCGGCGGCGCTCTGCCCATGTGCCTTCAGCGCTGGGACAACCAATACACTTGGGAGGATCCCAAGTTCCCCGAAAAGCCAAGCATCGCGGCCAAGCGCATGTGGTACGACTCGGTCGGCCACGGCCACATCCCGGCCCTGCGCGCCGCCGTCGAAACCCTTGGTGCCGATCGCATCGTCCTGGGCAGCGACTTCCCGTACGAAGCCGGCGACCTCTACAAACGCGCCATCGGCTACGTCGATCTGGCAGGCTTGAAGAAGGAAGACGCGACCAAGATTCTCGACTTCAACGCCGCGAATCTCTTAGGTATGCTGTAAGCCCACTCCCAGTTGCACCGCAGACTACCGAGCCGCGACAGTAATGAGCGGGGCTGCTCCGCTTTCGTACCCGCCACCCTCGCATCCGGCTGCGGTTACTACCGAGCCGCGACAGCAATGGAGCGGGGCCGCTCTACGTCAAACTGACCCGCCACCCTCGTCGTGGTTACCCGCCCGATACGCTTTACGCCGGATGCAGTTCCCCTGAGATGCGAGTAAAATAAACCTAGTGACCCCCGAAAACATTGCGGATCAGACCGCAGGCGAAGTCCCTTCCCCGGCGCCCGCTGAAACCGCAGTTCCGGCAACCGCTTCCCCCGAAGTTCCGGCCGTTGCAACCGCGCCCGCAGAGCCTCCCCGCAGCGCGCTCGCCGAATGGACCATCACCGTTTTGCTGCTGCTGTTTCTCACCACCACACTGGTGCAGGCCTACGTCATCCCCACCGGTTCCATGGAAGACACGCTGCTCATCGGCGATCACCTGCTGGTGGACAAAATGGCTTACTCGCCGTCCGGTCCGGTCAGCAAATACATACTGCCGTATGAGGACCCCCATCGCGGCGACGTCATCGTCTTCCGCTATCCGGTCGACATTCGCCAGACGTTCGTGAAGCGCGTCATCGGCGAGCCGGGCGATCGGCTCCGCATCGTAAACAAGCAGGTCTACCGCAACGGCGTCCCACTCACCGAGCCGTACAAGATTCACAAGACCGACTACATCGCGCCCTATCGCGACAACTTTCCGGGCGAGCCCGACGTGATGGTGGATCGCGGCGCCCTCGACATGCTGGAGCGCCACGTCGTCAACGGCGAGGTGGTCGTGCCGCCCGGTTATTATTTCGCCATGGGCGATAATCGCGACAACTCGCTCGACAGCCGCTACTGGGGCTTTGTGCCGCGCGAAAATATCATCGGCAAGCCGCTCATCATTTACTGGTCGTACGACGCGCCCAGCGCCGACCTGCAGGATCCTTCCATCGGCGTCGGCCACATCGTTGACGTAGCGAAGAACTTCTTCGTGAAGACGCGCTGGAACCGCAGCTTCCGCCTGATCCATCCTTATCGCGGCCAATGAGCAACTGGCAACAATCCACACGGGACTTCGTTTTCGAATGGTCCCTCAATATCCTGATTCTGATTTTCGGCACCACCATGCTGGTGCAGGCATTCATCGTGCCCACGCCGTCCATGGACACAACCGTCATGGTCGGCGATCATCTGTTGGTCGATAAGCTTTCCTACGCGCCCCCCGGCGCCATCAGCAAATACATTCTGCCGTACACCGAACCCAAGCGCGGCGATGTCATCGTGTTCCGCTATCCCATGGACATCAGCCAGAACTACGTGAAGCGTTTGATGGGCATGCCCGGCGACCACATTCATATCCTGAACAAGGTTGTCTACCTGAACGGCAAGCCGCTCACGGAGCCTTACGCGCAGCACATCTTCCCGAACCTGGAGCCTTATCGCGACACGTTCCCTTCGGAGCCCTCGGGCCCCGTTGTGGATCGAGCCGTTCGGATGCTAAAGGAAAACGTCGTGAACGGTGAGATCGTCGTCCCCGAAGGCAGCTATTTCGCCATGGGCGACAATCGCGACAACTCGCTCGACAGCCGCTACTGGGGCTTCGTCCCGCGCGATTACATCATCGGCAAGCCGCTCTTCATCTTCTGGTCCTACGACGCCCCCACCGAGGATTGGATCGGCGGCAGCGGCCATTATACCGATCTGCTGGAACACTTCTTCACCAAAACCCGCTGGAACCGCACGCTAAAGCTAGTGCGCAACATACCAGTCGGCTAACAGAACCGCGAATGTCAATGAGCGGGCACGCAAACTCAACAACGGAACCGCGAATCTCAATGAACCGAATCACACAGCGGCCTCTCACTTTTGTCATCCCGAGCGAAGTCGAGGGATCTCGTGCCGCCGCTTCTCAATCGACGATGAGTAGGCAACCATGCCGTGAATAGCCACCGCGGCAGCCACGCTTTTCGGTGGAGCAGGCTTCAGCCTGCAACCCCCTGTGCGATACACCAGGCTTCAGCCTTGACTTCCCCGACACAATAGCGAATGTCAATGAACCGAATCACGCAGCGGCCTCCCACTTTTGTCATCCCGAGCGAAGTCGAGGGATCTCGCGCCGCCGCTTCTCAATCGCCGATGAGCGAGCGACTATAACTCATGTCACATCTCTATGGCCTCATCCTCGCCGGCGGCCGCGGCACACGCTTCTGGCCCCGCAGCCGGCGCAGCCGCGCCAAGCAGGTTCTCAACTTCTTCGGTGATCGCACGCTCATCCAGCAAACCGTCGATCGCCTGAAGCCGCTGCTGCCTCCCGATCGCATCTGGATCCTCACCAATCATCATCTGCGTGCTGAAATCCTCGCGCAGCTTCCCGAAGTTCCGCCGCGCCAGATTCTGGCCGAGCCCGCGCAGCGCAACACCGCTCCTGCCATCGGCCTCGCCGCGCAAATTATTTCGACGCTCGATCCCGACGCCGTCATGGGCGTCTTCCCCGCCGATCACGTCATCGCGAAACCGCGCGCCTATCTGCAATTGCTGAAGCCCGCGTTCAAGGCCGCGGGCCAAGGTAAGATCGCCGTCATCGGCATCCAGCCGCGCTGGGCGGAGACCGGTTACGGCTACATTGAATTCGTGAAGAAGCAGCTGCCCAAACAAGCAACGGGCGCCCGCACGAACGCAGCCATCGACGTCACGAGCTTCCGCGAAAAACCCGACGCCAAAACCGCCGCGAAATTTATGAAGGCGAAGAATTTTTATTGGAACGCCGGCATGTTTTTCTGGCGTACGTCCGTGCTACTCGATAATCTGCGCCGCTTCCAGCCCAAGACAGCCGCGCTGCTCGCAAGCCTTCCGCCCATCACCGATCCGCAATTCGCGCCCAAGCTCGAAGCCGTCTTCCCACTCTGCAAGGACATCTCCATCGATTACGCCGTGCTCGAACACGCGAACAACGTCGTCGGCATTCCCGCAGGCGACATTGGCTGGAGCGACGTGGGCAGCTGGAACGCCGTCTACGAACTTCACAAACGCGACGCGCAAGGCAACGCCCTGCTCGCGACCTCCATCGTCGAAAAGAGCACCGGCAACTACGTCGAGGCCGGCAAGAAGATGGTCGCACTACTCGGCGTGAAAGACCTGATCATCGTCGATACGACGGATGCGTTATTGATTGCCGACCGCAGCCGCGCGCAGGAAGTCGGCGATTTGGTGAAGCGCCTGGAAAAAGCCGGACACGATCATTTACTGTAGCCGAAGCCCACGCATCTGAGATGCATTGACGCCGTGCATTCTTTATGCCAACATTGGCATATGCAAGCCGCATGAAAGATCTCATCTGGCTCGGCGATTCTCTTGCCGTTCTGAGGGAATTCCCAGCGCCCGTTCGGGACGAAGTCGGATTTGCTTTGTATGTCGCGCAGTTAGGGCAGACTCACCGCAGAGCCAAACCGCTGCATGGACTTGGTGGCGGAGTCATGGAGATCGTTTCAAACGACTCGAGCGGAACTTATCGCGCCGTCTACACCGTGGCCATTGGGGAGGCGATTTACGTCATCCACGCGTTTCAGAAAAAGTCGAAATCCGGCATCGCTACGCCCCGGAAGGAAATCGAACTCATCCGGCAGCGGATGAGTGACTTGAAAATCGAGGTAAGAAATGCCCAAAAAAGAAGCTCTTAAAATGCAGGCTGGTTCGGGAAACGTGTTCGCGGACCTCGGTCTCGCCGATGCCGAGGAACACCTGATAAAGGCCAAGCTGGCCGTGAAGATCGATGCCATCATCCACCAGCGCGGCCTCACCCAAACCGCGGCCGCCCGCGCCATGGGGATCGATCAGCCCAAAGTCTCGGCCATACTCGCCGGGCAGTTCCGAGGATACTCCGTGGAGCGCATGATGCGCTTCCTTGTGTCCCTTGGGCAAGATGTGGAGATCGTGGTCAGGCCACGAAAGCGTCGCTCCGCCGAACTGCGCGTCGCGTAGTGAAAGGTGTCTAGTACGTGCTTCGCTCGAACGCTTCGTTCGCCACGCGCAAGGTCCGCCGCATGCCCGGCCACTCCAGGCGCATGTCCTCGCAAATTTCGTCCAGCATCGTGCGCGTGCAAACTTTTGCTTCCTGCGCGAACGCCGTCAGCAGCAGGTTGTCGCACACCGCGTTGATCACGCGCGGAATTCCCCGCGTGCGCAGGTGGATATCCGCGATCAGCTCGTCCGGGAATACCGTCTGGTTCGGCAAGCCCGCCTTTTCCAAACGCGAGTTGATATATTCCGACGCATCGCGCAGCGTGAACGGCTCCAGCGAGCACCGCAGCACCACGCGCTGTTTCAAATTCCGCAAGTTCGGAGCATCCAGCTTGCGATCGAACTCCGGCTGGCCCGCCAGCACGATCTGCAGCAGCTTGCCGTGGCGATTTTCCAGATTCCCCAGCAGCCGGATCTCCTCCAGCACTTCCCACTCCAGGTTGTGCGCCTCGTCGACAATCAGGACGACCGTCCGGCCTTCCTGCGTCTGTTCCACCAGCATCTGATTCAGCGCAAAAAGAACTTCTGTCTTCGATGTGCGCTCACACGGCAGGTTCAGATCGTAGGCGATCATCTCGAAAAATTGACCGGCATCAATCCGGGAATTAAAGAGGAAAGCGAACTCAATGTATTGCGATTCCAGGTAATCTCGCAGGCATTCGAGCATCGTCGTTTTGCCCGTGCCCACCTCGCCCGTCAGGACGATAAACCCCTTACGCGCCTGTACGCCATATACCAGATTGGCTAAGGCTTCCTCGTGCTGTTCGCTGCGATAGAAGAAAGCCGGATCCGGACTTAAGCTGAACGGGGCCTCCGAGAAACCAAAATAGGCGTTATACATAGGTGTCCTAGCGAGCCAACAAGCTCCCCATCCCAAACTCCAGGGGCCATTTGTGGCCCTCTCCTCGTTCTACTTTTCGATGTTACCATGCATTGGCGTTAGAATTTCGTAAAACTATTGCCCGAAGTCCGCGCCAAAACAGTAGTAGTACTTATGAACCATAAGGATTAGGAGAAGCGTCGACATGGCTGCCTATGTCATTGCAGATGTTCAGGTTCACGACCCGGAGGAATACAAGAAATACTCGGCGGGGATCCCCGCGCTGATCGAAAAACACGGCGGCGAGATCCTGGTGCGCGGCGGAGCCTGCGAAGCGCTCGAAGGCCAGTGGCACCCCAGCCGCCTCATCATCTTTCGTTTTCCAGACATGGAAGCGGTGCGCGCGTTTTACAACGACCCGGCATACCAGCCCTTGATCAAACAGCGCCAGCGCAGCGCCGACGCCAACCTTTTGGCAATAGAAGGAGTATGAGATAGAACTGCGAGAGAATCACGGCCGAGTCTCTTACGCGACTTCCATCTGCACCCAGCCCGGCAAACTAGCCGGGCGGCCGCCCTGGAAAATCACGCGCCGCGTTTTCGGCAGCGGCAATCCGCTCTGCACCGCGCGATTGTAAAAAGGAGTCTGCCGCAAAATGCCTCGATACGTTTCGTTCTCCGTATCAACGTATCCCAGCTTGCCCAGCATTCCCCCGCCCCAGCCGATCGAAAGCAGGCAGCCGTTGCCGTTCGCTTTCACTTCGTTGAGACGCCCCGCCAGCGCATCCAGAAACGCACCCAACTGCGCGAGTCCCGCCGCCGCCGCGTATTTCTTGTGCCGCGCAATCTGCTCGGCTGCATATTTATTCGCCGACGCGAACAGCGCCTCGCGATCGCCCGCGGAGCGCTCTTGCCACGATCCTTGAAACGTCGTTCCGGGCGACGCCATCTCGGTGAACAACGGCGTGCTATCGTCCACGCGCCTCGCGTCCACGGATCCGCGCGACGCTTTCCATCCCAGCTCCAACCGGTCCGCTCCGTTCGCGTCTTTGCCGCGCCCCACCAATGTCGAGACGCGCACCAGGTACACGCGCATGCCGGAGAAATCGACGCTTCCCGAATCGGCTGCCGAAAAAGCCTTCATCCGATTCCCTTGCGGTCCGCCCAGCACGGAGTCCTCGGCCTTCACCGCCAGGTCGCGCGGGAAGCGTCCGTTTTCGATGCGCCCGGCGATGTGCCGCATCGTCGCATCCGACCAGCGATCGAACACCACGCCCGTGCGCAGCGCGCCTTTGATCGCGGTCGCCGGCAGATACGGACCCGTCGTCGACATCGCGAACGTGGGAATGAAAAGGTTCTCCGGATGCGCGTTCTCGCACAGCGCCGCCGCGCCCGCGCTTTCGAACGGAATCCTGCGGCCCGCGAAATTCTGAGCGAACCCGCCCCACGACGCGAAGTCCAACCGCTCTGCTTTTTTCAATTGCGCCAGATATCCATCCAGCCTGGGACCCTTCGACAGCAGCCGGAAGATACGCCCCTGATCCAGCACATTGACGTGGTCTTTCCACACCATATAATCGATCGGCGAAAGTTTCTGCCCATCGCCCACCAGCGTCGGCGAAAGGCACGTCACGCGATAGTTCATCATGACGAGACCCTCCGCGGTGCCAATGGGATCGGCAGGCACAACGCGAATCCCGCGCGATACACCGGATGCGGAAAATCCTCGGGCGCCACGTTCGGTGCAGCTCCGCGCGGCTCCGACGCCGCCACCAGCACCGATCCTTCGGCCACCATGCGTGTCGGCTTCTTCGCCCGTCCCCACCCCGCGTCGCTTTCCACACGGCCGCTGCGCATCGTTACTGAATATTGGCCGCGCTGCCAATCCACCGCTTCGCTTTCGCCCGGATGAAATAGCGACAGCATCCAATAAGCCGTGGTCTCCTCGCCCGCCTCGCCGCCTTCTACCTTCTCGCGCCCCTTCACCAACAGACCCGGCAACTCGCCGTCCGCGATCTCCGGCATCTGCGCGCGGCCCCAACCCAGCGACCGTTCGCCGCCGAATCCGGAATCCGCCAGCAATCGCAGCGCGCCTTCCACGGGACCGCGCCACCGAGCCTGCGCCGCATCATTCGCGAATGCCGCCACGAACCATAACCCCGCGCCCGGCGCGAATTCCAAACACGCCGATGAATGTGGCGCGACGGATTCACCTGCGCGATCCACCGCCGCACGCGATCGCACCGCCGTGCGAAACAAATTGTTCTGCGCATTCACCGGCATCAGGCATTCGCTGGCGCCATCGATCGTGAATGCGTCCTCATTCACCGTCTTCCCCGCCAGCAGCGTTTCCACCACGCTCAGCGGCACAAAGCGCGCGCCTTTCCAGCGCACCTTCGACGAAGGCGGCGGAGGCCACACATTTTGCGGAGGCACCACGAACAGCGTCGATCCATGAAACGGAAAGCACGAACTGAATCGCACGGCCGGCGCGAAAGCGCCGCCAGAAGATGACCCGAAAGCACCTTCAGAAAGCGACGCGACAGCCCCTCCAGAAACTGACCCGAAAGCGCTGCCTTCTGATGACGTCTCGTTTGCGCGCGCCGTCGCATCCAGCCAGGCATCCCCTTCGCCCAGGCGGAACATCGCGCCGCAGACAGCTGCGTACAACGCGTCGCTATGATAAATGCGGTCCACGCGGTCGCGATCGCCCGAATCCGGGCCGATGCGCCACGGACCCGTAGGCCGCAGGCGAACCAATACCGCTTTCGGCATGCTTAACCCGCTAATTTCTCCGCGAAACCCGCGTCGTTCACCACGCTCTGCGCGGCCCCGAGATCCGCGCCCGAGGCCAATTCAGCCTCCGCGGCACCCGTCGAATAAAACGCGCGATTGCGCCACGCCAGCTTCACATTCGCGAAGCGCACACGGCCGCTACCGCGAGATCCGCCTCCGCCCAGCGCGTCGTCTTCCAGCAGCCGCAGCCCTTCCAGCACGCGCGCCGCCAGCGCCTTGTCCTCTTCGCACAAGATATCCAGCACCAGCCGCACGCGGAACCGCGCGCCTGCCGGAACACGCTCCAGCGTCCGCGGATTCGATTGCGACGTGATGCGATCGATCGCGTTCTCGCTTTTCACTTCCGTGATTTCGTCGTCCAGATTCTCGCGCATCTGCACTGTAATGCTTTCCGCATCCAGCGGCGCGTCATACACCGTCAAGCGCGCGGGCGTCGCCGAACGCGCGTCCAGCGCCTCGCCTTCCACGCGCTCCAGCCGCCCCGGATTGCGCCCGAACAGCAGGCAGACTTCGTCGTCGGGCCGGTCGCTTTGGTGAATGCGAACCTCCTGCCCCCTGCGCTTGGAAAGATACACGAGCTCCGCGGCCGATGTCAGCCCCAGCGCATTTTCCAGCAGCGACCGGATGCGCCCGCGCAGCGAGCTGCCGGGAATATACGGCATCCCGAACGCGTCCTTCACCACCGGATTATCCGCGCCGCCGATTTCCAGCGCTCCCTTGCCCGCGCCGATGTGCAATCCCGTCTCGCAATGCAGATCGCCCGTCAGGATCAGCTTGCCCATCAACTGCAACTGCGTTTGAGCGGTATGTGTGCTCATGCTCTTCCTTCTTTAATTCTTTTTCTTCTCGCGCTCATGCCTTCGCGCTCATCTCGTTTAATCGCGCATGAACGCCTATTCGTTGTAAGCCACAATCGCTTCGAACAGATCCTTGAAGCGCTCGTATCCGCGCGCGTCGTTCCTGCGCGTCACCTGCAGCAGTAATCGCTCCAGCGCATCCAGGCTGCGCAGCGAATGCCGTGCGATGGTATACGCCAGACGCGCGCGCAGCATCACGAACTGGTGCTGGCGTTCGCCCTCCGGGGCGCGCACCGCCCGCCGCACCGCACCATACAAACGGCGTAACTGGCTTCTCGTGCCCGAATCCATATCGCGCATCCGAGCCACCACCGCGTGCGCCTGATTATCCAGATACAAGCTATCCGAAATCAGCTTCTCCAGCTCGATATCCATCGGAGGCCCATCGAAGCGCGGCCCTCCGCCCGGACGCGGCCCTCGATCATGACCGCCTCGATCGCCACCGCGATCACCACCGGGACGCGGACCTCTATCGCCTCCGGGACGATCGCCACCGGGCCTATCACCACCGGGTCCGCGACGCTCGCGATTACCCTGACCTTCGCGTGGAGCACCTTCCGCGCGCGGTGGCCGTGAACCTTCGGGACGCGCACCCTCGGGTCGTGCACCTTCAGGACGCGGAACTCTCGGTTCGCGCGGCTCGCGCCGCTGCCCCTGTTGTTGTCCTTCGTGTCGTTGCCCTTCACGACGTCCGCCACCCGCGGGAGCTTCGCCTGCCGCCGGTGCAGTCGCTTCAGCAGGAGGAGCACTAGCCACCCCGCCCTCGGATTCCTCACGCGCAATTGCTTCGCGATCGCTCGGCGTAAGACTGACACGTTGCAGCGCCTCGGCCAGCGTCTTGCGTTCCGGGCGCTCTTTCGCCCCACCTGTGGGAGCGGCGCTCGAGGGAGCCGCGTTCTCAGCCGCTTCGCCCTGCTGAGCCTCGGTCGACGCGTCCCTATGCGATGCAACTTCGGTCGATGCAGCTTCGCTCGACGAAGCCTCGGCCGTTTCGTTTTGTTTCGATTCGTCGTCCATACTTATTCCCCTGCTCTCCCCAATCGCAAAGAAGACGGCGCGATCAGGCCTCGGCGGCCAGCCTCGCCCATTCTAGCGCCACGCGCCCCGCGGGCCGCAACTTCACGGTGACGGCGCTACGTCCAATCAGGTCCGCGATCAGCGCCGTTCGCGCTTTCTCATAATCGCCGCGCTGCCGCGATCGGGTCTGCCCCACCTCGCGCGACGCCGAAAGAATCCTGCGTATGCGCCTGTGATAGCGCCACGGCCTCTCGCCGCCCTGCTTCCGAGCCTGCCTGCGCGATACCTTCGCCTGCGTCTCGCGATAGATGCCGCACAGGTCGCGCAAATATTGCGGCGAGCATCCGAACTCGCTCACCATTTTCATCAACAGGTCTTTCAAGTCGGACGCCTCGGCAAACTGCTTCCATTCCAGCGTCCGCCCCAGCAGCCAGAAGCAGTCTTTGTCCGCCGACTTCGCGGCCTCCAGCCTCTGCCCCGCCTCTTCGAACACCGAGTCCACCGACGCATCCACCGCCGGCGCCAACGCCAGCGCCATCGTAATCGTTTTGCCTTCCGGCCCCGCGAAGTCTTTCAAATTCTGATCGGAGAACTTGCGGAACAAACGATCCAGCTCGCGCGCCAGCCCCAGCAGCGCGTCCCACGATCCATACACCGCGAAATCGTCGCCGCCCGAATACAGCACCGTCACTCGCTGCCAGAACTCCGGCATGGAGCACAACACTTCCAGCTCGCCCGCGAAAAACTGCTTGAACATCACCGAAAGCTGGATGTGCTCTTCAATCGTCTGCGCACGCCGGATCCGAATGCCGAAGTGATCCACGTCGCCGCGCAGCACGCCCCACGTCGGCAGGCCCACGGCTCGCGCGGCCAGCTCCGCCGTCGATGCCGGAGCCGTTCCCGCTTCGTTCGGAGCCGCATGCCTCGCGAACGGAATCGAATCCGCGTTGCCCCACGTCAAACTCCACGTATGTTTCGGCGAATGCTCCGGCGCGCCCAACAGCACGCGCCCCGGCGTCTCCGGCGACCAGCCCACGCTCTCCGCATCGCGCAAGTTCCATCCCAACTGGTGCGCGAAATATTCTTCGGCGTCGCCCGCTACTTCCGTCGGAGCAGAAAATGCGGAAGCATTTTCCAGGCCGCTTAAAGGCGTCCCGCGCAGGCGGTCCATATCTTCGCCCAACCGCTTGCGAACATCGCTCCAATCGCCCAGATTTTCCGTGACGGTCCACAACAATCGCACCGCATCGCCCGTCAGCGCCGCCACATCTTTCGCCGCCGCTTCCAAGAACTGATTCGCCGCCGCACGAAACTCATCGGGCAACACTAATAGGAACTGGCCGCCGCCGCTCGATCCCACCAGCACTTTCGACAAGCCCAATTCGGCTAGCAGAGCTCGGGGCAAAATCTCGCTCATCAGCGCAGCCCACTGCGAGCGCCCGGTGAAGACGCGGTCGTGGTCCTCGTTGCTGTCCGCCGAGATCGGCGAAAGCAGGAAATCCTGGATTCCCAGCAGTTTGCCTTGGAGAAAAATCTGAACAGACATAGCATCGCCGCGCGCCGTTTTCCGCGCGAATTCCGCGACCGGCGCGCGAATTCATTAATGTAGCATGCTGCACCAAATAAGGGATACGTCTGAGGGACGGCGGAGCGCCCGCTCCGCGCCGAGGCGCCCGCTCCGGCAGCTTTACCCAGCAGGCCGCCCTCCAAACTATGGGGTGGGGAGCAGGCCGGGGCGCCGCGCGATGTGTACCAGCGCAAACATAGCCCACGCCTTAGGCCACGGCGCCAGCGCTTTTTCCGCCGCCCCCCACACCGGATACATCGCCTCCGGCATCAGCGGCCGCATCGATACTCCGCCCGATACCAGGTAACGAAACGGCAGGAACGGCCGCACGGCGCGAATCTCCAGCTTCGGAAACTCGGCCTCGAACTTCGTGCGGTCGCGTTCGAACACCATCCACGGCAGCGCTCCATTCGCGCCCGAGAGAGGACCCGCGCCCGGAAACGCCCACTCCTGCGATCCGGGAACGAACGGCTCATGATGCAGATGCATGTAGATCAGCCTGGACCAACTGGACACCCACGGCTCGATCATCACGATGGCGCCGCCCGGCCGCAGCGCGCGCTCCGCTTCTTTCAGAAAGGCATGTGCATCCGGGATGTGATGGAACACGTCCACCATCGCGATCGCCTTCAGGCTCCCCGCCGCGAACGGCAGCTGCCGAGCATCGAGAACCAGATCGAGCCCCGCGCACGAAAACACTTCCGACGCGATCAATCCCGGAATATATTCGTTGAGAAATCCCGCGCCCGATCCAAGCTCCAGCACCGCGCCATCGCCCTCCGGCACGCGCTCTGCAATCGAGCGGTACCAGTCGTCATAAATGCGCCACAGGAAGCGATTGCTTTGGATAATCTCGCGCCGCCGCTCCGTCGTACGCGGGTCGTCGATCGCCAGATCGCGCGTCGCAGGATGCGCCAGTCGCTGTCTGATCGCTGTTTGATCGCGCCGAGCATTTACATTCCTGATTGTCGCAACAGAACCGCGAATGTAAATGAGCGGGCACCTACATCAACAGAACCGCGAATGTAAATGAGCGGGCAGGCTAGTTCAGATCACGCTCCAGCATCAACTTCAGCGTGATCTTATCGATCCGCCCGTCAAACCAAATCCGATGCCGGCCTCCACGATGCACCCACTTCTCGGACGCACGATCCACCACCGCCCACACCTGATGAAACTGTTGCGCCGACCGGCAACAATATTCCGAAGTTGTCCGTAGTCGGAGTAATGCTCCAGCGGCAAGCTGCCAAGTCTTATTCAGGTTATACGCTACCCGCTCCGAAGGCACCAACTCCAGGCTCTTCACGCCTCCCGTATAGCCCGTGTCCACGATCGGATCGATAATCACATCGATCTGTTTCCATTTCGCATCGCCAGTCGGCCTGATGTGCCAGCCGAAAATGCCGCGGACTTCGGAACGTGTAGCGCCGCTCGTTCCACTGCCTCTCATTCACACTGAACTCGAAGTTCACGCCGTAGAAAAACTTCTGCTCCGCGGCCTTCGGCTTCACGAAAAGCTCGCGAATCTTGAAGCCGTTGTACGTCAGGCCTTGCGTCGGTCGTGTAGCTGTAAAAGGCAGATAGAGGCCCTGTTCAAACCAGCGCGTCACGCCATAAGCCCATTCGGCCACGCCGACATAGGCGTGGTTGGATAACACGACCGCCGGAAAAATCCGGCTTCCTTGCGGCCGTCCGGCGTGAAATTGTTGTGGAGCATCAAATTGAATTTGCCTTGATTCTCAATCGCCGCGTCGTACACCTGAATCTCGTCCGTCTGCGCTCGCAACAATGCCGGCGCCGCTAAAAGAAAAATCGTAACGAACCACAATCCTGCTCTTTTTGAGAAATCGTACCAAGTCATAAAATTCGTTTTGACACTCTCGCGGTCGCCCGGCGCGCGAGATCCACCCCGCGAGTACCGGCAAAGAAGAGCTAGATTAACAGACAACATCTGAGAGTTCACTGAAAATTTTCGCCGGCGAAGACTCGTTTACGTCACTTACCGGCATGTGACCGGTCACTTAGCAAACCACTTGCAAATGCGGGCGGCCCTGCGATTACACTTTGCGCTCGAAATATTCCCAATCGTACGAACCACCCGCCGCGTTAGCAACTCACTTGCAGTGACGATTGCCGGCAAAAAATTTCTGAAAGACGCCGGATAATTCGTTCGCGCGCCAGCAACTGATTTGCAATTCAGCCTCGCTCTCGATCATCGGCGCTGTGAAGGGAAAATCTTCCCCGCCCCACGGGAATTAGTCAGTGGTTGTCCAGCCATCGCGAACAGAAGATTTGACCGGGTTCACGGAACCCAACCCGCGCCACTGGCGTCGAATCGCCATGCTCAAGACTTCTGCACACATGGCGTTCTGGGTCGCCGTGTGGCTTTCGTTCCTACCCCTGTTGTGTTTTTCGCAAACAAGTGAATCCGCTTTCGCGCAACCGTACCAGCTCGCCTCGCTGCCGGCGCCCCAAGTGACGATGAACGCCGCAGCGAACTCCGAAGAGCGCATCCTGACGAACGCGGTGACCGTGGAGTTCACGCCATCGTTCCTCGCAGATCAGGCGATCGGCGATCGGGACACCGCGGACGCGTATGAATCACCTTTCGGAGTCCTGCTGGCGCAGAACACACCTCCGCCGCAGACTAACCCTGGCAAAGCGTCCGAGCCGACGCTCGGCGATTTGGGATTCCCCAATAGCCAGACGCAGGGAAGCGCCGTGGATCAGGCGAGGCTGGACAAACGCTCGCACATGCTGAAGATTCACCAACGGCTCGGCCTGATCACCACCGTGCCGCTCGCCGCGACACTGCTCACCGCTGGACTTGCGGGCGGCCACAGCACCAGTTCTACCGGTCGCGATCTGCACGCCGTGCTCGGCACGGTCACGGCAGGCATGTATCTGACGACGGCCTACTATTCGATCTTCGCCCCGAAAATTCCGGGCACGCCGACGCGTGGGCCGATCAAACTGCACAAGATTCTGGCCTTCATCCACGGTCCGGGAATGATTCTCACGCCGATCCTCGGAGCAATTGCGTTCGATCAAAAGAGCAAAGGGGAACGCGTGCACGGCATCGCGAGCGCGCACGGCGCGGTCGCAGGCATCACGGCGATCGCCTACGGCGCGGCAATCCTCTCCGTATCGATCAAGTTTTAAAGAGGGCGCCATGAAGAAACGAAGCCGACAGCCATTCAGCGTATCGTTTATATCTGCGTCTCTCCTCATCGCGTCGGTTCTCTCGGCGGGCTTGGCGATGCCATCACCGGCGCAAGCGGCCGGGCGTGTGTGGATTCTCGACGAGAGCACTCTTACCTACCACGTCTCGCATCCCCTGCATCAGATCGACGGCGTGAGCCATGCGGCTCGAGGAAAGGGTGTCTGCGATCAAGGACAATGCGACTTCCTCATCGCGGTGCCTGTAAAATCCTTCGACTCCGGGGACAGCAATCGCGACCTGCACATGCTGCAAGCCACGCGCGGCGCGCAATTCCCTTTGGTAAGCGTGCGGACGAAGCTCGCGGAGCCGTCGGTCGCTTCCGCTGTTGCGGGTCCCATTCATGTGGACCTGGAGATTCAATTTGCGGGACAGACGGTACAGTACAAAGACGTCCCGTTTCAGTTGAGCAAGGATCATGACAAAGTAAAGATCACAGGCACAATTCCGGCCACCGTTTCCGATTTCAAGATCGATCCGCCCTCGCTGCTTTCCATCGCGATCAAAAATGAGATCCCCATCCGGGTGAGCACGACCTGGCATCCGCAATAGCCCGTCGCGGCGGCCATCCCAATCCTTGACTCAACCGCCGCCCGGGGCTAGCATCGAAAGGTGCTGCCATCGACCCGTCTCGTGCAAGCTGTTTCAGTCGCTCCGGGAGTCGCTCTGCTGGTCGTGGCGCTCTCCCTGCCCGCCCTCGCGCAAACGTCGTACCGGGCTCCGCGCACGGCAGACGGACAGCCCGACCTCAACGGCATCTGGCAGGCGATGAACACCGCCAACTGGGACCTGGCTCCGCACGCCGCGCATGCCGGTCCGCTGGTACCGCTAGGTGCGGTGGGGGCAACGCCCGCCGGCATCGGCGTCGTGGAAGGCGGCGAGATCCCGTATCGCCCCGAAGCGCTCGCGCAGAAGAAGGAGAACGCCGCGAACTGGCTGAAGCTCGATCCCGAGGTGAAGTGCTATCTTCCCGGCCTTCCGCGCGCGACGTACATGCCGTTCCCGTTCCAGATCGTGCAGTCGAAGAATCGCATCCTGTTCTCGTACGAGTACGACAGCGCGGCGCGCGTCGTCAACATGGGCAAGCCCGAAAAAGCGCCCGACAATTTCTGGATGGGCTGGTCCAACGGCCATTGGGACGGCGAAACGCTAGTGGTGGACGTCACCAACTTTAACGACCAGACGTGGTTTGACCGCGCGGGCGATTTTCATTCCGACGCCCTGCACGTGACCGAACGCTTCACGCCCCTCTCGCCCGGCGCGATGCAGTACGAAGCGCTCATCGACGATCCGAAAACGTTCACGCATCCGTGGAAGATCAGCATGCCCCTCTATCGCCACCTGGAGCCGAACGCGCAGCTTCTGGAATTCAAATGCGTGGAGTTCGTCGAGGAATTAATGTACGGGAATCTGAGAAAGAAAGCTGGCCCCTAAATGAGCCGGGTCTTGAGAGCGAGGGTGTAACGATGCGTACCGTTTTGATGCGTACCTCTTTAATGTTGCTCGCGATTTGGTTCGCGTTCACCAGCGCTCCTCTCGCTGCGCAGTCCCCTGCGAAACAGTCGGCCTCCGCCGGTGCGAACTGGTCCGTGCCTCGCACGCCAGACGGAAAGCCCGACTTGCAGGGCACCTGGACCAACGCTGCGAACCAGCCGTTGGAGCGGCCGAAAGACCTCGGCGCAAAGGAATTCTACACGCCCGAAGAACTCGCCGCCGTGAACAAGAAAGGTTATCTGGGCCAGCAAGCCTCCACGCCCGAAGCGCATTACGATTTCGCGCAATACGGCATGTACGGCATGCAGGCGAAGTTCGCGCCGAATTTGCGCACGTCGCTGATTGTGGGTCCCGAAGGCCGCGTCCCTCCGATGACGCCCGAAGGAGCGCAGCGCAATGCCGCCCGCGCCGCCGCTCTAAAGGGACACGAGTTCGACGGACCGGAGAATCGCAATCTGCTCGAGCGCTGCATCGTCTTCGGCGATCAGGAAGGCCCGCCGATGATCCCTCCCATGTACAACAACAACATGGAAATCGTGCAATCGCCAGGCATCGTCGCGATCTTCAACGAGATGTTTCACGACGTGCGGCTGATTCCTACTGATGGCCGCCGTTCTCATCCCGATGCGTCCGTGCATCTGTGGCGCGGCGATTCCATCGGCCGGTGGGAGGCCGACACGCTGGTGGTGGACACCACCAACTTCAGCGGCAAGGTGCCATTTCACGGTTCCAGCGAATATATGCACGTGGTGGAACGCTTCACGCGCACCGCTCCGAACACGATCCTCTATCAGTTCACCGTCGACGATCCGCATACCTGGACCACGCCGTTTAGCGGAGAGCTCGTGATGGGTCCTTCGGACGGCGGTATTTATGAGTTCGCGTGCCACGAAGGCAATCGCGGGCTTCCCAACAATTTGCGCGGCGCGCGGTTTGCCGAAGAACAGGCCGCGAAGAAAGAAATGAAGAACCCCAAGTAAAGAAGCGGGGCAGCGTCCTGCGCCGCCCCAGGGTTCCCGTGGCGTTTATTTCACGGCTTGCACGGGGTTACCGAAAATCATCTTCGCGGTGGTGCCGCCGAAATCGATTTCGACGATTTGTTTGCCATCCGTGGTCATCGCATTCGACGGGAACTTCTTTTCATTAGTCCCCATCGTGGCGGGAACTTCCACCGTGTTCTTACCGCTGGTGAACATGGCTTTGTTTCCCTGCATCTCCACTTTGTAATCGCCGGCTTTCAGCTCCGTTTGTCCGATCCACTGCGAGTTATAGAGGGTAAGCTTGTAAACGGGGGCAGCACTGGCAACTCCCAGTGCAAGCACACCAATCCCGAGCATCATCTTGAGTGATTTCATAGTTAAAGTAGCTCCTTAAATCGTGATAGGTAGGATTGCTACAACAGGGTACCTACTGAATGTCAGCAAGGTGCAATCGTTCCGGCTCTCCGAGGGCCCGAGTGGCATCGTTGCCTTACATACTTTAGACGGCCTTCTGCTGCGGCTGGTTGCATCCTGTCCAGAGATTAGGCCGCCTCGCTTGAGGTGATATCACGGCCTATTCGATTCTGGACAGTCGGTCAAAAATGAGAGCACATCCGGCTAGCCCCGGTCGTAAGACTGGGGATTCAATTCCTCGAGCCGAAATATCGAACTACGAGAAAACGGGACAGTGTAATAACACTGCCCCGATTTCATACTTCATTACTTGTTGAAAATCATCTTCGCGGTGCTGCCCCCGAAGTCAATCTCTACGATTTGCTTGCCTTCCGTGCTGACCGCGGTGGAAGCGAACTTCTTCTCATTGGTTTCCATCTTCGCGGGAACCTGAATGGAAGTCTTGCGAGCCGTGAAAACGGCTTTGTCGCCATCCATTTCCACTTTGTAATCGCCGGGCTTCAGTTCTGTCTGTCCAATCCAGAGCGAATCGCGCAGGGTAACGCTGTAACCCGACGCGGCATTCGCCACTCCGAGGGCGAGCAAACCTATACCAAATATCATTTTGATGGACTTCATATAGAAATAGTTCTCCTTAGAAAATTACCAACGGGGGTACCACGGGCAGTAACCAACCTGAAACTGTTCGAGGATCTCCGAGCCCTCGACGGCATCGTTGCTGTACGCCTGAATACTATTTTAAGTGATTCGGCGATGCCGCGGCGAGCAAATCGCACCTGAGATGAGAAATCTTTTGATCGTAGGATCGCAGGCACTGATAGGCTAACGCGATCCGCCGCCGAAGCGTGATTTTAAAAATTCCATGATTTGCAGATGCGGCCCGGGGCAGCGCGGCCAGGGAGCGAAGCTCAAAATTTTCGTGGATCGCTCCACCCACAAACCCTGGTCGTCCGCGCCCGGATAGCTGATATCAAATACAACGCCCGTGTCGCACGCATCCACGTGCGCGATCTTCATCGCCGCGGCATTCTTATAGGTGCCCGTGGAGCTCCAGTCTTCCAGGAACCGGTCCATCGCGTAATACCGGCACGGTGTCTGCGGCGTACATCCCCACATGGCGTAGGCCTCGGAATAGTTCTTGCCACGCAGCGCGTCCAGAAAATGTTCGGCAATGCTGTCTTCGGGGCGATTGCGAAAAAAGAAAAAGCCGCTGACGCCTATGATCGCCGCGATCACCAGGCCGATCACAATATATTTGATGTTTTTTTCGCGCCGCGCATCCGCAACGCCGTATTCGTCCAGATAGCCCGCCATAGTTTCTCCCGGACGCCCGGTTCAACCGTTCAGGCGTTCGCCCGAACCGCGAACAAACGCACCGCTCGCCCCTATTCTACTTCGCGGGATAGGTTTTGTTGTAAGCGGCGATCGCTTCTTCCGTGATTTCGAGCGCGGGTTTATAGAACACGGTCGTGGTGGTGTCTACCACCATATCGAGCCCCTTATCGTCCGCCAGTTTCTTCACCACGTCGGCCATTCGCTGGCTGGCCTTCTGTAGGATCGCGGTGCGCTCCCGCTCCACGTCGGCCTGCAGATCTTCGCTCAGGCGCTGCGCTTCGCGCTGTTTGCGCTGGCCGTCGGCCGTCATGGCGTCCTGCTGCGCGGGCGGCACCTGGCCGCTTTGCAATTGATTTTGGATCGTCGCCATATCGCGCTGCAGCTTGTCGAGCTCGTCCTGCTGCGGCTTGAATTTCGCCTGCATTTCGGCCGCGGCTTTCTTGATTTCGTCCGCCGCCAGAACCGCGCGCTGCATATTGATGACGCCCACTTTCACTTGCGCCGACGCGAGCCCGGGAGCGAGTAAACCAAGGGCGCAGGCGGTAAGAGCAGGCAGAAGAGATACCCGTAGCATGGAAGAGCGAGTCTCCTTTTCAACAGTCTTGCTTGAAATTGTCTTCGTACAGTGTAGCAGTGCGGCCCATAATGCAGCCAACAACGCGCGCCCGCGCCGGATTAATTTTTATTAGCCGGAGGCTTTTCGCTCGCCAGCCGCACTTTCGCGTTGTCGAGCTTCTTCTTCGTCGCCGCCACTTCTTCCGGGCGCATGTCCGCCGGTGAGCTGGTACCCCACTCGCGCAGCGAAATCTGCCATTGCTCCACCGCTTCGCTGGTCTTGCCGCGCTTCATCAGCGTCTCGGCCAGATGATCGTGAACCGTTGGATCGCGTGGCGTCTTGTCCACGGCGCGACGCAGGCTCTTCTCGGCATCGTCGTAACGGCCCAGCTTGTAATACGCCCAGCCCAGGCTGTCCAGATACGCTCCGTTGCCGGGCTCACGTTCCAGCGCCGCCAGGATCAGCTTCAGCGATTCGTCCAGCTTCTGGTTGCGATCCGCATACATATAGCCGATATAGTTCATCGCGCCGGCGTTGTCGGGGTCCACCTTCAGCACCTTGCGGAATTCGACGTCGGCCTTCTCCACTTTATTCATCCGCTCATACATCGCGCCGCGCATGAACCACACGCTAATGCGCTCGTCGTCGTTGCCGGAAAGCCTTTCGGCCGAATCCAGCGCCTTGGACATGTCGTCCCACTTGCGGCCTTTTTCGTAGACGTCTGCCAGCGACACGTACGTCGCGCGATCGGTCTTCCCGTCGAACATCTTCTTCAGGTCGGCCGCCGCTTCATCCACCTTGCCCATCTCCGCCAGCAGCGTGTCGCGCACCACGCGTAGCGTGCGATCGTCCGGCCATTTCTTGGCCGACGCATCCGCTTCCGTCTGTGCCTTGGCGAATTCCTTGCCCGCGCGATACGTATCGATAATCTGCGCCGACGCGCGCGGCGCGAGTGTGGCATCCACATCGCCCATCTGGCGATACGCGTCCACGGCCGGCTCCGTCTGATCGACGGACCGATACAGCGCGCCCAATCTCTCAAGCAGTGCCACGCGGTTGGCGCGCTCGCCCTGCGTATATCCGCGCTTGACGGTCGAAGCGAGAATGTCCTTCAGCAGTTGCGCCGCTTCCGGAACGCGATCCTCGGCCTCCAGAATGCTGACCTCGTTATAACGGATCTCGATGGAGTTCGGCTCGATCGCCTTGGCTTTGTCTCCGGCTTCGCGAGCCTTCGGAAAATCGCGGCGTTCGCGATAAATCTGCGACATCCGCAAGTACGCGTTCGCGTCGTCCGGATCGTCCTTCGCCATTTCGTCGTAGACCGCCAGCGCGTCGTCATACTGCATGGCCAGCGTCAGATCCTGCGCCAGCGCGCGCTGCACGTCTTTTTCATTCTGAGGATTCAGCGCCAACTCCTGGCGGAGCGCCTGCGCGGCGGCTTTGAAATCGCGCATCTGTTCGTAGGCAGCGGCCAGCGCCTGCAAAGACCGCGCCGAAGGGCTACTTATCGGTCAGCGTTTTGAGCAGAGCCGCGGCCTTCGCGTTATCGCCTAAATCGCTGTACACCAACGCGAGCCCGGTCAGCGCATCTTCGTTGGTCTGTATCGATGGCCAGAACTTTTTGTAGGCTTTCTCGGCTTCGACCGAATCGCCCTGCGCTTTTTCCAGGCGGCCCACCATCAGCCACGCATCCGTGTCGCGCGGAGCCAGAGCGCCGATCTTTTTGTATTCGTCGATCGCGCGCTTCAGCATCATTTCGTCGACCTTCTGCGCGTCGCCGATCAGCCGCGTATAAATGCGCGCCAGCAGCCGGTGCGCCGTCAGGTCGTTCGGATTCTTCTTCAGCGTCTCTTCGGCGTCGGTCTGGCCTTCGCGCAGGCGTCCCGTTTGCACGTAGACGTCGGACAGCTCCTCGCTCAGCATGGGAGACGTGGGGTCTGCCTTGATCGCTTCTTTGTAATTCTCAATCGCCAGGTTGACGTAATCGGCGCGATTCCTGTACGTACCTGCCATTTCGGCGTACATGTGCGCCAGCGTGTAGTGGTAATAGGCTGAGGCGTGATCCGGGGTGGCGGGCACAGCCGCCGGCTGGGATTGCCCCCACAAACAGGCACTTCCAATCACCGCGAACAGCAGAGCTTTGGCCATCGGATCCTTCCCCGGCGCCGGAACTATGCACAACGCCATCTTTAATATACCTGTTTCAATCATCCGGCGATATCCCTGGATCATGCGATTCCTTATCGAACAAAACCGCTTGTGGGCTAACACGATCCCGGCCGCGGGCTGCTAAGTACCCGGCTGCGGGTAACATGAATTTAGACAGCGTGCCTCCGAAAAAAGTGCCCCGGGTTGGATCGCCATTGGTCATCGTTGCCGGCCCCACCGGATCGGGCAAAAGCGCGCTGGCTCTGGCGCTGGCCCGCGATTTCCACGGCGAAATCGTCAATACCGATTCGTTACAGCTCTACAGGGGCTTCGATATCGGCACCGCCAAAACGCCGGTCGCCGATCGCCAGGGAGTTCCCCATCACTTGTTCGACGTGCTGGACCCGCATGTCGGTTACTCCGCCGGTGAATACTCCCGCGCCGCGCGCGCCGTATTGGACGAAATCGCCTCGCGCGGTGCCCTCCCGATCCTGGCGGGAGGCACCGGCTTTTACCTGAAGGCCGTATTAGAAGGACTGCCTTCCCTGCCCCAGCGCGACGAACGGCTTCGCACGCGCCTCGCTGCGAAAGAGGCCGCTAGATCGGGAGCTTTGCATCGTTTGCTGGCGCGACTGGACCCATCCGCGGCATCGAAGATCCACGCGAACGACGTGCAAAAGTTGACCAGGGCGCTCGAAATCCGCCTGACAACGGGGCGCTCGCTTCCCCCGCGCGAAACCGCCGCGGCTTTGGAAGGATGGCAGCCGATTAAGATTGGCGTGAATCCCGACCGCGCAGAGCTGGTGCGGCGCCTCGACCAGCGTGTTGTGAAAATGTTTGAAGGCGGTCTGCTGGACGAGGTACGCGCATTGCTCGCAGGCGGTTGCACAGGCGGCGAAAAACCGTTCGAGTCGCTGGGCTATAAACAAGCGCTCGCGCATATTCAAGGCACGCTCACGCTGGCGCAAGCAATCGAGTCCACGCAAATCGAAACGCGCCAGTATGCGAAGCGCCAACTGACGTGGTTCCGTCGGGACGCGGAGATGCATTGGCTCGCGGGTTTCGGCGACGATGTGGAGATTCAAAAGATGGCACGCGAAATCCTCGATAGCGGCTTATCAGCTTGATCTGGAGTCAGGCGAAGTTTTAGGAGATCGTAGAAAGAATGATCGAAAACGGATTCTATGCTCTCGTCGGCTACATAGCAGGCATCGTTGCCATCCTAAAGACTGACTGGGTAGTACAGGAGGCGCTGCGGATGCAAAGAAAATATCCGAGAGCGTTTTCAAGTCGACTTGCTGAACGAAGCTGGTATCCGAACTTTATCCGTTTCCTCGGTGCCATCCTGTTGCTCTGCGCAGTAATCTTCACGCTCGAGCTTGTTTTCCGGAGCGTCTCCTGATTTTTCGGAAATCAAAGTGGAATACCTGGAGTCAATCGCGTGTCACGCGGGATACACTAGCAGTTGAATGCTCCGTCGCGTCTCGTGCGCCGCGCTCCTCGCTTGTCTTTTCTCCCTGTCCGCATTCGGGCAGACCACCGCGATTCTGCCGTTCACGAACAAGACCGCTCGTTCGGCTGCGCCACCGGCGGCTGCCAAAACGCCCGATGGCCAGGATTCGGCTGCGCCCGCAGCGGCCGCGGTATCCAATCTGGATTGGATTGGCGAAAGCATCGCCGAAACGTTGCGCGATTCCCTCGCCGCTCGCGGTCTGCTGACTATCGAGCGGGAGGACACGAACGATGCCTATAAGCGACTGAATCTGCGTCCGCGCGCGCCGCTCACGTCCGCCTCCGTCATCAAGATCGGCGAGGCTCTGGATGCCGAGGACGTCATCTACGGAAGTTTCGAGTGGAAGGCCAATGCCGGAGGAGGCGCCGCGGCCGGGATCGCTCACGGTCGCCGCGCGCGTGTACGATCGCAAGCGCTTGCGCGAGGGAACCGAGTTCGTCGAAACCGGCAGCCTGGACGACCTCGCCACCATGGAGGCGCATCTCATCTGGCGCACGCTTTCGCTCATCGCGCCCAAGCTCGCGCCCGCGGAATCGGATTACCGCACGCTGCGGCCCGCGGTGCGGCTGGATGCGGAGGAGAATTATGTGCGCGGTCTGCTGGCGCCGCCGGACCGGAAAGAGAAATTCTTTTTGCAGGCCGTGCGGATCGACCCGCGCTACGCGCATCCGAATTTCGCTTTAGGCCAATTGCACTTCGCGCGGAAAGAATATCGCGAGGCGGCGACATGGCTGCAAAAAATGATGCCGGGCGATCAGCACTATCGCGAGGCCAGCTTCCTGCTGGGGCTCGCTCTGTTCCAATCGGGCGATTACGCGGGCGCGCAGAGCGCGTTCCAGACCGTGGCCGACGTCGTCCCGCTGGCGGAAGTGTGGAACGATCTGGGAGCCGCGCAGAGCCGCCGCGGCCAGCCGCAAGCGCTGGATTCTTTCCTCAAGGCTCTTACCGGCGATCCCGCCGATCCCGTCTATCACTTCAACGCGGGCTATGCTCTATGGCGGCGCGGCGATTTCGCGACGGCTGCCGATCGCTTCCGCGCCGTGCTGGATCGCCAGCCCGACGATCAGGACGCGACGCTGCTGCTGGGAATGTGTTTGAAGAAGCAAGGCCTCCGGCCCGGCGATTCACGGCTGGAAACGCTGGAGCGTTTGAAGGTCAACTACGAAGAGCGCGCGTATTGGGAACTGAAGGCAGTGCTGGCGCGACAGCAGCCGTGAACCAACGTAGCGCAGGCGGCATGTTTTTAGTAAATATGCCTGCTGAATCGAGTCGAGGGTCTTCTCGACTTCTCCCCTCGAAGGCATGAGGCACCCAAGAGTCGGCACGACTGCCGACTCGGCAGACCTGGCGGTCTGCGCCACGGTCCATCGTTGGCTTACATCGTAGCCGTATACGTCCCCGATAGCGTTCCCGTATACGTGATGCCGCTGCTGACGATGGTGAAGGTTCCGCTTACCGTTCCCTGGTTCACAGATTCCTGCGGCGTCAGCGTCAAGGTCAGCGAGCCTGACGCGATGCTTGCCTTCGCGTTGGACACTAAACTGAGTTCGAAACTATTGGCCGTGAAGAGCCCTCCGATACTAAACGTATTACCCACAGCCGCAACACTCGTATACTGCGTGACGAATAAAATCGCGTTGGTAGAAAAGTTTCCAGTGAGAGTCGCGCCGACGTATCCCTGCGATGGCAGTCCGACGATCTGAATGGTGTCGGCCTGACCTAGCGGGGCGCCTGACGAATCCGCCATGTTCACGGTGGCTAGAATCAGACTGAATTGCGGCAGAGTGGGCGGCGCTCCACCGCTCGCGAGCACGGGCGCGCCGCTCGCCAGCACTACAGGGAGAGAGGTCAGCGCGACGGTCGGATTGAAGCGGAACGCGGCGATGGAGATGCTGCCGGGCGAGACGTAAAACTCCGCCACGCCGCGATGGCCGACCGTCGCCGCAAATTGCGAGGCCATCGAAAATGCCATCTGCCCGTTGGCCGGAAGGGAGGGCAGCGAGGATTGCGTTATGGTTCCATCGTCGGTCTCAATATTGACGGAAACAATCTCTGGCGCGTTTGTCGGATTGACGATCGCGACGCCGGTGGAATAGCCCGTCGTGGCGTCGAAGGGCACCAGGATGCGGGAGGCGCCTGCTACCGCGAGCGACGTGCCGTCCTGATTCGGTCTTCCCTGGAAACTTTCATATGTATAGATGGCGTAGGCCACCACGCCCGGGGGCGCCGTCACTTGGCCCCAGCCCTGCGTCAGCGCCGCGGCGGTTCCCGGCGTGTGCATGTACACGGTGCCGCCTGCGGGGACGTTCAGGTTTTGCGTGGAGCTCACTTCCACGAACGGAGGACTCCACGGCGAGGTGGCGCCGCTGCTGGTGTCCTGGAAAAAGTTGATGCTCGCGGTGGCGGCGCTCGGCGAGGTGTTCACCAGCACGACGGCGGTGTACCAATTCCCTCCGTCGGCAATCTGCGGCAAAAATGTTTGCGCGTGGCATAGGGCGGGCGCAAGCAGCGCAGCCGCGGTCAGGCCCATAAAAATCGCTTGGGTATTTCGCATCGGAAATAGTTCCTCTTCTTGCGATTTTAAATGGTGAGAGGCGGTCGAGTGAGGAGTCAGAATGAAAAACAGGTCCCTCACCCGATTGAAACCGGGATTCGGGACGACGCGCTTAGTGGCGGTGAAAAGACACTACGGCTGTTGGCTTGTGGAAGTGTATCCGCTGGCCAACGAGTCTTTGTGAACACACCGTTGGACCGCTCCCTGTGTCGCGGCTCGGCGGCGGCGTTGCCTTGGATGGGACGGTGCAGTGTCAATCGTTTTCAAATTGCGTTGCGAACGGCCAGGGCTTCCGGCTTATCACCGTGCGTGCTGGCCGCCCATGAAATCGAGTGCTGGCTTGAGCGAGGAATCTTGGCAGTCCGCTGAGGGGCGGCCCGTTTTTACTCTTCTTGTTCGATCGCGCACCGCGCTAGATTCGCTGTGCGCTTTCTCCATGCACCCGCTGATGACCTGGTGGCTTTCCCGATTGCTCCAGCTCCCGGTGTTTCGGAAATCGATCTCCAAAGTCTCTCGCCGCCAGCATACCTATAGTTGCGTTGACGTGCAGCCGTTAACCAGCCTACGAGAGTTCAGAATCACAAATGCGCAACGCTTCTCGGCCGAGAAGTTTTTCTGATGGCAGTATGGTGGGGGGAGTCAGGAGCTGCGGCTTGGATGAGAGGGAAAGGCGATGAAGAATTGGGAGTTAGAAGACAGGAGTTAGAGGTGACCGGCAGAAAAAGCACATCCTCCGGATGACTGCGTGTGGATGGGGGGTTGGATGCAACTGCGGCGCGAGATCCCTCGACTTCGCTCGGGATGACAAGGTGAGGCGTATGGCGAGGGTGCCCGCTCATTGACATTCGCGGTTCTGTTGGATCGCTCCCTTTGGCCGGGGCTCGGGAATTCTGAGTTCTTGCTTCTGACTTCTGGTTCTCACTGCGCTGAGAGCGTCGACGTATAGCTTCCCGAGATGGGGCCGCTCACGGTTACTGCGGCTCCGCCGCCGGGATAGGGCGTGCCGGTGACGGTTAACGTGCCGGTCAGGCTTCCGAACTGTACTCCACCGGATGCAAAGGTCGGCGAAACGGTGAAATGGACCGAGGCGGTCTGCACCAGGAAAACGCTGGTATTCGACAGCGCGAACACACCGTACGGCGGATAGGTGACGTTCGGTTGCAGCGCGCCGGCGCTGAACGAGCCTCCCGAGCTTGCGAAGACGCCGTCCGTCAGTATGGGGAGTCCGCCGTTTATGTTGGTGAGGTATGTGCCGCCGCTCGCGTTCAGGCTCAGCGAAAGGCTCACAGTGCCCGACGGAAATCCAGTGGGCTGAAAGCTCAGGCTGCTGGCGGAAAACGTGACATACGGCGTTATGGAGCCGGACGATGTTCCTCCAATGACGGGCGCGCCGTTGCCCGCGACCACGGGCAGCGAGGTCAGGGCGAGGGTGGGATTGAAGCGGAACGCCGCGGCGGCGACACTGCCGTTCGTCACGTAAAATTCGGCGAGACCTTTGTGCCCCGCGACGAATGAAAACTGCGTGGCCATGTTGAACGCCAGTTGCCCGGCGGAGGACATGGACGGCAGAGTTGTCTGCGAGATGGCTCCATTGTCGAGCTCGATGTTGACGGAAATCGTTTCGGCCACGGCCGTGGGATTGACGATCGCCACGCCCGTGGAATAACCGTTTGTGGCATCGAACGGCACGATCACGCGTGAGGTGGGGAGCAACGCCTGCGATGTGCCGTCCTGATTGGGGCGGCCATTGAAGCTTTCATATGTATAGATGGCGTACGCGGTCACGCCCGTGGGAGCCACCAACTGGCACCAGCCCTGCGTCAGGTTCGCGGCCGTGCCCGGCGTGTGGAGGGACACGGTTCCTCCGGCGGGCACCTGGATGTTCTGCGTGGAGATGCCTTCCACGATGGACGGCGACCAAGCGGTCGCACCTCCGCCGCCGGTGTTCTGCAAGAAGTTCAACGTCGCGAGCGCGGCGTTCGTCGTGGTGTTCTCCAACACGATGGTGGTGTACCAATTGCCTCCGTCGGCGATTTGCGGCAGGATTGTCGCCTGCGCGTTTGCCATCGCCGGCAGCAGGACGGCTGCGGCGATCATCCACGGTGCGAAACGAATTTTGCTGTTTTTAGGCAAGCGAGTCAACTCCTCAAAATGTAACCGGGGGAGGGGTGTATAGCGGTAGTATAACGCTCGGCATGCTGGAATCGGGCACAAGGCGGAGGGGCGCGGTGCGCTTCTCGCTGGGGATAACCAGTGGTAGAGCGCTGCCGTGGGGTGCCCGCTCATTGACATTCGCGGTTCTGTTTATCAGCCTTTCCGCATGCCCGAGCTCAGGACCGGGGCTGGCGGTGGCGGACGCCCCGGTGCTACGCGAGAGCCTATGCCTCATTAATTGAGCGGGAATGTTGAAAAATACGGTGCGCTGCTTGCTACCGTACGGCGGAAGTGTGGACATCGATATAATTTAGGGAGTTCATGATTGAGTCATTTGGTGTGTCGGACCCGGGCTGTGTTCGTCCGAACAATGAGGACTGCTACCTGCTGGCGCCGGCCATGGGTCTGTATGTTGTGGCCGACGGCATGGGCGGCGCGCAGGCGGGCGAGCATGCGTCCCACATGGCGGTGGACACGGTGAAGGAAATCGTCGGGATGTCGGCGTCGCGCGGACCCGCCGTTTTGCAAACCGCATTCGCCGAAGCCAACACGCGCGTTTCGATGGCCGCCGAGCACGATCCGGAACTGGACGGCATGGGTACGACGCTCATCGCCGTGCTGGACAACAACACGGAGCTGTTTGTGGCGAGCGTGGGCGATAGCCGCGTGTATTCGTTCCAGGATGGCGCGCTGCACACGATTACCGAAGATCAATCATGGGTGAATGAAGTGGGCCGGCGCCTGGGGTTGGAGGAGACCGTGCTGAAGACGCATCCCATGCGGCACGTGCTGACCATGGCGATCGGCGTTTCCGATCAATTGCGCGTGCAGACGTATCGCGTGGAGCCGACGCCCGGCATGCTGATGCTGTTGTGCAGCGATGGGTTGCACGGCGTGGTGCCGGAAGAGAACCTCGCGGCGACAATGGCCGATGGCGGCACGCTGGAGGAGAAATGCCGGAGTCTGATCGCCACGGCGAAGGATCACGGCGGGCCGGACAACATCACGGCGGTATTGCTCAAAGTGGTTTAGCCGGCCAGACTAGCTACTCACGCGTTCCCGCACTTCCGCAGCAATTGCATGCGCCTGTGAAGACGCCGTTCGCGGCAAGGTCGCGACGAGCAGCGCCGAAATGGTGGCGGAGATCGCCATGAAGATGAATCCCGCGTAATAGTGCGTGGTCCACTGGATGAGCGCGCCGATCACGATGGGCGCGAGTATGCCGGCAATCTGGCCGCCGGTGTTGATGAATCCAGCCGAATAGCCCATGACGCGCGAGGGCAGCATCTCCATCAGCAGGGACCAGAAGGGGCCGTGCACGGCGGGCAGAAAGAAGCCGGCGGCCGTGAGAAAAATCACGGCCGTTACTGCGGTGGGGGCCGTGGCTGTCAGCACCATGAATGTCGCGATGCCGACGAGCACGGCGGCGAGAACGGCTTCCCGCTTGCGCGTGCGGTCGGCGATCCAACCGGCGAGCGTCACGCCGATGAATCCTGCAGCATAGGGCAGCGCTGTCACCAGGCCGGTGTGCGCCAGCGAAAATCCGCGGACTTTAAATAGGTAAGAAGGCAGCCAGGCCTGGAATCCCCACCAGGTGATGTCCCACAGCATGTAGATGGCGAACAGGCGCCACAGCATGGGATATTTCAGCAGCTCGCGGAGTGGCGGCTTGGGCTGCGACTCTTCGTCGTTGCCGATTTCGGCGAGCTCTTCGGGCGTTACGCGCGGATGTTGGGCCGGGCGATCGCGCAGGAGCCAGTATGCTCCCAGTGCGACGAGAAAGCCGGGGACGGAGACGATGTAAAATGCGATGCGCCATCCGAACGAGGCCATGAGCGAGGCGAATAGAACGGGCGCGATCATGGGGCCGAGCGCGTTGGACGACATGACGAGTCCGTTGGCGCGCGAACGTTCGTGCGCGGGGAACCACGCGGATAGCGCTTTGAATGCGGCGGCGGGATGCAGGCCTTCGGCGAGCCCGAAGCCGACGCGGACCGCGAGCAGGCTGACGAGATTTCCGGCGAGGCCGGTGAGGAGACTGAAGCCCGACCAGAACGCGATACCGAGCGTGATGCTGTTGCGCGGGCCGATGCGATCGGCCAGCATGCCTCCGGGAATTTGCATGGTGGCGTAGCCGACGAAGAATGCGCTGATCACGGCTCCCATTACGGTGGGGCTGAGATGGAATTCCTGGCCGATGAACGGGAGGGCCATGGGCATGAGGCTGCGGTCGATGTAGGAGACGAGCCAGGTGAGGAAGAGGAAGAAGCAGATCCACCAGCGGACGTTTTTATGAGCCGAAGGCGCGGACGTGTGCATGGGGCTCGCCACGTGAGTTTCTATGTTAACGCAACGATCTGGGGCGCATCAGCAGAAAAAGCGGATCCCTCGTCGCGGACTCGTCGGAATGACTGTCGTTAGTTTTGGCCTTGTCGGCCGAGCAACGGCAATCCCGGTCGCGCGAAGATGGATCAACATGAAGCGGAATGCGAAACAGATCGGGCTGGCGATTGTGGGCGCGGGGCGCGTCGGATTATTTCGGGGAGCGGTGGCGGCGCGGCACGGCTCGGTGGGTTGGATCGGCATTGCCGAAAAGAGACCCGAGCGGGCGGAGGCTGTTGCGAAAGAAATCGGCGCGGACTTCGTCACGAGCGACCATCGCGAATTGCTGAGCCGCCCGGAAGTGAATGCGGCGATTATTGCGACGGACGAGCATCTGCACGTGGATCCGGTGATGTGCGGCGTGGAGCGCGGCATTCCACTGATGATCGAAAAGCCGCTGGCGACGAAGATCGCTGAATCGGCGAGGGTGCTGGAGGCGATTGAGAAGTCGGGCGTGGATGCGGTGGTCGGGTACACGCAGCGGTTCCGGCGGCGGTGGCTGGCGGCAAAAGAAAAAGTTCGCACAGGCGCGCTGGGCGATGTAACGCTGGTGACGTCGCGCGCATTTATGAATCGGCTGGTGGCGATCGATAACTATCAGCGCAGCGATGCGCCGGAAACGATTTCGCCGCTGGTGATATCCGGCACGCATGCTTTGGACATCGCCATGTGGTACCTGGAGGCGAAGACGCCGGTGGAGGTGTACGCGCGGTCTGTCGACAAGGTGCTGGGGCCGCTGTACAAGGGCATTGACGCGACGGCGGGCATGATCATGTTCAGCGACGGGTGCGTGTATCACTTGAGTATTTCGTGGGCGCTGCCGGTGACGTGGCCCGCGGCGGTTTATAGTCTGGAAGTCGGCATCGTGGGCACGACGGGGGTGCTGACCATCGACGACACGCATCGCGATATTGTGCTGGCGGTGAGCGCGCCGCAATCGGAAGGCTATGCGCCGGACAAATCGCGGCTGGTGGATTTCATGGGCAGCTATCCTCCGGGTGATATGGCGCTGGGCGAATTGCGCGGGCCCATGCGCGAGGAAACGGAGTCATGGCTGAATCGCGTGGCGCTGGGAGTCGCTACGCCGCATGCGACAGCTAAGGAAGCTCACAATCGGTTGATGCTGACGAAGGCTTTGGATTTATCGGCGAAGAGGAAGGCTCCGGTGGCGTTGCCGTTGAAGGCGGGTGATGATCTCGTTTAGTGGGGACCGCTCCCTATGGTCGCGGCTCGGCGGCGGCGTTGGTTTGAATCAGTAGCGGATTGAGCCGCAATCATAAAGGAATGCTTTCTTCTTCGACGTACGCGTGGCAGGCAATGGCAAAACAGCAGATCCCTCATGCGCTACGCGATTCGGGATGACTGGGGTGTGGATGGACGATCGCCTATTTAAAGAGGCTGTGTGAAGAGCATGCTTTTCTTTGGAGAGAGTCGGCAGGACTGCCGACTCAGCAGACCTGGCGGTCTGCGCCACGTCATTTCGGCATGTGTTTGATGTCTTGCTCGTTCTCGCAGACGTCTTCGATGATTTCGGTGTTCGGCAAATACTCGAAATGCAGCGTGACGTTCCATGGCTTTGAGTATGCCGTGGGATCTTCGATGGTCACTACGGATTCCAGATGGCCGAAGTCAGCGCGTCGAAAGCGTTCGGTGATGTGCGTGGATTCGCTGGTGGGGTGACCTACCTTATCGAGCCATGACTTTCCGTTGAAGCCTGCGGTGTCCACTACCAGCGTGTCGCCGTCCCATTTCGCGGTGGAATAGCCGAGCCATGTGGGATTCGCATCCTTGCGCATTTCGCGGCCGTCCATGAAGAACTGGCGGCGGAGGCCGAAGGTCTCGTAGAGGACCACGATCAGCTTCGGCTCCTGCAAAATTTTGAAGGGATTCGGAGCGGTGCTGATTTTGGGTACGCCGGGGGGCAGGCAGCGCGCGTCCGATTCCTCCCAACCGTGCGAGTAATCGCTGCGCGTCTTCACCAGTGCTTCGGCGGCGGGCAGAATCGGTAGCTCGCCTGGTTTGTAATCGGCCGCTAGATTGTTCAGGTACTTGGTATTTTTCGGATCCCAGATGCCTCGAAGATCGGGCGTGCCGTCCGGCAGGCGCGGCGCGGGAGCCGTCATGTTGATTTTGCCGTCCGCGGTGCGAGGTGCGCTGTCCGTGGGGAGTTTGGTCCACTGGGCGTGAAGGCACGGAGAGGCGAGAGCGATGAGCAGGAACGGCGATGCCAGCGGAGAGGCGAGTCTCATTGCCCGATCATTATCGGGAAGGCTTTTTGTGAAGTCAAGCCAAGCGGGCCACAAATGTCGAGAAGACTCTCGACACAGCAGGCCTGGCGGCCCGCGCCACGTCGATGGCCGCTGTTCACGGCTAGTTTAAGCGGCTGAAGCGATAGTCGCCGGAGACGTGCATTTCCGCGAGCTGGATTACTTTGCCGGAAGCGTCCGTGATGAAGCGCAGGCCGAGGCCGTAGAATCCTGTGAACTGGTTTTGCTTTTGCGCGATGAGGCGGACTTTGCCGCGGCCTCGCACTTCGCCGTAGAGCGAACCGTCCATCAGCGTGATGTCGATGAAGCGCGGCTCGGCTTCGCCGTTCCACACGTCGAGCGTTTTATAGGAGCCGACGTACTGCTGCAGAATCTCCTGCGGGACTTTGACTTCGGCTTTGAGATCGTCGGAGGCGGTGCCCACCCAGTGGCTCAGAGGTTTGGCCATGCCTTCCTGGCAAATATATTCGATCAGCTCCGTATCGGCGGCGAGGGTTGCGGTCATATTCACGGTCCAGGGCTTGGCGTAGGCGCCCGGGTCGTTGATCGTCATCGAGAATTCCAGATGGCCGAAGTCCTTGCGGCGGTAACGCTCGGTTGTGCGGAGGGCTTCGGTGTGAGGATGGCCGCTGCGATCGAGCCAGGTTTTGTCGTTATAACCGTTGGTGTCGATGACGAGCGTGTCGCCGTCCCAATGGCCAACGGAATATCCCATCCAGCTTGGGTTGGGATTTTTTTCGAGCGGACGGCCATCCATGAAAATCTGGCGGAAGGTCATATCCTGGCTGAGGAAGATGATCATGGTCGGCATCTGAAAAATCTTCGTGATGCCTCCAGCGGTGGTGCCTCCGTCGGTGACGTAGCCGGGTCCCATGGGGAGACAACGCGGAATCATGTGATCGATGCCGAGATTTTCTTCGCGCTCCTTCACCAGCTTTTGCGCCCACGGCTGCACGTCGCTCGGTTTCAAATCCGCCGCGATGTTGTTACCGTAATTCGAAGTCTTTTCCCAAAGGCCGGAGAGATCGGGATGGCCGTCAGTCGCGCGCGGAGCGGGCGCGGAGAGATTCGGCTTGCCGTCGGCGGTGCGGGGAATGCCGGGGGTGGGATATTCGGCCCACTGAGCGGCGAGCGGCGACTGGATCAGAAACGACGCGCATACGCACGACAGAAAAACAAAGGCCGATCTCATTTCGAATCCTCCTGGCGGGATGCAACCGCTGATCATTTTATATCGTTTTGAGTGTCAGTTTCGGATGAGATGTTCTGGGCAACGCGGAAATGGCTAGGACGCGGCGCGCGCTATAAGGCTTTTGCCCCATGGAACCTTTCGACTAGAAGTACTGGAACAAACGGCTCAAAGCCCGTGCAGGATGGAAAATACGCCTGCTTTCCACAGTTTGGGAAGATCTCCAACTTCCTTGGCACGAACAGACAATTGTGGACTGCCAACCGACTGATATCAGGTATTTTGCTGAGTTGGCCCGGTAACTGCACCAGTGCCGGGGTCCGTATGGAATTTTCTCCATTATTTTCCATTCGGTCGGCTCAAAGCGAATGATCATGTTCGCGAACTTGATATTCGGGGGAACGAAAGAGTGACACCTCAGACTTCTGTGATGAATGGCGCGGTTCAGGGCAAGTTCGCCGATGCGACCATCGCCCGCGCGTTTGAACGGCAAGTGGCGCTGACACCGGACGCGATCGCGGTGGTGAGCGGCGATCACCAGCTTACTTATCGCGAGCTGAACGCGAAGGCCAACAAACTGGCTCGCTATCTGCAGGCGGCGGGAGCGGCTCCCGATACGCTGGTGGGATTGGCGGTGGAGCGGTCGCACGAGATGATGATCGCGCTGCTCGCGATTTTGAAGTCGGGCGCGGCGTACATGCCGCTGGATCCGGGTTACCCCGGCGCGCGCATCGCGTTCACGATTGAGGATTCGAAAACGTCGCTGATCGTGACGACGGAGAAGATCCGCGCGGTGCTGCCGGAAAATTCGGCGCGCATGATTTCGCTGGATCGCGAGGCGGAGGCGATCGCGAAAGAGAGCGACGCTGCTGTGGTGTCGCAGGCGACGGGCAAGAATCTGGCGTACGTGATGTACACGTCGGGCTCGACGGGCAAGCCGAAGGGCGTGATGATTGAGCAGCACAACGTCATCAATTTTTTCGACGGCATGGATACGGCCATCGGGCGGATTCCGGGAACGTGGCTCGCGGTGACGAGCGTGTGCTTCGATATTTCCGTGCTGGAGTTGCTGTGGACGGTGGCGCGGGGATTCAAAGTGGTGGTGCATCGGCCGGATGGACAGCTGGAAGTTCCCTCGGAGATCCGCAAGCACGGCGTGACGCATTTCCAATCGACGCCGTCTCTGACGCGCGCGCTGGCGGTGGATCCGGACGCGCGGGCGGCACTGGGAACGCTGAAGCAATTGCTGCTGGGCGGCGAGGCGCTTCCGGCTTCGATGATCGGGATGCTGCGGCCTGACGTATAAAGGCGAGATCTATAACATGTACGGGCCGACCGAGACGACGATCTGGTCGACCACGTATGAAGTGCGCGGCGTGGAAGAGGCGATGCCGATCGGCAAGCCGATTCTGAATACGCAGATTTACGTGCTGGATACGAACGGGCAGCCGGTGCCGCAGGGGGACATCGGCGAGCTGTTCATCGCGGGCGACGGCGTGGCGCGCGGTTATCTGTTCCGTCCCGAGCTGACGGCGGAGCGGTTTTTGGATGATCCGTTTATTCCGGGCAATCGGATGTATAAGACGGGCGATCTGGCGCGTATTCGCCCGACGGCCAACTGGAATACCTGGGGCGCACGGATTTCCAAGTGAAGATTCGCGGATTCCGCATTGAGCTGGGCGAGATTGAAGCGCAACTGGAACAGCAGCCCGGCGTGCAGCAGGCGGTGGTGAACGCGTGCGAAGACAAGGGCGGCGATAAGCTGCTGGTGGCGTACATCGTGGCGAAGGCGGACCAGCCGGCGTCGGCCGAGGCGCTGCGCAATGCGCTCGGGTCGAAGCTGCCGCCGTACATGATGCCGTCGCAGTTTCTGTTCCTGGAGAAGTTCCCGCTGACGGACAACGGCAAGATCGATCGCAAATCGCTGCCCGCGATTCAGGTGCAGAATGCGGCCGCCGAATCCAGTGCGGAGAGCGATCTGGACGGCGAGCTCGAAGAGATGGTGGCCGCGATTTGGGCGGAGGCGCTGGGCATTCCGCAAGTGCGCGCCAACGATAATTTCTTCGACCTGGGCGGACATTCGCTTTCGGCGTTGAAGGCCGCATTCAAACTGCAGCAGGTGTTTCAAATGGAATTTCCGCTGCAGACGTTCATTCAGACTCCGGTGCTGCGTCAGCAGGCGCAGAGGCTGGAAGAAATGATTTTGAACGCGGCGGAAGTGGGATCGAGCCAGGCAGCCAACTAAGTTTCCAGGACGAAACGAGCGAACATGTTCGAAACAGCAGACTCGGGAACCGGCGCCGCCACGATCGCGAGCCCGGCCGTCGCATTGATAACGACATCAAATGGCAAATCGCGGTTGACGCCGGAGCAGAAGGCTCGGCTGGCCGCGCGCTTGTCACAGGCCGCGCAGAGAACTTCCCTGCCCGAAGGCTCAGGCATGCCGCAGGCCGTGGCCGATGCGGCGAATCGGAACCAGCCGTTCGCGCTGAACTTGATTCAGCAGGCGTATATGATCGGGCGCGAGTCCGATATCGAGCTGGGCAATACGGTTTGCCAGGCGTACGACGAAGTGGATATCGAAGACTTCGACTTCACGAGGTTCGAAGGCGCGCTCGCGAAGATGATTGAGCGGCATGATATGTTGCGGGCCATTGTACTGAACGACGTGTTGACGGATGGACGCCAGCAGATTCTGGCGCAGGTTCCGACGTACAAGATTAAGGTCGAAGACTTGCGCGGCTATCCTTCGTCGAAACGCGACGAGCATCTGGCGGCATCGCGCGCCGAGGTGCGCGGCACGGTGCGGCCGGCGAACCGGTGGCCACTGTTCGATTTCAAAGTGTCGCGGATGGACGAGCGCCACAGCCGCCTGCATATGCGGATCGATCTGCTGATTGTGGACGGTCGCAGTTTTGAAATTCTCTTCGGCGAGCTGTTCACGCTGTATCAAAATCCGCAGGCGGAATTGCCTGCGCTGAAGCTATCGTTCCGCGATTACAGTACGGCGCTGCAGGCACTGGAACAGACGCCGCAGTTTCTGGAGAGCAAGAAATATTGGGACGCGCGGCTGGGCGCGCTGCCGCCATCGCCCGAATTTCCGCTGGTGAAGAATCCCGCGGCGGTGGAGAAGCAGTCGTTCAAACGGCGTTCGGTGCGCGTGGATGCCGAGACATGGAAGCGGCTGAAGGAAAGAGCAGCGAAGTTTCGCGCGACTCCTTCGGGCGTGCTGCTGGCCGCTTATGCGGAAGTGATTTCGATCTGGAGCAAGAATCCACGCTTCACGCTGAACCTGACGGTCTTCAATCGGCTGCCGCTGGATCCGCAGGCGGCCGACATCATCGGCGATTTCACGTCGGTGAATTTGCTGGCCGTGGATAACTCGAAGCCGGAAACGTTCGCCGAGCGCGCTCAGGGGCAAAAAGAGCAGCTTTGGCAGGATCTGGCGCATCGCTATTTCAGCGGCCTGCATGTGATGCGGGAACTGACGCGGATGCAGCGCGTGGGTCCTAAGGCGATCATGCCGGTGGTGTTCACGAGCCTGCTGAATCTGGATGACGCGGGGGACGAGACGAGCGGCGCGAACCGCTTCGGCGAGCCGGTATACGGCATCACGCAAACGCCGCAGGTTTATCTGGACTGCATGGTGGAGCAGGACAAGGGCGCGCTGATCGTCAACTGGGACGCGGTTGACGAGCTGTTCCCGGAGAGAATGCTGGACGATATGTTCCGCGCGTTCCGGTATCTTCTGCAGGATCTGGCAGACAATGACGCGAGCTGGAATCGCGGCTTCGCAGAGAATACGAGTCTGCTGGTGCCCGCGGATCAATTGGAAATTCGCCGGCAGGTGAACGCGACAGAGGCTCCGATTTCGGACGAGCTGCTGCATACGCCGTTCCTGCGGCAGGTGAGCTCGCGGCCGGATCAGCTGGCGGTGTGTACGCCGGCGCGGCGATTGACGTATGCGGGCCTGTATCAAATGGCTTGCCGCGTGGAGCGCGAACTGCTGGATCGCGACGTGAAGCCCAACCAGATGGTGGGCGTGCTGATGGCTAAGGGTTGGGAGCAGATTGTCGCGGTGCTCGGGATTCATTTCGCGGGCGGCGCGTATTTGCCGATCGATTCCGAATTGCCCGCGGAGCGGCAAAAGTATCTGGTGGAGAACGGCGGCGTCAAGATCGTTCTCACGCAATCGGATTTGCTGCCGGGCTTATCGTTGCCCGAAGGCGTGGAAGCGTTGGCGGTGGACACGATGGAACGCCTGCCGAACGTGCCCCCGACACCGAGGCGGCGGCAGAAGCCGGAGGATCTGGCGTACATCATTTATACGTCGGGCTCAACGGGCTTGCCGAAGGGCGTGATGATTGATCATCGCGGCGCGATGAACACGGTGCTGGATGTCAACCGGCGGTTTGCAGTGGGACCGAAGGATCGCGTGCTGGCGCTGTCGCGCCTGAATTTCGACCTTTCCGTGTACGACGTGTTTGGATTGCTGGCGGCGGGCGGCGCGATCGTGATGCCTGCGGCCGAGAGCGCGCAAGATCCATCGCACTGGATGGAACTGATGATCGCTGAAAAAGTCACGCTGTGGAACACTGTTCCGGCGCTGATGCAGTTGGCGACGGAAGAGGCGACCAACAGCGGGGCGAAGCTGAGCTTGCGCGTCGTCATGATGAGCGGCGACTGGATTCCGGTGAATCTGCCGGGACAGATTCAGAAGCTGCTGCCCGAAGCGAAGATCATCAGCATGGGCGGCGCGACGGAGGCATCGATCTGGTCGATCCTTTATCCGATCGAAAAAGTAGATCCGAATTGGAAGAGCGTTCCCTACGGGAAGCCGATGGTGAACCAAACCTTCCACGTGTTGAATCACGCACTGGCTCCGTGCCCCGCGTGGGTGCCGGGGAGTTTGTACATCGGCGGCGTCGGCGTGGCGAAGGGCTACAACGGCGACGAAAAGAAAACCAACGCGAGCTTCATCACGCATCCGGTGACGGGCGACCGCATTTATCGCACGGGCGATCTGGGCCGTTATCTGCCGGACGGAAACATCGAGTTCCTGGGTCGCGAAGACTTCCAGGTGAAGATTCAGGGCTACCGCATCGAGCTGGGCGAGATTGAGGCGAAGCTGCAGGACACAGCAGGCGTCGACAATTGCGCTGTGATTGTGCGCGAGGATAACCCAGGCGAGAAGCGTCTGGTGGCCTACGCGGTGCCGCTGCCGGGTGTGCAGCTGGACGTCGCGGCGATCCGCGAACAACTGCGGAAGAGACTTCCGGAATACATGGTTCCCAGCGCGTACGTGGTGTTGGATCGGTTCCCGCTGACAGCGAACGGCAAAGTGGATCGCAAGGCGCTGCCGGCTCCGGCGCGTCCCAAGGTGGAGAGCAGCGGAACGAAGCGCGCAGCGAGCGACATGCTGGAGATGCAGTTGACGCAGTTGTGGGAAAAAGTTCTGAACGTTCATCCCGTGGGCGTGACGGACAACTTCTTCGACCTGGGCGGCACGTCGATGATGGCGGTACGCCTGTTCTCGGAATTGCGCAAGCGTTTCGGAAAGAGTCTTTCGCTGGCGACGCTGTTCCAGGCGGCGACAGTAGAAAAGATCGCGGAGTTGGTGCGCAGCAGCGGCTATACGAGCTCCTGGGCTTCGATCGTGCCGATTCAACCGGGCGGGCACAAGCCTCCGTTCTATTGCGTGCATGGCGCGGGCGGGAATGTGCTGATGTTCCGTGAACTGGCGGAACGCATGGCTCCCGATTTTCCGTTCTACGGCATTCAGGCGCGAGGCCTGGATGGAAGCAAAAACTATTTGCAGACGGTCGAGGAAATGGCCGCGGCGTACTTAAAAGAAGTGAAGCAGATGCAGCCGGAGGGTCCTTATTATCTGGGCGGATTCTGCCTGGGCGGGCAAATCGCGTTCGAGATGGCGAAGCTGCTGGAGAAAGACGGCGAGAAGGTGGCGCTGCTGGGCATCATCGACACGTACAACTTCCAGGGCGAGCGATTGGATTTATCTTTCACAGAGCGGCTGTCGTCCATGAGGCAACAGGTTTCGTTCCACTTCGTCAATCTGATCAAGCTGGGGATCACGGAGCAGGCGCGGTACCTGTTCCGCAAGGTCAAAGGCTTTTACGTGCGTGAATCGGAACGGGTGGCCGTGCGCGTCAGGACGGCGCTAGGGATTGGTCCTTATGGGCAGAACGGCGCGGACGTGGAATTGGAACGGCTGAACGAAGACGCTCACTTCGCGTACATCGCGACGCCGTATGACGGAAACACGATCGTATTCAAGGCGAAGAAAAATTATTCGTACTTGCACGATCCGATGCTGGGCTGGAAAGACGTTTTGACTGGTCCATTGGATTTCATAGAGCTGCCATCGAATCCGGGGGGATTGTTCATGGAGCCCTATGTGCAGGTGCTTGCAGGAAAGTTGAAAGAAAAAATCGAGGAAGCCGCGGCGCTACACGACTTCGAGGCTCTGGCGCAAGGGGTGGGCCAGGAAATAAGAAGCAAGTGATGCGCCGCAGAAAGAATTAATCCCCCGTGCCAGAGCCAAGATTCAGCATCATTATCACCTGCCATAATCAGCAGGATTACATCCGGCAAGCCGTCGATTCCACGCTTTTGCAGGGATCGAACGTTCTGGAGGTGATCGTGGTGGACGACGCGTCCACCGACGGCAGCCTAGCCATCCTGCAATCGTATGGCGAGGCGATCCGGCTGCTTTGCCTCTCGAAGAATCTGGGATGCATTGCGGCGCGCAATGAAGGCGCGGCACGGGCGCGAGGCGAGTACATCATGTTCCTGGACGGCGACGACTATCTTTCGCCCTGGACGACTCGCATCTACGAGCGGCTGATCGTGGAAAAGCGACCGAAAGTTATCATCGCGAATCCGTATGCGTTTTCGGGCACTGAGCCGGAGCCGAGCGAGGATGCTCCGCGAAAGATCGAGTTTGTTGAATACGACAGAGTGATCGATCGGGACAGGCCGCGCGCGATTTATCCATCGTTTGCGCTGGAGCGGAAAATGTTCGAGCGGGCCGGACGCTGGACGCCCGGGATCTTCCATCTGGATCTGGACGACCTGTGCATGAAGATGGCGGGCGAAGGACCGACGCTGATGATCTGTGCTCCGGAGACGTTTTACTATCGCGTCCATGCGGGGAATAGCATCCACACGGTGCCGCCGTTCCTGGACAAATTGCGGCTCATTATTTCAAAAACGAACAGCGGTAAATATCCCGGAGGCGTGCGGCTGTGGTTCCTGAGGCACGCGTGGATGGGAAACGTAGCCAAGTTCTGGACCAAGAAAGCGTGGAAACTTGGTCTTCATAAACAGGCGATCCGGATGATCGTGCCGATATGCATTCCGGTGGTGAGCTCGATGCTGCGGCGCGTGGCGATTCAGTTTAAGGGACGGCGCCCGATCACGAGCGTCGCTTTTGATTCAGGCGTTGTTCGACGCCCAAGTTCGAAGGAGGATCGTGGCGATCGCGCGACCGTCGCGCTGACCAAACATTGACATGACAGAAACGGGGACCGAAGCGGGGGGAACGCTGAGGGGTGCGGCGGGAACCTTGGAAGAAATACGCGGCGCGGGAGCAATCCTGGAGCCGGGCGAAAACATTTCCGTCGAAGTTGTGAATAGCATGGCGCAGGTGAATCGAGCGGAGTGGGACGAGATGTCGGGTGACAACGTTCTGGCGAGCTATGGGCTGCTGCGTATGTTGGAGGACACGCGCGTCACTAAGCATCGATCACGCTATTTCCTGGCGAGGGGCGGTAAGAGGTTGCTGGGAGTGATCGCGGGTCACATCGACGAGAGTGCCTTTCCCAGTGGGTCCATCCCGGCGGGCGGGCATCGCGTGGACAGAATGATTGCCGGGAAGTTCGCGACCGCTGCACGATATTCGGGCGCGGTTTCACTGCCGTGTCTGATGTGCGGGACCGCGATAGGAACCGACGATCCTATTTCGATTCGCGAGGGGGCCTCGGCCGACGAACAGAAGAAGATCGCCACAGCTCTGGTGGACGCGGTGGAACAGACTGCGCGGCGCGAACGCTGGACCATCTGCTTCCGGCAGGTGCGGCGCAACGAATCGGCGCTGCGAGCGGCGCTGGAGGAACGAAAATACCTGACTGGCGCGGAATTGCCGACGGCGTATCTGGAGATTGGCGCTGATTGGACTTCGCTACTGGATTACAGGCGCTTCGTGAAGCTGACGCACCCCAGCACGGCAAAGAACATTCCAGGCGAAATCAACTTGGGCAAGAAGGTGGGACTGGTGATCGAGAAGCTTGCGAACCCGGGCGAGAAGGCCGAGGTCTTGCATCGGTTGATGAATGAGCACAACCTGCGGCACAATAGCACGCCCTTCGCTTTCCGGCAGGAGTTTTTTGAACAGCTGGAGACATTGCTGGGAGACAGAGCGCCGGTGTACATAGCCCGGATCGGCGAGCAAATCATCGGCGTGCAGGTTACATTTCGCCAAGGGAGCGAATTGCTGGCATGGATGGTGGGCATCGACCCCGAATCAGGACGCAGCGCCGCCACGTATTTCAACCTTGGATATAACCGGCTGATCGAACGCGCGATCGCGGACGGCTGCCGCCGCATCTATTTCGGCCCGCTGATGTGGGACGTGAAAGCGCGCCGGGGATGCACATCGATGGATATGGATTTTTTCTTCCGCGCGCGGAATCCCCTGCAGAAGGCTATGCTGGGGCCGCTTTTGCAAGTGCGGTCGAAGAGAAACGAATCGCTTTCCGCACAAATCCGCCCCAACGCGGACAAAGGCCACGAAGGCGCGTCGGGAAAGGAAGAGGGTGACGACAACTAGACGCCCTCGCACGAAACACATATGTCTAACCGGACGGCAACAGAACCATCTGTCGATAGAAAAGAGGGAACGGGGCGGGTTCGCGTAAGCGCGGTTCGCGCGGCTAATACGATCGTTGCGACGGAACCGCCGCTGGCGGCGATTTCCGTGGAGCGGGTGAAGAGCATCGCCGATGTTCATGCGGCTGAGTGGGACCGCCTGGCTGGCGGGAGCGCGCTGCTGAGCCATGGATTGCTGAGGACGATCGAAGAAACGAATATCACCGGTCACGCCGCGCGCTTTTTTCTGGCGCGCCGGAATATGGAACTGGTGGGCGCGGTTATCTGCCACATCGAAGAAGACTCGAACGACGAAGGCGCCATTCCGATTGGCGGGCACCGGCTGGATCGCATGTTGCTGGGGCGGCTGGCGCCGTTGGGACGAACGTCACGCGTGGTTTCGCTGCCGTGCCTGATGTGCGGTACGCAGATGGGAACGTGCGATCCGCTGATGCTTCGCGAGGGAACGAGCGCGGCGGAGAGCGCGCGCATCGCGGAAGCTTTGGTGGATGCGATTGAGCGGACAGCTGAGCGGAAGGGTTGGGCGGTATGCTTCCGGCAAGTGCGGCAGCAGGGGTCGCCGCTGGCGGCCGCCTTGTCGCAACGCGGATATCTGCGGGGAGCTGAATTGCCGACCGCATGCCTGGAACTGGATGCTGCGTGGCAATCGTTCGAAGACTACCGGCAGCATTTGAAGAGGTCACATCCGCACACTGCGAAGACGATTTTGGGCGAGATGAACCGCAAGACGAAAGCCGGCCTGAGGATTGAACAAATCGACGATCCCGGGCCGCACCGGGAAACGTTACATCGTTTGATGGAGGCTCACAACTTGAGCCACAATGGCAAGCCGTGGCCTTTTCGAGCGGAGTTCTTCGAACGACTGAAGGAGCGCCTCGGCGATAGAGCAAGCATCTACGGTGCAAAGATGGACGGCCAGTGGGTAGGCGTCGCGGTGAATGTTCAGGGGGGCACCGAGGTGGTGGGAAGTATGATTGGCATCGATCGCGAGGCCAAGCGCGGAGCCGCCGTGTACTTTAACCTGGCGTACAATCACCTGATCGAGCAATCGGTCTGCGCCCGAAGGCAGCGCATTTATTACGGGCCACTGCTGTGGGATTTGAAGGCGAGGCGAGGGTGCCGTCCAGTGGAGGCAGATTTTTACCTCAAGGGAAATAGCCGGCTGCAGCAAATGATCTTGCGGCCGCTGGTTCACGTACGGACGAAAAAACATGATGCGATTTCCGCGCCGCTGCGCTGCCACGAAGGTAAGCGAAAGACAACATAACCGAACGATGAGGCAGCGTCGAGTTCCGTATTGATTGCGGCGGAACACTCGAGTCGTGCCGCGGAGGCAGATCCATTCGCGCCACACGCCCCAAACTATTCCGTCGTTTAGGATTGTCTGAGCTTTCCGGCACGACTTCATAATTTTTCAGTAGTTCTTCAGCGTCGCGATGTTTTCGCGGGCGTCCGTATCGACATTCTCGAGCTGCTGCATTTCCAGCAGATTGTTTCTACGTACCTAGATCCGAATGGCCTAAGGTAAGGGTGATGTCTGAAGAGCCAGTACTGCAAAGTGCGCCGTGCCTCGCAACCCTTCGAAGATCTCGTAATCCCTATCGAAAGTTGCCCGTCGTAGATGCTTATGGTCGAAGTAAACGAACGAGCGATAGGTGTCCCGCCCGAGAAAGGATACATACAGCTTAGGCGCGAGGAGGCGCCGATCGTCGAAAGCATTGCGAGTATTTCCGAAGTCAGTCCGGCAGACTGGGATCGGTTGGCGGGCGAGAACATTCTGGTGAATTATGGTTTACTGCGACTGATTGAAGAGACGCGCACCAACCCACATGCTTCGCGTTACTTTCTGGCTCGGGACAGCGAGGGAATCGCCGGCGCGGCGATTTGCCACCTGGAGGATAAAAATAACGAGGACGGTGCAGTATTGGTGGGCGCGCATCGCCTGGATCGAATGCTGTTGGGAAAGTTTGGGGACCTCTCGCGGCACCTGGGTGTGGTGACGTTTCCGGTCCTGATGTGCGGCAACCAGATTGGGCCGGTGGACCCGGTGCTGGTGCGAAGGGATGCGAGTCCCACAGAGAGCAGGCGAATTGTCGAAGTCCTGGTGAAAGCAATCGAAAAGGCGGCGCGAGCGGAACAGTGGACAATTTGCTTTCGGCAGGTGGGAGGCGAAGACTCGCCCATACGGCAAATACTGGCGGAACGCGGCTACCTGCGCGGTTCGGAGGTTCCCACAGCATACCTGGAACTGCCGCCGGAGTGGCGATCGATAGAAGATTACAAGAAGTACATAAAGATCGCTCATCCCAATACGGCTCGGAACGTGACCAAAGAGATGGGAAAGGCGAAGCGCGCGGGCCTGGCGATCGAGGTGGTGGAGAAGCCCGAAGAGTTCGGACGGGAGTTGCACGAACTTCTTGAGGCGCACAATCTCCGTCTAAATAAAAAACCGTTTCCGGTTCGAGTTGATTTTTTCGATGGCCTCAAGGCGCGGATGGGCGACAGGGCCATAATCACAACCGCCCGGTTGGACGGCGTGCTGTGCGGAGTTCAGGTGCGCTTTCAGTCCGGCGAGGACGTGGTGGCGTGGATGATCGGCATCGACGAGAGCATGGGGCACGGGGTGGCTGCGTATTTCAACCTCAACTACAACTTCACGATCGAGGCACTGATCGCAACGGGCTACCGGCGCATCAACTATGGACCCTTGCTGTGGGATGTGAAAGAACGCCGCGGATGCCGCTGCCTGGACACCGATTTTTACCTCCGCGGGCGCAACTGGCTGCAAACGGAAATCCTGCGACCGCTGGTTCGCATGCGCACGCGTAGAAACGATGCACTTTCGGCAGGGATTCGCCAGCACTGAGTGCGCCGCGACCAAATCGTCAGGCTGTCTGTTTGCTAATTTTGCGCGCCGATCCGTGAGAACCGGGTGGTCAATGGCTCGTGTGACGGATCCGGGAACGGGATATCGGCGACACCGGATCTGAAGCTCGCAAAATTCAAGGGAACGGCTTCATAGAGAGTGGCGATGAGCGATCTATGCCCCATTCCCGGCATGCCCCCGTGGTTCAGCGTGATGTTGTCCCAGATCAGAATATCGCCGCGTTTCCAGGTGAAGACGGTGAGATGCTTCGCAAAGGCGCGGGCCAGTTGGGCGATGTCGTCAGAGTTTAAGACGCGACCGACGCGGTTCACATAGTTAAACCTCGGCTCGGGCTTGGCATGTTTTCCCAAGAGCGTTTGGAACTTTACGTGGAGCCGATCGCGCGGATCATTCAGCCTGGCCCACAGCACCAGAGGATCGGACGCAACGAATCCAAAGGATTCCAGCTTCATAAGAAGCCGGTATGCCATCGGGCTGCTCCATCCGCACCTGTGCAGCGTCCACTTCCAGCCCAGGGAGCGATAGTGCGGCTCCAAATGCTTTCGCACTTCGGCATCGAAGGCCGGCAGCATAAAGGACGGGCTCACTTGCAGGGAGCACCGCTTCGTATAAGGATGCCGAAAAACACTGGGCTTGCGGACGATCGCAAATTTGCAGCCGTTCTGTTCTTCGATAGGAAGACCGACGTCGGTGCATACATTCTCGGCGACGCTTTCGGTGATCCCATAGCGCCGGGCGATTACCGGAAGAGGAACGGCGTCGGTGTCAAACGGCTCTCGTTCCAGCTTCTCGCGGAGCGGCGCATCTAAGTCGTCGTATACATCGGCGGCTTGTATTAAAGCCGTTTCGCCACCGACGCGAGGTTCAAGCCGGCACCATAAACTTTGAAACGCCGGGACATCGGTGCTGTGATAATTCTCTCCGTGAAAGCCGCCTATTTTTTTGAACGATCCGCCGGTTTTCACGTAGCGATTGGTGTGAAACAACGTCGTCGATCCCTTGATGGGAACGCGGCCGTGCTCTTCGCCGAAGTAACCGTTCATGGGATGAAGCCCTTTGATACTTCGGGTAACGCGGGCGAATTCCTGATCGTCGGCAATATCAAATCCGCGCAGCAGGACGGCGCCGTGTTGATAGATGGACTCGACTACAGATTCGGAGTTCGCCGACAGGAACTCGCAGAGCGATCCGACTTTCTGGCTTCCCGGTTTAGGCTCGATCACCAGCGGGATTTTGGAATCTCCTGAACAGTACGGTCTCTCGGCGCCGGATAGCAAACGGCTGCTCACGGTGGCGCACATTTCCTGCAAGCCGACAGTCGGCATCACGTCCTCCAGTACGGTCTATAGATTGAACAAGCCCATACTATCGCGGGAAACGATTTTGGAGGCCTTAGAAAACGCGAAATGAGAATACCGGTACAGTACGGCTAAAGTTCACCACTTAGCGTTCATGTCGCTGGAGGTGCCGCCGGCCGCCGGCACGTAGCACTTCAGCGTGTAGTCCATCACCATGCGATCGGCGTTGAAGCGCCAGCCCAGCGTGCGGATGGTGCGCTTCATGCGCTTGATCCAGCCGCGCGGCAGGCCGTCGCGGTCGCGCTGGTAGTAGAGCGGAATCACTTCTTCGCGCAGCACGCGATACAGATCCTCGCCGTCGCGCGTATCGTGGACGTCCATGTTCGAATGCGTCCGGCCGGTGCCGATGGCGAAGCCGTTCAGGCCGTCGTAGGCTTCCGCCCACCAGCCATCCAGCACGGAAAGATTCAGGCCGCCGTTCAAGCACCACTTTCTGGCCGCTGGTGCCGGAGGCTTCCAGCGGCCGGCGCGGATTGTTCAGCCACACGTCCACGCCCTGCACGAAATGGCGGCCGACGTTGATGTCGTAGTCTTCGACGAAGACGAAACTTGTCGGCGAATTGCGGATCGCGCATCAGCTCCGCGATCTGCTGCAGCACGCGCTTGCCGGGCTCGTCGCGCGGATGCGCCTTGCCGGCGAAGACGAACTGCACGGGACGCTTGGGATCGTTCACCATCGAGGCCAGCCTTTCGATATCCGCCAGAATCAGATTGGCTCGCTTGTAGGTGGCGAAGCGGCGCGCAAATCCGATGGTCAGCGCATCGGGACTCAGCACGCGGCTGAGCCGCGGCGGATTTCCGGCGAGCTTCGCCGCGGCGCTCGGCCTGCTCCACGGCGCGCCGGCGCACGAATTCCAGCAGCCGCGATTTCAAGCTGAGGTGCGTTTCCCAAAGCTCGCCGTCGTCGACGTTCTCGATGCCTTCCCAGATGCGCGCTTCGCCGCTGTGCTCGTGCCAGCCGGTGCCCAGATGGCGGTCGTAGAGGCGGAACATCTGCGGCGCCAGCCACGTGGGCACGTGCACGCCGTTGGTGATGTGGCCGATGGGAACCGCGTCTTCCGACTTGCCGGGATAGAGCCCGGTCCACATGGCGCGCGAAACTTCGCCGTGCAGGGCCGAAACGGCATTGGCGCGCCGCGAGAGCTTCAGGCCCAGCACGGTCATGCAGAATTCCTCGTGCGGATTGCCGGAGTTCTCGCGGCCCAGCGCCCATGAAGCTGTCGTGCGAAAGGCCCAGCGCCTCGCGCAGCGGCCCGAGATGCTCTTCGATCAGATCCGGCGTCGAAGCGGTCGTGGCCGGCGGGAACCGGCGTGTGCGTGGTGAAGACCACTTCGCGCGAGACGCGCGGCACGGCCTGGTCGAAGCCGACGCCTTCCTCTTCCATGCGGCTGCGAATCGCTTCCAGCACCGCGAATCCGCTGTGCCCTTCGTTCAGATGCAGCACGCCGGGCGTGATGCCCATGGCCTTCAGCGCGCGGAAGCCGCCGACGCCCAGCAGCAATTCCTGGCGGATGCGGACGCGGCCATCGCCGCCGTAGAGGCGCGAAGTCAGCTCGCGATCTTCGGGCGCGTTGCCTTCCACGTTCGAATCGAGCAGCAGCAGATCGCAGCGGCCCACTTTCACGCGCCAGACTTTGGCGCGGATGGAGCCGCTGCGCGTCTCGATCTGCACCGTGACCGGCTCGCCGTTCGTGCCGATGGCCGGCTCCATGGGCAGCTGGTTGACGTCGGTCTGCAGATATTCTTCCTGCTGCCAGCCGTCTTGATCCAGCCGCTGCCGGAAATATCCCTGGCCGTAAAACAGGCCGATGCCGACCAGCGGAATGTCCAGATCGGAAGCGCTCTTGATGTGGTCGCCGGCGAGCACGCCCAGGCCGCCGGAATAAATCGGGAAGCGATTCGTGCAGGCCGAACTCGGCCGAAAAATACGCCACCGGCCGCGGCCGCAGGACGCCGGCGTGCGTCGCGCCCCAGGTGCGGTCGCGCTGCAGATATTCCTGCTGGCGGCGGTAGGCGTAGTTGATGCGGCTGTGCAGCACCAGTTCGCCGGCGCGGCGCTTCGAGCTTCGCCAGCGGCAATTTCGGCCAGCAGCGCGATCGGATTGTGATTGAGCTGCCGCCAGCGCACCGGATCGAGATCGCGGAACAGGCTGGTGGAATCGTGGTCCCAGCTCCACCACAGATTGCGCGCCAGCGACCACAGCCGCTCCTGCGCGGGCGCGATGAAGCGGTCGAGCGTGCGCGCTTCGCTGACCACCGGCGCCACCTGCGCGGCCGCCTCGGCCAGCATGCGAATTTCGTCTTCGCGGAAGGCGCGCGGCTTCGATGGTCTGCACCACCAGAACGCCCTGCAGCACGCCGCGATCGATCAGCGGAACGCCCAGGAACGACTGGTAGGCGTCTTCGCCGGCTTCGCTGAAATATTTGAAGCGCGGATGCTGTCTCGACCTGCTCCACGGCCACCGGCCGCACCTGCTTCGGCCACCAGGCCCGCCAGCCCTTCGTGCAGCGCCATGCGCAGCGTGCCGATGCATTCGCGGCGCAGCCCGAGCGTCGCGGCCAGCACCAGGTTGGCGCGGTCCGGCTCCAGCAGATAGGCGGAGCAGACATCGGTCTGAAAGCGCCTGGCGATCAGCGCGACCACGTTCGTCAGCGTCTCGGCCGGCTTGCCGCCCTCCGCCGCAAGGTTGCCGATTTCTTCCAGCGTCAGAACGTGACTTGCAACACTGGTACCGGCTTCCATTGCAGTTTCTCCCTTAGTGGCCATGCGTGTGCGGATTGCGAAGCAGGGCGATGCGGCGTTCCGGACTCACAAAACTGCCTGTGTCACACGCTTTGACGCACAAGAATTCATTGGCGGGCATAAATTTGGACCTCACGATTTCGCGATCCAAATAACGACGAGGTCGTTTGGAGGGACGGGTAATTTCGATCCTAACACGGGCGAGAACCGGGGCAGCGATGTGATGACCCCAATAAGATCTTTGAATGACTTTGCACCACGCCAGTCTGTCAAAATAAAGAGCACAGTTATTTAATGGTGGGGAACTCCGATGCCGTTTTCTGAATATCTTACAGACAACTTTCACGATGAGATGTTCGAACCAGACGGGACGGCTCGAGGCGAAGCGCGCTTGCTGCTGGAGACCATCGAATCGCTGGAGGACGGCCAACTGCAGCGGTGCCAGAGGGCAGCCGAACAGCTGCTGCTGCAACTGGGCATCACTTTCAACGTCTACGGCGACCTGGCAGGCACGGAGCGGATCTTTCCCTTCGACCTGATCCCGCGCATCGTGCGCGCACGCGAATGGGCGCGGATCGAAGCGCGGACTGAAGCAGCGCATTCACGCGCTGAACGAGTTCATCGACGACATCTATCACGACCAGAAGATCCTGAAGGACAAGGTGATCCCGGCAGAGGTCATCAAGTCGGCGATCTTCTACCGGCCACAATGCATCGGCATCAATCCGCCGCGCGGCGTCTGGTGCCACATCACGGGCACGGATCTGGTGCGGCACGGCGACGGCCAGGTCTACGTGCTGGAAGACAACCTGCGCGTGCCGTCCGGCGTCTCCTACGTGCTGGAGAATCGCGACCTGATGAAGCGCACGTTTCCGCAGGTGTTCGAAGGGCTGCATGTGCGTCCCGTGGACGATTATCCGAGCAGGCTGCTGGAGATGCTGGAGTCGATCGCGCCGCCGAGCGCGTGGCACAAATCGGCGAAACCGACGGTGGTGCTGCTGACGCCGGGGATGTACAACTCGGCGTATTTCGAGCACAGCTTTCTGGCGCAGAAGATGGGCATCCAACTGGTGGAAGGGCGCGATCTGGTGGTGCAGGACGGCATCGTGTGGATGCGGACCACCAAAGGGCTGCGCAAGGTGGACGTGATTTACCGCCGCATCGACGACGATTTTCTGGATCCGCAAGTCGTTCCGCGCCGGATTCGCTGCTGGGCGTTCCGGGGCTGATGGAGGCTTATCGCGCCGGCAATGTCGCGCTGGCCAACGCGCCCGGCAACGGCGTGGCGGACGACAAAGTGGTCTACGCCTACGTGCCGCGAAATGATCCGCTATTACCTGGGCGAAGATGCGATTCTCCCGAACGTGCCGACGTTTCTTTGCTGGCGCGATGCAGGACCGGCAGCACGTGCTTGCAGAATCTGGACAAGCTGGTGGTGAAAGCGGCCAACGAAGCCGGCGGATACGGCATGCTGGTGGGTCCGCATTCGACGGCGGCGCAGCGCGAAGAATTCGCCGGCCAGGATTCAGGCGCGAATCCGCGCAACTACATCGCGCAGCCGACGCTGGCGCTGTCGCGCGTGCCGACGCTGATCGAGGATCATTTCGAAGGGCGGCACGTGGATCTGCGGCCTTACATTCTTTACGGCAAGGAGATCTACGTGCTGCCGGGCGGGCTGACGCGCGTGGCACTGCGCAAAGGGTCGCTGGTGGTGAATTCGTCGCAGGGCGGCGGCAGCAAGGACACGTGGGTGCTGGCGCTGCCGCCGAGCCACGGGGGGCTGCGATGAGCAGTCGAGACACGGCCACTTGCTGAGCCGCGTGGCGGATTCGGTGTACTGGATGGCGCGCTACATCGAGCGCGCGGAAAACGTCGCGCGCTTCATCGGCGTCAATCTCAATCTGCAATTCGATCTGCCGCTGGATCCGCGTCATCAGTGGCAGCCGCTGATCGACACCAGCGGCGACACGGCGCGTCTTCAAGGAACGCTACGGCGAGGCCAACCAGGACAACGTGATCGAATTTCTGACCTTCGACGCGGAGAATCCGAATTCGATTTATTCCTGCCTGCGCGCGGCGCGCGAGAACGCCCGCTCCGTGCGCGAAACCATTTCGTCGGAGATGTGGGAGCAGGTCAACGCGATGTACCTGCAGCATTCAGGCCAACCGGCAAATGCCGGAGCCTGGAGTCGCTGCTGGAGATCGTTCCGCACGATCCGCATGGGCAGCCACCTGTTCCAGGGCATCACCGACGCGACCATGACGCACAACGAGGCCTGGCACTTTGCGCGGCTGGGCAGCATGCTGGAGCGCGCGGACAAGACGTCGCGCATCCTGGACGTGAAGTATTTCATCCTGCTGCCGTCGCTGAGCGACGTCGGAACGCCCTACGACGACATCCACTGGTCGGCGGTGCTGAAATCGGTCAGCGGTTTTGAAATGTACCGCAAGAAGCACGGGCGCATCTGCGCCGCAGCGACATCGTGGAGTTCCTGGTGATGGATCGCGAGTTTCCGCGCGCGATCCATCTATTGCATCCGCGGCGCCGACGAGTCGCTGCATGCGATCACGGGCACGCCTCTGGGCGCGTTCCAGTAGCCGTCGGAGCAGGCTGATGGGGCTGCTGCGCGCCGAACTCGATTTCACGTCCGTGGAACAGATCCTGCGCGGGGCCTGCACGAATACCTGGACATGCTGCAGGTCAAGATGAACGCGATCGATCGACGGCTTGAGCGAGCGACTTCTTCGCCGTGGACGCCGGTCAGAATCAGAGTCAGCCTGCTGTGCGCCGAGAGCAATCGCTGATGGTCGATCCGCGTCGCGCTGCATCACAAGACCATCTATCACTACGACCGGCTGGTGACGCTGTCGCCGCAGGTCGTGCGGCTGCGCCCCGCGCCGCATTGCCGCACGCCGGTCACCAGCTATTCGCTGCAGGTCGAGCCGCAGCGACCACTTCATCAACTGGCAGCAGGACCCGCAGGGCAATTTTCTGGCGCGGCTGGTGTTCCCGAATCAGACGCGGCGATTTCTCGGTGGAAGTGGATCTGGTCGCCGAGATGACGGTCATCAATCCGTTCGATTTCTTCCTGGAGCCGTACGCCGAGCAATATCCCGTTCGTGTACGAGGCTTGGCAGGCGCAGGAGCTGACGCCGTTCCTGGAGACGGCCGACGCCGGCGCCCGAGCTGAGCGCATTTCGTCGGTTCGCGTCGACCGCGAGAAGATGCGGACGATCGATTTTCTGGTCGACCTGAATCAGCGGCTGCAGAGGCAGATCCGCTACCTGATCCGCATGGAGCCGGGCGTGCAGACTCCCGAGGAAACGCTGACGCTGGCGCAGCGGCTCCTGCCGCGATACCGCCTGGCTGCTGGTGCAGATTCTGCGCCATCTGGGCTGGCGGCGCGCTTCGTCTCCGGCTACCTGATCCAGCTCAAGCCCGACGTGAAGCCGCTCGAGGGTCCGGCGGGCCCGGCCGACGATTTCACCGACCTGCACGCCTGGGCCGAAGTCTATCTGCCCGGCGCCGGATGGGTCGGGCTCGATCCGACGTCGGGATTGTTCGCCGGCGAAGGGCACATTCCGCTGGCGGCGACGCCCGAGCCGCACTCGGCCGCGCCGGTCTCGGGCGTGGTGAGCGAGTGCGAAGTGGAGTTCGATCACGAGATGCAGCGTGACGCGCATCCACGAAGATCCGCGCGTCACCAAGCCCTACACCGACGAGCAGTGGCGAGCGATCTGCGAGCTGGGCGATACGGATCGACGCCGAACTCGAAGCGGCGACGTGCGGCTGACGATGGGCGGCGAGCCGACGTTCGTCTCGATCGACGACATGGACGGCGAGGAGTGGAACACCGCCGCGCTGGGCCCGACCAAACAGCGGCTCGCGGAGAATCTGCTGCATGCGGCTGCGCGACGAGTTCGCGCCCGGCGGCCTGCTGCATTACGGGCAGGGCAAATGGTATCCCGGCGAATCGCTGCCGCGCTGGGCGTCTCACCTGTTACTGGCGCACCGACGGCGTGCCGCTGTGGCACGATCCGCGCTGGATCGCCGATCCCGATCGCGACTACGGCTTCGGCGCCGATGCACGCGCGGCAGTTCGCGGAAGACGCTGGCGCGGCGGCTGGGCATCGATCCGGAATATCTGATCACCGCCTACGAAGATCCGCTGGCGTATCTGCATGAAAGAGCGGCAACTGCCGATCAACGTCGATCCGATGGACAACAAGCTGGACGATCCGGAAGAGCGCGAGCGGCTTGCGCCGCGTCTTCGAGCGCGGCCTCGAGACAGCCGATCGGCTTCGTGCTGCCGCTGCAGCGCGGCGCAGGAAAGAACGGTCCGGAGTGGCAGACCGGCATGTGGATGCTGCGCGCGCAGCATCTGTTCCTGATGCCCGGCGATTCGCCGGTCGGCTTGCGGCTTGCCGCTGCACAGCGCTGCCGTGGGAGCCGGCCGGATGCAGCCAGCAGATCTGGATCCGTCGATCCGATGGCGCCCGCGGATCCGCTGCCCGTTCCGCAGCGACGATGTCCATGACGCCGCTGGCCGCAGATCGCGCAAGCAGACCTCGGAGCGCGCGATCGCAGCCGCAATGTCCGGCGAGCGGCTCCGTGGTGTCGCACGGCGCTGGCGTCGAGCCGCGCGACGGCCGGCTGTACGTGTTTCATGCCGCCGGTGGAATCGGCCGAAGATTATCGTCGAACTGATCGCCGCGATCGAGGACACCGCGGCGCGCTTGAAGATGCCGGTGCTGATCGAAGGCTATCCGCCGCCGTACGATCCGCGGCTGCAGCAACATCAAGGTCACGCCCGACCCGGGCGTGATCGAAGTCAACGTCCACCCGCCGCCAACTGGGCACGAACTGGTGGACAACACCACCGACGCTCTACGAGGAGGCGCGGCTGAGCCGGCTGGGCACGGAAAAGTTCATGCTCGATGGCCGGCACACCGGCACCGGCGGCGGCAATCACCTCGTGCTCGGCGGCCCGACGCCGCGCGACAGCCCGTTCCTGCGCCGGCCCGATCTGCTGAGGAGCCTGATCGGCTACTGGCTGAATCATCCGTCGCTGTCGTATCTGTTTTCGGGCGTGTTCATCGGCCCGACCAGCCAGGCGCCGCGCGTCGACGAAACGCGCGCCGATGCGGTCTACGAGCTGGAGATCGCGTTCAGCCTGCTGCCCGAGCGCGGCGAGGCGACTGCCCGCCGTGGCTGGTGGACCGGATCTTCCGCAATCTGCTGGTGGACGTCACCGGCAACACGCATCGCGCGGAGTTCTGCATCGACAAGCTGTACTCGCCGGACAGTTCGCACGGGCCGGCTGGGGCTGCTCGAGCTGCGCGCGTTCGAAATGCCGCCGCACGCGCGCATGAGCCTGGCGCAGCAATTGCTGGTGCGCGCGCTTGATCGCCTGGTTCTGGAAGAGCCGTACGAGGAGACGCCGATCCGCTGGGGCACCGGCTGCACGACCGGTTCCTGCTGCCGTATTTCGTCGAGCAGGATTTCGCGACGTGATCGACGGATCTGAAGCGCGCCGGCTATCCGTTCGAAGCCGCGTGGTTCGCGCCGCATTTCGAATTCCGCTTCCCGGTGTACGGGCGCGTCAGCTACGAAGGCATCGAGATCGAACTGCGGCAGGCCATCGAGCCCTGGTACGTGCTGGGCGAGGAGCCGGCGCGGGCGGCACGGCGCGCTACGTCGATTCCTCGGTGGAGCGGCTGCAGGTGCGGGTGCGCGGGCTTGATCGGCGAACGCTACTGCCGTCACCTGCAACGGCCGGCGCGTTGCCGCTGCAGTCCACCGGCACGCAGGGCGAATTCGTGTGCGGCGTGCGCTATCGCGCCTGGCAGCCGCCGCGCTGCCTGCATCCGACGATTCCCGTGCACACGCCGCTGGTGTTCGACGTCGTCGATCTGTCGGCGCGGCCGCTCCATCGGCGGCTGCACGTATCACGTGGCGCATCCCGGCGGGCGGAGCTACGAGACCTTTCCGGTAAACTCGAACGAGGCCGAGGCGCGGCGCAGGGCGCGGTTCTTCGCGTTCGGCCACACGCCGGGTCCGATGCACGATTCCGCCGATCGAAGAGAATCCGGAGTTTCCGGTCGACGCTGGATCTTCGCCGCGCCGCAGCGACGCTCGCGCATACTCGAGCCGCGCGAGCAGCGCGTCCAGCAGGCCGTGAAGGAGACATCCATAACGCCGCGGACAATCGACGGCATCCCGGTTGTGGCGTTACGTGCCGCAGCCGAGGGCCACTGGGACGAAGCGCTGCTGCCGTCCGGGCTTTCCGCGCCGCCACTGGCGCGAGCTCGCCGGTCGCCATCGGCGCGGATGGGCTTCCGGACAGCTCAGCCGCCGCTGGCAGACCGGCCAGCAGCTCATCCAGGCCAACGGCATCACCTACAACGTCTACGGCGATCCGCAGGGCAAGGAACGGCCCTGGCCGCTGGATCCGATTCCGCTGGTGATCGCCGCGGACGAATGGGATCACGATCGAAGCGCGCGATCATCCAGCGGGCGACGCTGCTCAATGCGATGCTCGGCGATCTCTACGGACCGCAGCGGCTGATTCACGAACGCCATCTCCCGCCGCGCTGCTGTTCGCGAATCCGCATTTTCTGCGGCCGTGCTGCGGCATCGCGCCGCCGAGCGGCGTTCACCTGCACACCTACGCCGCGGACCTGGCGCGCTCGCCCGACGGCAGCTGGTGGGTGATCGCCGACCGCACGCAGGCGCCCTCGGGCATCGGCTACGCGCTGGAAAACCGGCTGGTGAGCGCGCGAACGCTGCCCGCGATTTTCAACCAGTGCCACGTGCGGCCGCTGGCGCAGTTTCTTCGAGACGCAGCGCGACGCGCTGCTGGCACTGGCTCCGAACCGCCGCGACGAATCCGCGCGTCGTGCTGCTGACGCCGGGGCCGCTACAACGAAACGTATTTCGAGCACTCCTTCCTGGCGCGGCACTGGGGCTTCCCGCTGGTCGAAGGCGCCGACCTGACGGTGCGCGACAATCGCGTGTTTCTGAAAACGCTGGCGGCCTGGAGCCGGTGGACGTGATCCTGCGGCGCCTGGACGACAGCTTCTGCGATCCGCTGGAACTGCGCGGCGATTCGCTGCTGGGCGTGCCGGGCCTGGTGCAGGCGGTGCGCGCGGGCAACGTCGCGGTGGCCAACGCGCTGGGCAGCGGACTGGCTGGAAACCCGCGCTCACATGGCGTTCCTGCCGGGCCTGTGCCGTCATCTGCTGGGCGAAGACTTGCAGATGCCGTCGGTGGCCACTGGTGGTGCGGCGCAGGAAGAGCCTCGGCGCTACGTGCTGGAACATCTGGACGAGCTGGTGATCAAGCCGGCGTTCCCGCGAAGCGGGACGCAAGACGGAGTTTCCCGCGGCGATGACCGAAGCGCAGCGCGCGCGAGCTGGTGCGCCGGATTGAAGCGAACCCGGAAGAGTATCGTCGCGCAGGAGCAGGTGGCTCTCTCCACCGCGCCGGTGCGCACGGACGACGGATCGGCGCCGCGGCACATTGTGCTGCGCGTGTTCGCGGCGTGGAACGGCGAATCGTATTCGGTGCTGCCGGGCGGCTTGACGCGCGTCTCCACGGAGGACACGTTCGCTGGTGGTCTCCATGCAGTGGGCGGCGGCAGCAAGGATACGTGGGTGCTGTCGGCGGAGGACGAAGAAGTCAGCGTGACGGCGCGGGCGCCGGAGGCTCCGCTCGATTGCACCACGCAGCTCCGGCGAATCTGCCCAGCCGCGTGGCCGACAATCTGTTCTGGCTGGGCCGCTACGCGGAACGCGTGGAATCCGGCGTGCGGCTGGTGCGGGCGCTGCTGCCCGGGCTTTCGGGCGAAGAGGATTTAGGCGGAAGCGCGTCGCTCGATACGATTGTGCATTTGCTCCACGGCCTGGGCTATCTGCCGGACGGGTTCGCTGCCGGATCGCTGGCCAGCAGCGCTGGAATCTGCAGCGGCTGCTCGGCACAATGGTGTACGACCCGACACGCACCTCCGGCATCGGATGGAATTTGAAAAACATGCGGCGCGTGGCGTGGCCGTTAAAAGAGCGCCTGTCACAGGATACGTGGCGCGTACTGCAACAACTGGAATCCGAATTTTCAGGCACACCCCCGGCGACCACGGAACAAAGATTCGTCGCAGCGATGGGCTTGCTGGATCGCGCGATCGTGACGCTATCCGCCTTCGCCGGGCTGCTGATGGAAAACACGACGCGCGGCTACGGGTGGCGATTCCTGGAGATCGGCCGGCGCCTGGAGCGCGCGCTGCAAATGACGGATCTGCTGCGGGTGGCGATTTCGCTGGCGCCGTTCGACAATGAGCCGTACCTGGACATGCTGCTGCAGATCGCCGACAGCTCCATCACCTATCGCACGCGATATCTCACGGCGCTGCGCGTGGAGTACGCGCTGGAGCTGCTGCTGGCCGACGAGACCAATCCGCGATCCGTGGCGTTTCAACTCGGGACGCTTTTCGAGCACATCGGCAACCTGCCCTTGCGGGATGCCAGCGGCGGCGAACCTTTGGAGCATTCGGCGGCGGCCCGCGCCTTGATGGCCATTCGCGAGGCAGACATGGAGGATTTGGCGACGCGTGACGCCAACGGCGACATGCACGGCCTTGATGACTTACTAAAGCAGTTGAAAACGGATCTTTACGATGTTTCGGACGCGCTGTCGGCCCGGTATTTCAGTCATCTGGCGCCGTCGCGGCTGACGTGGTTGTGAACCGCGCCTTGAGAACAAGCTTGTGAGAACAACATGCGCTATCTGACGTCACACAAGACAACTTACAGTTACGAGGGACCCGTCTCGCAGTGTGTGACGGAGGCTCGACTGACGCCGCGTGCCCTGCCCCATCAGCGCCTTTTGGAATCGCGCATCGAAGTGGAGCCGGAACCCGTTGTGATGGACCGGCGCAAGGACTATTTCGGAAACGACGTGAATGCGTTTTCGATTTTCAGCCATCACGACCGCTTCATCACCACGGCGACCAGCGTGGTGGAAGTGGACGCGCCGACGGCGCCCTCGGGATCCATGGCGTGGGAAGCAGTTCGCGATCGCGTGGCCGCTTACGCTGACGCGGAAACGCTGGCGGCGTATGAGTTCGTGTTCGAGTCGCCTTACGTAGACCCATCGCGCGAGTTGGGAGAGTTCGCGCGGCCGTCGTTCAGCGCCGGACGCCCTTTCGTGGAAGCGGCCGGAGAACTCTCGCATCGCATCCACGAAGAGTTTACTTATCTGCCGAAATCCACCTCGATCGATATGCCGCTCGAAAAAGTATTTCGAGGCCGGTGCGGTGTGTGTCAGGATTTTGCGCATGTAATGATCGGCGCGCTGCGCGCGTTACGTTTGCCCGCACGCTACGTGAGCGGCTACTTACGCAGCGGCGCGGATATTCAGGGCGCGGAGGCATCGCACGCATGGGTGGCGGTGTATGTGCCCGGATCCGGCTGGGTGAGTTTCGATCCGACGAACGATATGATTCCCTCCGATGGGCACGTGACGCTGGCGTGGGGCCGCGACTACGGCGACGTCACCCCCGTCAAAGGCATCGCTCTGGGCGGCGGTCAACATACAGTGGAAGTGGAAGTGCGCGTGGTGCCGGCTGCCGATCGGGAAGCTTAGCAGGCGGCGGGTTCAGGCCGCCCGCATAGACGTCCGACCTCCCTGCATCTGACAGGCGACATCCGGCGTCACGGCTGCACACACAATCAGGCTCGGCAAATTCACCAAGGAGCGCGTCGAGACATAGACGGAGACACTTGTTATTGCTGTGGCGGCACGTTGGTTTCGGCTGCGCAGGCTCAAGGGATCGACTTGGAAGGGGAGCAATTAGCGGCGCGGTTTTCGCGGGCAGCAAAACGCCCTCAATGATCGCTCATTGAGGGCGCGGAAAACCTGAACTAAGCGCGGACTGTAATCTATGCCGCGAGGTTGGCGCCCTTCAGCCGTGAGAAGCCGAGGAAGAAGCCCACGCAGGCGAGCCCAAGAAGGGTTAGCCAAATTGTCGGCGGCACTGGCGTAGCGACAACGGTCGGCGTAGCAGTTGCCGAAGTGAACTGCACGAAAAATGCAGTGGGATCGCCGTTGTTGGTTACCGTCACGTGAATGAGATTTACGCCTGTCGTGAATCCGCTATTGATCGTAAACGCGGTGGGTGCACCGAAAGCGGCATTACCAGTGGTCGCCACTGCGGCATTGCCGTTCAGGGCGATGGAACCGGAATTGTCGGTTCCAAAATTGCCGCTGATCGCTGCCGTGGCCGGCTGGAAGCCGGTCAGATCAACCGAGAGATCGTAGGTGTAGTTGCCCGCGACTCCGGCATTACCGCTGGCCTGAGGTGCCACCCATGCGGCCGAACCAGTGTCAGCAAAATATGTCCCGAAAAAGAATCGGAACGGGTTGGAACCTATGGTTTCGACAGCCCCACCAGGTTCTGCCGAGAGCGTCCAGAACGAGGCCTGAGCACCGGCTGATACGAGAACATCCGACGAGTTAACACCGGTGTTGTGAACGACGAGGTTTGCACCTTGGGCCGCAGGGACCGAAAGCGCAGCGAGAAAGCTTAAACCGACTAGCCAGTTTCTACTCATATCTCTTTCTATTTCCTTTCGACGCTTACGCCTACGGATACACCTTCCCCGCACCCGCGAACGCCAGGAACCACTAAGTTGACTTGTGGGACGAGTGTACCATAACCTTTTTCTCTCCACAAGTTGGAATTTGGCCTAAGGCCCGCAAATCTTCCCGGCCGAGCCGGACGATAATTCGGCACGGCCGTCAATAGCGACCTTGGACCCTCGAGGCTAACCTTATTAGTGCTTCATTAGTGCTTCCGTGCAGAATAACTGTTTGCCCGATATTCATCGGGCTGAGCTTGCCTGACGCGAGCCGGTCAGGCTAGACTCGAGAAATCCCCGGCCGTCTCTACACGATCGCGGTAAACCGCACGATTTAAGATAAATGGATAACAAGATTCAGACTTCCCATGTCGCCGTGCTTGGACTCGGATATGTAGGCTGCGTGACGGCAGCATGCCTGGCTGCCACGGGGCACACGGTTTGCGGCGCGGACCGCGACGGGCACAAGGTTTCGAGCGTGAAGGATGGGACGGCTCCGTTCTACGAGCCCGGCCTGGAGGCACTGGTTAAGGACGGGGCGGCGTCCGGCCGCTTGACCGCGTCCACTTCGACTGCCGAAGCTATCGAAAACGCGGATGTGGCCCTGATCTGCGTGGGCACGCCGTCGGAACGCAACGGGAATTTAGGGCTCGACCAGTTACGGCGAGCGACCGAAGATATCGCAAAGGCGTGCGCCGGGCGGACCAAGCCCTTGGTCGTAGCTGTTAGAAGTACTGTATTTCCAGGCACTTGTGAGCAGGTGGTGATCCCGGCGGTAGCGGGAATCGAGGCCATTCGCGTGGTGGCGAATCCCGAGTTTCTGCGCGAAGGGGTCGCCGTAAAAGATTTCATGGAGCCGGCGCTGGTGGTAGTGGGAGGATCGGACAAGGACGCCGTGCGGCGGGTGGCGTCGTTGTACGCGGGCTTGAAGGTGCAACCGTGCTTGGTGGCGTTACGAACGGCGGAAATGATCAAATACGCCTGCAACGCCTTCCACGCTCTGAAAATCGAATTCGCGAATGAAATCGGCTCGCTGGCGGAAGTATTGAGCATTCAGCCGGAGGAAGTGATGGAAACGTTGTGCCGCGACGACAAATTGAACACGTCGGCGGCATATCTGAAGCCGGGATTCGCCTTTGGAGGATCGTGCCTGCCTAAGGATTTGAGGGCACTGCGCTATCAGGCGGCCAGGCTGGATCTAAAGCTTCCGCTGCTGGAATCGATTCTTCCGGGCAACGACGAACATTTGAAAAGAGCCATTCAAGCCGCGCTTGATCTTGGCGGCAAGCTGGGAGTTGTAGGTCTGGCGTTTAAGGAAAACACGGACGATCTGCGCGAGAGTCCGGTGGTGGGCATGCTGGAGCAATTGCTGGGCAAGGGCCGCGATATACGGGTGTACGATCCGCACATCCAAATGGACAAGATCTACGGTTCGAATCGTGACTATATCCTGAACGCGATTCCCCACATCGGCAAGCTTCTGACAGGCAGCTTTGAAGATCTGTCGGGCTGGGCCGACCATCTGGTGATCACGCAGAAGCCGTCCAAAGAGCTGGCGGCGGCAATTCGCAATAGCGGTAAGCCGGTGCTCGATCTGGCGCGCGGGCTGCGCTAGCGACGCTCGCACGAACCGTCAGACACGCGCCAACTGCGCTGGCGCTTCCGACCGCGAAGGCTCCCAGTTGCGGAACCACAGCTCCAGCATCAGAAGGGCCCACAGGATCTCGCTGTGATCGCGCCGCTTTCGCTGGTGTTCGTCGACCAGGTGGCGGACAAAAGCGGTGGATGCGATGCCGCGGGCGGCAAAGCGGCCATCGAATAAATGATCGTGCAGAAAATCCCGCAAAGGGCCGCGGAACCAGTGCGACAGCGGAACTCCGAATCCCATTTTCTTGCGATGGAGCAGAGTTCGGCGGCAGGCGGTCGCTGATCGCGTCAACGAAAATCGCCTTGCCCTGGCCGTTGCGCATCTTCCATGAAGTGGGGATGGAGGCCGCTAATTCGGCCAGTTCATGATCCAGCAGCGGACAGCGGACTTCGAGCGATTGCGCCATCGACATGCGATCCACTTTCACCAGCATGTCGCCCGTGAGCTTCGCGGTAGCCTCAAAGTAGAGGGCCTGCGAGAGGGTATCGGCTCCGTTCGGCAGGAAACAGGCGGGGAGCGTACGAGCTAAAAAAGCCGCATCGGCTGGGAGCATCCATTCCGGATTGAGCAGCTCCCGCCGGAGCATGAACGGCGTGTAGGTGTGCTCGAAGTAGCGATCGAGGGCCGTGGCGCGACTCATCACGCGCAGGCGGTTTTTCCCGTAGGTGGAGTAAGGAAGAAGATCCGCCAACGATGAAAGAATGCGCCGCGCCGGCTGCGGGATTCGATCGTAGGCACTCAGTTTCTGGATCTCGAAGAAGCTGTCATAGCCGGCAAACAGCTCATCGCCGCCGTCCCCGGTGAGCACCACCTTCACATGCTGGGCCGCAAACTCAGAGACGAGGAATGTGGGAATAGCGGATGAGTCCGCAAACGGTTCGTCGAAGTGATGGGCCAGGCGCGAAATCAGATTCACCGAGTCCGGCCGGACGATGAGTCTCGTGATGCTCGGTGTGATACTTCTCGGCGACCTCGCGGGCATAGGGGAGCTCGTTGAATTCCGCTTCGTCAAATCCGATGGAAAACGTTTTCACCGGATCGGGCGATTGAAGCGCCATGGAAGCGACGATCGAGCTGGAATCGATGCCGCCGCTGAGGAACGCGCCCAGCGGAACGTCGGCGATCATGCGGATGCGCACGGATTCGTCGAAAACTTCGCGTACACGTTCGCGCATGGACGCTTCGGTAACACCGGGCGGCGGTTCGGTGGCGGGAGCGGGCAGGCGCCAGTAGAGATCCTGGGTCACCGTGCCGTCGCTGTCGTAGGTCAGCCATCCGCCGGGCGGCAATTTTCGAATCGCGCGAAAAGGACTGAAGGGATCGGGAATGTAGCCCAACTGAAAGTAAAACTTGAGCGCGTCGGTATCGATTTCGAACGGGATATCGAGGCCGCGAAAGCATTTCAGCTCGCTGGCAAAATAAATTCCCTGCGGAAGGATCGCGTAGTACAGCGGCTTCTTGCCGAATCGATCGCGCGCCAGCAGCAGGCGGCGGCGGCGCGCGTCCCACACGGCGATGGCGAACATGCCGCGCAGGCGGCGGAGCGGCGGCGGGTCCTTCGTCTTCGTACAGGTGAACGATGGATTCGGTATCGCTATGCGTGGAGAAGCTGTGGCCGCGAGCCTGCAGATCGGCGCGCAGGTCGCGGTAATTGTAAATCTCGCCGTTAAAAACGGTCCAGACGGACTGATCTTCGTTGGAGATCGGCTGGTGGCCGGAGTGAAGGTCGATGATGCTCAGGCGGCGCATGCCGATGGCGCAGCCGCCGTCGACATGGAAACCGTCGTCGTCCGGCCCGCGGTGCACAATGGCGCCGGTCATGCGCTGGACGTCGGCAAGCTCGGCAGGCTGGCTGCGAAGGAAAAAACCGGCAATGCCGCACATTGTTTTTATTCTAACGTGGCTGATGTGCGCGGTCAGGACGGACGATAGAATGAAGAAACATGACTCAGCACGCGGCCGAAGTGGCCTCCGGAGAGCGATTCGAATTTGGCAAGAATTGGGCGGCCTTCCTGAGCAAGCTGGACGACAGGAGAATCGCGGCCGCCGAACAATCCCTGCGCGAAATGTTGCAGGTGGATACGCTGCAAGGCAAGACCTTTTTGGATATCGGCTCCGGCAGCGGCTTGTTCAGCCTGGCGGCGCGCCGTCTGGGCGCGCGAGTTCGGTCTTTCGACTACGATCCGGCGTCGGTGGGGTGCACCACGGAGCTAAAGACCCGCTATTATCCGGACGACGAGAATTGGACGGTGGAATCCGGCTCGGTTCTGGATGCGGATTACATGAATGCGTATCCCAAGTTCGACGTGGTTTATTCGTGGGGCGTTCTGCATCATACGGGGCAGATGTGGCAGGCGCTTGAGCATGCCGGGCAACGCGTGAAAGACGGCGGCCTGTTGTTCATCGCCATTTATAACGATCAGGGAACGCCGAGCAAACGCTGGTTGTGGGTGAAGCGCTTGTATAATCGCTCGCCTGCATTTCTGCGGCCTCCGCTGCTGTGGCTGGTGTTTATCCAAACATTCTGGCGCCGGATCTTGAAAGACACGCTCACGTTTCACTTCTTCGAGACGTTTCGTCCGACTACCACGGGGCGAGGCATGTCCGTGTGGCGCGACCTGGTGGACTGGGTGGGCGGCTATCCGTTCGAGGTGGCGAAGCCGGAGGAGCTTTTCGATTTCTACAAGGCTCGAGGATTTCAGTTTGGAGAAGATGAAGACGTGCAATGATTTGGGTTGTAACGAGTTTATCTTTCGCTATTCGGGGTTTTGAGAGAAGCAGTTACGAGCAAGATCTGAGGGGCGGCACCGCCGGCGAGGCAGGTACAATACTTTTTTGACCACTCGTCTCTCTACGCGACTGGCGTATCTGGTGAGCCAGTATCCGTCCGTCACGCACACATTCATCCTCCGGGAAATCCGCGCGCTGCGCGAGCTGGGATTTGAAATTGACGTGATCTCGATTCGTCCGCCGGATCGCCCGACGCAGCAGCTATCGGACGTGGAACGCGAAGAATTGACGCGGACATTCACGGTGTTGAGCGCCGGAGTTGGCGGGACTCTGTCCGCTCACGTCGGCGACATTCGTACGCGGCCGCGTGTCGTATATGGCGGGAATATGGATGGCGGTGCGGCTGGCCCAGGCGAATCTTCCAAAAAGATTATTGAATTTCCTGTATTTCGCCGAAGCTGTGGTGGCCGGGCGTCAGATGGAACGCAGGGGCTTGTTGCACTTGCATACGCATTTCGCATCAACGGTGGCGCTACTGGTGGCCCGCGTTTTTCCGGTAACGTTTTCGGCCACCATTCACGGTCCGGACGAATTTAGCGACGTCGCGGGTTTCTACATCGCGGAAAAAGTTGCACGGGCCCGGTTCATTTGCGGGATCAGCCGGTACGCGCTCAGCCAGTTGATGAAGGCGTCGGAAGAGCAGTACTGGAGCAAACTGGAGGTCTGCGCGCTGGGTGTCGATCCGAGTGTCTTTCTTCCCGCGCCCGCATCGCGGGGGGCCCCGACAGGATCGAGCTGCTGTGCGTGGGACGGCTGGCGGCGGCGAAAGCGCAGCACATACTGCTGGCAGCGGTGGACAAGTTGGTGCGCGAGGGACGGCGCTCGCTACATCTTCGACTGGTCGGAGACGGGACCGGAGCGCGCCGCGCTGGAGCGGACCATCGCCGAACGCGGCCTGCAAAACAACGTCACGCTGGAAGGGGCCTGCAATCAGAGTCGCGTGCTGGAGTTCTACCGGCAGGCGGACCTTTTCGTGCTGGCCAGCTTCGCGGAGGGCGTGCCCGTGGTGCTGATGGAGGCGATGGCGATGGAAATCCCGTGCGTGTCCACGTGGATGACAGGCATTCCCGAATTGATCCGCCACGAGGTGGACGGATGGCTGATCCCGCCCGCCGACGAGGAACAACTGGCGGCGGCGATTGCGTTGCTGGTGGACGATCCCGAGTTGCGGCGGAAGATCGGCAAATCGGCACGGGCGCGGGTGGAAGAAAAGTACAATCTGGCGCTCAACACTGCCCGGCTGGGCGAGATTTACCGGCGGCGGCTCTCGATCGCGGATAAGTAGATCTCTCCCATGCGCTGGGCTGAGGCGCGGCGCGAGAAACGATCATGGATGAACTGCTCGGCGGCGGAGGCGAGGCTCGACGCAATACTTGGTCTTCGATGAGACGCCGCAGCGCGGCGGCAAAGCCCGCAACGTCCTGACGTTCAAATAGAAGGCCGGTCACGCCGTCTTCGATAAGCTCGGGATTCCCGCCGACGCGGGAGGCAATGGCCGGACAGCCGCAGGCCATCGCTTCCATCAGCGAATTGGAAAGGGCTTCCTCGAGCGACGGTAAAACGAAAATATCGAAATTGCGCAACCACGCCGGTATCTCAGGGGTGGCCGGTTGCCAGACGCAATCGTCGAAAACACCGGCGTGGCGGGCGCGGGCTTGGAGTTGTTCGAGCACGGGGCCGCTGCCGACAATGGCCAGCTTCATGCGGGGCGGCGTTAAGACGCGAGGCGTGTACTTCGGCGAAGGCATCAATGAGCGTGGTCAAACCCTTTTCGGGACCCAGCCTGCAAACTGTTCCGATAACGAATGAACCTTCAGGTAAGGCGGCGGGGCGCGGCGAGGGCGCGGGATGAAAGCGCTCCAGATCGATGCCGTTGTAGCAGACTTCGATCAGGCGGTCCGGTACATGCTCATCGTTTACAAGGTGCGCTTTCATGTACTCGCAATTGACGACGACGCCGTCGACGAGATGGTCTGTCCAGCGGAGAAGCTTGTGCAGCTCCGAGGTGAGGGATCGATGTCCGCGCTGGCTGGAAAACATTTTCGCGCGGGTCAAATAGCGGACGACAGGGGTCGCGAAGACGGTGAGCGGGGCGTCATACGTATGCACAAGGCGGATGTTGTTGCGCCGGATATAACGCGCCAATTGCAAAGCTCCTGAAGACGGCGCCGAGCGAGCGGAAAGAGAAGACCGGGAACTGGACCACCGGAACGCCTTCGGCCCGCAACTGATCGCCGCGCATACCTTGCGGGCGAAACGTGCCTACGTGCGGCTGGAAACGGCCGCGATCCAGACCGAGAGCGATTTCCGCCATTTGGCGTTCGCTGCCACCCTGGTGGAGCTCCCGCGCCATCAGCAGGACCGGGTATTTCATGTGGCGGTCACTCGAGGAAAGAGCTAATTCCCAGTCTGGCGGCCACTTCGTCGAGCGAGTAGTTCTGATCCAGCTCCAACCCGAGATTGCGATGCGGAGTGGTATGATCAGGTCCCGGAACGTACCTGGTCGCCCCGATTTCGCTGCAATGCCCTTCCTTCACGCGGTGAAGGCCGACGTCGATGACCTCGCCCTTATAAACGTTGCGCCAATATAGAATGCCGACGCCGCTGTCGTAGGAATAGGCGCGGCGTTTCGAGCGTTCGGCGGGATCTGTACAGTTGGGATGCTGATCGAAACACCGCCACCACCCGGCTCCTACGCGAAACTGATCCGCACTGGCCTCGCGCGTGGTGCATCCGATCAGTTCCCAAAACCGGTGCTGCTTGAAAGCGAACATGTTGCGCCGGCCGCCCTTATCTAACACGGCGGCCATTGAGCCGGGACGCAGAGCCGCAAACGAGGCTGCCAGTTCTTGGAAGAGCGGAAGGCGGCAGAGCAGATCGGCGTGCCAAAACGCCAGGCGCGGAGCGAACAGAAACGCGAACTCCAGCGGGAAATGAGGCCACATAACCGGGAAGTGGAAATCGGCATCGAAGTCGATTCCGATGGCCTCCGGGATCAGGGGCGGCATGCCGGCGCGAGGATCAATGCCGACAATCGGAGTCCAGCCACACTGCATACCATTTTTTGCTGCAGCAGGCACCAGCGATGATTGACGTTCCAACATAACCAGGGCTTGTCTATGCCTTCCAAGCGATGCTTCCATCCGGCAGCGGCTTGATAAATGGATTCAAGCGGAAGCGTGTAAGCGCTCCAGTCGCCGGTGCCGATTTTGGGGTTCGGCGGGGTTGCGGAGGAAGAGGCTGCCTGCCCGGCCGGAAACTCAGGCACAGTGGCACCAGGAAGTTACAAACTTCGGACATCTTAAAACGCCGGTGGTGTGAAATGCTTCGGGGGCTTTTGCCTGCATGGCTGCTGAATTGGGCAACAACTTCAGGCAGTTTAGCATGGCTGATTATTTCTTATACGTATGCGGCGAGATGCGCCGATCCAAAAGGCTTGTCACGCCACGTTTCCCGGCCAGAAATACCGGCGTTCCAATGAGATCGCGGTCGAGACTGGCCGTTTGCGGCGCCCGGGGCTCTTAGCGTGAGTTCGAGGATGAACTCCATGAAACACTCCGGACGAATCGGCACTTCCATCGTACTTCTACTGGCGTCGGTTCCTTTCGCCTGCGCCCAGACGCAGGTGGATATGGCGACCCAAACCAAGGATGTTGATTTTAGCAAGGCCGTTTCCACTAAGCCCGCGAAGATGGGGGCGGCCGTTCCCGCCAACTGTTCGCAGGGCGAACTCTTCTTCGATACGACATCTCCGGCCGGCCAAAATCTATTCGGATGCACGGCGACGAACACCTGGAGCCAGCTTACGGGTGGAGGCGGCGGGGGCGGAGCGCAGGTGGCTTCGCAACTGAGCGACTTCAGCGCGACGAACACCAGCCGCATCCGTGCAGACGATCGGCGCGGGATGCAATGGCGCGACCTCCTGCCAGATCCGCACGGGCGGAGTGATCTTCTCCATAACGTCCCCCGCCACGGCGACACTTTCCGGCACCGTCTCTACGGGAACGGTTTTCTGGTATCTGTCGTCAGGGCAGACGTTGACGGCCGGGTACAGCGGTCCGACGACGATCACGTGTTCGGCGGGGTGCGCTGTCAATACAGGAGTTACGGCGTTCCCCGCGGATTCGATCCCTCTCTGGCAAACCACCTTTACGGCGAACGTCTGGGACGCCATCAATTTCGCCACCATGGACAAACGCGCTGTTTATTCCAGGGACATAATCGCCGCCGGTCCAGGCGTCGTTTCGAGCTCGAACGCGAGCACAGGAGTTCAAACTCTGTCGACGGACCCGACCGTCGTCCCGCGTTACTTTGCGGACTCCGGAGCACCGACATCAACATGCACGGCCGGCCGCGATTTCTACACAGACCTCACGAACCTGCATCTTTATTTTTGTGACGCCGCCAACACCTGGAAACAGGCCGACGGCCGAACGGACGTGGAAAATTTCCTATTAGCTGACGATACGGCGGCGGCAGCAGCGCCCCTGGCGGCGTATTCTTCGGTGACAGCGGCGAGGTTTACCGCAACGGGGCCGAACAGCATCTCCTACGCCGTCGCCGGCTTCCCGCTCTCAGTAAACGACGCGGTGATGGTGACCAAAAAAGCGTCGCCCACGTGGAGCGGAGCGGCGGGCACAGTCGACGTTTCGCTGGTGGCCTCCAACGCCGACGGCGCTTCCGCCGGAGGAAGCTGGACCCTGAACATTTACGCCGGTTGTGCAGCCGCCAACGACGCGTATAGCTATGGGTCCGCAACAGCAATCAGCACCACTCCGGTGGGTCTGAACAATTTCCAAACGTATTCCGTATCGGGGATCAATTTGCCCGGCAGCTGTGCCGCGAACCGGCCCATTCAGTTTTGGGTGCAGCGCGCGGCGGATACCGGCGGAACTACCGGCGTCCATCCATTTATGATCTCGATGGAAGTTGTGATCCGGGGGAACTAGATGAGACGCCTTACACTCTTTCTGCTCTCCGCCGGGCTGCTTCCTGCCGGGTTGCACGCGGCGACCTACTATGTTTCCAGTACCGGAAACGATTCGAACCCGGGAACCCTCGCTTCACCCTGGCGATCGATTCAGGGATCCCTGAATCAGATGCATTGCGGAGACACGTTAAACGTCGTGGCTAACGGGAACTACGTCGTGGGCGACGGGACATTGCCTTATTTTGCGGGCTGCGGCACGACGACGACAATTCAATCGTCGAAATGGAATCTTTTCACACCGGCGGGCTATCGGACGAATCCAACGAACGACGGACCGAACTATGGCAAGCTCCGAATGAGCAGCGGAATCATACCCGCGGTCGAGTCTCACGGCGCAGCGGGCGGTGCGTACGAAACTTCGGGCGGCGGCTATCACTGCTTCATCACAGCCATCCTCGGCGGATCGACGCTGTCCTACGGATGCGACAACGGCAACAGCATGAATCTCTCGAATGGCGCGCAGATCGAGTTCGAGATCAACGACAGCGGCACATCGGCGCAGACGAATATTTTCGACGGTGCTCTGAAGGTAATGCGGAAGTATTACGTAGTGAATTGCTTCTCCTGCAACAACTCCTCCACCGGGAAGTTTCAGGTGTCGGCGGCTCCGACGGGTCCCGCGATTACCGGCCTCACTTGCACGGCTCCGTTGTGCCAGTTGAATTCCGGCAACGGGCAGACATACGTTTCCATGCCGCTTCAAGTGACGGCAGGAAGCTCCACGATCACAAGCCCGGATGCGCCTCGGGTCCGGTCTGGGCTTCGATACGATCTGGCAAAATGGAACACCGATCACGTTTACAGTGGCGGGCTATCAGGTCTTCGGAACGATTCCGGCTCCCCTGGAAATTGGGGCCGTTTACTACGTTGTCGGGCTTTCCGGCAGGACGTTTGGAGTCGCGGCGACGCCAGGCGGCACGCCGATCACCATCACCAACATGGGCGCGGGTCCTCTTTACGCTTCCAACATTACTGTCCCGAACAATTGGGCGTTTCGCGGCCTGGAGATGACGGAGGTGGCAGCGGCGAACCCAGTCTACGGATTCATCCAGGCCGGGACAGGGGCCGAGGCGAATGCTATCGGGATGGTCCATCACATCGAGATCGACCATTGTTATATTCACGAACAGTTAAACGATCCGACCCCCCGGCCCGAGGGATTGGCGACAACGGCATTTTCGTCAACATCCACGACACTTATATCGCCGGGATGCTACTGGGAGAGTCTCAAGCGATTCAAGGGGCCAGTTCTCCCGGCCCCACGTTGATTACCAATAACTTTCTGGAAGCGGCCGGCGAGGTTTCACTCTATGGCGGCGGGGCTCCGGCGTCGGGCACAACGAACGCAAACAAGCTATTCCAGGGAACTATTTCTACAATCCACCATCCTGGAAGGTCACGACCGGAAATATCGATCCGGTTGGCTCATGCTGGTACGACACCACCGACCCGGTGCATAGCGGCGGCGAATGGTACGACAACACGGCGACCCCGCAATGGTTCCAGTGTGGCAACGATTTTGTGTGGCATACGACGGCTTCCACGCCGTACCATTGCAACGGCGGCACTCAATTTTGCGGTAATCCTTTGTTCAAGGATTTTACGGAGCATAAGAGCGGCCGGTACTTTACTTATACCGGGAACGTATATAACTACAAATGGGTTCAGGCTCAAGCTGGAGAGGCCTGGAACAACTCGAATGAGGCCGGCTCCGGCCCGGGCTGGGCGGACGATCACATCTTAATAACCAATAACGCGGTTTTCAACGTCTACACCGGCTGGGTCAGAATTTCGCAGTGTGGACAGAACCCGATAGCATTACCCTGTCCGTTTCCCCCAGGCTCGCATTCCACGGTGAACAATCTGATTGTGACTACGCCGCTGGCTTGCGGAGTGGACGGCGGCACAATAGGCTGCGGTGAACAGACGATTCAGAGCGTAACTCAGTTCAATTCCGGCACGACGGTGCAATCGGATGTTTTATTACACAACACGGCCTTCGTTCCCGATACGGGCTGGTACCAGCTTCCCGCGGCTTTTCGGGGCGGGGGCAGTAATGATTGCGTTAACTTTCCGACCATTCTGAACCTGGCCGCATGGAGGAACAATCTTTGGAGCGGCGACTTTGTGGGTGATTGCGTCAACAGTGGCTTGGAGTTGCTGGTCTACTTCAAAAACTCCACATTTTCAAACAACGCTTTCCATGCGTCCACGGGCAACTATACGAATGTAGGAACCACGAGCAGCTGGACCAGCACAATGTATCCCGCCAACAATGGCGTGATTCAGTATGTCAATGGAGACGGCACGAGCACCGGGGATTACCATCTGGCGTCGAGTAGCCCGTATAGCGCCGCGAATAACGCGGCGACGCTACTATCCAGCGACGGAACGGACCTGGGAGCCGACATCGATCTGGTGAATATGATGACCAGCGGGGCCAGGACGGGCGTGCCCAACTGGGACGTGCAAGCGCATTTGCAGGTGGATGCCGGATCGACGCTCACGGTATTCCGCTATACGGCGCCTTCGGCGGCGGCCTGTGCGGCAACCCTTTACAGCGCGCCGGCGCGCATTTCCACGAATCAAGTGGCGAGCGCGGCCGACAACTCCGGAAGCTCGATTAGCAACGGCGGGGACCGCCAGGTCCCGGTGACAGGGCTGACGCCCTCGACGCACTACTGGTACAAGCTCGCGTGCGGCGGCGGGGCCATCATGGTGGGCGATTATTGGACCAAGGCCAGCGGATCAGGAATATATCCCTATACTTTCCAGTGGTCCTCGGCCACCGCCATGCGCTATTCAACCGCTCCAGGTATGACGAGTTCGACGAACTTAAGCGCGGCGGCAAGCCAGCTGATTCCGGTGCCGACCAATTCGACCATTTATGCGCAGGTCGGAACTACGGGGCCGATCACGGTGTTGATCGCGCCTTAATCAGGAGGCCCTTTGGGTAGTCCACCAGGTATCGGACTACCCACCGTGTCGGGGATCTTCTGATGTAACATCAAAATCAGGGTGGAGATCTCAGCAACTACAAGAGCGCGCCGGGGCCCCTGGACTCGCGCGCAATACAAGATCCTTAAAATGATTGCGCCGCAGGAGCCGACCACGATGGACGGCTCCGCCTTCGCCGCCAAGGGTAAGTTGAGAACGCTGCTTGGAGACGGGTTTTGGGACGACATCCGGGGCAAAGTGGTCCTCGATTTTGGATGCGGCGAGGGTGCCGAGGCGGTGGAGATGGCCCAGGCTGGCGCTGAACACGTCACCGGCCTGGACATCCAGCCAGCTCTCCTGGAGAAAGCTCGGGCACGGGCGGAGAAGGCGGGGATGGCGGACCGCTGCCGCTTCATGACGACTGCGGACCAACCTGTGGACGTGGTGACGTCGTTCGATGCCTTCGAACACTTCGACCAGCCGGAAAAGATCCTGCTCATCATGCACGGGCTGCTCAAACCGGGCGGGAAATTGATCGCGAGCTTCGGACCGACCTGGTATCACCCGCTGGGCGGCCATCTGGTCAGCGTTTTTCCCTGGGCGCACCTCGTATTTTCGGAAGACGCATTGATCGCATGGCGCGCGGACTTCAAGGACGATGGCGCGACCAAATTGCGCGAGGTGGCAGGCGGGCTCAACCAGATGACGATCGGCCGGTTTGAGCGGATGGTCCGCGAAAGTCCTTTCGAGATCGAATTGCTAGAGGAAGTGCCCATCCGAAGGTTGAAAGCGCTGCATTCCAAACTAAGCCGGGAGTGGACGACCGCAATCGTGCGCGTGCGCTTGCGAAAGGCATAGGCGTCGTCGATCTTCCGTGGAAGACCTTAGCTAGAATCTATAACGCAGTGAAGCGATGTCATCTTGTATGACCGCCTGATTAACGGTGATCGTGAGTTCCTGTGATATTCTGACTTTTGGCAACGATCATCCGATGATCGGCGTCTGGATTCAGTATGAGATGTAAGTTTTTATCCTTTTTTGTTTTGTCGACTTCCCTTTTCGCGATTGATCGACCAGCCCTACCGCTTGCGACTGTCGATACCAGCATGCCCGCCATAACGGGCATCACTAGGACCGTCGGGTGCGCGAATGGGATTGGCGACGCGACCGACCTGCAGAATCAACTGAGCGCCGCCGTCGGTGGAGACGCCGTCGTGCTGCCGCATGGATGCGTCTGGACGGGGCACTTCATTTTCCCCGTTCATCAAGGTTCGGGATATGTAGTGGTGATGACGGACGCGCTCAACCAGTTGCCGCCACCGGGCACGCGTATCAATCCGGCGGATTCTCCCAACATGGCGCGGCTGCAGTTACCGCCCGGCACCGGCCAGGTAGCAGTGCTGAGCAACGATTATTCAAATCCAAATACCGCGGCCCGCGCTTCCACGTATTGGAGGTTCATTGGCCTGGAAATCGCGGCAGGCTCCAACGTGCCCATGACGTTCTCCCTTGTCACTTTAGACGCGGTGGACGACGCCGGAAACGGGGCCGCGAACGGCTTGCCGCAATATATCGTATTCGATCGCGTGTGGGTTCATGCCGATAACCTGATCACTTGCATACAACGGGCTTTCCGGGCCAACGCCGCAAACTTCGCGCTGGTGGATTCGTACGTAAATCAGATCCAGTCTCCTTCGGCGCCGTTTCCATTCGCGGCGGAATCGCAAACCCTAACAGTGTGGAACTCGCCGGGCCCGTTCACGATCGTCAATAATTACCTGGAAGCCTCAACCGAGAATGTGATGTTCGGCGGCGGCTTCGGGTTGAGCACGGCGCTTTGGACAGCCAGCGATATCACGTTTCAGCATAACTACGTGGCGAAGAACCCGGCATGGGCTCCCGGAGTGGCAACCGTGTGGAATACCAAGAATCTGTTCGAGCTCAAAGAAGGTATCCGCGTTCTGGTGACCGACAATGTCTTCGAGTATTCCTGGCAGGGTGGCCAGTATGGACTGGCCCTTACGTTGACCCCGCGCACTCAGCAGAGCGGATGGTGGGTGAATCTCACCGATGTTGTGGTCAGCTCCAACGTAATCCGGCACGTGGGAGGATTCTTTTCCGTGCTGGTTCGGGACGACGGCTGCGTCACTTTGAACCAGTCGAGCGTGGTGAACATTTCCGGCACCACGGTTACCTGGGTCAGCGGCGCGACCTTTGGCACAAACGGTGCGTTCAACGGCGGATCGTTCGCGGTCAACGGATCCGGGTCCTATCTGTTCACATGGACCTCACCGACCACCGGCACGATCAACACCGACCTGGGCGATCAGAGTGGCGTCACGTTCACGTTGATCTGCAATTCGGAAGACCGGATCGCACTGGTGAACAATCTGGTGGACGACGTGAACGTTTCCTACGGCACCCCGGCGGCTTCGGTCAAGACTTCGGGATTTAACAACCTGATGGTCAGCAACAACTCGATTATCCGCTCCGATTCAGTCGGTCAGCCGGCATTCTTCTTCCAGAACGACGGATGCTATTCGGGCGCGAAGGATCTTGGCACAAACCTGGCCGCCAGTTATAACATCCTGTTCGGTAGCACCGGCGCGGACTGTCTGAATGATCCCAACTCTATCTTTCCACTTGTCGCCGGCAGTGTAAGCGTAAATCACAATCTGCTTGTGGGCCTGGCGCCGGCCGATCAGGCCAAATGGACGAAGTGGGACGCCACGAGCCAATTTTCCGCGAGCCCCACCACGCTGCAACTGGGCACAAATGACACAGCGTTTGGCAACGGTTCGCCGTTTGCGAGCTCCGGAGTCGGGCCAGACCTGAGCTGTTTCAACGAGTCGGCTGTGAGAGCCGGTACGATGTCAGGCTTGTGCCCCTTGCCCGCCGCAGTGGCGCCGGCCATCCGCACCGGGACACCGCGTGCGGTTCCTTTGTTGAATAATGGCAGACTGCCTTAATTTTTTGTGGCGGAACACTTTGTGGCGGAACACATTGATATAGTGCCGCGCGATATAGCGCGCTGCCCATAACTGTCGGGATCTATAGTATCCGCCGTCTGTTTCGGAGCCACGAAGTTCATCAAGCGGAGTAAAAGAACCGCGCCCAATCGCGAAACAGGCCTCTCGCTTGAAATGTGTGGTTGCAATTGGGAAATGCCGTTCCGAACCTGAATCTACGACGGGAGCCGCAGGCTCGATAGGGCAATTTTTCGTAGCGTCAGGCGTTCTTCGTCATTCAAAGCGAAGAAATACATTAAGCCCGCATACGCAACCGCCAGGGGAGCTGCGCCGATCCCGAGCCGGATCCACGATCCGGGCCGCACCAGCGGTGAAAAAACGGCGGCTGCGGCGGCCAACGCGAGAGCAGCCGCGAGCGAGCTTGCCATATTCTTGAGGAAGACGGACCAGTGTAGATCGATCATATAGGCGGTGTACAGCGGGGAAAAAATTCCGTTGCGCCCGAGCGAAGTGATCGCTCCGGCCGCCGCCACTCCGTAAAGCCCCCACCCCAGATAGCGAGTGAAGAGCACGGCCAGGACCACGTTTCCCACTCCAAAAGCGAGTGTCGCCAAAACCGGCGCCCGGAGTTTGTTGGTGGCCATGACAATGTTTCCAAAGTGATTCTGTGCGGCCTCCACCGCCATCGGCACCAGTAGAAGCCACGTGAGTCCAGACAGATCCGGAAACGCAGGACCCAGCCACGTGCCCAGCATCGGCTTGGCGAACCCCGTCAGCAAACCGGCAGGCAGAGCGATCATCAGTCCGAGAAACTTGGACGCCTGCTTCGACAATCGGAGTAACGCCTCCATTTCGCCACGCGCGTAGCGCACCAGAATGGGAGGAGAAAGCGAACTGGTGATGGTTCCCATGAGCATGCGAAGAAGTACAACCCACTGGAGCAACGGCGCGTAGCGGCCGCTCGCAACCGGCCCCATAACGATATTGATGACGACCAGGTCGATATTGACGAACAGCAAATTTCCGAGCTGACTGAGCAAAAGCCATTGGCTGGTGGACCACAGATCCGGCAGCTTTGTCCGGTCATAGTCGGATAAGCGGAATCGCAAGCTGGGAACCAGAATCCGGCACGCCGCGACGTCGGCCACCAGTCCGAAAATGGCGACCAGGGGAATGATAATCGAGACCTGCCATAGAGCCGGCGCCCAAATACGAAACGACAAGACGATGAGTCCCGCGCGGGCCAGCACCAGCGAAGCCTCAATCAGGCTCCGAACCTCGAACCGGTTGGCGACCCAGATCGAAGACTGGAACGTATTCGCGATGGTCGAAATCAGAAACGATCCCGCCACTCCCAGGAACACGTATTTCGCGGCCTGCTCCTGTCCGGCGGGAATCTTGAAAAACCTCGGGAGGAAGGAACTGAACACATACGCGAACGCAAAAAGCGCCGCGGCCATGGCCGTGCCGACAACCAAAAAAGTGTTGAAATGGCGATTCGCGTTCTCAACATCGTTACGGGCAAGGTCCATCGTGATGTACCGCGCCACCGTGGCACACACGGCGATCGTCAAGATCGTCATGTAGTTGGTAATCGAATTCGCCAGCGGAAGCAGTCCGTAAACCGCGACGCCCAGGTGGCGGATCATGTACGGCGTGTACCACAGACCGACAAGTACCGAAATAACCAGCGAGGCGAGGCTGGCAGCCACGTTTACGGTAAAACGGCGGTGGCTGGAAGGGGCAGTCTCAATAGCTTGTTCGTTGCCGCTAGCCATGCAACTCAGCGGGCCGGAATGGCGGGGGTAGTACACATCTCGACATCTTCAGACAGTATAGCGAGTCAAGCTCTATCTGATTCCGCAATGGCTGGTATAACATGGGACGATGGGTTCCGGGTTCGTGGGGGTCGCAGCGTTTGTGTGTGTCGCGGTCGGGCGGCTGTTTGAGGCGAGTTCCTGATGCGGACGCAGCCCGCGCCTGCCTGCCCGTTGTGCCAACGCGAGTCCGACATCGTGTACAACGGCGTTGCCGACCGCAATCTATTCGTTCCCGGCAAATGGTCTTTCCGCTACTGTGATGCCTGCGACATCGCATGGCTGGATCCTCAGCCCGTGCCCGAAGACGTGGCGCTTGCTTATGAAGGCCGGTATTACACGCGCGACACGAGCTTGCATCCCGTCAGCCTCGGGCGGAATCCCGGCATGCGAGCCGTGCGCGGGATGGTCTTAAGCGCCCGCTACGGATACACGCCGCTTCGTCCTCAAATCCCTCTCGCCGATGCATTGGGATGGGCAGCATCGCTCATTCCCGTCGTTCATAAACGCGCGACGCTCGGGTGGTTGAAGGCGATTCCGCCGTATCGCGCGAATGGCCGGGTTCTGGAAATAGGTTGCGGCGACGGAATGTTTCTTCTCCCGCTGCGAGAGCTCGGCTGGGAGATTCACGCGATAGAACCGGATCCCGCGGCCGCGGAAAAGGCCGCGCGTAACGTGGGAGCTCGAATCTGGCCCGGCACCGTGGAAACGGCGCAGGCTCCCGAGAACACCTTCGATGCCGTCGTCTCTATGCATGCGATCGAACACGTCTACGATCCCCGTATTTTCATAGAGCGCGCAGCGAACTTTCTGCGCCCCGGAGGATTTCTCTACGTAGTTACTCCCAACTTTCAAAGCCTGGCACGCAGGACGTATGGACAGGATTGGCATGCCCTGGATCCGCCCCGCCATTTGAACCTGCTGACCCCGAAATCTTTGGAATCCATCTGCCGGTCGACCAAACTGCTGCGTGTGCAATCGGTTCGAACGCTGGCGCGGCGGGCGCGCAGGGAGTGGGAACACGCCCATGCCGTTCGACAGGCGGGCAATTTCTATGCAGAGTTCAAACCGGGTCTTTCTCAGCGCGTCGGGCGGGAATCATTCAACCTGCTTGAAAAAGCGGGTTCTCCCTTTCTCAAGTGGGGGGAAGAGATTGAGTTGATCGCCTACCGCGTTTGATCGCCTGAAGGCCGCTTGGCCGGAAAATGCCAACCGCTTGCATCCCGGCTCGAGCGGTATGGAACATGGTCCATCCCAGCAGCCGTACAGCGGCCGCGGCCACCCGCGGCGAAGGCTCCAGCCGCAAAGCAGATACAGCCGACTTCAGGGCGTCAGCGGGCCGCTGATACACCAGCAGCGACTTAGCGTTGTCCAACAGGCGCATAGCAAGCGCGCTTCGCGCCTTGCTCGCGACGGGCAGATAACGCGTAATGACGGAAATGGTTTTGCTGTCGTCCGCTGTACTTTCGCCGGCGCGATGTAGCCGCGACGTTTCCGAATTCGCGTGGACACGGTAGCAGGCCAGCAGCTCCGGGTCATACCAAATCGGATAGCGCGCCGCGATACGGACCCACATCTCCCAATCCAACGCGAAAACCAGTTCGGAGCTGAAGGGCCCCACTTCCTGATAGGCCGACTTGCGCACGACCATAGCCGCAAACTGGATCATTTGCCCGGACGCCAGCACGTCCAGCCACTCGGGGAGGATACCCGCCGCCTGCGCCAGCGGCGCGGTCGGCTGCAGAATGCGGTCGTTCTCATCGACCGTTGTCCACCGGGTGAAGGCGGCGCCCGCATCGGTGGGATTGGCAAGCGCGTGTGCAAACGCGAATAGAATCCGGGCAGCACAAAATCGTCCGTGTGCAGAATGTGAACCCATTCTCCGCGGGCGCGATCAATGCACGAGTTCCAATTGGCCGCCATCGACAGAGGCTTGGTGTGGCGGAACACGCTAACTCGGTCGCCGGCGATGCGTCGTACAAACGCCTCTGGAAGATCGACCGTGGAGCAACCGTCGATAACTTCAATCTGCATTATTTCTGGTCCGGGGTCTTGGGCCAATACACTCCGTAGCGTTTTTTCCAGATATTTTGTGGAATTGTACGCGGGAATCATTACGGACCAGAACGGTTTGTCCGAACCGGCAAACGGGATGGGTCGTGAGGATCGGCCGAATTGTCGGGACTCATCATTCGTCGGCAGGCAGCGATCGCTCACGAGGGAGGCTTGAAGTTATGCTGCGGTGACGCCACGAATAGAGCGCCTTCGCGAAGCCGGCGCGACCCGAAAGAGCAGCAATACCAAGGCGATTCTTGCGGAACGTTGCGCTTCGTTGCACGCTTCAGGTGACGAATCGCCGCCGCCGAGTCGCCGGTCAGAAAGGCTTCTTTCCCCAAGTCCGGCCTCCAGCCGGGCACGCTCTCGCGGGATTTGCCGCTCCACAACGTCCCGCTGGGAGGCGGTTAAGAGGGGACTCTGCGCGATCTTCGAAAGTACCCCCATATAACTTTCAAGCATGGCCCTGAAATCCGAGGACAAGCTTCCAGGACGGCGCAGATAGAAGCCCAACACTTGCCGATGATACGTGATTCGGCCGCGGTGCATCATGATGCGCAGCCACATATCGATGTCTTCGGTACGCCGCAGCGTAGCATCGAACAGGCCCGCGCGGATTAGAATTTCCTTGCGAATCACGCAGACACACACGTTCACCACGCATTCCCGAGTTACCAACTTTTCCAGGGTGACATCGCCCTGTGAAGGACTCAACTCCATCAATGTCCTGCCCGCTTCCGGAACGTCGCCAAAGATGCGAGCGTCACTGTAAATCATGTCGATGGACGGGTCCGCCCGCAGCGCACTGACCTGGACCGCCAAATGATCGGGAGCCCAGAGATCATCTGCATCCAAGGGGGCGATAAATTCGCCTCGCGACGCACGAATGCCGGCGTTGCGAGCTCCCGCGAGGCCTTGATTTTCCTGCACCACATAAATGATGCGATGCCGGTAGGGTTCGAGGATCCGCTCCAGATCTTCCGTATCGGGAGAACCATCGTTTATAACAATGAGTTCGAAGTCCTGGAAGGTCTGAGCCAGGATCGATTCCAGCGTATTCCTGATAAACCCCGCCGCCTGATATGCCGGAACGATGACGCTTACAGTGGGGAGCCCGGGGAGTGTATCGGTACTCTCCATAAGCCGCAGGATAACATGCGCTCCGTTTCCCGCGAAACATTTGAGCGTCAACGCTTCAGCCCGCATGTCACGGTCAGAGCGAAATCTGCCGAATATGTTAACGTGGGGGAGCGCGACATCGGGGATCTACCCGTACGTTCCGCGCCACCAACTAAATCAAGACTCTACACAGGTGCATCGCGAATCGATATTCATCGCGAACCGAGCTTAATTAAGAGAGCCCCTGGATCATGCAACCGGCGAAAGCAGCAAGAGTGACGCTTCACAATATGGGCGGATTGTCCATTCTGCGCCGCGTCAATCGCCGAAAATTCGGCGTCCTGATGTTCCATTCGTTCCACGAGCGGGACCAGGGCAACATGGACGCGCTGTGCTCGCACATCACTCGTCACTTCCATCCGGTTTCGATTTCGGCCGTCGCCGCCGCGATCGAAGACGGGAAAGAGCTGCCCGATAATTCCGTCGCCATCACCATCGATGACGGCTACAGAAATTTTCTGCTTCACGGGCATCCGATCTTTCGGAGGCATCGAATTCCTACCACTCTCTATGTGGTGGCCGGCTTCGCGGATGGACGGCTGTGGCTGTGGCCCGACCAGATCGATTTTGGGCTACAGCGTACTTCGAAGGATTGTATTCAGGCCAATATTGACGGCCAAGCGTTAACGCTCACGTTAACGGGACCCGAAGGGCGCACGGAAGCAGGTCACCGTTTGCGTGATTTTTTGAAGAAGGTACCTAACGAGGAACGGCTGCGTTTCCTGGACGGCTTCGGCGATCTTTGCGGCGTCGAAATACCGGCCGTCCCGCCCGCCGCCCGCGCGCCGATGAGCTGGGAGGAGTTGCGTGCGGTGGCCTCGGAAGACGTGGAAATCGGATGCCACACCGACACTCATCCGATTCTGTCGCGCGTCGCGAGTGGAGGCGAGCTGGATCGCGAAATCAGCGGCGCCCGGAAGCGGATCGAGGAGCGGCTGGGCCTTCCCGTCCGCCACTTCTGTTATCCGAATGGACGTGCGATCGATATTGGCGAGGCCGCGCTCCGCTGTGTGCGCGAGGCAGGCTTCACTTCCGCGGTGACCACCATCCCAGGATTGAATACGATTCACGCAGAGCGGCTTGAGATTCGCCGCATACCGTTCGATAGTTCCACCGATCATCAATATGGTGTGGAATCGCTCGCGGGTCTGCACATATAACGAACGTTAAAATAGAGTTCATGCGCCTCGGAGAAGCATTGCAAATTATCGGTCGACCTGCCGCAGGACGGCAGAGGCGTGTGCATTTGCTGTGCGGATTCACGCCGCTGCATCTTGAGATTTTTGTGAAAGCGTGTCTCAGGTTGAGATTCCCGGACGATGCTTTCGCCGTCCAAACGGGCCTCTACGATGATCTGGATGGCAATATTCAACGGGCCAGTCAGGGTGACGAGAAGGCGCCATTGTTGTGATCGAGTGGAGCGATCTGGATCCGCGGCTTGGCTACCGTAGCTCGGCTGGCTGGGATGCGCAAACACTCGATGATGTCGTGCCGCAGGTCGACGACAAATGCCGGCGTCTCGAAGAGCACCTGGTCGCGTTGGGGCGCGCGATGCCCGTGGCCGTCGTGGAGCCAACTCTGGCTCTTCCGCCGCTCACTTACTTGCCGCCCGATCAAACAAGTGCTTTCGAGCTTCGCCTCGGCGGTATCCTGATCGGTTTTCTGGAGAGGGTTTGCAGCCGGAAGGGAATAAGACTGCTGAACGCTGCGACGCTCGCGGCAACGTCGGATCCTGCTGCGAGGCTGGACGTCAAGATGGACCTTGCGACTGGTTTCCCCTATTCGCTCCGCCATACCGATGCTGTGGCGCAAGGGAGCGTGAGCTGCCTCTTTCCGCAGGCGCCGAAGAAGGGATTGATCACGGATCTCGACAACACGCTTTGGAAGGGCATCCTCGGCGACGTTGGTGTAGACGGTGTTGCCTGGTCGCTCGAAGGCGGAGCCCAAGCCCATGCGCTCTATCAAAAAACGCTGGCTTCCCTGGCGGAATCCGGCATCCTGTTGGCGATCGCCTCGAAAAACGACGCGGACCGTGTAGACGCCGCCCTCCGGCGCACGGATCTCCTACTCGCCCCCGATCAGATTTTCCCCGTTGAAGTAAGTTGGGGCGCGAAGTCCGAAGCCGTCGGCCGAATCCTGAAAACGTGGAACATCGGTGCGGACAGCGTCGTTTTTGTGGACGATAGTCCCATGGAGCTGGCAGAGGTTTCAGAGAAATATCCGGACATGGAATGCCTGCAGTTTCCTTCCGACGATCCTGCGGGGATCTTGTCGCTCATCAAGCAGCTAAGGACCCGCTTCGGAAAGGACGCCGTGCGGGAGGAAGACCGCCTGCGTCTCGAAAGCCTTCGCGCGGGCGCGACGCTTGCAGGAAGAAGCTTCCACCGAAGCGTCGCCCGATTTTCTCTCCCGCCTCAATGCAGAGGTCACGCTGGAGTGTTCGGAAGACGATGAGCGGGCTTTCGAGCTTGTCAACAAGACGAACCAATTCAATCTCAACGGCGTGCGCTACTCCGAGGCAGAATGGAAATCGCAGTTTCAGCGGCCGGGCGCATTTCTGACCACCGTTTCCTATAAAGACCGATTCGGACCACTGGGGCGGATCGCCGTCGTGGGAGGATACAGGGAGAATGAGCGGCTGCTTGTCGATATCTGGGTGATGAGCTGCCGGGCCTTTTCGCGGCATATCGAATTCCAGTTGCTCAAGCAGTTGTTCGCGGAGTCCGGGGTTTCCGTGATCCGGTTTCGTTTCACGCCAACGGAACGCAACGGCCCATTGCAATCGTTCTTCGGCCGGTTCTTTTCGGCGGACCGCATGACCGCGCGCGAATTGGATCTTTCGGCGGAGGTTTTCGCCGCGTCTTGCCCACCCCTATTTCATAAGGTGACCAATACATGGACAATGTCAGAGAAAAGCTAGCCCGCTGCTTCGTGCTGGCGTTTCCTCAAATGGATCCCCGCCAGTGCTTCGCGGCAAGCGCTGAGAATACCAAGGAGTGGGATTCGGTGGCTCAGGTGACTCTCATCACTTTAATTGGTGAGGAGTTCGGGATAGACGCCGACTTCGAAGAATTCGAGGGCGCGACCAGCTTTGAAGCGATCGCGAAGCGGATAAGCGAGATCTCGACGGGTGCGTGAGCCTTCGCTCCATCATGTGGGGTACGTGGTTCCGTCCATCGCGGAGAGTGTGAAGCGCTGGACGGCGACGCTCTCCGCGAGCTCGGTTTCGGAACCATTCACCGACGCAACGCAACGGGCCCGTGTCCTGTTCCTGGAATTTGAATCGGGAACTACTTCGTTAGAGCTGGTTGAACCGTTACCCGGCGAGTCGCCGGTCGCGCGCTTTCTTGAGAAGGGCGGCGGCTTGCACCACCTCTGCTTCGAAGTAGACGATCTCGAGCAACAAATCGTGAATATGAAGACGCACCAGGCGCTGCTACTGCGGCGTCCTCAGCCGGCCGTCGCGTTTGGCGGACGCCGCATCGCCTGGATGATCACGCGCGATAAATTGCTGGTCGAGTACCTCGAGCGCGAGGCTCAGCTCCAGTAAGAGACCGCTCCAGTGTCGAGGAACGCTGCATCGTCGTCGCAAAGTTGAAACTGCAGCTCCGGCGGGGCTGGGAGCTTCTTTTTTTTGTCGAGTACATAAACCGGAGGGCCTTGCATAATGCGGAAACTAGCCTGCTCGGCGCCCTGGCGGCTGGAGTCATCCGTACCGGCCGCGACGATCTCATAAACTCCTTTCAAACGGAGAGCCGCCTGTTGGGCCAACCTGTAAGCCGCGGCCCGCGATTCCTGCGTGGGTTCTGGCAACCAGATGCCTGCCACTCTTGCCTGCCCTCGCACAACACCGATCGCGAAATGGCCCATCTGCGCGCCGCTCTGTGTTCTGCCGGAGCCCTCGACAATTCCGTAAAGACTAAAGCGCGCGGTGGGACAGCGCAGAAGATATTCGAAAAAAGCAGCGGGGCGCGAGCCGAAAATTTGAGATCGATCGAGCTCCACTGAAATATCCCGGGGAGAAATCTCAACGGCACTCCAGCCGCTTTTCGGATTGCCTGCCCGGGGCATGGCCCACGCCAGGTTTCGGAGCAGCCGGGGCAGCAGTTTCCAATCGCGGGTTTGGTGAGTGAGCGCCTGCCGCAGGGGCCAAAGCGGGCGAACTCCCCTCCACTCTTGTACTAACGCGGCAAAACCGAAAGCAGGAAGCACCTTCTGCGTCATCTCCGATCCTCCGATCGAGTAGATGAAATCAAACATCGCCCCGAGCTTCTGCACCAGCGCGAGGCCTCCGCCCGGCCACTCCTTAGAGGAAGCCCAGTCGATCATTTGAATGCCGCGCACGGCGTCCGAACCAGCGCCGAATGTGATTGGCCAGATGCCGGCGTGCGCGACGATGGCGCCCTCCCGCTCAAGTACATAGCTGCGGGGAGCGGACCAGTCGTCCCGCCGATCCCAATATTTCCACGCCATCAGGTCCGGATTCAGAAAAGGAGCGCTGGGGCTTGTGTTGAACGCACGCGCAAGAAATTTGGAAAGCGCGCCGAGATCGTTAACAGAAGTTGGACGAAGGGAGGACTTCATTTGGCGCGCGAATACGAACAATTCATCGGACGGATGCTTCTTTCTTTCCCAGATAGAGAACGTGGACATAGGTCGTGGCCGTGTTTCAAGCCTGAGCACTACCGAAAGCTCACACCCGCGCCCCGAGCGATGAGGGTGCGGCCATCGGGTTGGTTTGGGCTCAGTAGAACAACTAAGTATAAGCCTCAAGACGCGCAGGAGTCCCACACCTTAAGTTCGAGGCCGAATCTGCCGAATATGCTAACGTGGTGGTGCACGCTATCGGGGAGTTTTTTAACTCGACGTTCTCCGCGACATACCAAGGGTAATCTGTGAACGTTACTCAACCCGCAGCATTTCGAATGGCGGCTGTACCGAGCCCCACGCTTCAGGCCAAGCCCGCGGCGATCCGGTCCCCGCACGCTTTTGCCACGGGTCTTTTCCTGGTTTATATATTCCTTTTGGCTAGTCGCGCGGTAGAGATGTTGCCCGGTGTGCTAGGCATCAATCCCCGGCTGATGGTGTTCCTGCTCCCGATATGCCTGCTCGCGGCAATCATCGGAGGTGGGCTGATCGAATCCGTAAAGACTCCCATCGTCCTGCTGCTATCGGTATTAACCGGCTGGTTCCTCATCGCCACCGTGTCCAGCCAATGGCGCGGAGGCAGCGCTCGATTGATCGTGTTTAACTGGTCGATTTCCTTTCTCACCGCGCTTCTCATACCCAGCCTGATTTCGGATTTACAGCAGTGCCGCAAGATGTTTTACACTCTCGGGTTTTCGCTGTTGCCGATCCTTTTCACCACGGTGGCGTTTCATTCCGAAATCCAGGGCCGGGATGCGAGCGCCTTCGGGAGCCTGGGCAACCCCAATGATCTGGCATTCGCGATGATGCTCTTGATTCCCTTTGCGGTCTTTATAATCCAGAGCGGGTCTCTGCTGAGCTGGAAGGGCGGCGTGTGCATCCTGGCTACTGGCTTGGCGTTGGTGCTGACGCTTCGGACGGGATCCCGGGCGGCGGTGTTGACGATCGCGGTCTGCTTTCTGATTGTTTTGGCGCTGGGGAAAACCAAGACAAAAATGAAACTGCTGCTCGTTACAGCTTTAGTTGCCGTCCTCGCAATTGCCACGGTCTCCAACAGTGTCTTTCTACGCTATGCCACCGTCTTTAACGGAACTTCAGTCGACGCCGCGATGTCGGAAGACGAAGTGAGCGCGGTGGAATCAACCCGCGCCCGGAAAATGCTTTTTGAGGAGAGCGTCCGGCTGATGTTCGAGCACCCGCTTTTGGGCGTGGGCCCCGGCATCTTCAGCGTCGCGCTGGCGGGAGAACAAAAAGAGCAGGGTGAGTTTCAGACCTGGCATGAAGCGCATAATAGCTTCAGCCAGATGGGGAGCGAAGCCGGTATACCGGCGGTGATCCTCTGTTTTGCCATTTTGTTCTACTGCTTTAAAAGAACCATCACCATCTATTACCGTTCGCGCCGCGACCCGAAGCGCATCGTCACAACTCGAATGGCTGCCGCTTTATTTATGGCCCTGGTTGTTTTTACGGTATGCGCGGCTTTCGGAAATTATGCGTATAGTTTCCATTTGCCGCTGCTCGCGGGCGTGGTGCAGGCTTTTGACATGGCCCTTCGCAAGAACGCTAAGGCGACGCTGGCGGCTGTTCCCTTGCAACAACAGGTCCCGGCCTCTCCGGTAAGGCGTCAGTTTGCTGGGGCGGTCAGCGCTTCTCCGTCGAGTCGTCCGTTCGCCGGGGCAGTCAACTTTACCCCTTCGACGCGTCCTGTTGCTCAGGCTGTGAACGCTCGAATCCCAAACTATGTGCGGAATCGCCGGCTACCTGACAGTCGCGTCTGAAGACGCGCCGGGCTCGATTCTCCGGCGCATGACGGACCGGATCGCTCACCGCGGACCCGACGGCTTCGGATATTACGAGGATCGGCACGCCCATCTGGGCCACCGCCGGCTAAGCATTGTCGATCTCGCCACCGGCCAGCAGCCCATGGCGGACGCATCCCAGGCGTTATGGCTGATATACAACGGCGAAATTTTTAACCACGCCGCCATCCGCCACGAACTGCAACAGCAAGGTTCCGAGTATCGGACGAAAAGCGATACGGAGACCATCCTTCACGCCTACCGGCGTTATGGGCCCGCATGCGTAGAGCGTTTTCGCGGCATGTTCAGCTTCGCGCTGTGGGATAAAACCTCGCGCGTCCTGTTTTGCGCGCGCGACCGCCTCGGCATCAAGCCTTTTTACTATTTCTGGGACGGCCGCGTATTCGCCTTCGCGTCGGAGATAAAGGCGTTGCTACAGCATCCGGCGCTTTCCGCTTCCTTTCGCGACGAAGCGCTTCCTGAATACCTCGCTGCGGGATATCTAACGGGAGACGGCACGCTTTTTCGTAACGTCCGCAAGCTGATGCCCGGACACCGGCTCTCGCTCGATTTGAATGAGCAGAGGCCTGAACCTCGCATCCAGCAGTATTGGGACGTTCCCGAGCCCGGAAGTCCAGAGAGGCGCAGCGATGACGAATGGATTCGCGAATGCCGGGCCCGTCTGGAAGAAGCGGTTGAGACGCGCCTGATGAGTGACGTGCCGCTCGGCATGTTCCTCAGCGGCGGTGTGGATTCCAGCGCCATCGCGGCTTTGATCAAACGTAAAACATCCAGCCCGGTGAAAACATTTTCCGTCGGCTATCGCGAAAAGGAATTCAGCGAGCTGTCCTACGCCGCCGAGGTCGCCCATGCGATCGGAACGGATCATCACGAGACCGTGATCGGCATGGATGATTTCTTCCAGGCGCTTCCCGGAATGATTTGGCATGAAGACGAGCCCATCGCGTGGCCCTCCAGCGTCTCGCTGTATTTTGTTTCCAGGCTGGCGGCCCAGCAGGTCAAGGTGGTGCTGACGGGCGAGGGCGCCGACGAGCTTTTCGCGGGCTACAAGCGCTATTCATGGCAACTGCTCAACGAAAAGGCCATGCGAGCTTACGGCATTGTTCCACCGGCGGTCCGCCGTTGGGTACGCGGCCAGATTGCGGACAGCTCTCTACTATCCGCGTCGTTGCGCCGGAAGCTGAATCATACTTTCGTCGGGCGCGACGAGAGTCTCGAATCGGTTTATTTGGACAATTTCTACGGCGCGTTTTCGGCCGATCAGCAGAAGGATCTGCTAGGGACTGTTCCCACGAACGTTTATGGGGATTACATGCGCTACTGGTCGCGGCGGCCCGCATCATCCAGCTTGCAGCGAATGCTCTACGCGGACCAGAAAACATATCTCGTCGAACTGCTGATGAAGCAGGACCAGATGAGCATGGCGTGCTCCATCGAGAGCCGTGTTCCCTTCCTCGATCATCCCTTCGTTGAGTTCGCGATGCGTGTGCCCGACCATTTGAAAATTCACGGGAACACGCAGAAGTACATTCTCAAGAAAGCCGTGGAGGATCTGATTCCTTCCGGCATCCTGTACCGCACCAAGATGGGATTTCCCACGCCGCTCACGTCGTGGTTCCGCGATCCGAAAGCTAAACCTTTTTGGGACGCTCTACGCGCGCGCGACGGATTTGCCGCGTCCTATCTGAACCTGGATGCGGTGAACGCTCTGATCGAACGTCATCAAAGCGGGTTTGAAGATGCCACCGATCGCCTGTGGCGGCTGCTCAATCTTCAAATCTGGGGCGACACTTTCATCACCGGTCGCGAGGAGCGCTGGCGGCAGCCCGTTCCCGAGCCGGTGGCTTCCAAAATATGAAGATTTTATGGGTGAAAACAGATTTTCTCCATCCCACAACCAGAGGCGGCCAGATACGAACTCTGGAATTGCTGCGTTGCCTCCATCGCCGCCACGAAATTCACTACGTCGCTTTCCACGATCCGAAGGAGCCTGAAGGCGTTCAGCGCGCATCGGAATATTGTTCGAAGGCATATCCCATCGATTTTCAATTGACCGATAAATCGTCCCCCGGCTTCCTCGTCGAGTTGATGGCCGGCTTATTTTCTTCCATACCCGTCGCCATCCAGCGCTGCGTCTCTCCGGCGATGCGGGCGCAGATGGAGCGGCTCACCCGGGAGGAGCACTTCGACCACGTCGTCTGCGATTTTCTATTGCCCGCTCCCAACATTCCCGACCTCGCTTCCTGCGTGCTGTTCCAGCACAACGTCGAAGCGGTGATCTGGAAACGCCGCACCGAGCATGCGTCCGACGCCATCCGCCGTTTCTATTTAAAACAACAAGCCGATCGCGATGTTTCGTTATGAATGCGACGTTTCGAGAAAAGTGCGGAAGGTGATCGCCGTCTCCGATTCCGATGCCGCGCTGATTCAGGACTGGTATCGCCTACCGCACGTGGAAGCCGTACCCACAGGCGTCGACGCGGAATACTTCAAGCCAGGGCCGCCGGTCCTGAGCGCAGCCGATCTCGTGTTTGTCGGCTCCATGGATTGGGCGCCGAATATCGACGGGATCGATTGGTTTCAGCGCGAGGTTCTTCCGCTGCTGCTGCGGCGCAAGCCCGATTGCACCATCGCCATTGTGGGGCGACGGCCCCCGCGCTCCGTACAGCAGCTTGCCGAGCAATATCCCGGCGTCCAAGTCACCGGAACGGTGCCCGATGTCAGGCCTTGGCTATGGAGCGCCAAGGTGTCGATCGTTCCGTTACGCATTGGCGGCGGTACGCGGTTGAAGATTTTCGAAGCGATGGCGGCGGGCATTCCCGTGGTCTCAACGGCTGTGGGCGCGGAGGGGCTCGGCGCCCGCGACGGCGAGACGATTCGGATCGCGGATTCACCGGAAGCGTTCGCGGAAAGCTGCGTCGCGCTTCTGGACGACGCCGCCGAAAGAAAGCGGCTCAGCGATCAGGCTCTTGAAATGATCACCCGCTTGTATTCGTGGGATGCTGTGGCTACGGCTTTCGAGAACGCATTGAATGGGCCGGCGTCAAAGTGATTGCACTCGCGGCAGCCCGGTTTTAGGAAACGTCACAGCGAGTTTCACAGCGCCGTCAAGCGACATCGTAAGCTCGCCATCTTCCGAAAGCTGCACTGTGAGTTTTGCGCCCGCTAATTCGGACGAAAAACTGAGAACTGATTCGAACCGGACGACGCCTTCGCCCTTTCGTCGCGACACAATGACAGGCGCGGCTTCCTTCGCGCCATAGGCCGGGGATCTCCAGCCGAATTCCCCGCCCTGGCTTAGTTCCGCTTCGCTGCCGGTGATCAGCGCGCCTGCCTGGCCGATCCGAAAATAACCCGGCCCATCCACGACGACCTCGTCCCCGGGATGCCAGAACTGTTCGGCTTCGATCCGCTGGCCCTCAATTTCGTCGATGACAAACAGCAGGTCGGGCTTACGGAAAAATACGCGGCGGCGATGGCGAAAGCCGCGGTAGGAACAAGCCGCGTCCAGAAAATCCGCGGCGGCCTCCGTTCGCCATTCCAGAATCTCCACTCTGGGCGGCGCCTGCCAGCCAAACGGACCCGCCGGTTGAGCCTGATCCAGACCGCCGATACGAACCGTGTTGTGCGCGGCCGTTCCCCGGAATGCGTTCCGCCAGCGCGGATCGCTGTAGCTATAGGTGCCAGGATCGACCAGCAGAGCTGAGCTATTCAGCGACGCGACGATGCTCAAGGTATCCGCGTGGCTATGACCACCGCGGAACGGACCGAACGGTCCCGCATCCACAATGCAGTGCGCGGCTCCGGTCCGCATCACCACGATTCCGGCGTCTTTGAAACGTACGGAATCGCCGCGCGGAATTTCCGCATCGATTCGCTGCGGACATGCCTCAGGCTTCAGCCACCACACGGCAATGTCTTGAAGGTTATCGCGGGAACGAATCCATTCGGCACGTTTCAGAAAACAACCGCAGGTCGCGAGCGTGGCTCTTGCGAAATGATCGCGACGTCCGTAGGGATGAAAAAATCGGCCACCGTCGTCGTCTCCCATCAGGGGAAGCACACGGGACGGACCAATCAGCGCCTCCAGATACACCGCCATGTTTTTCAGACCGCGGCGATATGGTTCGTCGGGCGTACGCAAAATCGCGTGGAAAAGAAACATGTCCAGCGCGTAGACGTGATAGTAGCTGGATTGCTCGAAGTGACTTCCATCAGCGCGCACCTGCCTCTGCATCTCTTCGGCGACAATTCGCGTTCCCACTTGTTCCCATCGCTCGGCGGCTTTGGTGCCACGGAACATCAGCCCCAGAGCGTGCAACGCGACAGCTTCTCCCAACAGATGCGTGTTCGGGGAAAAATATACGGAAAGGTTCGCTTCAAGATGGAAAGCATGCTGGTAAAGACCCGTCCTCAGCCGCCTCCGCCGCGCTTCGCCCAGGTCTTTGCCGACCAGATGGTCCAGCCACATCCACGATAGTGACCGGAACGCTACCTCTAATGCGCTGGCCCAATTGATCCCGCGGTGCATGGGATTGGACACGAACCAAGAGTCCAGTTGCGATCCGATTTCATCCAGATACTCGCGCCGTTCGGTCAGCAGATAGGCCTGCGCCAGCAGAACTAAATGCTGGTGACGGTTCAGCTCCCAAATGATTTTATGATCGCCCGCGATCGAAGCGTCTAAATACGGGATTCTTCGAAAGTATCCGGGGCCTGTTTCTTTGCCGCTCGCATAGTCTCTCCGCCAGGCGATCTCAGGACCGGTATCGATCTCTATCCCCAGCAGCGGGAAGCGGTGCGCCACAATTTGATCCGCCCAAACAGTAACCGCCTCCGCCCAGGCAGTACCTCGCAACGCGCCCACGGCGAATTCCGGAGCCGGAAGCGGTGCGCGCGGTTCCGCGTCTGCGGGCAATCTGGGAGGGCTTGCGAGCAGGGCTAGATTGCGAGCCTCCTGATGCAGCCGGAATGTGATCTCTGCGGGACTGCGCCAACGCATATTATCAGCGGCTCCCGTTGCTTCCCGCGACCGGCTGTTCGCTCGCCTCCACTTTCGTAGGCACCCATAACTTTTCTGGTTTGCGGAAGAACACCTGTATAGCGCGCAGCGACGCGCTGTTCATCACCAGGAACGTCCGCGCGGGCGATGTCAGCCGCTTCAGGGGAAATCCTTTCGGAATGATTCCGTCGATACACGCCAGACCTATCAGCGCCGCTTCCGCGATCAGCGGCCACCATTGCGCCCCCGTTATGCCGAGTGCGATGCTTGCTCCCAGCACCAGCAATAGCGCCCACGGCAGCATCAGCCGCCCGAACTTGTGCGACAAAAAATGAAAGCGCATGCGGCTCTGCGTGAACAATTGCGGGTTCCACGCGAATGTTTGCCATAATCCCGCGAGGTTGCGAAATCTCCGGCGGCCTTCTGTTCCCGGCAGCGCGGGATAGTCGTAGGCGATCGCCTCGGGATCGAAGACGATGCGATAGCCTCGAAAGAATGCTCCCAGCGGAAGCGCCGCATCGTCGCTCAGCGTCTCGGGACGCATCGGCTGCGCCAGTGCGCGACGCATCGCGTAAATGCATCCCGTCGTATTGAACAACGAATCGATCGCCGATTGCCGGCCGCGCGCCCAAATTTCATAGCGCCAATATAAGTCCATGTCCGCTTGCTCGCCGGCTTCGCTCTTCAACAGGCGCATCTCGCCCGTCACCGCGCCCACCGTGGCGTCCGCCAAATTCGCCACTAGATGCCGCAGCGCCATCGAATCCAGCGGCTGCCTGATATCGGTTAAAAACAATATCTCGCCGGTCGCGTGTTCCAGCGCCAGATTCACCGCGCTCGCCTTCCCCACGTGCGGCTGCACATACAACTCCACGCCGCGATCGGCATAGGCCCGCACCATGGCTTCCGATTCGTCCGTCGATCCGTCGGAAACCACGATGATCTGCAATCGCTCCGGCGGATAATCCAGCGCGAAAATCGTCTCCATCTTCGCGCGCAGATACGTGGCGCCATTATAGATCGCCACGATCACCGATACCGTCGGTTGATGATTGAGATCTTTTCGAACGGGAGGCTTGCCGCGCGCCGGCAACAGTCTCAGCAGGAGCGGGTACCCGATCAATATATAGAGCACGGCCGCCGAACCAACGGCCAGCAGCAGGATGGCGACCGGCATGTGCGTCTACAGACCCCGTCCGACCGATCCCTGCGGTTCCAGCCCCGCCTGCCCGCGCAGGAGGAGAGACCGGCCGACAATCTCCAGATCGAAAATGGGCGAGGCGCACTTGATGTAATAAAGGTCGTACTCGATTCGCTTCAACTCATCCACCGGAGCCTTCTGCGTGGAGCGCGCACCGTGATCGTGCCCCATCACGCCCGGCTTCACAAAATTGCGTAGCGAATAAAACGGCATCATCTCCGCCAGCCGTTGCGCGAATTCCCGCCGCACCGGTTGCGGACCCACCAGCGCCATTTCTCCACGCACCACATTGATCAGTTGCGGCAGCCTCACCAGATGCAGCCGCGTGATGATTTTCCCGATAGGCGACAGCTCGCCGGAGCCGTCGGGTTTCTGCGTCCGGAAGCCGTAAAGCAAAAATGGCACTCCTCGAAATCCCGAACACTCTACGCTCGCGAACGCGGACCGGTTTCCAGCCAGCAAGATCGCCACGCTCACCAGCGCCAGCACCGGCAACGCCGCAAGCAGAAAAAATAGCCCGATCAAATTCGTGTATACCGCCTGCACGGCCATAGTCCGGCTGTCCACCAGAAGATCAGGAGACAGCAGCATCTCCACGGGAGCAGGACCCTGGCAATAAATCCGCTCGAAAACCTGCTCGTACACCGCTGGCATATCGCTAACGGTCACGCCGCGGAATCGCAGCCGCAGGAGGCTCGCCGCCGAAGCAGTATCCTGCCATCGGGGCGATGCCACCAGCACTTGGCTCGGATTGAGTTGGGCCACCACCTCTTCGATTTGCTCCGGTTCTCCCAACATCGCGATGCCGTCTGGTACTTCGGCTGGCGCCGCCCCCAGCACGCCTACAATCTTCATGCCCAATGCGCACACCAGTTGTTCGATGACAGGTGTGAAGCCGATGGTCACAACTCCGGTTCCGCCGTCCTGCGCCTGCCTGTATATCCACTGCCGCCCCAGCGCCAGCAGGAGCGACGCCAGAGCGCCACCCACCACAACCAGGAAGAAGCTCCGCGTCAAGAGCTGGAAATAGTTCAGGATCGCATGCAGAATGAAACTGAGTCCGGTCCCTAGAAAGAATACACGCAGCACTTCCTGGGGCTTCGGCAGGCCGCCTTCGTCGCTCAGGAACAGCGCCCACCAGAACGCGGCTAGCGACAACCCGAAGCCCAGCAGCAATTCATCGCGTGTCAGTTGCGCGAAGTTCAGCGGGAACAGCATCGCGTAGGATGCCATGGCCGCCGCGATGCCCATCGCTACCAGCAACAGCTCCAGCAGTTTCACCAGGAATCGGGATCGAAGCGCTCGCTGGCCCATGGATCGCCTATCGCTGCCAGCCCGCCGACGCAGCGCCGATCGCGTCGCGCACAGCTTGCGCGAAATCCATCATGTCCACCGCGGCAGTTTTCGAGCCAAAGCTTCCCTGCACCACCAGTGCATCGCCCGCCGCCAGCGCCACGCGGAAGGACCAATCACGCACGGCGTCACCGGTCAGCACGTTCTTACGCTTCACTTCCCCGTCTTTCATCCACGCCAGTTCCGCCCAATGGGCACTAGAGCCGAACTCCGCCAGCGTGTCCCAGCATTCTTCTTCGCTTCTGGTGCGCGCGATGTTCGTGGCGAGGATCGCAACGCGCTCTTTTCTCTGCACCGCCGTCCGGAATTCACCCAAAAGAAGCTTCGCTGCCATGCTGAACTCAGGGTACCGCAGCGATCGAATACCGGCGAGGATAACGCCCGCGCAGACGAACAGCACCAGCGCGTGCCACGGAGCCGTTCCCAGCATCAGCAATATCGCGAAACCCGCCCCCAGCGCCGCCCACAAATACAGGTTCAGCACCGCGCCGCGCGCCGTTTTGCCGGAATCCAGCAGGCGATGATGAATGTGCCCGCGATCCGCGCCGAAGATCGGCCGCTTGCCCAGGAATCGCCGCGATATGGAAAGCGCGACATCCAACAGCGGCACCGCGACCACCATGGCCGACACTACCGGATTCACCGGAGTGCTGCCGCTGGGCGTTTGCCCCACCAACAGGATTCCTCCGGCGCCAACCAGATAGCCGATTAGCAGCGCTCCCGAATCTCCCAGGAACAGCGTCGCACGACTGAAGTTATAAAACAGAAAGCCCAGCAGCGCACCCGCCAGCGGCAGCATCGCGTGATCTAGCGACGCCCTCGCCTGGATATGTGCCGCCGCGAATAGAGCGATCGCGCCGATAAATCCCATTCCTCCGCACAGCCCATCGAGTCCGTCGATCAGGTTGAACGCGTTCATCAGTAGCAGGAGCCAGAATACAGTGGCCGCAAAACTCGCGTAATAGGGGATCGGTGTATCGCCGATCCGCTCAATGCGCAGCCCGCTCAGAAACGCCACCGCGGCCGCTGCGATCTGGCCCGCCAGTTTGTACAGCGCCGGAATGCTGAAGAAATCGTCCGCGATCCCCAGCACCAGCACCAGCCCCGCGCCCGGCAGAAGTTTCGTGAACAGCGATTCCTGCCCCAATGCATTCGGTGCGGTCAACAGGGCGAGCGCATACGCGATGCCCACCGAGATCCCGCCCAGCCGCGGAATCGGATACGCGTGAACCTTCCGGTAATCGGGACGATCCACCACGTTATAGGCGTGAAAAATGTCGCGAACAATTGGAGATAACACCAGGGCCGTGATGAACGCGGTCCCGGATACCCACAGCACGTCCGGTATGATCAAGCTGGGATCCATGGCGCGCACCCGGCGCCAGCCTCCCTCGGCCGGTATCATGCGCAAGCCCGAGCCGATTCGCCGGCTGTCAGCGCGTGCCTCAAGACGGACGCCGCACACCGGGCGCGTTCTGCCAAACATCCTGTATCGCCGCCAGCGCGGCACGATCCAGAGCATGTTTCACATCCACCACAATCGAGGAACCTTGAACGGCGACCACTTCGCCCAGATATAAAACCCGGTCGCACCCCACTTCAACCGGCGCGCCCACGGGAAAATCAGCCGCGCTGCCGTCTGTGCCGACGACAACACGCAAAGGCTCCTGCTGACGCCGCTCCAGGGGCCCGCGAACCTGGGCTCCGTCGGGCAGTCTGCGGAGCGTAACCGATTCGGTCTCCTGTGCCACTCGTACCATTATACGGTTCACAGTTTTGCGAACACGTTAACTCAAAAAGCGCAATGCCCTCTTTAACCATCGGACAATGATGCTGAAATCGAGAGAGGGGCATGCGTTTTTTACGTAGTACAAATCGTATTCCAACCGCTGGATCGCATTTTCACCGCCGCCGCTTTCAGCAAAGCGAATTTGCGACCAGCCCGTCATCCCCGGCCGGACCTCGTGCCGCTGCGCGTAAAACGGAATCGCCGCGCTCAGCCGGTCGGCCAGCTCGGGGCGTTCGGGATCCGGACCCACGATCGACATCTCACCCCGCAGGACATTCCAGAACTGCGGCAGCGCGTCCACGCCCAGGCGAAACACCAGCCGCGCGACTCCCGTCGCGTCGCGGCCCCAATCCCGCCAGCTCAGCCGGTACATCGTAAAAGGCACACCCTTCATGCCAATGCGCGTCTCGCCCGCCAACGTCGGCTCTTTGCCTCCCAGCTTCAGCGCGACGTACGTTATGCCAAGCACCGGTAGCAAGAGCAATCCCGCGAGCACGGCGATCAGCCGCGAATAAAGCGTCTGAAACGCGAGGTTCGTCGCATCGGGCTGCCACGACCCGGAAAACAGCAGCGAATCCGGCTCCAGTTCCGCGATGCATACGCGGCCCAGTGTCGTCTCGTACAAACGCGAAGCCAGTTCCGCGTGCACGCCTTCAAACCGGAACTGCAGCAGCTCGGTTAGTGCGGCCGCTTGAATCAGTTCGCGCCGCTCCACAATTACCCACGCCGGCGCGCGTTCTACCGCCACGTCTTCCAGCGATGCCAGCGGCCCCACTCTTTCCAATGCCTGGCTCTCGCATGGCCGGTCGCTCAAATATCCAATCGGAACAAACCCCACTTCCGGATGCGCCACCAGATGGCCGGCCAGTTGATCGATGGTCGGCGACCATCCGATGAAAAGGACGCGCCGCGCTCCCACCTGCTTCCGCACCGCCAGACTGAACAAAAGCCGTTCGGCAAACAGCATTGTCACGGCCAGCACGCTGCCCGGAATCAGGATCGCTGGGGGCAACGCCAGATCCGCATCCCAGTATCGGATCAGCGCCTGCGCAATCATTAGAATGCCGATCACGCCGCCAATCTGCTGCAGCAGACTTGTCGGAGTCGCATTCCAGACGCCTTCGTAAAGCCCTTTCAGGTACATGCCGGGAATCACCACGCACAACACCACGATGATTTGCTGCGATAGAAAATCGTTCAGCGTGAAAAGGTCGGTGCCCGAATTCTGAAAGGGGATCGCTGCGTAGCAGGCGAAAAGAATCAGGCAATCGGCCAGCAGCAGCAGCAGAATCGCCGCTGGTACAAGAATCCGGAAGATTCGCATTTAGTGAATCCGGAAGATACCCATTTCGTGAAACCGGAAGACGCGCATTTGGTGAGGATTCGACTCGCGTGGTCGAACAAACCATCATGCTATCAAACTGCCACCAGCGCGAAAAAACTGGACGCGGGATAGTGGGCAGCTTACAGCCGTTGGCCTTGGACCTGAACAACGCGGCACAGGCATTCAGCCCGTGCTATTGCATCGCCACCCGCTTAAGCCCGGGCGAATTTGCGAGACGCCGCGAAGAAGCCGAGCATCGCCAATCCGACCAGCGTCAGCATCACCGACGGAGGCACCGGCGTGGCCGATATGAGGTTTCCCGTAACGTTCACCGAATACACCCTCTGCGAGGAATTCGTGGGGGTTGATATGCCCGTGCCCGTCGCCGTCAGAAGGGCGCTTCCGGTAAGGTTGCCCAACAGCAGCGGACCCGTCAGATCGAACGGCACCGAAGCAGTGCCCGGAAAGAACAGACCCACCACATCGCCCGCCTGCACCGTGATCGGCGTCGCAAGGGTAAAGTTATTGAGGCCCGCCACCGGCGTCGCCTGCGGGCTTTGCCCCAGCAGGTTGTACACGCCGCCGCCCGCGGGATGATACAGCAGAAGCGCGACCGCGTTCGTATTGGCTGCAAAGATCTGCCATTGCGTAATCTGTCCCGCGCCGTTGATCGGAGCATTCAGATCGATTACGGCAAAGTCGGTCGGCACATCAGTGAATGCCCGTGAGATCGCGGCATTGCCGCCGTTGATCGCAGCGAAGCCGGACTGCGCCAGCACCGCCATGCCCAACAAAGTCATTCCCAGTACGCGTTTCATCATTTTCCCTCCGGTGACTTGTTGAGGTTTGACGGCGAACTTCCCGCGACCACTCGCGGCTCCGTCAAACGCTCAGCTCTTCCGACCGCCCTTTTTCCGCCGGGCCATCCCGCCAACCATTCCCAGTCCCGTTGCCAAAAGCCAGAAAGCTCCCGGCTCCGGCGCTGTGGCCAAAATGCTAAAGTCGTCCAGCTTCGTGGCAGACCCGCTAAAACCCATAACCTCGATCCCGATCAACTGCCCACTGGAGCGAAGATTCGCCGTCTCATCAATCTGGCTCCACACGCCTACTTGACCACCCGTGGGGACGAAGAAGAAGTTATCGACACCGCCTCCCTGGTATAGTAGCGCAACCGTGATCATATTAGTAGGGTCTATCCAGAAGTTAACGCTGGTGACCGCCGCAGTGCTGATGGGCGAAAACGTCTGCACCAATCCAACGTCGCCGACCTCGGTGACGCAATACGTGCCGCCGTGGCAGCCTGTGCTCGTGATCGTCCACGAGCCGACCGGCTGCACGGAATTGTCGTTGGTCCAGGGCGAAAACAATCCCGTCTCAAAATCCGGGTTCGTCAGCAGTTGGGTGCCATAGGCGTACCCACTCAAAAGCATGAGCGCCGTCCCAAGCGCCATTTTATGAATCTTCACGTCTTTTTCCTCCCGTTTGCCGACCCGATACCCGAACCGAATCCATCTAAGATTTCTCTTGCCGACTCCCCAATTAAAACATTACCTACAGTACTTGTCTACAGTACTTATATGACTACTAGTACCAGGAAGAAACGCCGAAGCGTTTCCCTTCGCTGCCTCCCGGCGGCGACAGAGGTTTCCTACTCCTCGGTAATATCCTAATCGGAAGTCATAAGCCTCGACTTTAGGCTCGTTTCCAACCAACTGGAGGCTTCCCAGGACAAAACCGCGCTTGATTTGGCTTATCGGTGGGTCGGACGGATGGTTTAAGGAAATTCAGCGCCTTTTGATAAGTTCCAGGATCCGGCGCACCCCGTCGGAGAAAGTCACTGCAGGATAGGCCGATGTTGACGGGCCTACGTAAAACGCCGCACAGCCCGCTGCGTGAGCGGCCTCCATGTCCGCCACTGCGTCGCCGATCACAAACGTTTTTTCCGCCGCAACGCTGAGATCTCTCTGCGCTTTGAGGATCAACCCCGGCGCGGGCTTCCGGCACTCGCACGATTGGCCGAGCGAATGCGGGCAAAAATAAATCTTCCGGATGGCGATCCCCTCTTTGCCTAGCAAACGCAGCAGTTTTCGATTCCCGTCCACGAACTCGCGGTAGCCGAAATACCCCAGCCCGATTCCCTGTTGATTACTGATCAGGCACAGCAGAAGACCGGCCGCCTGCAATTCCTTCAGCGCGTCCGCCACGCCCGGCAGCAACTCCACCTGGGTGGGATCGAACGCCGCATCGCGGATCAGCGTGCCGTCGCGATCCAGCAGCACCAACCCTGCAGCCGTTTGTGGCAGCGCCGCGAGCGGAGCCTCATGCAAGGCCAGCGCTTCGATGCGGTCGAATATCGCGGTCGTGCTTACCGACGGGAAATCCGACGCGATCACCACCGTTGCGCCACCATATGCTTCTACCGCCGCGCCCGATTGCAACGTCGACGCCTTATAATCGCCGCCCTTTATATATAGGTCTGGCTTCCAACGATTCAGCAATCCCAGTGGGCGGTCGTCGTCCAGTGCCACCAGGCAATCGGTCGACGCGAGCGAGGCGACTACGAACGCGCGCTCCTTCCACGGATTCACCGGCCGCAGCGGACTCTTATATCGCTGGATCGACTCATCGCTGTTCACCGCCACCAGCAGTCGGTCGCAGCGCTCTTTCGCCTTTGCCAGGTAATCCGCATGGCCCGCGTGCATCACGTCGAACGCGCCGCACGTGAATCCGATCTTGCGCCCCGCCGTGCGCTCCGCCGCGACCCACGCGTCCGCTTGTTCGAGCGTCCGTATTTTTTGCGCCGCGCTCATGATTTTGTTATGGGATTGTCTGTCGTGAAATTGTTTATTGCGATCGCGACGACGAACGAAACAGCGCCGACTTTTGACTCGCGCCCCGCGCTTTGTCCCCGTGCTTCGTTTGGTCCGCTTCCAGAAGTTCCATGCGCACATCCGGCTTCAGCGCGGCGTGCACATCGTCCGCTGTTTGCGCATCGCAAATCACCACCGCATCCACCGTAACCAGCGAAGCCAATAACAGCGCCCGCGCCTGCCTCTCCGCATCCGGATTCTTTAGCACCACCACCAGCCGGTCGCAGCGCGAACGCGCCGCTTCCAGTTGCTGCAGGTGTTCCGCCGTCAGCGGCGCGAACTCGCCTTCCATCAATCCCACGCGCCGGCCTATGTGCTGCCACGATCGCACGCGTTCCACGGCGGATGCCAGCGGCAGAATCTTTCCGCTCGCCGCCATCGGATCTCTCTCAATCGCGTCGGCTATCTCCGAACGGTCCGCCACCGCCGTACCCACCTTGCCCACCACAATGCCCGCCGCGATGTTCGCCAGCTCCACCGCTTCCACGATCCCCGCGCCGGAACCCAGTGCCGCCGCCAGCACCGCCGCCACCGTGTCGCCCGCGCCGGATACGTCATAGACCTCGCGTGCCAGCGACGGAAACTCCCGCGGGTGTCCCACCTTCGGCACCAGGAGCATTCCTGCCGATCCTCGCGTTACCAGCAGGAACTCCGCGCCTGTGCGTTCAATCAACACGCGTGCTGCTTTTTCCTGCGCCTCTACCGACGCCGTCGCCATGCCCGTCGCTTCGCCCAGCTCTTTCAAGTTCGGTTTGATCAGCGTCGCGCCCGCATAGCGTTCGAAGTCGCTCCCCTTCGGATCCACCACCACCGGCTTATCCGCCGACCGTGCCGCAGCGATCATGCTGCGCGCGTGCGATCCCTTCAACACGCCCTTCGCGTAGTCCGAAAGGAACACGAGGGAGCACTCGTTCACCTGCTCCTTGAATCGCGCGAGAAGCGCGGCGAATACTTCCTCCGACGCGCCGTCCGTGGTCTCATGATCGGCTCGCAGCAGTTGTTGGCTGTGCGCGATGTAGCGCACCTTCACCGGCGTTTCTCGCGCGGCTTCCTTCAGCAGGACGGCCTGGCAGCGCGCCACGTCTTTCAACAGCGCCTCGATCTCCGCTCCCGCCGCATCGTCGCCGGTGACCGAAAACAATCGGATGCCGCAGCCCAGCGCGCCCAAATTGCGCGCCACATTGCCCAGGCCGCCCAGCACCGATTTTTGCGACTGCACGCCCAGCACCGGAATGGGAGCCTCCGGTGAAATGCGCCGCACGTCGCCATACACGAAGCGGTCCAGCATGATATCGCCCGTGCAAGCGACGATCGCCGAGCTCACGCGATCCAGCGCAGGAATCAGATGTAGCCGCCCGCTCACGCCCTCTCCTTCATACCAGTCCCATCTGCTGTTCGACCTCGGCACAAAAAATGTGCCCCAACAAAAGATGCATCTCTTGTATGCGCGATGTTTCTTCCGCCGGCACCACGATCAGCGGCTCGGCGCACTCTTTCATCCCGCCGCCGCCTCTGCCGGAAAACCCCGCCGCGCCGATTTTGTTTTCGCGCGCAGTGCGCAGCGCCGCCAGCACGTTCGGGCTGTTGCCGGACGTTGATATTCCGATCGCCAAATCTCCCGCGCGGCCCAGCGCCTCGATCTGCCGCGCGAACACGCGCTCGAATCCGTAATCATTACCGCACGCCGTCAGCGTCGACGTGTTCGTTGTCAGCGCGATCGCCCCCAGCGCGCGCCGGTCCTTCTCGAAGCGAATCGTAAATTCCGCCGCAAGGTGTTGCGCATCCGCCGCGCTGCCGCCGTTGCCGAAAAACAGGAGCTTCCCGCCGCCGCGCAAAGTCTCTACCGCCAGTTGACACAATCGCCGCAGCGGCTCGCGGCAATCTTGTTCGGTCCGCGCGACCACGTCTTTATGCGTGCGAAAACACTCCTCGAAAATGCTCACTCTTCGCGACTCTCCCACTCCGCGGCTTCATCTTTCATTGGAGCGCCATCCCGTCATTCCGTGCCCTTGTGTTCCAGGGTGTGCCGCTTCAAATACCAGCACGGCTTATATCCGAAGTGCGGCATCAGCGCGTCCACACAGGTCTGCATCACTACCGAGCCCGCCGAATATTCCAGCTCGTTGTAACGATTCATTTCGGTGTAGTACTGGTCCACCTTTATCTGTTCCGTCGGCCGTCCACGCATCCGTGCGTACACGTCTTCCGCGCCATAAATCAAAGCCGCGAACGCCAACACCGCCAGGCATCCCCGCCATGCAACCTTCCAGGCTTTCCGCAACATGCGTTCGCTCTGTTCGACTATAACATCGAGGCTCTCCAAGGCCTGTGGCAGGGCTACTTCGAGTGACGAGCCGCGACCTGATACAACCCCCGGCATACGCCAGGGGAACCATCCGCCGCTTCGGAACTCCAGTTGCTGAACTCGCTCATGAGTTCTATTGGTCGAAATTCTAATGCTGCTGCCCTTTCAAGACCGCGCTGAGGCCGGACGTCTACTCGGCGCCGAGCTTGCCTCGCGCAAACTCGCAAACGTAGTAGTACTCGCCCTGCCGCGCGGCGGCGTCCCTGTGGCTGCCGAAGTCGCCTCAGCGTTGCACGCTCCGCTTGATGTAATCGTGGTCCGCAAGCTTGGCGTGCCCTGGCAGCCGGAGCTCGCCATGGGCGCGATCTGCGGCATCACGCGCATCCTCGACTTCGAAGAGATCGACGCCTTGCACATCTCCCGCGCGCGGATCGAAAAAGTGACGGCCCGCGAAACCGTTGAGATGGAGCGCCGCGAACACCTATATCGCTCCGGTCGGCCCGCGCTCGACGTTCTCGGAAAAACGGTCGTGCTGGTGGATGACGGCCTCGCGACCGGCGCCACCATGGCCGCCGCCGCGCGCCATATGAAGAGTCTCCATCCTGCAAAGGTGATCGTTGCCGCGCCCGTGGCGTCCTACGATGCGCGCCATCGCCTGAGCCGCGAAACCGACGAGCGTATTTGCCTCGCCTCTCCCGATCCGTTCGTGGCCGTGGGTCAGTGGTACTCGAATTTCGATCAGGTGAGCGACGCGCAGGTGCAGGAAATCATGTTTCGCTTCGCGAAAACATGATCATAAAAACGTGACCCCACACAATGCGTCATCCCGAATCGCATGAGGGATCTGCTTTTTGCCGCTCGCGATCGCCGTTCGCGTTACAGCGCGAGCTTCCCCTGATACATCATTTCCTTCAGCGTGAACTTCGCCCGCACTTCCGCCTGGCCGATCTTCGTGTAGAAGGAAATCGCCTTGTCATCCATCGTGATGTTGTCCAGCCGCGAAAAATAAAACGCCGTGCCCGGGCTGCTGGACCCGAAGCGCGAGCCCTCCATTACTTTCTCCAACTTGAGGAATCCGTCCTTGCGCTCAAGCTTCGTGTACTCCTTGAACCCCGCGTCGCGACGCCGCTTCTGCCGGTCCGCGTCTTCATCGTCACTGCTCGTGGGACTGCGCCCGCTGCGCGAATCCTGATCGTCCGGCGGGTAGCGATCGTCCGCGCTGTTGTTGTATCCGCGGTCGCGCGAATCGTCCGGCAAATCGCCGATCAGGCTGAGCACATAATATTTCGCGAAGTCCGGATTCGGCTTGTCATCGGCGCCCAGCCGCAACGCGTCCTGAATTGCCTGTGACGATTCCCATCGCAGTGTCGCGTGATAGGCGCGTCCGCGTCCGTCATCCGGATAATTGCCGCCGTTCGGACCACCGGGATAACCACCGCCGCCATTCGGATAGCGCCCCACACCGCCGCCCGGATATCCGAGGCCTCCCCCTGGAAACCCGATGCCACCGCCGCCCGGATATCCTCCACCGGGATACCCGCCGCCACCGGGATACCCGCCGCCTGGAGATCGGCCGCCTCCCGGATATCCGCCGGTAGTCCTCCGTCCGCCCGCCATGATCGTCACGTCCTTGGCCCACGGGGATTTCGTGAGCATCCGCTCCACTTCCGACGAGCTCCATTCCGCGGAAGGTTTCGCCTCCCAGAACTCTTTTGTCGCGCCCCACGCCGGAACGGCTGCCAGGCTGGATGCACCCAGCCCCACCCGAATCCACTCGCGCCTTGTAAGCATGTTTGTATGACGTGTCGCGGGCCGTTCCGATTACTGAAATAACGTCTCGGGCAGGCGCTAAACGGATGGCTTGGCTCGCAAAGGGGCCTTACGGCTTAAGATAACCCCGCAGCTACTTTTCCTCGCGAGGCGATACTCGTTCCAGCGACGAGATTAGCCTTCGCCCAGCCGCCGTCGGCCGTGCCGCGCCCGCTACGATCGCGCGATTTTCCAGCCGAGTGCCGTACAGAGTTTCGTTGTCGTCGATGTCCTGCCGCAGCGTCGCGCCCTTCAGTGCGATGCCCGCAAACACGCCGCGCGAGCGCGACCACGATAGAATCTCGGCCGTGAACTTCGCGTCCGTCTGCGCCGTGGATTGGCGGCCCACCGGACCCGCCGCTACTTCGCCATCCGCGCCCAGCGTGAACTGGCTTTCCAGCATCCGCCGCGCTCCGCGATCGTTCATCACCAGCAGGACCACATCGGTTTCCGATCCGCCGATCTGAAATCCGAAGCTGCCGCCTTCCATGCGCACGGACGCCGGAGCACTCCAGCCCTTCCCGTTCTTACGGCGGCACGTGACGAAGCCCTTGCCATATTCGGCTCCAAACACGAAGGCGCCTTTTTTCAATCCCGGCACAATCACGGCGCAATGAGCTTTATCGAGCAGGTCGCGCGGAATGCCTCTGTCGGGCGCGGACATGATTTCCGAAAAGACGGTATTTGCGTCGTCCAGCCGGTGCGTCACAGGATTATTCGTGGGCGTTGCTCCCGACAGCATCGTGCCGTAGAACGCGGCGCCTAACGCAAGCAGCCTGACTGCTCGATTGGCGGCCGGATTGATAAAGGCCGGGGCGATTAAAAAAGACGAATGTCGCATGATGGCAATCTCCTGTCCAGACTGTATATGCACGCGTCGGTCCTTTAGTAAATCGCTTGTTTTCAATAACAACAGGGCCAGCGACGACGATGTTTCCCGCTTCCGGCCGGAACAAATTACCGGCTAATTGCTGTGTTACCGTGGTTTCGGCCATGCCGCCAGCCCACGTCACGCTAACTTTATGGCAAGCGTCGGTTGCCTTTGCCGTCGCTCTCGCCGCCGGAGTGATTAACGCGCTGGCCGCCGGAGGAACGCTCGCCACATTCCCGACGCTCATCTGGCTGGGCCTCGATTCGGTCACTGCCAACGCCACCAGCACTGTCGCCCTGTGGCCTTTCAACATCGGCGCCGCGCTCGGCTATCGCCGCGAGACGCTGCAGCTAGAACCCAGGATGTTTTATCTGATCATCCCGGGTGCGCTCGGAGGATTCGTAGGCGCGATGCTCTTGCGCCTGACGCCCGTCGCCACGTTCGACCGCCTGGTGCCGTACCTGATTCTGTTCGCGACGCTCCTGTTTATGTCGAATGGGCCGATTCAGAAGCTGCTGAATTCCGCCCGCTCTGAGCCGGACGCTCACAGGCAGACTGAAACAAGTTCGCGCCCGGCCGGGTTGTCCGCGACGTCAAAAAACGTCCACGACACAGCAAAGTGGTTCTTGTATGCGCTCGGTTATCAGATCATCGTCGGCCTTTACGGAGGCTATTTCGGAGCCGGCATCGGCATCATGATGCTGGCCGCGTTCTCGATCCTCGGCATGGCCGATATTCACCAGATGAACGCGCTCAAAAATATCCTGGGCGGCGCCATCAACGCCATTGCCGCCCTCTACTTCATCGCGCATCGCATGGTCTATTGGCCGTACGTCGGCATCATGGCCGCGGGCTCCATCGCGGGTGGATTCGCCGGAGCGCATCTGGCCCGCCGCATCGGACGCGCCATGGTTCGCAAGATCGTGATCGCGGTCGGATTCCTAATGGCGATTTCCCTGTTCCTAAAAAAATAATCTCCCAAATATCCGCGGACGGACGGTTGTCGATGGGATAATACAACCCAGTAACGCCGCTCGAATTCTTCGCCATGGAGTAATGTCTCAATGAACTTTCACGCCAGAATCTGGGGCTTTGCAACTGTTCCTTTCATTGACCCCAAAAAACTCGTTCTAAGGGGCACCCTTGGTGTGGTTGCCCTTTCGCTCGCGACTCTTGCCGCGCAGGCGGCCACAGTCTCAGTGAACCTTGGTCCAACCGCGCAAAACATAACCCTAGCCGGTGGCGGATTGAACGGATCCGGCCTCGGAACATACCCGGTCATCACTCTTGGCACCTGCGCCAGCAGCGGAGGCAGCACGTCCTGCACTCTCTCCGGAAACTTTACAGGCAGCACTACCGGATTCACCAGCGGCACCTACAGCATCGTCACTACCTACCCGGGCATAGGTCCCAGTCCGCTTCAGGGCGTCGAAATCTCTTCGGGCTCTGACTTCTGGACCTTCTCCTCAGTGGCAGCGACCATCACGATGTACTTAACGTCCAATGGCGGAACCGTAACTGTGCCCATAACGGGCCCGACCGGAGCCTCGCTCGGCTTTCTCTACGCGACGCAAACCTGCAGCGGCACGGCCGTCTCCGCTTGCTCCGTCGCGCAAGTGGGAGCCACCGCCGGATCGATCATCACGGGCCCATCGACCGGTACGGCTTCCTTCACGCAATCGTCCGCGCCTACGTATACCTATTACTTTTCCCATCTCGCGGTGGGCGCATTTGCCGCGGGAGCGGGCAGCTTTCAGTCGACTCTGACCTACGTCAATTACTCACCGCAGGCCGTTACCTGCACCACGAATTTCTATTTGGACTCGGGTAGCCCGTGGTCGATTCCGTTCACCCAGGGCTCCGTCGCGACGCGCACCGATACGCTGCAAGCGGGCGCATCGGTGCACGACCAAAGCACTGCCAGTCTCGATGCGCCAGGCGTGCAAGGATGGGGGCAGGCTACGTGCACGGGTCCTGTGCAAGCAAGTATGCTTTATCGGCTTTACCAACAGGGCGTCGCCACCGGGGAGGCCGGCGTGAATGCCGAGGCGGGGCCCACCACCGAGTTCGCCACCTTCGCCCAGACTGCCACCGGCATCGCTTATGCGAATCCTTCCGCGTCGCAATCGGCAACCATAACCGTGGCAGTGTACAGCGCCGCCGGAGCGAAACTCGGCAGCCAGGTAATCACTCTGGGACCGCTAGCGCACGGTGCGGAGAACCTCGGGCCGGCGCTCGGGTTAAACGCATTCACAGGATTCGTCAAAATCACGTCGAGCATTCCGATCGTCAGCCTGTCGCTGAATGCCGAAGTGTTCCCGGTGTTCTCTTCTCTGCCTCCGGGAGATCTGCCGAGTACAACGGCGCTCGTACCGTAGGCGAACTCAATTACTGGAATCGCCATGGTGTTTGGCAATGCGTCTCGCCATGGCGATTTCACGGTCTCCCCGGGTCCGGCGTCAGCCCGGCGATGGAAATGGGCGGTCCTACTTTCGCCGTAGCCCTTCCAACTCCTCCAGCGTCCTCGGCCAGTCCTTCCCCAGCAGTCTCGATAGCCCCCGATCCGCCAGCAGTTTCCCGCCCGTCTGGCACCGAGCGCAATAGTTCGTCTCGTTATCTGCGTAGCGAATGCGCTGAACTTTCTCACCACATCTAAGGCACGGCTCGCCGAATTTTCCGTGCGCCGCCATCTCTTTGCGAAACGCCGTCACGCCTTCCGGAAATTCTTCGCCCGCCTCATCCCGCAATCGCTCCATCCACATCCGCAGCGTCGCCTGCGTGGCTTCATACAGCCGCTGCCATTCGTCGGAAGTCAGCTTCTGCGTCTGGGCTATGGGAGACAATTTCGCCGCATGCAAAATCTCATCCGAATACGCATTGCCGATGCCGCTCAGCACGCGCGGATCGGTAAGCGACCGCTTCAGCGTGTGATTCTCCGCCGTGAGCGCCGCCCGAAATTCTTCAAGCCCCGCGGCCAGCACATCGATCCCGCCTTGGTCCAGCGATCGCAATCCCTCATCTCCTGCCACCACATACAGCGACGCCCGGCGTTTCGCGCCGGCTTCGGTCAGCGTCAGTGATCCGCCTCTAAAATCGAACGCCGCCAGATTCTGCCGTCCGCCGATTTTCGCGCCCGCAGGCCGCCAATGCAGCCGCCCCGCGATCATCAAATGCAGCACCAGCCAGATTTCTTCCTGCGGAGCGCGATCCAATCCGATCGCGATGCGCTTTCCCACACGCCGCACCTCACGAACCTTATGGCCTTCGGCGTCGGAGACCGCTGGCTCAACCGTGCGCAACAGAAACGGGCCGTTGATCCGAACTCGCTCCAATGTTTGGCCGACGATCCGGGGTTCCAGCGCCGCGATATAGGCGGCAATATCGGGGAGTTCGGGCATGCAGTATTAGAAACGCTCTTCTTGCCCTCATTATCGACGAGCCACTCTCAAAGAAGTGAACATCGCGAGGAAGGTTTGCCATCCCGTAGCCGGCCCGTTTTGAGGCGAAGTCTAATTCGAAGCGCGCCTGGTACCAAAGGTGAGACCTGTGCTATTCTTAAACCTGAAACAAACGATTAAAGGATAGACGAGGAGTTTCGATTCTCGAATGGCACTGGCGAGCGCGGAAAAAAGTACAGTCATAGCGAAGTTTAAGGTCCACAAAACGGACACCGGCTCGCCCGAGGTACAAGTTGCGATTCTGAGCCGGCGTATCTTGGAGCTGACTGAGCATTTCAAGTCACACAAGAAGGATCATCATTCGCGCAGAGGTCTGCTGCAGATGGTGGCCCGCCGCCGCCGGTTGCTGGATTACCTCCGGAGTCGCAGCCCTGAGCGTTACAAGACGCTTATCACTACCCTCGGCATTCGCCGCTAGTCTGCATAAGATAGCATCGGGCGGTCGATTCTCGATATAGCCGGTAACGATACCGGCAAAAGCGCGAACCCTCCAAAGTCTCTTCCCTGAATCAAAGCAGGCTCGCCGCGTCCGCTAGACGCACGCGCGGGCCTTGATTAAAGGAAAGTGCACAACATGTTGCATTCTGTTGAAATCGATCTTGGCAATGGCCGGATCGTCACTATTGAAACGGGCAAAATGGCGAAGCAGGCCAATGGCGCCGTCATCGTCCGTTCCGGCGAATCGGTGGTCCTGGTGTCCGCCTGTTCCAACCCCGAGCCGAAACCCGGCGCGAATTTCTTCCCCCTGACGGTCGACTACCGCGAGTACACCTACTCCGCCGGCCGTTTCCCCGGAGGCTTCATCAAGCGCGAAGGCCGCATGAGCGAAAAAGAAACGCTCACCAGCCGCATGATCGATCGCCCCATCCGTCCTCTGTTCCCCGAAGGCTATTCGAACGAATCGCAGGTGATCGCGTTCGTGTTGTCGGCCGACCCCCAACGCGACCCCGCTCCTCTCGCCATCATGGGCGCGGGCGCGGCGCTCGCCATCTCCGATATTCCGTTCGAGCACGTGCTCGCGGGCGTTCGCGTGGGTATGGTGGACGGCAAGCTCATCCCCAATCCTTCTTACGAAGAAGCGAAGGCCTCGAAAATCAACCTGACCGTCGCCGCCACCGATGAAGGCGTCGTCATGGTGGAATCCGGCGCGCAGCATGCCACCGAAGCCGAGATGCTGGCCGCCATCGAATTCGGCCATAACTGCTGCAAGAAGCTGGCCGCGGGCATCCGCGAGCTGGTGAAAAAGGCCGGCAAAAAGAAGCGCGTCTACACCCCGGCTCCGGTCAACGAAGCGTTATACGAGCAGATGGCGAAGTCCGCTCGCGCCGATCTGCAGGACGCGTTGAACACGCAGAAGCACGAGAAGCTGGAAAGCTACGCGCTGGTGGACGCCGCCAAGAAGAAAGCCATGGAAGGCATCCCCGAAGAGCAATTGGCAGAGGCCAAGCACCTCTTCGATCGCCTGAAAGAGCGCATCTTCCGCGACGACATGCTCAAAGCGCGCCGCCGTCCCGATGGCCGCCAGTTCGACGAGATCCGCAAGATCGATATCGAAGTCGGCGTGCTCCCGCGTACACATGGTTCCGCGCTATTCACGCGCGGCGAAACGCAGGCGCTGGTCACCGCCACGCTTGGCACGAAGGACGACGAGCAGCGCATCGAACTGCTGGACCCCACGGAAACGTCGAAGCGCTTCATGCTGCATTACAACTTTCCGCCGTTCAGCGTCGGCGAAGTGGGCTTCATGCGTGGCGCCGGACGCCGCGAGATCGGACACGGCGCTCTGGCCGAACGCGCGCTCAGCGCGGTGGTTCCCGATGACAAAGCGTTCCCCTACACCATGCGCGTTGTCAGCGACATTCTGGAATCGAACGGTTCCAGTTCCATGGCGTCGGTCTGCGGCGGCAGCCTCGCGCTGATGGATGCGGGCGTGCCGATGACCGCTCCCGTGGCGGGCATCGCGATGGGACTGGTGATGGAAGGCAAGGACTACGCGGTCCTCACGGACATCGCGGGCGCCGAAGATCATTACGGCGATATGGACTTCAAAGTCACCGGCACCAAGGAAGGCATTACGGCGTTGCAGATGGACATCAAGGTCCCCAACGTAACGCACGCCATCCTGACGGAAGCGCTGGAACAGGCTCGCAAGGGCCGCTTGTTCCTGCTCGACAAGATGAACGCGGTGATCGCTACGGGCCGCGACAAGATGTCGCCCTACGCTCCGCGCATCTTCAGCATGCAGATTCCCACCGACAAGATCCGCGAGCTGATCGGCCCCGGCGGCAAGGTCATCCGCGGCATCGTGGAGGCCACAGGCTGCAAGATCGACGTCGAGGACGACGGCTCGGTGAAGATCTTCTCCACCGACGGCACCGCGGCCGACCGCTGCATTCAGATGGTTACCGACATTTGTGCGGTGGCCGAGATCGGCAAAACGTATCTGGGCAAAGTCGTGCGCATCGTCGATTTCGGCGCGTTCGTCGAAATCTTCCCGGGCACCGACGGCCTGCTGCACATCTCCGAGATCTCGGAAAACCGCATCAAGCAGGTACGCGATGAGTTGAACGAAGGCGATCAGATCCTGGTAAAGGTGCTGGCGCTCGAAGGCAACAAAATCAAGCTCAGCCGCAAATCGGTCCTGAAAGAGCAGCGCGACAAGCTGAAGGGCGAAGGAAAAGCCGAAAGCACGGCGGAAGGCAAAGCCTAAGCGCGAATCTCGTGGCTACGAGTTAGAAAGCCCGGCGAGCAATCGCCGGGCTTTTTTTCGCATGCCGCTCTTTCGGTAGCTCCGGGCGGACAGCTTCGGGTGGGGCAGGTAGTCTACCTGCGGCGAGTTGATAACTCGCCCCCGGCCGAAGAGAACTTCAGCATTCCCCTGACACTAACTACTGTGCCCGTCCGCTACCGGCGCCGTCTGCCCCACCTTCACGATATCGGTGTCCCGATTTTCGTTACCTGGCGACTCAAGGACTCGCTTCCCGCAGGACGCTTTTTCCCCAATGGAAAAATCGACGGCCGCAGTTTCCTGGCTATGGATTCGCTTCTCGATCGCGCGCAATTCGGGTCCCGGCATCTCCAACACCAAGACATCGCATCAATGGTGGGTGACGCCATTTTGTACCGTCAGGATAACCTCCAGTGTTGCAAGGTGCACGCGTACGTCATCATGCCAAACCATGTCCACCTGCTTCTAACACCTTCAATAGATCTCTCGAAGATCATGCATTCGCTCAAACGGCACACGGCACAACTTGCCAACGAAATGCTGGGAACAACGGGTCAGGCATTTTGGCAGTCGGAAAGTTACGACCATTTGGTCCGAACCTCCGACGAATTCCAAAAGATCCGCCGGTATATCGAATGGAATCCTGTTACCGCAGGTTTGGTGTCAGAGCCACGCCAGTTCAAGCACGCTTGGTCGGAGTCGAGCCTCGCGCAGACGGCGGGTTAGCAACCCGCCGCAGGTAGTCTACCTGCCCCACCTCGCATTACGCTCTCTCGACCACAACCGCCGTCCCGTAACAGAGAACTTCCGTAACACCGCTCATGATCTCCGTTGCATCGTAACGCATGCCGATGACGGCGTTCGCACCCATCTGCTCCGCATGCGCGATCATGCGCTCGTACGCGTCCTCGCGGGTTTTCTCGCACAGATTCGTAAAGAGCGTGATGTCGCCGCCCACGATCGTTTGCAGGCTCGCGCCAATGGATCCGAAAATGGAGCGCGAGCGAACCACAATCCCCCGCACCAATCCCAGGTTGCGCGTGACCTTGTAGCCGTCGAGCGTGAACGCAGTAGTGACCAGGTCGTGCGTCATATGAATAATGATACGCACGCCGCGCGAGAAATGTTCTGACGCTTAAATGTGTCGATGGAATTACTTGACCGGAAGCCGGAAATCCAGGTTCCGCTGTGCATTCAACTGGATCGACATATCCCGATCCACCTGATCCAATGGCACGCGCTTTACTTCGCTCTCTACCGTCACGTAGTTCAGCGCCGCATTCGATCCAGCGCCATCCACCCAATACGCAATCACCGGATAGATCGTGTGATCCTTCATCGCTACGAGGAAGATGGTCGGTTGATCATCGCGCAATCCTTGGCCCACCGCAGGAGCAGGCGGATTCTGATCGAGCCGCTCGACATTTCCCGATCCGGGCGGCGGAGTCTGCACAGATCCGGCGGGCGGCAACGGGACGTTGCTGTAATCGCGCAGCACTGGATGCACTGTGTCGGGCTGAAAATTCTGATTGATGATCACCGTCGGCGTCGGGGCGCTTGCGTCATAACCGTTTCCAGGATAATAGCTCGCGCTTGGATCGTACGGCGGGTAATACGGCGCGCCATATCCATACCCGGCGCCGTAAAACGGATCGATGCCGACCGCGTAGGGAACATAAACGGTTCTTCCCCGATACCCGGCACCGAAGCCGCCCGGCCGACCCAGGACGCGGCCGGCACCGGAATTTGGGATGCCAGGACGCGCGATATTGCCCTGCCCCGGAAACATGGAGTTGCCCTGACCGATGGGGTTCAAATGCGGCGCCTGCGCCGCTCCGCTGATCCGTGCTCCGCCGGAGCGCTGGGCGAACGCCGCGGCAGCGGTCAAAATCAAGCCGACCAGTAGACGGGTTCGCATAATCAGACTCCTGTACAAATTGTAGACGCATTCGCATCAAGCGGCGTTGCGAGAGCCCGACCATTTTTGCCCTAGTACTTACCGGTCTTTTGGACCATTCACGCGCTAGAACTGGTACAGCATTAAGTACACCACCACCCCCGTGACGCTGACATACATCCAGATGGGGAAGGTCCATCGGGCCAGCCTCTTGTGTTTTTCAAACAGGCCTTTTAACCCGCGCCGCAGCGTGATCACCGCCAGGAACGGCACCAGCGCCGCCAGCACCGTGTGGGTGAACAGGATGGTGAAATACACCGTACGAATCGGGCCCGTGTGCGCGTAATGCAATACCCCGGTCTGCGAATGGTAGATCAGATACGAAATCAAAAACAGGATCGAGACGCTGAATGCCGCGAGCATCATTTTCTTATGCGCGTCGCGCTTGCCCTGCTTGATCAGCACATACCCGACCAGCAGCAGCACTGCGGCGGTGCCGTTCAGGATCGCATTGAGCGCCGGAAGGTCGTGGATGCTCACTGGCCGCAGGCCTTCATCAGCTTCGCTCTTTCAGCAATCGTTTGGCGTCCGCGATCAGAGTGGGAATGGCGTCCTTCTCGAAGCTGGAATAGAAACCGCGAAGGCGCCCGCGGCGATCGACCAGCGTGAAGCGAGTGGAATGCTCCAGCGTGCCATCGACGGCGGATAGATGGAACACATCGAAGCTCAAATGATTCAGTGCGGCCTTGTCGCCCGTAAGGAAATACCAGGTGGCGGGATCCGCCAGAAAATGTTTTGAATAGGCGGTGAGAACCGCGGGCGTATCCCGCGCTGGATCCACGGTGAAGGACACGAAGCGGGCACCATCATCGCCCGCGAGCGCGGCCTGCACCTGATGCATTTGAGAGCTCATGCGCGGGCACGGGCCGGGACAGTTCGTGTAAATGAAATCGGCCACCCAAACGTGATTGTCAAGAGCTTTGCTCGAAAACGCCGCGCCGTTCTGATCGGTCAGAGAGAAATCGGACACCATGCCATAGGCAGGCAGGGGCGGCTTATCCGAGCAGCCGGCGAGCAGCAGGATGCTGCTAAGAGCGGGAACCGTCCAACACCAGGAGGCCATAAAGCAAGGGAAGATAAACCACACTGGCAAGCAGCACCTGGCGTGCCCGGGCGATGGTACGGTCGTTCATCACACGCGAACTCGCGTACACAAAATACAGCCCCAGGGCCAGCGCGCCGAACAGATAAATGTTGCCCGCCATGTTCAAGTATTTCGGCAGCACGCTGATCGGAACCAGCAGCAGGCTAAACCAGAATAATGCGGCGCGCAGTGGATTCGTTCGAAGGCTCCACCACGGGCAGCATGCGGATGCCGGCCGCGCGTAATCGTCACGATACATCCAGGCGATCGCATAAAAATGCGGGAACTGCCACAGGAACAGAATCGCGTATAGCACCCACGCTCCCCAAGTGAGCGTGCCGCATGCGGCTGCGTAACCGATGAGCGGAGGCATCGCGCCGGGGATCGCGCCGATGGTGGTGGAATGCGGCGAACGCTGCTTCAGCGGCGTGTACAAAAGAAGATAGCTGAGTTCCGTGAAGAGTCCGAGCAGGCTGGTCAGCATGTTCGCGCCGAACCACAATTCAACCGACCCAACCAGCGACAGCAGCAATCCAAATTGCAGCGCGTGCGCGGGGGTGACGCGGCCGGAAGGAATCGGGCGGTTCTGTGTGCGCGGCATTTTCGCGTCCGCCTCACGCTCATACCACTGATTCAGTGCCGCCGTGCCGCTGGCGATCAACGCGGTACCGACCAGCGCGTGCAACAGCGAAATCCAGGTCCAGGAGTCGTTTAGATGTGCGGCGCACAGGAAACCGACGGCCGCGCTCATAAGAATGAAACACGTGATCCGGGGTTTGGTCAGTTCGATGTAGCTGCGTGCGGACGCCATGATCTAAAAGAGTGCGAGCAACGTACCTGCCATTAGTGTACCGCGAAAAGTATGCGAGGGTGGCTATTTAGGCAGGAATAGTTACATTTAAAATTGAATCGCTCGGGCTCGAATGAGAAGATCTGCATCTTTTTTCCTTATGAATCTATAACTTGAATCGAACCGGCTCATGTGCCTCGTCTGCCGTCCTTATCGTGCCGAATCGCGTAAACTATTGACGATGACCACAATTTTACCGCCCTGGCTGGCCGCGGCGAATCATGCTTTTGCGCAGAAATTCCCGGGAGAAGCGGGCGAGCGGCAGCCGGTGCACGCTGTTTACGGCGGAGCGCATTTGTTCAAGTTCGACACTTGCCAGAAATTTGGGACCCTGGCTGAAAGGGCGGTGAACGAATACGCGCCCGACGGACAAACCTTCGCGGAAATGTTCGACGTGGCGCCGGAGCTGGCCGAAACCGTGAGGATGCGCGTGATGGAAAAACTGCGCCGCGAGCCGGTGGAAGACTATCGCGTGGATTTCGAAGACGGCTACGGCACAAGGCCGGACGCGGAGGAAGATGCTGCGGCGGTTTCGTCGGCGGCCGAGGTTGCGAAAGGTATGTCCGAAAGAACCTTGCCGCCGTTCCTCGGGATTCGCGTGAAGGCGCTGGGCGAAGAAACAAAGGCGCGCGCCGCGCGGACACTGGATCTTTTTCTGAACGCACTGCTCGATCAGACGGGCGGAAAGCTACCGCCGAAGTTTGTCGTCACGCTGCCGAAAATCACCGCACCAGAGCAGGTGCGCGCCATGGCCGAAGCGCTGAAAGGGCTTCCGGGCGTTGGCCTGGAAGTAATGATCGAGACGCCGCAGATTTTATTTCACATCGACCAGATTATCGAGGCGGGCCAAGGAAAGATTGTAGCGGCGTCGCTGGGTCCCTACGATTACACATCGAGTCTGGGAATCTCCTCCACCCAGCAGAATTTACTTCATCCAGCCTGCGAATTCGCGCGGTCCATCATGCAAGTTTCGTTCGCGGGAACTGGAGTGAGGCTGGGCAACGGACCAACGACGATTCTTCCGATCCCGAAGTATCGCGGAGCGGACATCACCGACGACCAGAAATCGGCAAATCGCGACACGATGAGGAAAGCGTGGACGCTGCATTATCGGCACGTGCGGCATGAGCTGCACAACGGCTTCTTTCTGGGATGGGATCTGCATCCCGCGCAGTTGCCGTCGCGCTACGCGGCGCTGTACTCGTTCTTCCTGGAAGGATTGCACACAGCGTCGGAACGGCTGAAGAATTTCATTGCATCAGCAGCGCAGGCCACGCGCATCGGCGATGTGTTCGACGACGCGGCGACCGGGCAAGGGTTGCTGAGTTACTTCCTGCGAGCGATGAGTTGCGGAGCGATTCCGGAGAGCGAGATTCCGGCCCTCACAGGGCTGAGCAACGAGCAGTTGCGGACGGCGTCGTTCGCGCAGATTTTGAAAACGCTGTGATGGGCTCCGTCCGCAATGGACGTCTGCAGAACTAGGCGGCACGATTCCTTACAATGGACTTGCAGGCATAATTTGAAGGAGGTGCGCAATGGGAACCCTAACCACTCACTTACTTTATGTTTTGTTGATGGCGGCCGCGATTGTCGCCGTGGATGTCCTGTTCTTTAAAAATTATTTTTGGGAACGGCTTGCAGCGAACATCGGACTCGTCTTGATCTTCGCTGCCTTTTACTTCCGATTCCTAAAACACGCATGACGAGGGCAGAAGGCGCGACACACACTCGTGCCACTGTTTAGTCTCCGGCGACGGCGCGGAGAAGTTTTTCGGAACGCAAAGGCTTTTCCAATATAAGGTCGATCATGCGAGACTCGGGCCGCTGGTGGATGTCGCCCGCGAAACCGGAGAGCACGACCAGGCGAACCTGCGGCAGGTGCGCACGGAAATCGCGAATAAGAGCACAGCCGTCTTCGAGCCCCGGCAAGTGAAGGTCGAGCAAAACGATTTCCTGAGGGCTGGCGAAAAATGCGGCTCGGGCTTCCTCGACAGTGGTGGCGGCGGTGACCTCGAAACCGGCGCGCTCGAAGATCAGGCGGCGGATGGGTAGGCCGTCGCGGTCGTCATCGACGAGGAGGAGCCTGCGCATGGGAGCAGTAACAACCGACCTACTCAGTCTCGCAGACCGGAGTGGTCGAACGAGCGCCGGCCCCTATAGGAATTTGACGCCGGCGATCACCAGTTGCGGCATCGCCTGATTCCAGCTCTCCGGCAGTTCGTCGAACGGCAGCCGGAAGGATTTGGTCTCGCCCGGCTTCAGGCCGCCCATGCGCGGGCTGACGATCGGCACGCGCTTGCGCAGCACCAGCTGGCCGTAGGAGTCGTGAAACATGCAGTAGATCTCGACCGTATCGAGATTGCGCGATCGCCGGCGTTGCCGATCTTGCCTTCGATCTCGACCACCATCCTGGCTGAAATAGCTTCTCGGTGGCCTTCATCGTCGACATCGCTCGAGCTTCAGATTCTGCACGTACGCCTTCGCTTCCGGCGTCAGCGGAGCGTCCTGCGCGGGGTGCGTATCGGGCCAGCGCATATAACCGTACGATGGCCGCCGCCAATCAGACACGATCGCGCCGGCCGATGTAGCAGCAACGGCAGAGGCAGCGCTCGCGCTGCGACGACCGGTAGCAGTCTCACTGGCCACTGATCGTCATCTCCCGAATCAGCAGCGTGGGCGAGGCGATCGAGCTGCGGAATTCGAGATTCGATCCGACTTGCTCCAGGTCCATCAGCATCTGCTTCAGTTTCCGGCGATGGTGATCTCGGAAACAGGATACGCCAATTCGCCGTTTTCGATCCACAGGCCGGCCGCGCCCGAGGAATAATCGCCGGTGACGGTGTTGGCCGCCGCGCCGATCAGTTCGGTGACGTAGAGGCCCTGGCGAACGCCCGCAATGATTTCGTCGGAGCGTGCGCTTGCCCGCTTCGATAAAGAAGTTGCCCGGGCCGACGCCGGCGTTGCCGGTGATGCCGCGCGACGCGTTGCCGGTGGTCTTCAGACCCAGCTTGCGCGCCGTGTAGGTATTCAGCAGATAACTCTTGAGCACGCCGCGCTCGATCACCACGGTGCGCCGCGAAGCCACGCCTTCGTCGTCGAAAGGCGAGCTGCCGAACAGGCCCGGCATGGTGGCGTCGTCGATGACGGTCAGCGCTTCGGACGCGATCTTTTCGCCCAGCTTGCCGGCCAGGAACGACGCGTGGCGATAGATGGCGCCGCCGTTGACGGCGTCGAAGAGATCGCCCAGAAAGCGCCGCGCGGTGCGCGGCTCGAAGATCACCGGCACTTTCTGCGTCGGGACTTTGCGGGGATTCAGACGGCGCAGGGCGCGTTCCGCGGCGCGCCTGCCGACGTCTTCCGGGCTTTCCAGACTCGCGACGCCGCGCGCGGCGAGTGTACCAGTAGTCGCGCTCCATCGATCCGTTCTTGTTTGGCCACGGGGACCACGCTCAGGCCGCAGCTCGAGGTGCGATAGCTGCCGGCGAATCCGCGCGAATTGGCGAACACGCGCGCGAGCCGAGGTAGGAATCGAACGACGCGCCTTCGGAATTCTGAATGCGCGGGTCGAAGTCGAAGCGCGACCTCTTCGGCGCGCTTCGCCTGGGCGATTTTCCACTCGGTTTCCATGCTGCGCGATCGCGTCGTCGTAGAGCCGCAGATCGCCGTGAAAGCTTGCCGAGATCGTCGGGCTCGGGCAGTCCGGCATGCGGATCGTCGCTGGTGATCTTCGCCAGATCGCAGCGCGCCGCGCACCATGGTCTCGATGCCTTCGGGCGAGAGATCGGAGGTGTAGGACGAGCCCGTGCGCTTGCCCACCAGCACGCGGATTCCCGCGCCGCGCGAGCCGGCTTGCTTCAGGTTTTCCACCTCGCGCATGCGGACGCTGGCGGAGAATTCTTCGCCTTCGGAGATGGTGCACTCGGCGTCGGTCGCGCCGAGCTGTCGAGCGGCTTGCTGACGGCATCGGCGGCGATTTGTTCCAGATCGTTCAACGCGGCTCGCTCATGCGGCCGTTCCGCCCACGGTCATCCGGTCGATCTTCACGGTGGGGATGCCGACGCCCACCGGGACGCTCTGCCCTTCCTTGCCGCAGACGCCGATGCCTTCGTCGAGCTTGCAGATCGTGGCCCACCATGCTGACGTACTTCAGCGCCTCGGGCCCGTTGCCGATCAGCGACGCGCCGCGCACCGGCCGCGTGAGCTTGCCGTTTTCGATCAGGTAGCTTTCGGTGGCCGAGAAGACGAAGTTGCCGCTGGTGATATCCACCTGCCCGCCGCCGAACGTCGCGCAATAGAGGCCCTTCTGCACGCGAGCGGATGATCTCGTCGGGATCGCTCTCGCCCGCCAGCATGTAGGTGTTGGTCATGCGCGGCATGGGGATGTGCTGATAACTTTCGCGGCGGCCGCTGCCGGTGGAAGCTGGTCTTCATCAGGCGGCTGGAAAGCTTGTCCTGCAGATAGCCGCGCAGGATGCCGTTTTCGATCAGCACGTTCTTCTGCGTGGGCATGCCTTCGTCGTCCACGTTGAGCGATCCGCGGCGGCTGCCGATGGTGCCGTCGTCGATCACGGTGCACAGCGGGCTCGCCACCTGCTGGCCGATGCGTCCGCTGAACGCGGAAACGCCTTTGCGATTGAAATCGGCTTCGAGACCGTGGCCCACGGCTTCATGCAGCAGGATGCCCGGCCAGCCCGGCGCCCAGCACCACGGTGCATCTCGCCCGCCGGCGCGTCGACGGCGTCCAAGCTGGACGATCGCCTGGCGCGCGGCTTCCTGCGCGAAATGCTCCGGCGTCTTCTCGTTCAGGAAGAAATCGAGCGTGACGCGTCCGCCGCCGCCGGAGTAGCCGTGCTGCGGAGCGCCGTCCGGCTTCGCGCGCCAGCGCCACGACGCTCATGCGCGCCATCGGCTGGCGATCGAAACTGAGGCGTGCCTTCGCTGGTGGCGACCAGCACGTCGCGCAGGCTGTCGGCATAGGTGGCCTGCACCTGAAACACGCGCGGATCGTAGGCGCGCGCGGCCGCATCGGCGCGCTTGACCAGATCGACACGCTCGTCCAGCCCCATTTCGTGCGGCGCGTGGAGCATGGGATAAAGATTGTGCTGGCGCGGCTTCCTCGAAGCCGGTTTTCACGATGCTGGCGGGGCCCTTGGCGATGCAGGCGGCGACGCGCGCGGCTTTGCGGATTTTCTCGGGGCTGAGGTCGTCGCTATAGGCGTAGCCGGTGCGCTCGCCCGCGATCACGCGCACGCCGACGCCCAGCGTCACGCCTTCGGTGGCGCTTTTGACGATGCCTTCGTCGATGCCGATGGAACTGGTGGCGAGGTATTCGAAGTACAGGTCGGCGTATCGCCGCCGGCCGAGAGCGCTTCGCTCAGGTAGGACTCCAGGTCGTGCTCGGTGATGCCGAATCGTTCGGCGAAAAACGAGTGGGAAAACCCCATAATTCGAGCGTAGCAGCCCCCATACCTTAGATGCCAGAGGTGCGGATGGGTTTCAGGTTGGAAAAGCAGACCGCTCAGCCCAGCGAGATTTGGGATGACACGGCTCTATTCGCGCGAGTTGGCGAAGGCTCGATCCCCTTGGCTCACGCCAGTGGTTTCATTGCGACCAGGCGCAGGCGGCGATAACCGAGCGTCCAGATGCCGTCGCGATAGTGACGGGGCCGGAGCAACTCCGAAACGGATTTGAAAGCCTGCGCGGCACGCGATGGGCTCATACCCGACACGCTGGCGCGAGCGAACACGCCGAGCCAATTTTCCAGACCGTCTACACCTTCAACGTGCGTCGGGCGATCGAAGAGCCATGCTTGGCGGACTTCAAGGCCGTGGCGTTCCAGCACCGTGGAGTACTCGCCGATGGTGGGATAGTGCCACGGGATGACGGCGTCCGGACCAATGACGGTCCGCAGACCATCGACGATGGATTGAATATTTCCGTGACCGCCAAGTTCGGCGACGAATCGTCCGCCGGGCTTGAGCGCGCGGGCAACCGAGCGGCCCACGCCATCGTCATCAGCGACCCAGTGTAGCGCGGCATTCGAGAAGATCGCGTCGACCGGTCCCGGAAGAGTGAAGTTTGAGGCGTCACCCTGAACAAATTCTACGGCAGGAAAATTTGTCCGCGCCTGCGACAACATCTCTGAGGCGATGTCGAGGCCGATCACGTGCGCTCCTGTTTGCGCGATGGCTCCCGCAAGCTGGCCGGTGCCGCAGCCTAGGTCGAGGATGCGCTCGCCGGGCTGGGCGTTGAGCACGCCAAGAAGATCTTCGCCGAATTCGAAAACATAGGCGTGGCGATTTTGATAGTCGGACGGATTCCAGGGCTGAGTCATTGTGCCGGCTTTCGATTAAGGAGTCTTGGCGCAGCGGAAGCCGATGTCGGAGGCGGCGTAGCGCTCGGGGATAGCGCTCCATTTATAAGCAACAGCATCGGCCACAGGTGTTTGAAACGATCCGCCGCGGATTTGTATCCACTTTTCCTGAGCTATAGCTGGTGGCGTTAGCATCGCGGCGAACCTGGCGACGGTAGCGTCGTCCGGCATAGCCTGGGCGTCAATCATTTCCCACGCGTTGCCTGCCATTTGATACGCGGGCAGGCGTTTGAAGGATTTCACGGGCATGAGCGCGTGCGAGGTTAGCTTCTTGTTATCGGCGAGATTCGCCTGCGATGCATCCGCCGCGTTGCCCCAGGGAAAGAGTTCGCCATCGATGCCGCGAGCGGCGCGCTCCCACTCATGAGCTGTTGGCAGACGCTTGCCTTTCCATTTCGCGAAGGCCTGGGCTTGCGTAAACGTGATGTTCACCACAGGGAGCTCTGGGGCGGCAACTGGAGGCGTGCAGCCGCTCACCCTGCAGAATTCAACGAAGTCCGCGTTCGAGACCTCCGTCTCGTCGATATAAAAAGCGTTGAGCTGCGTGGTTTTCGCATCCGCGCCCGCCTTGAAATTGCCTTCCGGAACGTACAGCATCCCGGGCACGGCGGGCACGCGACCCATCCACACATAAATCATGGTGGCGATCGTGCACGCCAGGATCGCCAGCACCAGAATCGTCACAAATTTCTTCGAGGACCGGGAAGAAAGAGTGGGCGCGACCGCGGAAGAGATTTCGGAGTGAGAAGGCACGTTCATGGGCGGGCCAACACTATCGATGCATTTCCCTGCGTCCGCCGGAGTGCAGCGGAGCGGTGCAGTTTTCGTCGGCGTGTTCACATCGCACGTGCTCGAATTGCACGGTGCTGTGATGGACGTGAAAACGGTCCTCCAGCACAGCGTTGATGTTCCGCAGGATCACTTCACTCGAGGAGGGAGGCATGTCGTCAATCAGGACGTGGCAGCTCAGGGCGCGGGTTTCCGAGCCGAGGTTCCAGATATGAAGGTCATGAACCTCTATCACGCCAGCGACTTCACCGAGCGCGCCGGTCACATCGCGCAGGCGCAACTCCTTGGGCAGGCCCTCCAATAAAATGTTGAGCGTATCGCGGATGATGCCCCAGGCCGACCAGAGAATCAGCGCACCAATAAGGACGGAGAGCAGAGGATCGATCACCAGCCAGCCGGTGTAATGCAGCACAATGGCCCCGCCGATGATAGCGACACAACTGGCGGCGTCGCCCGCCATGTGGATCCACGCAGCGCGGACGTTGAGATCGTGATGGTGATCGCCGTGGCCGCCGAGTCCCCAGGCGATCCCGAGATTCAGGATAAGCGCGACGGACGCGACGACGATCATCGTCATTTCTCCCACGGGTTCCGGATGCAGCAGGCGGAGATAGCTCTCGTAAAACAGGAACAGCGAAAGAACCGCCAGCGTCAGCGCATTGACGAACGCGGCGAGGACGCCAGCGCGCTGATATCCGAAAGTCTTGACGTGATCGCCGGGCCGGCCTTCCCAATAAACGCCGACGGCGGCGAGCACAAGCGCGAACGCGTCGATGAAGTTGTGACCAGCGTCAGAGAGCAGAGCGAGGCTATGGGCGCGAATGCCGGCGATCGCTTCCACGACGACAAAGCCCAGCGTCAGCACCAGCGAGACAAACAGAACGCGCGTCGTTCGTTGCGAAGCGCCGTGGGTGTGGGCGTGCGAATGATTGTGCGAATGGCCCATCCAATTTCATCGTAGCAACCTTGTTCGGACCGCGTACAACACTGAAAAACGCTGTGCGCTTTGCTTGAACGCGCACAACGCGAAAAACCTATGCGCTTGTTTGAATCGCGCACGACGAGAAGACGCCTTGCGTCCGGCTGCGCCCTCGACCGTCTCACTTCTTGACAGCGTTTTCGACGGCCTCCAGCTCTTTGCCCGCGTCAGCCCATTTGCCCTGTGCGGAAAGATCGCGATAGCGCTGCAGGTGCATGCGGATTTCACCGATGCGCGGATCGTTCCCGGACTGGCCGGGCGCGGGCGCCGAGGTTATGGGCGGCGATGTCCCCGGCGGAGCGGCACGCGACGAAACGGGCTTGCCGCTTTGGGCGGCCTGCAACTCGGCGATGGCTTCATCGTAAGTATCGGCATAGATCAGCGTGTCGCCCTGCACCAGCGCGACCTTGCGCAATTGCGGCATGCGCGCCTGCGCGGCCTGAATGTAGATGGGGAGAACGTACAAGAACGTTTCATCGATCGGCAGCACTTGCATCTGGCTGCGCAATACCTGTGAACCCTGCTGATTCCAGAGCGTCAGGTCTTTCGAGATGTTCTGATCCTGATTGATCAGCGCTTCCACCTGCAGAGGCCCGGATATCACCTCCTGCTTGGGCAGCTGGAGATAGACGATCTCGCCCATGTGTTCGCCGTCGCAGCGAGTGATCATCATCCCGATCAGATTTTGTTTATTGCGCGGCGTGAAAGGGATGGTCAACAAGAACTCCGGCTCCTTTTCGCCCGGCAGCTCGGCGATCATGTACGTCGGCGGCGTGGCGATCGGCTGGCCGCCCTGACCGTTGGTGAAGGTGGCGATGTCCCATAGATCGGCGCGATTGTAATAGGACTCGGGGTCGCGCATATGATACGTGCGATACATCTCCGCCTGCACGCGGAACATCATTTCGGGCGCGCGCGCGTGGGCACGCAGATCGGCAGGCATGGCCGAGGCAGGCGTGAACAGCTCGGGAAACAGGCGCTGATATGCCTGGATCAAGGGATCGTCGGGATCGAAGACGTACATCTTCACCGTGCCGTCGTAGGCGTCCACGGTGGCCTTCACCGAATTGCGAATGTAGTTGAAGCGGCCCAGGCCTTCCATCTCGACATCGCGCGAGTAGGGATGCGATTGGCTGGTGAGATAACCATCGACAATCCACTCCAGGCGGCCATCCTTGGTCAACACCATGTAAGGGTCATCGTCCCAACTAAGAAACGGGGCGAGATTGCCGAGCCGCTCGGAAAGCTTTCGGCGGATCATCATGCGCGTGTCCGGCGAGAACGCGCTGGTGAGGACGATGTTGGCATCGCCTTCGGAAATCGCGGCCAGCAGCCGCGTGCCCATCGACGCGATGGGAAAACCACCACGGCCGTCGTAGCGCGTGTTCACTTCGCTTGACCCGGAAGGATAGTTAAACTCGGGCTGCATCGTGCGCACGAAGACGGTATCGCCACCGGTATCGGAGCCGGTTTCACCGAAATAGATTTCGGGGCGCGTGACCTTCAGGCTCGGCGTTTCCACCGCCACGGGCGCGTCCTTCACCAGAAGTTCGGGCAGGCCGGTATCGCTGATGCGATTGGCCTCCGCCAGCACGAAGCCGTAGCCATGCGTGAAGGTGAGGCTGCGATTGATCCAGCGATTGCGCGCATCGCCGAGCTGGTTCAGATCGAGCTCGCGCGGGGCCAGCAGCGTCTGACGCAGTTGGCCGTCGATCTGATAGCGGTCCACATCGGTATCGGCATACGTGTACGGGCGTAGCGGTTGGCTTTGGCTGAGCGTATCGTGAAACGCTCGCCAATCCCACAGGCGAACGTTATCGAGCAGCGTTTTATTGGCGGCGAAATCGATGCGGCCCTGCTTCTGCGCGGGGAAATCGAGGCTGCGGGCGCGGTGGTCCAGGCCGTAGGCGGCGCGCGTCGCTTCGAGGTGACGCTCGATAAAAGGCTTCTCGAGAGACAGCTCGTTGGGACGAACGTAGAGGTTCGACACCAAGGGCGGCAACACCCAATCGACGATCAGAATCACGGCGCAGGCTAGTGCAAGCTTCGGCCGTTTCGCCAAGACAAGCAAAGCGGCGAGCACGGCCAGTCCCGCTTTCGCGGTTTGCAAAGGCAGCCCGAGATTCTGCTGGACGTAGTCGACGCCCACCATGAGATTGCCGTGATCGCTCAGCAGCATTTCATAACGGCCCAGCCAGAACTCGGCGGCCAGCGCCACCAGGAACACAGCGCCCAGCGCGCGCAGCGTGCCCGCTTCCAACGTGCCCATACGGAGCACGTCGCGCAGATCGATCTGGCGGCCCACGTCGAAATGCGGCATGTCTCGCTTGAGCTGCCATCCTCGCGCGGTGACGTAATAAAGGACGCCCGCGGCGAACAGGACGACGGCGGCGAACGTGACAAGCATGTCGAAGAACGGCAGCTCAAAAAAGTAGAAGGCGAGAGGCCGGCCGAAAACCGGATCGGACCACGTCGAAGCCGTGTTCGCACCACCCGCGTAGCGGGCGACAATCCAACCATCGATGGCCGCCTCGCTGATCATCCAGGCGATGATCGCCAGGCCCAGCGTGCTGAGGCGCGCGTAAAGCGAGTTCTCGCGCAGGCTGGTGCCGGCGTGCTTCAGCCCGCGGGCGTGCGCAATGAACAGGACGATGAAGACAATCAGCCACGCGGCGAAGGTGGGCAGGTAACGATAGGCTGCCATGCGAAGCCAGGTGTTGACCTGGTTCGTCTCCTGCCACCACAGGTAATCGATGAAGAGGCTGCACAGACTCCGGCCGAACAACAGCAGGACAATGACAAGGGCGGCGATCCAGGCAAAGCGAAATTCCGGACTGCGACGCGGCATCGGTAAGATCGGCATGGATTTATGGTGTGCGGGCAAACAGCGTGCACGCTACTTTAGAGCGTACACCCCTGCTGAGCCGGGTGCGCGGAGTTGTTATGGTTTCGCGAACAGAGAGTCCGTCGGCCCATGGATCTATGCCGTAGCAGAGATACCATTTTTCGATAGACGATGGACCGCCCGGTCCTTACGCGAGACCGCCCAAGCGACACCCAGCGGCACCAAGCCGATGGTGAGAGCCGTCGTGATCGAGGCGATCGACATGAGCGATATTAAGCTGGCCGTCGACAAACCAAACAGAGTCAGAGCGCATCGATCCAACAATGTCGGCGGCGGCTGATGGCGAGCGTGAAACCGATACAGCATCGCATTCACCAATACGCAGTAAACGAATAATACTAATGCCGTCTGCCTCGACACCTTGTCGGACGGAAATATTAGGACTCCCAAAGAGCTGACTGCGCCCCATCCAAAAATCACGCCGACCGCGTGACGTGGCCATCGTCCGGCGCACGCGAACATCATTCCCGCACTAAGAGCTATCTCGAAAGCTCCTACAATCGGGCCTACGAATGGTCGGGGTGGGTCGGGTAACGGACCAAGGTAGCTCGATATTCCCAGGGCGGCCATCACGAAAACAAAGAAACCGCAGATGAGACCCACGGCGATGAGAAATCCGCTCCATACCTGTTCCCGTACGGATCGGTGTTTGGAAGGCACGCTATAGCAGGCGGAAGTTGACTTCGATAGTGGCCATCACCGGGACGGGCTTGCCGTCTTTCATGCCCGGACGGAAGCGCCACTTCTCCACCGCTTCGATGGCTTTTTGATCCAGGCCCAAGCCCAGAGACCGCGTTACCTTGATCGACTGTGGGCGCCCCTGGTCGTCCACCACTAGCGAGAGTTGCACGGTGCCCTGCCACTTCGCTTTGCGGGCTTCCTCGGAATACTCGGGCTCAACTTTACTGAGGATAGTGGGAGCCGAAACGCCGCCGCCAATGCGATAGGCGCCGCCGCCGAATCCACCGCCGGAACCGGGCCCGAAACCGGCCCCTTTACCGGAGCCGACGCCGCCGCCAATGCCACTGCCGATGCCGCCCAATCCCCCCGTGCCGCTGGACGGAATGCCAAGTTTGCTGAGCGGGTCGCCCATATTGTTGGCGATGATGTTCGGGACGTCGTCAGGCGCGACGATAGTCGCGGGCATGGGCAGCTTCGGATCGGGAGGAGGAGTGGCCGTAGGCGGAACAAACTGACGAGGCGAAGGCTTGGGTAGCTTGCCCTTGCTGGCGTCGAGCGGCATGCGCGCGCCGCCGCCACCGCCACCGCCCGATTGGTTGGTCTTCGGCTTCGCAATGTAATTGCTGATGTCCGGCATGATCAGCGTCGCCGTGTCCTTGGCGAGCTTCGTGATCGGCTTACCGAAAATACTAATGAGAAGCAGAATACCAATCACGCCCGCATGAATCAGCAGCGATCCGATGCCGGCCTTGGTTTCATTGCCGCCGTAGATGGTCAGTTCGTGGATCGGCACCGGCTTGGATGTAAGCTCCAGCGGTGGCAGCTCCGGCGGGTGAATCAGTTCTTTAATCGATTGGACGATGCTCAGGAACCAGGGCTTCTCAAGATCCGCGGGCGTCAGCAGATGCTGCAGATGAACATCGGGATCTTCCGGTCCCATATTTGAAACCGGCACGTTTACTGGTGGCGCATTTACTGGTTCGGTATTAACTACATCCTGTTCCGGCACTGGCGCGCTCCCGTGTGGATAATACTCCACGGCTATTTGACGTACAGCATGGGAAAAACGTTGCAGTTCCCATGGCCCGATCTCGGGTCTTTCCCAAAGTTTAGCACAGGGTTTTGCCGGAGTCGTCCCAGGGTTCCCACTAGGTAAAACGCTCCCTGACGCCTAGGCCCCCGGGGTTAGGAAGGGCTGCCTTCCTGCTGGCATACTGGTTCTTTCATGTTTCATATATTGGAAAAGCGGATCGGCGAAGCCTTCGTCGCAAGGGTGGCGTCTCTCTACGGGCAGACAGTCCCGGTGCAGACGGAGCAGCCGAAGCAGACGTCCTTCGGCGAGATCGCTGTACCGGCGGCGTTCCAACTGGCCCGGCTTTTGAAGAAGGCTCCCAAGGCAATCGCCACGGAACTGGCCGAAGCGGCGGGCGCGATCGAGGGCGTGGCATCGTTGGAGATTGCGGGCAATGGATATATAAATGTCCGGCTGGACCGGGGATACTACGGCGCGGGGCTGCTGGCCGAGGATGCTAGGAACGCATTTGGTAATATTCGCGACGAACGCGGGACCCGTGAGGCGGCGGAAAAGGTGATCGTCGAGCACACGAACATCAACCCCAACAAAGCCGCTCACATCGGCCACCTGCGCAACGCCATCCTCGGAGATACCTTCGTTCGGATGCTGCGCGCCACCGGCCACAACGTCGAGGTGCAGAACTATATCGATAACACCGGCGTCCAGGTGGCGGACGTCGTGGTTGGCTTCAGGCATCTGGAGAAGAAGACGCCCGCCGAGATCCGCGAGCTGACCACGAAGACTCGGTTCGATTACCTGTGCTGGGACTTATACGCGCGCATTTCTTCGTATTACGCCGAGCACCCGGACGCGCTGCAATGGCGCCGCGACATGCTGCATCAGATCGAGCACGGCGAAGGCGACGACGCGATGATCGGGCACCTGGTGGCGGACGCCATCGTGAAAACGCATCTGGCGACGATGTGGCGTCTGAACATCGTCTACGACGTGCTGCCGCGCGAAAGCGAAATCCTGCACCTGCAATTCTGGGCCACAGCGTTCCAGCAGCTGAAGGAACGCCAGGCGATTTACCTGGAAACCGAAGGCAAGAATAAAGGCTGCTGGGTGATGCCGGGGTCGGCATTCCGAAATTCGTCCCAGAAAAATGAATCCGAGGCCGCGAGCGAAGACGACGGTACGGAATCTTCGTCCGAATTGTCCGATGCCAAAGTGATTGTGCGCTCCAACGGCACCGTCACCTATGTCGGCAAGGACATCGCCTATCAGATGTGGAAGTTCGGCCTCCTGGGCAAGGATTTTTACTATCACAAGTGGCATCGCTATCCCAATGGACACGAGGTGTGGGCGTCCACTTCCGAACCTCATCCGGAGGCACCCTCTTTCGGAAACGGTTCGCGCGTTTACAACGTGATCGATTCGCGGCAATCGTATTTGCAGGACGTAGTAGTCGCCGGGCTGCGCGCGCTGGGGTACGAAAAGCAGGCGGAGAACAGCGTCCACTTTTCCTACGAGATGGTGGCCCTTTCGCCGCGCACGTGCATCGAGATGGGGATCGCGCTTTCGGACGAAGACAAACGGCGGCCCTACGTCGAGGTTTCAGGACGCAAGGGACTCGGCGTGAAGGCCGACGATTTGATCGACAAGCTGATCGAGAAGGCGCTGGAAGAAGTGACGTCGCGGCACGCGGAGGAGCCGGAAGAATCGCGACGAAAAGCGGCGACACAAATCGCCATCGCGGCCTTGCGTTATTTCATGCTGAAGTACACGCGCAATTCGGTGATCGCGTTCGATTTCGGCGAGGCGCTGGCGTTCGAAGGCGAGACCGGTCCCTACGTGCAGTACGCAGCAGTGCGCGCCAACCGCATTCTAGGCAAATGGAAGGACCGCGGAGAATCTCTACCGGACTTCCGAGCGGCGCTGACGCGCGACGCCATGGCGCGGCAATTGCAGAACGAGGACTGCTGGCAGGCGCTGCTGGCGGCATCGAAAGCAGGATCGGCGATTGAAAATGCGGTGGCCAGCGGCGAGCCATCGCACGTGGCACGCTTCGCGTTTCAGCTCGCACAAACATTCAGCGGGTTCTACCAGAAATTCCACGTCCTCGACGAACCGGACGCGGAAAAACGAACGTTCCTGCTGTGGATGACAGACTACTTCCGCGCGCAATTGGAGCGGACGCTCGATGTATTGGGGATCGAAGTGCCTGAGTACATGTAGGCGCTAATCCACCACGCGCCCGTCCACCATTCGCACAATGCGATGTCCGTAAGCGGCCGCTTCCGGATTGTGCGTGATCATCAGAATAGTTTGGCCCAAACGCGCGTTGAGATCGCGCAGCAGGCCCAGCACGGCGGTGGAATTTTCCGTGTCAAGATTACCCGTCGGCTCGTCCGCCAAGAGCAGCGCCGGTTGATTCACCAGAGCGCGCGCAATAGCCACGCGCTGCTGTTCGCCGCCCGAAAGAGCGCGCGGCTTGTGATGCAGGCGTTCCTTGATGCCCAGCAGCTGTAGAATCTCGCTGAAGTGCGAATCCATAGGTGTTCCACTATGGCCCGCGATATCGCGCGCGATCTCGATGTTATCGGCTGCGCTGAGCGTCGGCAGTAAATTATATTTCTGAAACACGAAGCCGACTTTTGTCTTGCGCAGCTGAGTACGCTCGGCGTCGGTCATCGATGCGAGATCCCGCCCGTCGATCTTTACGACGCCTGAAGTCGCAGGCGCCAGCCCCCCGAGAATGTGAAACAGCGTCGATTTACCGGAGCCGCTAGGACCCACGACGGAGAGAAAATCGCCTTTCGCGACCGACAGATTCACGCCGCGCAGCGCATGCACGTCCACTTCACCGACGCGATACGTCTTCTTGAGATCGCGAATCTCAATCATGGAAAACGCGTCCCTCAATGGCCGTTCGAGCTCGGAGTGACAGAACAGCGCCGCTAGTCATAGGCGAGCGCCTCAATCGCATCCTGGCGCGAGGCTTTGAGTCCCGGATAAATCGCACCGATCAGCGAACCCGTGAGCGCGATGATCGCCGCCCACGGCCACCAGGAATAAACGACCAGCATCGGCATGGTGGGAACCGTAATCTTCAGTAGCCATTGCGTGCCGTAACTCATCAGGATTCCCGCGATCGCACCCGCCACCGCAAGCACAAGCGTCTCGCGCATCAGAATCGTCATGATATAGCCGGGCGTCGCACCCAGCGCTTTCAGGATTCCGATCTCGCGAGTACGCTCCAGCACCGCGGTGTACATAGATAGGAATACGACCAAAAAGCCAACCACCACCGCGAGGCCGATCACCACGTTCGTAAACCGTTTCAAAATCGGAATGCTATCTACAGAGATCAGTGACACGAATTGATCGACGGAGAAAACCTTGTAGTCCATCAGCACGCCGTTCAGCGCGGCAATTACGCTGTCAGTATTCGCCGGATTGTCCAGCTTCACGTAAACCATGCTGACTTTGTCGGGCGCGGAATATTTATCCTGCACAACATTCATCTGCGCAAACATGTGCGAGAGCTTCCCCGATTCGACCACTCCGCAAACATGCCACTTCAAGCCGAGGTCGACTGTGTCCCCAGGCTTCAGGTGATGCGCGCTCGCGTAGATATCGTCGATGATCAGATCGTCGGGAGCGTGAAACGGGCCGCCTTGCAAATAGTGCAGGCCGCCGCTCATCGCGTTGAATTCGTCAAGATTGATGCCGGTGATGGAATCGAAGTTGCCGATCGATTGCACAAGCACGCCCGTCGCCAGCGCGACGTGCGCCTGCTTGCGGATCAACCCAACAATGCCCTGCGGCATGTTGCCGGAAAAGGCAAGCACCGAACTCCCCGGAGGACGCACCATGACGTCGGCTCCGGTGCCGCGCGAACGCGCCGCGATGTCGCCCAAAACGCCCTGGCTCACGCCAACCAACGTCAGGATCATCGTCACCTGCACGCCGATCGCGACGGCGCTGAGCAGAGTACGCACCGGCCGATGTTTGAGATTTTCGACGACGAGACGCTGGATCAACTTGTTAGTGTACCAATCAGGCGAACAAAGTACGACGAAATTGTCGGCATGGCTTCACTCTGTTCCTCGGGATGCAAGCCACGCAGCAGTCACCACCGCGAGCGCCGCGATGGCTGCCGTTTCCGCCCGTAGGATCGACGGACCAAGCGACACCGGCGTCCACCCTGCCGCGCCAAATTCGACACGCTCCTCGTCCGTCCAGCCCCCTTCTGGACCTACAAGAAGCGCGACGCTGTCAGCGGCAGCGCGCGTGCAGGGAAATGCCGAAGCCATCGGCTTGGCACCGCTCTGCTCCTCCAGCGCGTAACGATAGTTCGCGGGCATCGCGAGCGCGTCTTTCCACGATACGGCGTCGTCAATTTCGGGAAGATGATCGCGGCGCGATTGCTGGCTCGCTTCGATCCCGATGCGGCGCCAGCGCTCGACGCGTTTTGCGGCCGCCTTATCCAAGCCGCGCTCCGTGCGCGTCGCGATCACGGGGACGATGCGCGCGACGCCCAGCTCCGTAGCTTTCTCGATCATCCATTCAAAATGGTCGAATTTGAAAATCGCCGCGCACAGGATCAATTGAACGGGCGCGGCAACCGGGTCGATCTTTGAAATCGTCTGAAAGACCACCTGGGATTTGCGCGCGGTTTCTACCTGTGCCAGATAGATGTTGCGGTTGTCGGAGATCTCGTACTGCTCGCCCGCTTCAACACGCAACACGCGCGTAAGATGCTGCGCGTCATCACCTGAAATTTCCGCGCGTCCATTGCGCACTTCCTCCACGAAAAATCTTCTGCGCATTTTCTAAACGGGACGCAACGCAAGCTGCGCGCTGTTATCCTTCATTTAATGATCGCCCATCTGCGCGGCACGCTTCTGGAGAAGCATCCGAACGCCGTCATCCTGGACGTGCAAGGCGTCGGCTACGAAGTGGTTATCCCGGTGTCCGCCTATTCGTCGCTGCCCGAGAAGGGAGCCGGGGCGCAGCTACACATTTATACTCACGTGCGTGAGGATGCCATTACGCTCTTCGGCTTCGCGGCCGCGATGGACAAGGCGCTCTTCGAAAAACTAATCGGCGTGTCGGGCATCGGACCCAGCGTGGCGATCAAGGCCATCGGCGGCATGACGGCGGCCGATCTGGCCGCCGCGATCCGCAGCAACGCAGTGGAGCAATTGGTGCGCATTCCTGGCATCGGCAAAAAGACGGCGGAGCGCATGGTGCTGGAACTGCGCGACAAGCTGGACTTCGCGGGCCTGCCGGCCGCACAAGCGGCGGCCACAAGGTCGGCATTCGACGCTCACGAGGAAGACGTAATCTCCGCGCTGATGAACTTCGGAGCCACGCGCGCATCGGGCGAAGCAGCGGTGGTGAAGGCCCGCTCCGCGACGGAGCCGAACGACTTCGACGCGTTGTTCCGCAGGGCGCTAAAGCTGGTGAAGTAGCGTCCCTAGTAAACTAAAAATTCATGCGCGAACAGGGCATCGTATCCGCGTCTCTCAACGAGGATGAAAAACAATTTGAGGCGGCATTGCGCCCGTCGCGCCTCGACGACTTCGCCGGCCAAACGAAGGTTAAAGAGAATCTCAAGATCGCGATTGAAGCCGCGAAAATGCGCGGCGAAGCGATGGACCACGTGCTGCTCTACGGCCCCCCGGGATTGGGCAAAACGACGCTCGCCGGAATTATCGCCGCCGAACTGGGCGTGAACATTCAGCAGACATCGGGGCCGGTGCTGCAGAAGAAACTCGACCTGGTGGGCATTCTCAGCAATCTGCAGGAGCGCGAAGTTTTCTTCATCGATGAAATTCATCGCCTGCAGCCCGACGTGGAGGAGATGATTTACTCGGCGCTGGAAGATTTCCGCATGGATATCGTCATCGGTACGGGTCCGGGCGCGCGCACTGTGGCGATGGACATCAAGCGCTTCACCGCGATCGGCGCGACTACGCGGCAAGGCATGATCAGTGCACCGCTGCGCGGGCGCTTCGGACTGGTCCTGCGGTTGAATCCTTACGAGCCGGCGGAGCTCACGAATATCGTCGAGCGTTCGGCGAGGCTTTTGAGCGTGACCATCGATCGCACCGGCGCCGAAGAGATCGCACGACGCAGCCGAGGGACGCCGCGCATTGCGAATCGCCTGTTGCGCCGCGTTCGCGATTACGCGCAGGTGCGCGCGGCGGGTCACGTGGATCTGGAAGTCGCCAACAAGGCGCTGGATCTTCTGGAAGTGGACCGCCACGGCCTGGACGAGATCGACCAGAAGATCATGACGACCGTACTGGAGAAATACGGTGGCGGGCCAGTGGGCCTCGGCACCATTTCGGCCGCGATCGACGAAGAGCCGGGCACCATCGAAGAAGTGTATGAGCCGTACCTGATGCAGCTCGGATTTCTGGATCGCACGCCGCGCGGACGAATCGGCACAGAACGCGCGTTCGAATACTTCGGCGTGGCGCGCCCGAGGCGCGGCGGTGCGCAAAGCACGCTTTTCTAAAGCGTTTCTAACGACTTTTCCGGCACGCCCCAAACCCCGTAACGATCCGGCCGAAAAACGCCGATGAATTAGCAGATGACGCCCACTGCGACCGCGGAGCTTTCCTCAGGCGCGACGGCATTGGGAAAGCGACTGCGCTTTTTCAAGCCGACACTCGCGGATCTTTTGTTTCTGGCCGTCGCACTGTGGCTGATCGCGTTCACCGTGACGGGCGACACAACCGGGTCCGGGCTGCTGCGCGACTCGCAGACCGGCTATCACATACGCGTGGGCGAATACGTTCTGGCGAATCACGCCGTGCCTCACACCGATTTTCTTTCGTTCACAAAACCCGGCGAGGCATTCTTCGCCTGGGAATGGCTCTCAGGTGTCGGCGCGGCGCTGCTCTACGATTGGGGTGGATTACGAGCAGTAATCGTGTTCTCGGTGCTGATTCTCGCGCTGACCATTCTTATCATGCTGCGGCAACTGGTGGAGCGAGGCGCGAACGTTTTCGTGGCACTCTTCCTGATGCATCTCGCGATCGGTGCCTCATCCATCCACTATCTCGCCCGTCCACACATTTTCACCCTGCTGTTTTTCGCGCTCACGCTGTGGATCGTGGATCGCGATTCGCGCCAGCACACACGCTGGCTCTGGACGCTCGTGCCGATCACCGCGTTGTGGGCGAATCTGCACGGCGGCTTCGCGGGCATGCTGGCGACGCTCGGCATCCTCTCGGGCGGCGCGCTAGCGGAGTGGATCTGGACGAAAGACACCACCCGGTTCAGCGACGCCAAGCGCTATGGCTTGCTGACCGCGCTGTGCTTCGCGGCGTCGATCGCGAATCCCTACGGGCTTGAGAATCACCTGCACATTGTGAAGTTCATGTCCGACAAATGGTACGTGCATCTGACGGAGGAGTATCAGCCACCGGACTTCTTCAGCGCAGCCGGAGCCTATTACGGCGTGCTGTTGGCGGGAGGACTCGTCGCAGCGGCGCTCTCCGTGTGGCGCAAGAAGCTCGGACAAGCGCTCGTAATCCTCGCCTGGGCGTATTTATCCGCACGATCCATGCGGCACATTCCGCTATTCGTGATCGTCGTGCTGCCCGCGCTAGCATCGGAACTCTCAGCCCTGTGGCGTAAATGGGTAGACGGCAAGCCTCACAGGTCGCTGGCCGAGACGCTGGAGCAAATCGCAAGAGATCATCAGCCCGGATTGGCGCGCGCCGGAATCGTAACGCCCATGATTGCCGCCGTGTTGTTCTTCTTCCCGCTGGGCATCGGATATCCGAAAGACTTTCCAGCGGCGGCGTATCCCACGAAACTGATTGATCGGCATGCAGCGGAAATTGGCGCGGCGCGCGTCTTCACCAGCGATAGCTGGGGACACTATCTGACCTATCGCTTCCCCGCTCCGTATCGCATCTATATCGATGGGCGCACTGATTTCTTCGGCGAAACATTCACGCACGAATATCTCGATGCTCTCAACGGAGTGGCGGGATGGCAGGACACGTTTCGCAAGTATGGCGTGCAGATGGCGCTGGTGCCATCAGACTTCCAGCTCGCAGCGGAGCTAAAGCACGACGCTGGCTGGAGCTTAGTGGAAGACGACGGCTCGGCAGCGCTCTTCACGTTGGCGAATCGCTAGCGAATCGCGTGAAGACGTAACCGTTGCCTGCGGCCAACCTGGGACGCAGAAGTCTCTGCTACCTCATCCACCCCGGAGCCACGTACGCATAAAACATCGTCAGCAGGCCCATGACGCTCGCCAGCAGCACACTATGTTTCAGAGTGAAGCGAAACAAGCGAGCCTCTTCGCTCCGCGGCATCTGCGCCGCGGCCACGGCGATGGCGATACTCGACAGGCTGATCATTTTTCCCATCACGCCCCCGGCGGAATTGGCCGCGGCCATCAGCGAAGGATTAAACCCGAGGCGCCCCGCTGTGACGATCTGCAGGTTTCCGAACAGAGCGTTGGCCGACGTATCGCTGCCGGTGAGAAATACGCCCAGCCATCCAAGCAACGGACTGAAGAAAGGAAATCCGGCGCCGGTCGCTGAGAGTGCAAGGCCAAGCGTCGCCGTCTGGCCCGAATAGTTCATGACGAATGCCAACGCGACGACCGTGACGATGGTAAGAATGGGCAGCGCCAGTTGCTTGGCGACCGCTCCCGTCCACACCGCGAGCTTCACGGGACTGACGCGCAGCACGAGTGCCGAGGCGAACACCGCGAACAGGCACGACGTGCCGGAGGCCGAAAGTAAATTCAAGTTGAAGATAGCCCCGTAAGGCGAAGGAGCGGGGGTGATGGGAGCGACGCGCTGCACCAAATTGTGCAAAGCGGGCCACTGAATCACGATGGTGGCTTTATCCAAAACCGCCTTCGATGACGGCCATCCCCACACCAGAACGAAGATCACCAGCAGCCCGTAGGGGACCCACGCGACCACCGCCTGGCGCGAGGTATGATCCGGCACGTCGGCGGCCGCCACGCCCTTCGGCCGCCAGATCTTCATCAGCGCCACCAGCGCCAGCAGCGCGCCGATAGAAGCGAGAATATCCGTCAGGTTGGGGCCCAGCGTATTCGAGACGAAAAACTGGACGGCGGCGAAGGCCACTCCGCACACAATGGCCGCCGGCGCAACGGCGCGCAGGGCGCCGAAACCTCCCATGACCAGCATGAGGTACGCCGGAATGAACAGCGACACGGGGGCACACAAGCGTCCCGTGTTCGCCGAGAGTGACGTCAGAGGAAGTTTCGTCACCGCCTGCAGCATGATCAGTGGCGTGCCGATGGAGCCGAACGCCACCGGCGCGGTGTTCGCCAGCAGGCAAATAGCGGCCGCGAAAAACGGAGGGAAGCCCAGGCCCGCGAGCATCGCCGCGGCAACCGCCACGGGCGTTCCGAATCCGGCAGCGCCTTCGATGAACGCCCCGAAGGCAAACGCGATCAGCAAAGCCTGCAGCCGTTGATCGCGCGTCAGGCCGCCAATGGAATTTTTCAGGATTTCAAATTTGCCGGTTTCGACCGTGAGCTTATAAAGGATCAACGCCGTGAACACGATCCAACTGATGGGAAGCAGCCCTTGCGCAGCGCCATAAGCCGCCGAACTAAGCGCCAGGCTCACGGGCATACCGTACGCGAACAACGCCACCGCCAGGGCCGCCGCGAATCCGGCTAATGCGGATATCCACGACGCGACGCGGAAGATTCCCAGCAGGACCAGCAAAACCAGAATCGGTATCGTCGCGACCACGGCAGAAAGGCCCAGGCTGCCACCTACGGGGTCGTAAACTTGTGGCCACATATAGGGTTCTATGCTATCGCGTTTTCGGGTGAGAGTTTTTCGGCGCTGTACGCACTAAACATCAAACACACAGAACGTCCTCCAACCCGTGATAGGCGTTCCTCCGGACGAGTTGCAAATACACAACCCGCTCAAGGAACGCCTATTTTATTTACGGCCCGGCCCCCTCTGGTCTCACGGGTCCCGCGTACTGTACCCGGCCCATTTCACCGGATATTGATCCCATGCGAGCCCCATGCCATAAACTGGGGACGTGAAAGTGAAAGAGCTGGCGGCGTGGCTCAACGCGCCTTACGAAGGTGACGGCGACCACGAGCTTCGCAAAGTGGCCGCGATCGAAGACGCCAAGGCGAGCGATCTATCGTTTGTCTCGCGCGGAAAAGCGGCGGCCCACGCAAGCTCCTCTCCGGCCGGATGCCTGCTGGTCCCCGAGAACTTCGTGAATGCGGCGGAGTCCGGTGCGCCCCCGCGAACCGTCATACGCGTGAGCGACCCGCGCGCCGCCGTGGCACGCGCCATCACGAAGCTCCATCCGCATATGGAGCCGCAACCCGGAATTCACCCCACCGCGATCCTCGGTCCCGGAACGGTTGCAGTACCGGGATGCAGCATAGGACCGTACGCCGTACTGGGAGCCGCCGTCCGCGTAGGAGTAGGAACTTCTATCGGCCCTGGAACCGTGATCGGCGATCACGTGCACATCGGCGAACACTGCACCATCCAGGCCAACGTCACCATTTACCACGAGGTCACGCTAGGCCGGAACGTGGTGCTGCATGCGGGTGCGGTCATCGGAGCCGACGGCTTCGGCTATGTGTTCACGGATGGCGCGTACCACAACTTTCCGCAAATCGGACGCGTAGAGATCGGCGACGCGGTGGAGATCGGCGCGAATTCGTGTGTCGATCGCGCGGCGCTGGGTGTGACGGTGATCGGCGAAGGAACCAAGCTCGACAACATGGTGCACATCGGCCACAACTGCCGCATCGGCAAGCATGTGGTGATCGCCGCGCAGACCGGACTTTCCGGCGGAGTAGTGGTGGAAGATTACGCCGTGATCGGCGGACAGGTAGGCATCGGCGATAAGGCCCGCATCGAATCGCGCGCGGTGCTGGGATCGGGCAGCGGAGTGCTGACGTCGAAGATCGTGCGCTCCGGTCAAGTGGTGTGGGGCACTCCGGCAAGGCCGCTGAAGGATCATCTGGAACAGCTCGCGGTGCTGAGCCGGATGACGAAAAAGAAAAAGCAACGCACCGGAAATGGCGAGTGATCCTTTCAACCTGCAGCGATTCGTGGATGCGCAAGATCGCGTCTACGACCGTGTGCTCAGCGAACTCCGTCGTGGCGAGAAAACGACCCACTGGATGTGGTTCATCTTTCCTCAGCTGCGCGGATTAGGTCACAGCCCCACCGCAACTATGTACGGACTTTCGTCGCGCGAAGAAGCGATCGCATATTTGCAGCATCCGATTCTCGGCCAGCGATTGAAAGAATGCACCGTGATCGTCAACGAAATCGAAGGACGCTCCCTGGGTGAAATCTTCGGTTATCCCGACGACTTGAAATTCAAATCATGCATGACGCTGTTCGCCGTCGCCGCGCCGGAAGAAAGCGCGTTTAAAGACGCGTTGGAGAAATATTGCGGCGGCAAAATGGATAAGAGAACCGTCGAACTGCTGTAGCTACTGCCGCCACTCCACCGATTCGCTGACGCTAAGCGTCGCTTTCGGATACACCGTGAGCTTGAACTTCACCGCGTTCGTCGCATAGCGATAAATCAGCAGTCCGGCTTGCAGCTGCCCGCCGTCCAGCGGCACCGGTTTCGTAATGCCCTGCTCCTCGATCTCCATCACCGCGTGCGACGACGCGCGAACCGCGGGAGATTGCGGATCCCAGCGGACGTTGAGATTCTCATCCGCCTTCGATACCGCTAGCGATAGCGTGTACCCGGCATCCGTCGACGCCTTCGGCCCGAAGTTGAGCGCACCTTGAAATCCGGCGGCGAATCCCAACAGTAACAGGAACACGCATACCACCACCCAGATCCACGGCAAGCCCGGGCGCGGCTGCGGGATATAGGCGCGCTCGCCAACCGCTTGCGGTGTTTCCTCCTCGGCGCGAACTTCCTCCGCCGGCTCCACTTCCTGCTGCGCAGACACCGCCTCTTCGCGCGGCTCCCCAAAAACAGGACCCGGTTCGAATGAAGGAGGCGCATCGCTATAACCCGTCGCGCGGCGGCGCGGAGGCGCGGATGGATCCAGATCACGCAGCTTCGGGCGCCGCTCACCTAAAGGGCGCCGCGGCGGAGGCTCGGCGCCCGTCAATTCCTGAAGGCGGAACGGAAACTCGCGCGGCGTCTGCGCAGGGAACACGCCATCCTCGCGAACAAAAATTCCGGCGAGGCTCGCCTTGGTGGCGTAAGGCTTCACCAACAGCGCGATATAAAACGGACCGTTGAACAATTGGTTCAGCAGGTCCAGATCCTCGGGCGCCAGCGTAAGCCCTTCGCGCGTGTGGCTGCGAAAATAACCGATCCGATCCGGACGAGCGGCCGCGGCCTCGAACGGCCCGGAATCTTCGTCCGTAAACACATAAGAAGGACCGCGCCGGTAGTCGCACGCGACGGCTTGAAAATCATCCACACGCACGATGGTCGGGCCGGCATCCGCCGTTGGATCGCCGTTCTCCGGACGGATCACCGTGCCGAACAGCACGCCGCCCACCTCCGGACTGCGCTTCGGATTCGCTCCGTAGTTGCGCATGATTTCCGCGGAAAGCCGCTCGATCACGTTCAGCGGAAAGTGCACAACCACGGGCTTTCCGGGCACTTCCCAGATGAACATGCCCGGCGCGCCGGTACTGATACCGGGTTGCTCGCCTTGTGCAGGAGGCATCATTTCAGTTACCGTTTCATCGTACTACGATGACCGGAAAACTATATATTGTTGCGACGCCCATCGGCAACCTGGAGGACATAACACTGCGCGCGCTGCGCCTGCTGCGCGAGTGCAATCTGATCGCCTGCGAAGATACGCGCCAGACGCGCAAACTGCTGGAGCATTTCGGCATCGCGACGCCCGCCGTCAGCTATCACGACCACAACGAGGCAGAACGCGCGGCAGAACTCGTAGAGAAACTGCTATCGGGCTCGAGCATCGCGCTGGTGTCGGACGCAGGCACGCCGCTGGTTTCCGATCCGGGCTATCGCCTGGTGCATGCCGCGATCGACGCCGCGATTCCCGTGATTCCCATTCCCGGTGCATCGGCGGCGCTGAGTGCGCTGAGCGCGGCGGGCCTGCCCTCCGACGCATTTCGCTTTTGTGGATTCCTGCCGCCGAAATCCTCGCAGCGAAGGCGCGCGCTCGAAGAACGCAAAGCCGACGACGCCACGCTGATCTTTTACGAAACGCCGCACCGGATCCTCGATGCATTGGAAGACATCGAGGCGGTGATGGGCACGCGTTCCGTAGTGGCGGCGCGTGAGCTAACGAAATTGCACGAGGAATTTTTGCGCGGCACTGCGGCGGAGATCCGCACAGTGCTCGCCGCGCGCCCCGCGGTGAAAGGCGAGTTCACGATACTGATCGGCAAGGCGGCGGAAGGCACGACCAGCATAAATAACGATGTGCCACTCGCCGACGCGGTGCGCGCAGCTGAGGCCGAAGGCCTCTCGCACATGGATGCGATCAAGCGCGTGGCAAAAGAGCGCGGCCTGGGCAAGCGCGACGTCTATCGCATGGTGGAAACTGCCACGCAGGAACCTGGCAAATCGCAAAGAACCTAACGTCGCGGGACAACGGCGTAACACGACGCTCGCTTTTCGTGGAGAGACCGCTACCGAACGTGGATAATCAGGCAGTAGTGCCGACCGAAGAGTAGCGCTCCGGGATGTGGCGCACGCACTCTTGCGTGCCGCGTCGAGACTCATCTCGACGCCTGCCGACCCGGTTCGCAATAAGTTTTTGTAGTAAGTTGTTAAACGTTGTCGTAGACGCCAAGCTCGCTTGCAGCCTGTTGAGGAGACCGTTATGAAACGCACTATTTTAATCGCATTCCTGGGGATGGCCGCCGCGCCCTGCCTGTTGCCGCAGGCGCCGCCGGCGGAGCAGCAAACGCCGGTGATAATGAACGTGCTGCCCGTGATGGCGAACCTGGATCGTACCGAGGAGTTCTACCATCGCCTGCTCGGTCTCGAATCCACCATCGGCGACCCCCGCGCGCGCTTGGCGTGGTATCCGAACGCGCCATTTCTCATCGACATGTATAACGTCAAGGGAAACACGCGCAACATTTTTCTGAAGGCCCCGAACTCGGAGCTCACGTTCGAGCTGGAATCATTCGACGGCACCAGCGCAAAGCGGCTCGACACGCACATTCAGGATCCCGGCGCGATGCAATTTATTTTCGACACGCGCGACGTCAATCAACTGACTGCGTGGATCACCAAGGGCGGCGCGAAGGTGCACAGCACAGGCGGGGCTCCCGTGGCATACACGGACGCTACTGGCGGCGCGCGTGCGATTGAATTCGACGACTTCAACGGCTTCTTCGTGCGCTTAATCCAACGCGATACCGCGGCGAAACCCGCAGGTGCCCCCACACCGTTCATTGACGGCGCCATGCTCGGCGTAACGGTTGAGGATACCGAGAAAACCGCGAAGTTTTGGAAGGACGTGCTGGGGCTGGAAACAAAGCTGGGCACGTTCTCCTCGGACCCGAAGCTGCTGGAGTCCTTCGGATTGAAGAACGCGGAAGTTCGCGAAAGCGAGCTGGTCTTCGCCGGTCCGAAAGCGCCGCCGCTGCACTTCTTCGAATTTAAAGGCGAGGGTCAGACCCTGGCGCGGAAGCCTCTGCGCCCCAAGCAGGCCGATCCGAATTCCGTGCTGGTGCGCATCGCGGTGAAAGACCTGGAAGGAATCATGGCGAAAGTGAAAGCCGCGGGCGGCGAGATCATGAACGGCTCCGGCGGCATCACCGTGAACGGCCGAACGCATTGGCTGGTGGTGAAAGATCCGAACGGGATTCACATGCAACTGCTAGAACGGCAGTAGCGCGACGTGAGAGCTACTTCGGCCATGCGGGCGCTCGAAATTATTTAGGTCGTTGTGCTGGCGCACAAAATTATTTAGGCCGTTGCGCCGGCGCGCAACATCCGGGACACTTCGCCGGTTCTTGCTCCGCAAGCTCCGCAATCATTCGAATCATCGCCGGATGCGTTTCCACCGTGCCGGCGCGCACCATACGAAGTCCATTCTCTTCGCACACAGCGCGCACTTCCACATCCAGATCGAAGATCACTTCTATGTGATCGGACAGGAAACCAATGGGAGCGATGACCACATCGGACTTGTTCTCGCGCAGAAACCCGGAAATATCAGGCTCCAGCCACGGCTGCGTAGGAGGACCGCTGCGGCTCTGAAACACCAGCGTCCAATCGCGTGCGCCCACGGCCTCCGCCACTTTCTTCGACGCCGCCTGTAGCTCCTGCACGTAAGGACTGGCATCCGCCATCGCCGTCGGAATGCTGTGCGCAGTGAACACCAGCTTCGCGCCAGGCAACTTCGCGAATGCCTCGCGCACGCGATCGGTCATCGCTTCGATGAACAGCGGATGCGCGGAGAACGGGCGAATCTTCACGATCTCCGGCATGGGCTTCGAAGTATCTTCGGCCGCAACATCGGCCAGCGCCTTCGCGATATTCTCCTGATACTGGCGGCATCCCGAATATGATCCAAACGCCGACGTCGCGAACGCGACCGCACGCTTGATGCCGTCGTCGCGCATCTGACGAACCGTGTCGGCCAGCATCGGATGCCAATTTCGATTGCCCCAATAAATTGGGACTGCTAGTACTTTTCGCAGTTCCGCGATCAGCGCGCGATTGTAATCATTGATCGGGCTGCGGCCATCGAAGTGATAATAATGCTCGGCCACTATCGCCAGCCGTTCATGTGGCACATTTCGCCCGCGCAAAACATTCTCCAAGAAAGGGGATTACGTCCTGGTACTTTTCAGGACCGCCAAAGGAGATTAGAAGAAACGCATCGAATCGCGACACATCTACATTTTAGCGATGCAAAATGAAAAATTCACGCTTGAACGGAGTATAATTGAAGAAACATTCCCCCGCAGTTCCGTTCTCTTCACTTAAACGCAAAACATGCTTGCACTGACTCTCGCTACGACTATACACATTGGGGTCCTGGGATCTTTTCATCCCACCGAACTCACCGTGAAACCCGCAGGGAACTCGGTCATCGTTGTGGAAAAAAGCGGCAAAACGGAAGTCCTTCATGCGGCGCAATGGGCGCGACTGGATGGGCCAGCAAAGATCACAGGGCTGAAAGGCTCTTTCGCGCGATTCATCATTCGGCTGCCGAATGGAACGCACCGCGAATACTATGGACGCCTCGAAGTACGCCGCCACTCTTCCGAGTTGCAGCTGGTCGTAGAGATGGATCGTGAACTTGCGGTGGCGTCGATCTTAGCGGCTGAAGCGGCAGATGCTTTGCCGCAAGAGGCGCTGCGCGCACAGGCGATCGTCGCGCGTTCGTACATGCTGGCCCTCAACGGACGGCATGAGGGCTTCGATATGTGCGATTCCACGCACTGCCAAAAGCTAGGTGCGCCGCCCGCGGCGAACAGCACGGCGGCGAAAGCCGCGCTCGCCACCAGGGGAGAGGTCCTGACATATCGCGGCAAAATTGTTCCAGCGATGTATTCTTCCAATTGCGGCGGCCACACGCGACCTTTCCCGGCGAATGACGGCCCCGACGGATATGCGTTCACATCAGTGGCGTGCCCGCGCCACGGGCACGTCTCGGGGCATGGCGTTGGTCTGTGTCAGTTAGGCGCGCAGGAAATGGCCAGGCGCGGAGCCGATGCGGTCGAAATTCTGGAGCACTATTTTCCAGGGACCCAAATCGATTTAGAAGGCGCCACGCCGAAACCCAGGCAGCTGCCCACAGCGTGGCAGACCGAGAACCGCATGCGGTCGCGACAAACGCTCGGCGGACCTAGCGCGGGTATGGGTGCCCGCGCAGCGTCGTCAACGCGCGATAAATTTGCTCCGCCAGCACCACCCGCGCCAGCTCATGCGGCATGGTCATAGGCGACAGCCCCAGCAACAAATCGGCGCGCGGCTTCCATTCCGGCGGCAAGTCCGTCGGCGCCGCCGATCACGAACACCAGATCGCGCGCCTCGCGCTCGGCTTTTTCTACCAGCGTGATGAATCCCGCTGAATCGAGTAAACGCCCCGCAGGATCCAGCAGGATTTTTGCAGCATCGGGATGCTTCGCCCACGGATCGAAGCGCCGCGGATGAATCTCGCGCATCTCGCATTTCGCGAAACGCGTGGAGCGCTTGATGTATTCCTCGGCCATGGCGTTGGCGTGCGTGTCGCGCGCCTTGCCGATGTAGTAGAGGAAGATTTTCAAACTCTTCACGCTTTGCGAAAGAACGGAATGCCGTTGCGGTCTTCGACGAACTCCACGCGATCGCCAATCGCCACGCGGGCCCTCCGATTCGAACGACGCGTCCGTCAGCCGTGCGCCGTCTTCCAGCGACACGATCGCCAGCTGATACGGCGCGTCCGCCACGAACTGCTCCGGCGCGAGCGTGGACCACGGTTTCGGTGTAAACAATGCCAGGTCCAGGATTCATTTTCTTTTCTCGCAATTTGCGACCGCTAAGCCGCCCCAGAATCGTGACCACGGCCGTCGCGCCCGATCCGCCCAGGTTCTGCGCCAGCCCCAGCGAATGCCGCGCCAGTTGGCGCTCGCCCGCTTCGCCGCGAATCTGCATCACCACGTCGCAGATCTGTCCGACGCCGGTCGCGCCCACCGGATGCCCCTTGGACTTCAACCCGCCGCTGGTGTTCACCGGACGCTCGCCGTCGAGCCGCGTGCTGCCCGCGAGCACGTACGGACCGCCTTCGCCCTTCTTCACGAACCCCAGATCTTCGGTCGCGATGATCTCGGCGATGGTGAAGCAATCGTGCACTTCGGCGAATTGGATATCCTGCGCCGTGACGCCCGCCATCTTGTACGCCTTCTTCGCCGCCGCGACCACCGCCGAGAACGTCGTGATGTCGTCCTTCTCATCCAGCGCCACGTAATCCGAAGTCTGCGCGATGCCCAGAACCTTCACCGGCTTGTCCGTGAACTCCGCGGCGCGCTCCAGCGGCACGATCAACACCGCCGCCGCGCCGTCGCTGATCAGCGAGCAATCGAACACGGTAAGCGGCTCGGCAATCGGCTTGCCTTTCAGCGCCTGCTCCATGCGTGATGACTTTGCGCATGTGCGCCAGCGGATTCTTCGCGCCGTTCGCGTGATTCTTCACGGCCACCGCGGCCAGCTGCTCGCGCGTGGTGCCGTACTGATACATGTGCCGCCGCGCGATCATCGCGAACAGCGCCGGGAACGTCGCGCCCGCGCGCCCCTCGCCGCAGGTATCGCCCGCCCCGGCCAGAATCTCGGTGACCTTCGGCGTGGTCTGCGAGGTCATCTTCTCGACCCCGGCCACCAGCACGACATCGTTCAATCCGGCCGCCACGCTCGAAACCGCGTGATAGAAAGCCGAGCCGCTGGAGGCGCAGGCCGCCTCAAACCGCGTGCAGGGACGCCCGGTGATTCCCATCGCTCCGGCGATGTACGGAGCCAGATGATTCTGCCCCACAAACGACGGGCCCGCGAAGTTGCCGAGATAAAAAGCCTCCACTTGTGAAGGACTTACGTGGGCGTCCGCCAGGCACTTCTCGCCCGCCTCCACCGCCAGCGAGCGCAGATCGCGGTCCGGGAACGCCCCAAACGCCGTTTTGCCGATGCCAACAACGCGACAGGCCTCATATATCATTAGGATAGCGCCGCCGATAGACGATAGACTGGCGAGCCAGGCTGCACGCTTGGGCGTCTGGATCGTCAGTCGGTATGCGGGGTCGAATCGTCCCCGGATCGGCAATGACGGCGACGCTAGTCGGCTAGCGCTTCGAACCGAGATGAGCGAAACGCCCGGCTCAACCCGGTACGACGCCGCTCCGCTGTCCTCGGAGGCGCAGACCGGTTTGTGGCCGAGAACATGCGCCGCGTGTTCCTGCTGATCTACCGCATCGTGGGCAACGTGGCCGACGCGCAGGATCTCACCCAGGAAGCGTTCATCAAAGCGCTGCAGCGCCAGGACCAGCTCAAGGATCTGGACAAAGCCGCGCACTGGCTGTCGCGCATCGCCAGCAACACCGCCATCGATTTTCTGCGCCGCGCCGGCCGCGTGAGTTTTTCCGAACTCGAGAGATTGCCCGAGCCGGTCACCGCTGCTCCGCCAGGAGAAGTCCGGAGCAGATGGTGCTGCGAACGGAACACCGCGAGCGCCTGGAAGCGGGCCTGGACGTGCTGACCGAGCGCGAGCGCATGGCGCTGCTGCTGCGCGACGTGGAAGATCTGCCGGCCGAAGAAGTCGCCGAGCGATTGAATTGCTCGAAGGCGACGGTGCGCTCGCACATCGCCAACGCGCGCGTGAAGCTGCGCAAGCATTTTGCCCGGTTGCAGCGGCGGGGTCTGGCGTGAGAGGACGCGTAAAGAGGATGCGCGTAACCGCACTATGAAGCACGTACCCGAAACCGATCTGGCGCTGTACGTAGCGGGCCCGGCGGCGGCGATCTGCCCTTGTGGCGGCGCCTGTTCGCCGGCATGCACGTCGCCCGTTGCGCCAGTTGCCGCGAGCGCGTGGACGCGTATCGTGTGACGCGCGACGGGGTTCATTCGCTGGGCGACGAAATGCCGGCGGGTGTGCGCTGGGACCGTCTGTCGGCCGAAATGGCCGCCAACATCCGTGTGGGTTTGGCCGCCGGAGAATGCGTCGCGCCACAAACGTCGAAACACGTGGTGCCTATGGGATGGCGCGTGGTGGCCGCGGTGTGCGGCTTGAGCGCGCTGGTGGTCTTCGCCGCGTTCTTGAATTTGCCTCCGGGCGAAACCGCGTCGCTCGGGCGTGCGGTGAAATCGATCATCCATGGACGCGAGTGGCAGGCCAGCCATGTGCTCGGCCTGGATGAGGCGTCGTCCCTGGTTCGCGCTTCGGCCGATGGCGTCGAGCTTCGCCAAAACGGAGCGGCGCTGACCTTGACCCAAAAGGGCGCGCGGCCCGTGAGCGTTTCGCTCAGCACGCAAGGCTCGGCGCGGGCCAGCTACATCGATGCGGATACCGGACAGGTAACCATCACGAGCGTGTATGCGCAGTGAAGTAAGAAAAAGTAAAGTAGCAGTACAGATCGCCATCATCGCGGCGGCGTTCATAACGGCGGTCCCGATGACCGCGCAGTTCGGACCTCCGGCGCAACAACAACGGGTCTGGCGCATCGCATCGATCTTCCGGACGACGCTCCCGTGGCGCTGGCGGGCGATGAATGGGGCGGTTCCGGCGCGACCATCCGCGGCGGCGCTTATCAGTTGGACGTCCGCGTAGCACTCTCTTTGCGCAATGCCAGCCAGCGGCACATTCGCGGCATCACCATGGCGGTGATCGCGCAGGAAGCGACGCCGGGCGGCAAGGGATCCATTTCGATCCCCAGTCTGGACGTGGCGCCCGGCGAAACATTTCCGGTGCGCGGCGATTTGCATTTGCTGCGGCCCATCGCGAACGGCTCCGGCCCGATGGTGCAGGTGACCCTCGACGGCGTGCTGTTCGACGATCTCTACTTCTATGGTCCCGACAGGCTGCATTCGCGGCGCAGCATGATCGTGTGGGAGCTGGAAGCCCGTCGCGATCGCCAATATCTGCAACGCGGTGCTGGAGCAGGGCGGCCGCGACGCGCTGCAAAAGGAAATGCTGACCGGCATGGCTCGCGAAGCGGACCGGCCTCAGTATGGCGTGCAGGCAGTGAAGGGCCACACGGCAGACCTCGCGGGCGAGCAGGACCTGAAGTTCGCGTTCCTGCATTTCCCGGACGCGCCCGTCGAGCCGATGGATGGCATGGCGCACATCGCGGGCAACGAGGCGCGCGCGCCGAAGGTGGTGGTGCACAATCGCTCCCCGCGCGCGGTGAGATATTTGGAGATCGGATGGATCGTGAGGGATAACCAGGGCCACGAATTCCTGGCCGCCACGGTCCCCGCCGAAATGCGCATGCCCTCGCGCAGTTCCAGCCAGATTCTGGACGACACGGAATTGCGCTTCGACCCTCGCACCAGTATTCAGTCCATGACCGGCTACGTTTCACACGTCGAATTCACGGACGGCACCATGTGGATTCCCAGCCACGCCGAACTCGACGACCCCGTCCTGCGCCGCGCCGTAGCGCCTTCGGCCGAGGAACAGAGGCTGGTGCAGATTTACCGCAAGCGCGGCGTCGCGGCAGTGATGGACGAACTGAAAAGATTTCAGGACAAACCGGCTGCTCCGGCGCAATAAGCATCCTACCGCCGTTGGGACTCCCACAGCGAATCGTTCAGACGAGTTCTCCCACAGACGGACAATACTTGAACCCCGCACAACGCGGAAACCGCTGTGCCCTCGCTTAAACCGAGCACAACGGTCCAGCAGAACCGCGAATGTCAATGAGCGGGCCACGCTATCGCAGCGTTTACCATCCGTCATCCCGAGCGGGAAACGCACAGCATTCCTCAGCGTTGTGCGCGATCACACAACACTCGAGGGATCCCGCACCGCCCTTTTATTAGGAGTCACGTTCCAACAGAACCGCGAATGTCAATGAGCGGGCCACGCTACGGCAACGTTTTACCATCTGTCATCCCGAGCGAAGTCGAGGGATCTCGCGCCTCCCCTTTTATTCAGAGTCACGACGCAAACAGAACCGCGAATGTCAATGAGCGGGCACTCTACGGCAGCGTTTCACCATCTGTCATCCCGAGCGATAGTCGAGGGATCTCGCGCCACCCTTTCATCTGCAGCCCCTCCCGAGCCGCGACCACACGGAGTGGTCAGAACCGCGAATCTGCATGAGCTGGCCACTCCACGGGAGCGTTTTACCATCTGTCATCCCGAGCGATAGTCGAGGGATCTCGCGCCACCGTTTCATCTGCAGCCCCTCCCGAGCCGCGACCACACGGAGTGGTCAGAACCGCGAATCTGCATGAGCTGGCCACTCCACGGGAAGCGTTTACCATCTGTCATCCCGAGCGATAGTCGAGGGATCTCGCGCCACCGTTTCATCTGCAGCCCCTCCCGAGCCGCGACCACACGGAGTGGTCAGAACCGCGAATCTGCGAGCTGGCCACTCCACGGGAGCGTTTACCATTTGTCATCCCGAGCGATAGTCGAGGGATCTCGCGCCGCCCTTTTATGTCACGTGCGCAACCACAGAGAGCGGTCAAAGCCGCGAACATCAAAGAGCGGGCACTCTTTGCAGCGTTCTACCATCTCTCATCCCGAGCGACAGTCGAGGGATCTCGGGCCGCAGTTGCATCCAAAGCCCCATCAACGCGCCGTCATCCTGAGCGCAGCGAAGGATCTGCTTTTTCTGCCCGTCACCGCTAACTCCCGTCTTCCAACTCCTAATTCTTCACTGCCTTGCCATCTCACCCACCCCGGATGTCCCGACCCCTCCGCCATACTGCCATCAGAAAAACTTCTCGGCCGAGAAGCGTTGCGCATTTGTGATTCTGAACTCTCGTAGGCTGGTTAACGGCTTTACGTCACTGCAACTATAGGTATGCTGGCGACGAGAGACTTTGGAGATCGATTTCCGAAACACCGGGAGCCGGAGCAAGCGGGAAGGCCACCAGGTCATCAGCGGGTGCATGGAGAAAACGCACAGCGAATCTAGCGTTGTGCGCAATCGAACAAGAAGAGTAAAAACGGGCCGCCTTCCAGCGGACTGCCAAGATTCCTCGCTCAAGCCAGCACTCGATTTCATGGGCGGCCAGCACGCCGGCGATAAGTCCGAAGCCCTGGCCGCTCGCAACGCAACCCTCGGGGGCACACTTCCCGACACGCCGACAGCCGTAGTGTCTCTCCATATTCCAACTCTTCTGTCCCCCGCCCCTTTGCCCCTACAATAAAAAGTGCGCCCCAGCCCCCGTGACTCATCCTGCCGTTCGCGATCTTTTTCATTCCCTCAGCCGTGACGCGGCGCTCCAGGAGCTTGTCGGCAAACTGCTGCGCCACGAAGCGCCCACGCTCTCGCTTTCCGGCCTCACGCCCACCGCAAAGGCGCTCTACATCGTTCTACTGTGGCAACTCACGGAACGCCCCTTGCTCATCATCACCGACGGCAACCAGAGCGCCGAAGCAATGCTCGAATACGTCGCATCGTTTTTCGATCTGCTCATCGCGCGCCCCGAGCTCGGCCGCCCGCAACTGATTCCCGCGCTCGACGTCCTGCCCGGCCAAAAACTTTCGCCGCACTCGGAGATCATGGAGCAGCGCGCCATCGGGCTATGGCGCATGGCGTCCGGCCGCGCGCCCATCACCATCGCGCCGCTGGGCTCCGCGCTCGCGCGCACGCACGCCGCCGCCTACTACACGCGCCTCGCCATCGAACTCCGCACCGGCGAGGAAATGCCTCTCGAAATGATCGAGGCGCATCTCAAATCCATCGGCTACGAACGCCGCGAGCCCGTCGAGATGACCGGCGAATATTCCATCCGCGGCGGCATTCTCGACGTCTATGCCGCGGAAAACGCGCGCCCCCTGCGCATCGAATTCTTCGGCGATGAAATCGAATCCATTCGCCGCTTCGACGTGGAATCCCAGCGCTCCGTCATCAAAGTCACCGAAGCGATGGTGCTGCCGCTCACCGAGCAGCCGCGCACCGGCGCCGAATATCCCGGCTGGGAATTCGCCGCTGCCATCGGAGACCCGCGCGATCACACGCTCGCCGATTTCGCGCAAGACGCCGCCAGCCAGCCTGCGCTGCTGATTTTTGACGAGCCCGAACAAATCCGCGGCGCCTCCGACCGCCTGTGGAAACGCATCGAGCAGCAGCCCGACTCCGAACATCTCGCCGCCGCGACGTTTCTCCGCTGGGAAGAATTCGAAGAGCGCATTCGCGGCCGCGAGCAGGTGACGCTGCGCAACCTGGAGCTGGACCCGAACGCGCCGCACATCGCCACGCGCCCCTCGCTCGCGTTTCATGGCAGTCTGCAAGTCGCCGTCGCCGAAACGAAAACCATGGTCGAGCAAGGTTATCGCGTCGCGTTCTTCGCGCCGTCGAACGGCGAACTCGAACGCCTGGCCGACATCCTCAGCGAATATTCCGTGCCGTTCCAACTGGGCCTCGCCTCGAACGAAGCCGCGCCGCCTTATTTAGCGGAACGCGCCTACATGGCCGGCCCCGTGGCGAACACCTATCTCATCAGAGGCCTGGTGCGCCGCGGCGTTGTTTTTCCCGAAGCGAAAATCGCCTTCATCGGTTCCGAAGATCTCTTCGACCGTTCGGCGATGGTCGCCGAGCCCGGCGTTTCCAAAGGCCGCTCCGCTTTCGCCGCCGATCTTTCCGATCTCAAGCCCGGCGATTTTCTGGTCCACACCACGCACGGCGTCGGGCGCTTTCTGGGGCTGCGCGAAATTGCGCAAGGTGACCAAAAGGGCGACTTCATGTTGCTCGAATACGCGAACGAATCGAAGCTCTACGTTCCGCTCACACGCCTCGACCTCGTCGAGAAATATCGCGGCGGCGGTGAGAGCGGCCCTCCTCTCGATCGCCTCGGCGGGTCCACGTGGACGCAAAAAAAGACCCGCGTAAAAGCGAAAATGCGCGACATGGCCGACGAGCTCTTGAAGCTCTACGCCCAGCGCCGCTCCGCCGAAGCGTTCGCTTTCTCCCGCGATTCCAACTGGCAGCGCGAATTCGAGGACGCCTTCGAATACACCGAAACAAAAGATCAACTCTCCGCTGCGAAGGAGATCAAGCGCGATCTCGAATCCGGCCATCCCATGGACCGATTGTTATGCGGCGACGTGGGCTTCGGCAAAACCGAAGTGGCCATGCGCGCGGCTTTCAAGGCCCTGGGCGATGGTAAGCAGGTAGCCGTGCTTGCGCCCACCACTGTCCTTGCCTTTCAGCATTTCGAAACTTTCAAGCGCCGCTTCGGGGCGTTCCCGGTGCGCATCGAAATGTTTTCGCGCCTCAGTCATAAAAAAGAATTGCCGCAAGCCGTGGAAGATCTGGCGATCGGCAAAGTTGATATTGCCATCGGCACGCATCGGCTGCTCTCGAAAGACATCGAGTTCCGCGATCTCGGTCTGATGATCATCGACGAAGAGCAGCGCTTCGGCGTACGCGCGAAAGAACGTTTAAAACAATTGCGCCATAACGTACATTCGCTCGCCATGAGCGCCACGCCCATTCCGCGCACGCTGCACATGTCGATGCTCGGCATCCGCGATATGAGCGTGATTGAAACCGCGCCCAAGGACCGCCTGGCGATTCATACGGTGGTCGCGAAGTTCGATAACGAAGTAATCCGCGCCGCCATCGAACAGGAGCTCGGCCGCGGCGGCCAGGTTTACTTCATCCACAACCGCGTCGATTCGATTTTCTCGCGCGCAGGAATGTTGCAGGAGCTGGCGCCCGGCGCGCGCATCGGCGTGGGCCACGGCCAGATGGACGAAAAGGAACTGGAGCGCGTGCTGCTGGGCTTCATGCGCCACGAATACGATATTTTCGTTTCCACAACCATCGTCGAAAATGGCCTCGATATTCCGCTCGCCAACACGATCATCGTGGAGAACGCCGAGCGCCACGGCCTCTCCGAACTTTACCAGTTGCGCGGCCGCGTGGGCCGCTCGAATCGGCGCGCGTATGCTTACCTGCTGGTTCCCTCCGATGCAGAGATCAGCGACATCGCGCGCAAACGTCTCGCGGCCCTGCGCGAGTTCTCCGATTTGGGCGCGGGATTCAAAATCGCGGCGCTCGATCTGGAATTGCGCGGAGCCGGAAACATTCTGGGCGGCGAGCAGCACGGCCACATCGCCGCCGTGGGCTTCGACACCTACCTGCGCATGCTGGACGAAGCCGTGCGCGAACTCAAGGGCGAAGAGATGCCGCTGGAACTGCACTCATCGCTCAACCTAGGCCTCGATATCCGCATTCCGTCCGATTATATTGCCGACGAACAGCAGCGCTTGCGCGCGTACAAACGTATCGCCGACGCGAAAGTCGCCGAACAGGCCGAAACCGTTCGCGCAGAGCTCGAAGATCGCTATGGACCCGCGCCGGAGGCGTTGCGCACGCTGGTGGAATTCGCGCTCTTGAAGTCGCAAGCCGAAAAGCTCGGCATCGAAGCGATCGACCGGCGCGGTGCGTCCGCACAGATCAAATTTCATCCGGGCTCGAAAGCAGATCCGGAGCGGCTCATGTCGTTGGTCCGCACCATCGAAGGCGCGCAGTTCACGCCGGCCGGTGTTTTGAGACTGCCGCTTCCGCCCACCGAAGGGTCGGGCTCGCCCTCTAGTTCCATAGTCGCGTTCCTGCGTGAATCGCTGATTGCGCTGCGCCGCAATCGACGCAGAGTCCCGTGAATTAGTCTCCGGGGGCGTGGGTCACTCGCCGAAGGCGATCCCCGCTCGATGATTCTCGCGGCTCCGAAACGCTGCTGCAATACGGCGTTTTACGGAGCCGCGACAGTGATGGAGCGGGGTGCATAAGCCGTCCAGGTGCTAAGGATATAATTAAGGTATGCGTCGAACCATGTTGATCTCGGGTCTTGCCGCCGTTTCGCTTGCCGCGGGCAACTTTGCATTTGAAGCGCGCGGCGCGGAGATTTCTGTTGTGGACGAAATCATCGCCAAGGTCAACGGCGACATCATCACGCGCGCCGATTATGAGCGCGGCCGTCAGGCGATAGACGCCGCTGTGCGGCAACAAGGCAATTTCACCGGAGCGCGGCTGCTGCAGGCCATCGCCGACGCGCAGCGAAATGTTCTGCGCGATCGTCTCGATCAGCTCCTCATGGTTTCCAAAGGCAAGGAGCTCAACATCAACGTGGATGGCGAGGTCAACAAGCAACTGGCCGACATTCAGCGCAACGCTAAGATTGCAGATCCGGAAAAATTCCAGGAGTTCGTGCGCCAGGAAACCGGGCAGACCTACGAAGACTATAAGAGCGAGATGAAAAATCAGATGCTGACGCAGCGCGTGGTGCGTCAGGAGGTTAGCTCGAAGATTCAGTTCAAGAAGGAAGAGATGGAGAAGTATTACAACGACCATCAGAACGAATTCCAGCGCGAAGAGCGCGTCTTCCTGCGCGAGCTGCTCATCTCCACCGAAGGCAAGGACCCCACGGCCGCCGCCGCGGCCGAAAAGAAAGCCAAGGATCTTTCACAGCGCGCGAAGAAGGGCGAGAAGTTCGAGGACCTGGCGGAATCGAATTCGGATGCCGCCACCGCGCCCCAGGGCGGAGAGATCGGCGCGTTTGAAAAGGGCAAGCTGCGCGGCGATATCGAAACAGCCGTGTGGGACAAGCCGCGCGGTTTCGTGACCGACCCGATCAACATCGGCAACGGATTTTTGATTCTGAAGGTGGAGGATCATCCGAAGGCAGGCCTCGCTTCCTACGAAGAGGCCGAGAACGAAATTCACGCGAAGCTCTATCAACCGCGTATGCAGCCCGAACTGCGAAAGTTTCTGACCCAGCTTCGTCAGGATGCGTTTCTGGAAATCAAGCCGGGCTACGAAGACACGGGTGCCGCGCCCGGGAAAAATACGGCGTGGATGGATCCCGCCGAGATCAAACCGGAAACGGTGACCAAGGAAGAAGTGGCGTCGCGCATCCGCCGCAAACGCCTGCTAGGCGTGGTGCCGATTCCGGGCACCACCGCGCAACAAACCGGAACGTCGTCGTCGCGCTAATCGGCGAAGATTAAATGGACCCGTGAAGACGCGGTCCGCGAAAAATGAAATCACCTTACATATCGGAGCTCGTGCCGGGGCAGCCCGTGCACGGTGTGTTCCTGGTGCAGACGAAGGACGTGCGCCAGAAGAAGACGGGAGAGCCATATCTATCGTTGACGCTTGCCGACCGTACCGGCGAGATCGACGCGAAAATGTGGGACAACGCCCAGGAGGTGCTGGACGCCTTCGACAAGGACAGCTTCGTGCGCGTCAAAGGCCTGCCCCAGGTTTTCCAAAACCGGCCGCAGCTGACGATTCATAAACTGCAGCCGGTGGCGGATTCCGAAGTCGATATCGCCGATTTCCTGCCGGCTTCGCGCCGCAGCCGCGACGAGATGTTCGCGGAGCTGCGGCAATGGATCGCGTCGATGACCGATCCGCATTTGAAAGAACTGCTGGAGCGGATTTTCGCAAACGAATCCGTCGCGCTGGCGTTTCGCACGGCGCCCGCGGCGAAATCTGTGCATCACAATTTCATCGGCGGATTACTGGAGCATGTGCTCTCGCTGTGCAGTCTTGCAAAGTTCACGGCCGCACATTATCCGGGAATCGATTTTGATTTATTGCTGGCGGGCGCGATCCTGCACGATATCGGAAAGATTACCGAGCTTCACTACGCGCGCAGCCTGGGCTATACAACAGCAGGCCAATTGATCGGGCATATTTCCATCGGCGTGCGCATGGTGGAAGACACCATCCGCGAAGTGCAGGGCTTCAAACCCACGGTGCGCGATTTGCTGCTGCACATGATCCTGAGCCATCACGGCTCGCTGGAGTACGGATCGCCGAAGGTGCCCGTGTTTCTGGAGGCGATGCTGCTGCATCAGCTCGACACGATGGACGCGAAGATGGAGTGCATGCGCGCCAGTATCGAGAGAGACCGGCAGATTGAAGGCGTGTGGACGGCATATATCGGGCCGCTGGAGCGCTCGGTGTTGAAGAAGGATAAGTTTCTGCAGTCGGCAGACGGCGCGACAACGGCCGCTTCAACTCCGCCTGCAGCTCCCGCCGTTGCTGCGGATTCTCAACAGCAGCCGGCTCAATCGCATCCTCAGCAACAACCTCAACAGCAAGCGGCGGCGAAACGCCAGCCTTCCGCATCACCATTCGCATCGAAGCTGCAAGAAGCGCTCACTCACGAACAGTAGCATCAACTATTGTGCGCTAAGGTTTCGGCGATCTCTTCGCCGATGGCGAGCGAAGCGGTCGCCCCAGGACTCGGCGCGTTGATCACGTGCAATTCGGCGGGGCCTTCGATGAAATGAAAATCGTCGAGCAGCGCCCCATCGGCGGCCATCGCTTGCGCGCGGACGCCGGCACCGCCGGGAAGCAGATCGTCCGGCTGGATCTCCGGTACAAGTTTTTGCAGAGAGGCACAAAACAGATCTTTGCTGAAGGATCGGCGCACCTCCATCCAGCACATAGAGGGATAGCGCGCTAGAAAGCGGCGCAACCCTGGGAAGGTCAGCGCGTCAATGAGGTCGCGCACGCGGATGTCGGTCTTGGTGTAGCCCTCACGGGAGTACGCCAGCACGGCGTTGGGCCCAGCCTCGACGCCGCCTTGGATCAGGCGCGTGAAGTGGACGCCGAGAAACGGGAACGCAGGATCGGGCACAGGATAAATAAGGTTGCGAACCAGATATTGACGCTCCGGGCGGATGGCGTAGTATTCGCCGCGAAAGGGAACAATGCGGATGTCGCGACGGCGGCCGGCCGCTGCTCCGGTCCCTGAGAGAGTCATGGCCGCGAGGCGGTCGGAATAAAGTCCGGCGCAGGTGACCAGGCGGGAGGCGCGGTGCTCGCCGCGAGATGTTTCGATAACCCATTCGCTCGCGTCGCGATGAATGGCACGGACCTCGGTGTCCGTGAGCACTTCCCCGCCCTGCGCGCGAATTTCCTCGACCAGCGCCCGGCAGACCGCGGGATAATCGGCGATGCCTTCCTCGGGAACGTGAACGGCGGCGAGACCGGCGGCGTGCGGCTCAATTTCGCGAAGTTCGTCGCGCGAAAGCCATCGCAGGCCTTGCAATCCGTTGGCGACGCCGCGGTCCAGCAGATTTTTCAGGCGCGCGATTTCTTCGGCAGAAGTCGCAACGACGACTTTCCCGCAGACTTCGTGCGCGATGGAATGCGCGCGGCAAAAAGCGATCATCTGACGAATGCCGCGCACGGCGAGTTTCGCTTTGCGCGAGCCGGTTTTATAGTACAGGCCCGCGTGCAGCACCCCGGAGTTGTGTCCGCTTTGGTGGCGGCCGACATCGCTTTCCTTTTCCAGGACCGTCACCTGCGCGTTCGGGAAACGCTGGCCGATGCGCCACGCCGTGGCCAGGCCGATGATGCCGCCGCCGACAACGACGATGCGTTCTTTCATCGGTTCACTTCCTCTCATCGGCTCACTTCCTCAATACCGAAAATGAGATTGCGGGTGCGTCAGTCTGGGATGACGACGTGGACGTCCTGGATGGAGATGAGGCCGTCGGCGACCAGGGTCGAAAGCTCGGGCAGTAGCGCGTCGACGTGCTCTGCTGCATCGATGAATTCGATGCGAATGGGGAGGTGCGCGGCGAGCGCCTCGATCTTGGGCGTATGCAGCAGGTGATGCGAGCCGAAGCCTTCCAGGCAGCGGATGGCGCTGGCGCCCGGGACGCCATGGTGGAGGAGCAATTTCATGACGGCCTGATACAGCAACTGATGCTGAAACCTGGCGTCTTCGTTGACGTAGATGATGACTTTTTTCGCAGGCCGTAGCGTCACTTCTTGGTTCCTCCCCGCAGAGTCAGGCTGGTAGCTGACTCGCTGAACTCGGGCGCTGAAGCGCCCGCTGCAGGCTAAAGCCTGCTCCACCAGTTTCCCGCGCCGCCGATCAGTGGCGCGCTGATTTTTAGCGCCGCCGTCAGCGGCGCGCTAATAATGACCCGCACCAGACGGCGATGTAGCCGGCGACAACGCTGCCGAGCAAATTGCCCATGCCGATCCAGAAATTGCGGCCTTCGACAGCCGAGAAACTTTCCCAAGCGTAGCTGGAAAAAGTGGTGTAGCCGCCGAGCATACCGGTGACGAGCAGCAGGCGCGCGCCGGGATGCGGCTCGCCGCGTTCCGTGAACCAGGTCATCAGCAGGCCGATGAGAAAGCAACCGGTGACGTTCACTATGAACGTGCCGAGAGGAAAGCGCATGGGAAAACGTTCCATGATTTGCGTGCTCACGATGTAGCGTGCCACGCCGCCCACGGCAGCTCCTGCCATCACGTAGAGGTATGAGTTCATATGCGATGAAAGTTCTTCAAAATCTCACGCGTCGAATAACGGAGCGCGATCGGCCGGCCGTGAGGGCAGCTCATCGGCGAAGATGTTGCCGCCAGTTCGCGCAAAAGCCACTCCATTTTAGCGGGTTCGAGGCGCATATTGATTTTGATGGCCGCGCGGCAGGCGATCGACGCGGCGATGGCGCGGCGAAGGTCGGCGATGGACGCTTTGCGCAGTTCGCGCTCGGCGGTCTCGAGAATTTCGAAGATGACTTTTTCGGCGTCCGCTGCCGCGATGCCGGCGGGCGTGGATTTGACGGCGATGGTGCGGTTGCCGAAGGGCTCCGTGTCGAAGCCCATGGAGTTGAGCTCGTCGGCGATGCGCGCGTATTCGATTTGCTGCGGGGCGGTGAGTTGGATCACCAGCGGCATCAGCAGACTCTGCATTTCCGGCGCGCGTCCTTCATGAATTCGGGCGCGAGCGGCAAGGACTTTTTCAAATAAGATGCGTTCGTGCGCGACGTGCTGATCGATGATCCAGAGTCCGTCGCGTCCGGCAGCGACGATGAAACTGTCGTGAATCTGACCCATGGGGCGAAGATCGCGCAGGGCGTCGAGACTCGCTTCGTCGACATAAGCGGATTCGGGGAAGACATCGCCGTGAGTGTCGGGGACGGTGAGACGCGGCGAGGCGGATTCTGGTTCTGCGAGAGTCGGTGAGGCAACCGCTGCGGCGGCTGACTGTGCTCCCCAGGACATTGTCGATTCCATAAAGTTAAAACGCGGCGGGGGCGATGTTTCGCGGCGCAGGGTGAAGTCGGGAAGCGCCGCGGGATCGGCAGGCGCACCGAATGCAGCGGCAGGCGCGTCGTCAGCGGAAAAATTGATCTCCTGCATGCGCTGCGAATATTCGGAGTACGGCAGGTCGGTGGCGATCTGCGCAGGCGAGGGCATGCGCGCGGCGGGGCGCTGCGCGATGAGCATGTCGCGAATGGCGTCGCGCACAAAATCGTGCATCGCGGAACCGTGGCGGAAGCGGACTTCTGTTTTCGAGGGATGCACGTTCACGTCGACTTCTTCGGCATCGCATTCGAGAAACAGTAGCGCGAAGGGATAGCAGGCCGGCGGCATCAGGTTGTGATAAGCCGAGGTGAGCGCATGCATCAGCAGGCGATCGCGAATCAGGCGGCCGTTGACGAAAAGATAGATCGAGTTGCGGTTGAGCTTCTGCACCTGCGGGCCGCTGACGAAACCGCGCAGGCGAAAGCTGCGCGTCCGCGCGTCATCATCGTCGGCGGAAAACGCGATGTCCTGGCTGCGATCGCCCAGATCGACGAGATCTTCGAGCGCGCGGCTGCCGAAGATCTGAAATACGCGTTCGCGAAGAGAGGGAACGGGCGTGACGTTCAACAACTCAATGTTGTTGTGGCGGAGCACAAAGCTTTTCGCGGGATGCGCGAGGCTGTAGTGTGTGATCAATGAGGCGATGTGCGCGATCTCGGTCTGCTCCGAGCGCAGAAATTTTTTGCGCGCGGGGACGTTGTAGAAAAGATCGCGAACGGTGATGGTGGTGCCGGTGGGGAGCGCGGCATCTTCACACTTGAGAATTTTTCCGCCTGCGATTTCGACCACGGTGCCGACATCTTCTTCGCGCGCGCGCGTTTCGAGAGTGAGGCGCGAGACGGAAGCGATGGAGGGCAGCGCTTCGCCGCGGAAGCCGAGGGTGGCGATGGAGAGCAGATCCCGTACGTCGCTCAGTTTGCTGGTGGCGTGGCGCTCAAAGGCGAGCAGCGCGTCGTCGCGCATCATGCCGATGCCGTTGTCGGAGAGGCGCAGGAGGCGACGGCCTCCGGCTTCGACGTCAAGACGGAATTCGGTGGCTCCGGCGTCAAGCGAGTTTTCGAGCAGTTCTTTGACGACGCTGGCCGGGCGTTCGACGACTTCGCCTGCGGCGATCTTATTGGCAACGTTGTCGGATAGGATGCGGATCCGGCCCACGGAACGATTGTAGCGAGTTTTGTGAACTTTGCTCTTGATATAACGTAGACTATATCGTACGATATAACTTAGTAAGTTAAGACTGGAGGTAAAACGGCATGAGATTTTGGAATCGACGATGCGGATGGGGCGGGCCCATGCGCTATGCGTATGCATGGCAAGGCGTTCCTCCTCAGTGTGATACGGGACATTATGACGAGCCTCGACCCGATATGCGGCACGCGTTTATGAATCGCGGATGGTCGCAATGGGCGGGCGGTCCGTGGGGCGGCGGGTTTGGCGGGCGCGGCCGGTTTTTCGAGGGCGGCGAGGTGCGGTTGGCCCTGCTGTCGCTGCTGGCCGAGGGTCCGAAGCACGGCTACCAATTGATGAAGGAGCTGAAGGAACGGTCCGGTGGCATGTATCGCGCGAGCGCGGGCACGGTTTATCCGACGCTGCAAATGCTGGAGGACGAGGGACTGATTGAGCTGGATGCGCAGTCGGCGAAGCGGGCGTACAAGATTACGGACGCGGGTCAGGAAGAGCTGAAGCGCGATCCGGAAGCGGTGAAAAGAATTTGGGAACGAGCGGAGCACTGGGAAGACTGGAGCCAGTATTCGGGTCCCGAGATTCTGGCGTTCGCGTCGCCGCTGGGGAAGATGCTGAAGGCGTCGATGCGCGCGGCGAAGTGGGCGGGCGGCAATGACGAGCGCGAGGCGAAGGTGCGCGACGTGATTCGGAAAGCGGTTGCGGAGTTGGAAGATTTAACGAGGAGCTAATTAAGCGATGGGCGAAAAGCAGATCCTTCGGTCGCTTCGCTACTCAGGACATAACAAGAGACGCGTAACAGCTGGACAAACAAACCTGCGAGCAGGCCGTGTGGACTACGGCCTGCTTTTTTACTTTTGCGGGATGACGGTGAGGTTGCGTTGTGTTGAAGGTGTCGGAACGATAGGGGCGTTAGGCGGGTGCGGGCGTCCACTCCAGATAACTGCAGCGCGAGATCCCTCGACGCGCTTCGCGGCTCGGGATGACAGGGGTTGGACGTGAGAGAAAATATTCGGGCGGTTCAACTACTCGACCGTTCGACATCACGTGAGGGGGGGAAATCTACCGCTCCTCAATGTCGTGAATCGGTCGCGATGGGAAAAGGTAAAGTTTCACCGTGGCCTGGCGAATACTTGGAGCCTCAAGCGTACTCGAAGCTCATGGCGTCTAATTGCATGGCGGCTTTCGTCTGGGCGGCGCGGATCACTTTGCCGTGGACGCTGAGTTGCACTGCGATATCGCCCTTGAGGCGTACGGGCCATGTGAGATAAAGCGTAACTTCGGTATTTTCAGGCAGTGGAGATTCGGTGGTGAACGCGACTCCGGTGCTGCTCATATCAATGGTGTGGCCGCGACCGTCGCGAGTGGGGTCTGCGTGGGTCTGGTAGCGGACGGAACAATCGATCGATACTCTGGGCGCGGCGCGCCGTTCCGCGCCGGCCGGAGGTGAACTGGCAACTTCTTTTCGCTCGGGAATGAACTGCAGAGCTTCGCGGGGCGCGCCCCAGTAGACAACACTTTGATCGGGCAGTTCCTGGGAGGCGACCGGATACACGTTCTGCCATTGCGCCAAGATCGGCTCAATAGCGGAACGGTCGGGCTGGGGCACGTGGATCACCCAATCAGGATCCCGACCGTGCGGAAACAATGCCTGGAGGTTTTCCGGCGCGTTGCCGAACGACCACACCTGAACTCGCTTCTGGGATCGGGGATCCATGGCCTTGGTCGCGGTTCAGGCGCTGTTTCGACTGCGCTGGGGCGCAATTCTGACGCTGGATACCGACCGACGATCGGGCGTGGCCGTCATGATCCAGTTAGAGTCCATCTCTACCTCGATTTGACGGCCGGGGAGGTCGAGCGTGATCACCGCCCTCTCTCCCGTCAAATACACAAGCGTTCCATTTAGTCCCGCGAACGGGCCTTCTGTTATTTTTATGACATCTTGCACTCGCATGGGACACCCTCCGGTGTGTCGTTCTTCACGCCATTGGGCATGGTTGCTGGTGCGTGAAGAACTAAAAACTCTGCGAAAAACTTCGGACGATCGTGTGGGATGGCTGAATATTTGTTCAACGGTAGATGCAGGCGACAGTTCGACCTCCATAGGAATGCCCGCTCGGGGGACTTTTACTGGTTTCCACTAGGATACTCGGATACACTGCTCTCGTAAATAGAATCCGCAAAAAAAGAAGCCAACTGCGAGACCGGGCAGGGGGCGGTACGAGTGGATACGTTCAGTCTAATAGGTAGTGGTCCAATTGAAGCTTTGGATCGGCACGGAAACAATCCTATATGTACCGATTCGTAGGGGCGCAAACGTCCTAGAACGAGGCCTTCGACGCGAAGAAGAGGTCAGCGCGATCGCGTTTTTTCATAGGACGCGCGAACTGCGATTCCGCACGCAGTCGTGTGCGCGTGGCCGCAGCGAAGACAGCGGAAAACGGTAAGCACAGCAGGCACAGCACCATGCGGTGTTCCTTACGAACGTCGACACTTTCGTTCTGGAGATGCCGAGCGAGTTGCGGCTCTTCGGCGGCCGGCGGCTGTCATCGCGAGGGGCGTTTCGGGGCTTGCATGCGGGCTCGGCCGCATTGCGGGCATTTGAATTTGCGCTGTTTGTGATAGACGTGCCCTTTGAGTTCTTTCATGGGGATTTTGCAGCGCTTGCAGGTCACGAGCAGCTATGAGCGCGGGAAGATTTCGTCGATTGCGATGGAAGCGCCGTTGGCCGGCGGCAACGGTATCTGATTTCCTGCGCGATAGGTGATGCCGCGGCCGTCGAGCGTCATGACCTTCACGATGCGGAGATCGGGATCGACAACCCAGAATTCGCGGCAGCCGTTTGCGAGGCAGAGTTGTTCTTTTTCGAGCATCTCGGTCACGGTATTCGATGCAGACAGGACTTCGATGACGATGTCGGGCGCCCCAAAGAGATACTCTTGCCCCGGCGGGAGCGTCCAGCGATCATTCACGGCGTAGGCCACATCTTCAATCCGGAACTCGTGTTCGGGCAGTGAATATATTTGGCGGGCGGCACTTTGATTGGTTCGCCGTGGCGCAGTTCCAGGCGCTGGCCGTCGCGAGGCTCGGGCAATTGCTCGAACTCGGCGAAGGTTATGGGCAGGGTTGTGGTGGTGGCCACGGGGAACTCCTGTGTTGATTATACGCGCGGCGCTGCCGAGCGAAAAGCAGATCGTTCGCTTGCTACGCGCTCGGGATGACGAGCTTTGATAGACGACGTCACTGCAGCGTGAGATCCCTCGACTCCGCTCGGGATGACAAGGGCTGGCGGTGCGGACGAGAAAGCAGGCGGGTTCGCAACCCGCCGCAGGTAAACTACCTGCCCCACCCGGACACTAGCCGTTCATCGACGACAGGAACTGTGCGTTGCTTTGCGTCTTGCCGAGCTTGTCGAGCAGGAGTTCCATGCTCTCGACGGGCGAGAGGGGATTCAGCACGCGGCGGAGGACGAAGATGCGGTTCAGCTCTTCGCGCGGGACGAGGAGTTCTTCCTTGCGCGTGCCGGACTTGGTGATGTCGATGGCGGGGAAGACGCGCTTGTCCATCAGCTTGCGATCGAGATGGACTTCCATGTTGCCGGTGCCTTTGAATTCTTCGAAGATCACGTCGTCCATGCGGCTGCCGGTGTCGATCAAGGCCGATGCGACGATGGTGAGCGAGCCGCCTTCTTCGATGTTGCGCGCGGCTCCGAAGAAGCGCTTGGGACGCTGGAGGGCGTTTGAATCGACACCGCCGGAGAGAACTTTGCCCGAGGGCGGAACGACAGTGTTGTAGGCGCGTGCCAGACGTGTGATGGAATCGAGCAGGATGACGACGTCTTTGCGATGCTCGACCAGGCGCTTCGCTTTTTCGATCACCATTTCGGCGACCTGCACGTGGCGCGCGGCGGGTTCGTCGAACGTGGAGCTGATGACTTCGCCTTTGACCGAGCGCTGCATGTCGGTGACTTCTTCGGGGCGTTCGTCGATCAGCAGGACGATGAGCGAAACTTCCGGATGGTTCGTGGTGATGGAGTTCGCGATGGATTGCAGCAGCATCGTTTTGCCGGTGCGCGGCGCGGCGACGATCAAGCCACGTTGCCCCTTGCCGATGGGCGTCATCAGATCGAGCACGCGGCCGGGATTGTTCTCGCGCGTGGTCTCCATTTTGAGGCGCTGCTGCGGATAGAGCGGCGTGAGGTTGTCGAAGAAAATCTTGTTGCGGGCTTCCTCGGGCGGCTCGAAGTTGATGGCGTCGACTTTGATTAGAGCAAAGTATCGCTCGCCTTCCTTCGGCGGGCGGATCTGGCCGCTGACGGTGTCACCGGTGCGGAGATCGAAGCGGCGGATCTGCGAGGGCGAGACGTAGACGTCGTCGGGGCCGGGCAGATAGTTATACTCGGGCGCGCGCAGGAAGCCGAAGCCGTCGGGCAGGCATTCGAGCACGCCTTCGGAGAAGATGAGCCCGCTCTTTTCGGCTTGCGTTTGCAGGATTTTGAAAATGAGCTCCTGTTTGCGAAGGCCGGCGAAGTTCTGGACACCGAAATTTTTCGCGACGTCGTTGAGCTTCTGGATGCTCATGTCCTTGAGCTCGACGAGGTCGAGTGCGCTGCCGCGGTTCTGGCCCTGTTGGGCCGCGCGGCGGCGGCTGTCGAACATGCGTCCGGAAGGCTGAGGCGCATTGGAGGCGTCGCCGCTCGATGCGGCGGGCGCGGTTTCGCCCGTGTCTGCAGCCGCAGGCATATCGGAGGTTGCGGTCTCGGTGGGCGCGGCTTCCGCTTTTGTTTCCGGTGCCTTTATTTCGGGTGCCTTTATTTCGGGCGCCCTTGTTTCGCTTTTCACTTCGGGCGCTTTCGCTTCGGCGGCTTTCGGCGCCTGGCGGTGCCGCTTCACTTCAGTTTTGGGTGCCGCGGCGTCCGCGGCGGCCTCGCCAGGATCGCCGTTGGCGGCATTTACCTGGTTTTGATTTTCGATATCGCTTGCCAAATTTCCCTCACTCCCTGGCCTGTTTCGGCCGAGCATTCCAGTACTTCGCCCGCAAATCCTTCGCGGAGCGCGCGGCGGCTGGCGTGCCGTTCCTTCTGGGTTTTCAACTTATCAAACTTGGTGGCGACCACTGCCATGGGCCGCCCATGCATTTCGAGCCACTCCTTCAGCTCGAGATCCTTTTCCATCCAACCGCGCCGCGCGTCGAGCACGATCAGGGAAAGCTGCAACGCGCCGCGATTGATCAGGTAGCTGTCAATCAGCGCCTTCCATTCCTGCGTTATATACTTTGGTACTCTTGCGTAACCGTACCCCGGGAGATCGACGAAGCGGTAGCTTCCTTCGACCTCATAGAAATTGACCAACTGAGTGCAGCCCGGCCTGGCACTGGTGCGGGCCACCCCCACACTTCCCGTCAGCGTATTAATCAAACTGGATTTGCCAACATTGCTGCGACCCAGGAACGCAACTTCGGGGTCGCCCTCCGGCGGGAACTGCTCCGGTGCGGCTGCACTTATTATAAACCGAGCTGGCATGCAAGGGGACGGGGGCAAAGGGGACCACGGAGCGCCGACCCTAACCGCCGCCTGATAACCCCCCGCCCGATAACCCCGTGCATGAATTTCTCACAAACTTCTTATGTTCAACGAGCGCTCAGTGCGTGATTTTTTCCGAACGCGAATGCTCGACGATTTCCGCGGCCGTCAGCATGGCGGAGATGGGAGCGATTTCGAGCGGCGTCTCCAGCGCGAGACGCAGCACTTCGTCCATCGAACTGACGAAGTGCAGCTTCATCTCGGTGCGGATGTTTTCCGGCATGTCCGGCAAATCCCTCTCGTTTTCCGCGGGCAGGATGGCCTCGCGGATGCCTTGGCGATGCGCGGCGAGCAGCTTCTCCTTCAAGCCGCCGATGGGGAGCACGCGGCCGCGCACCGTGATCTCGCCGGTCATGGCGACGTCGGCGCGCACCGGAACGCTGGTGAGAGCGCTCATGATGCTGGTGGCGATAGTGATGCCGGCCGAAGGTCCATCTTTCGGAATGGCGCCTTCGGGAACGTGCAGGTGAATATCCATGTGGCGGTAGAAATCGCGCGGCAGACCAAGAGCCTGAGCGCGGCTGCGAACGTAGCTCATGGCGGCCTGCGCGGATTCCTGCATGACGTCGCCGAGCTTGCCGGTGAGCGTCAGACGGCCGCGGCCTTCCATGATGGCGGCTTCTGTGGTGAGAATCGAGCCGCCGACTTCGGTCCAGGCGAGACCGACGGTGGCGCCGACTTCGTTCTTTTTATCCTGCGGCTGCTCGCGGAACTTCTGCGGGCCCAGGAGTTCGATGACTTTTTCCGGCGTGACGATCACCTTGGGCGCGGAAGTCTGGAGCTTCACGGCCTTGGCGGCCTTCGATGCCTTCCGGGGGCGCTTGCCGGGCTTATCGGAAATATCAGCGGGGGTGGGCGCATCTTCAGGCATGGCGTTCACCACCGACCGCGCGATCTTGCGGCAGACGTTGCCGACTTCGCGTTCCAGGTTCCGAACACCCGCTTCGCGCGTGTAATGTTGGATCAGTTCTGTGAGGCCACCGTCCTGGAATTCGACTTGATCGAGATCCAGGCCCGTGCCCTTGGTTTGTTTGGGAACCAGGAAACGCTTGGCGATTTCCAATTTTTCCACTTCGGTATAGCCCGAAAGGCGGATCACTTCCATGCGATCCTGCAGGGCGGCCGGAATGGTGTGCATCACGTTCGCGGTGGCGACGAAGAACACCTGGCTGAGATCGTATTCGACGTCGAGATAGTGATCCATGAACATGTAGTTCTGTTCGGGATCCAGCACTTCGAGCAGCGCGGCCGACGGATCGCCGCGGAAATCGGTGGACATCTTATCGATTTCGTCCAGCATGAAGACGGGATTGCGCACGCCCGCCTTCTTCATCATCTGAATGATCTGGCCCGGCAGCGCTCCTATATATGTACGGCGATGGCCGCGCACTTCGGCTTCATCGCGCACGCCGCCGAGCGACAGGCGCACGAACTTGCGTCCGGTGGCCGCGGCGATCGACATGCCGAGCGACGTCTTGCCGACGCCGGGAGGCCCGACGAAGCAGAGGATGGAGCCTTTCGGATCCTTCACCAGGCGGCGCACGGCGAGGAATTCGAGGATGCGCTCCTTGATCTTTTCGAGGCCGTAGTGATCGCTCTCGAGCACTTCCTGCGCGTGCTTGAGATCGCGAATTTCTTTGGACTTTTTGGCCCACGGCACAGCGAGCAGCCAATCGAGATAATTGCGCGAGACGGTGGATTCGGCCGACATCGGCGGCATCTGTTCCAGGCGCTTGAGCTCGGCGGTGGCTTTCTCGTGCGCGTCCTTGGTCATGCCCGCGGTGTCGATTTTCTTTTTGAGCTCGTCGAACTCGCTCTTTTCACCGCGGCCCAGTTCCTTCTGGATGGCCTTGATCTTCTCGTTGAGGTAATACTCTTTCTGCGCCTTTTCCATCTGGCGCTTCACGCGGCCCTGAATGGTGCGGTCCACCGAGAGCTTTTCGATTTCAATATCGAGCATCTCGGCGACGCGCGTGAGGCGGTCGATAGGATCGAAGATTTCGAGCAGTTCCTGCTTTTCTTCGATGGCCAGAGGAAGATTCGCGCCGACGGTATCGGCCAGCTTGCCGGGATCGTCGCCGCGGACGGCGGAAATGATGGTGTCGTAGTTGACGTTCTGGCTGATCTTCGCGTACTGCTCGAAGAGGCCGGTGACGCGCGTGATCAGCGCATCGAGCTGCGCGCCGCCTTCCACTTTGAAGCTGAAGGTTTTGATGGTGGCTTTGAAGTAGCCTTCGTCTTCGGTGACGGAAAGAACTTTGCCGCGCTCGACGCCTTCCACCAGCACTTTGATGTTGCCGTCGGACTGCTTGAGATTTTGAACGATGTTGGCGACGGTGCCGACCGAGAAGATTTCGTCGGGGCGAGGCTCGTCGACACTGGCATCGTGCTGCGTGGCGAGGAAAATCTTGCGATCGCCCGCCAGCGCTTCTTCGAGCGCACGGACGCTGGATTCACGGCCGACCACGAACGGCGTCATCATGTGCGGGAAGATCACCACGTCCCGGATGGGCATCATCGGCAGGCGCCGGCTGTCGGATTTTTCTTTGGAAGTGAGCATTTATAAAAAAGGAGTCAGGAGTCAGAAGACAGGAGTCAGAATATTCCCGTCCTTCCGGCCGCCAGCTACAATCCCCAATCTACCGGGTTTAACCGGCTTTTTCGAGAAGACTTACGTTGATCTTCTGCGAGAGCACCATTTCCTTGGTAACGACGAATTCGCGAACTTTTTTGTACGTGGGCAGGTAGTACATGAGGTCGAGCATCAGCTCTTCCAGGATCATGCGCAGGCCGCGCGCGCCGACCTTGCGCTCCATGGCAAGCTGCGCGATGGCTTCGAGCGCTTCGTCGTTGAAACGCAGCCGCACGTTTTCGAACTCGAACAGCTTCTGATATTGACGGATGATCGCGTTTTTCGGCTTGGTGAGGATCTGGACGAGGGCGTCCTTGCTGAGTTCTTCGAGAACGGCGACCACGGGCAGGCGTCCGATGAATTCGGGAATGAAGCCGCTCTTGATCAGGTCCATGGGCTGGACGTTTTCGAGCACCGTAATATCGCGGCGGTTGGAGGCGCGGCGCTTGGTATCGGCCGCATCTTCCGGATTGTTGAAGCCGATGGTGCGGGTTCCGATACGGCGCTGGATGGTTTTCTCCAGGCCGATGAAAGCCCCGCCGCAGATGAACAGGATGTTCGTCGTATCAATGGGCGTAAACTCCTGATGAGGATGTTTTCGGCCACCTTGGGGCGGAACATTAGCGACGGTTCCTTCTAAAATCTTCAAAAGGGCCTGTTGGACCCCTTCACCGGAGACGTCGCGGGTGATAGACGGGTTCTCGTCCTTACGACCGATTTTATCGATCTCATCTATATAGATGATTCCCTGCTGGGCGCGTTGCACGTCCCAATCGGCGTTCTGGAGCAGGCGGAGAATAATGTTCTCAACGTCTTCGCCGACGTAGCCGGCCTCGGTGAGCGTGGTGGCATCGACGATGGCAAAGGGCACATCCAGGATGCGGGCCAGGGTCTGCGCCAGCAAGGTTTTGCCGGTGCCGGTGGGACCGATGAGCAGGATATTGGATTTCGATAGCTCGACATCGCCGACGCGCTGGCGATTCATCTGAATGCGCTTGTAGTGGTTATAGACCGCTACGGCCAGCTTCTTTTTCGTGGCGTCCTGACCGATGACGTATTGGTCCAGGTATTCCTTTAATTCCAGAGGCTTGGGGAGCTTGTGCGGCGCGGCTCCGGTGGCCTCGTGACGGTCGTCTTCGAGGATGGAGTTGCAGACCGCAATGCATTCGTCACAAATGTAGGCACGAGGGTAATCCGAGGGGGAGGAGATCAGCTTTCCAACAACGTCCTGGCTCTTGTGGCAAAAAGAACAACGTAGGGATTCGTCGGAGCCGGTGCGCTTCACGCTAGAGGACCTCCTGGCATACTGCCGGAACAGGATTGAGGGCAGTTATGAAATGGACAGCTTCATTATAGCCGAGTTCTTGGGGAGGTGGGCGAGGTAAGTTCGGGTTAGGGTCAAGTTGAGGGGGGACTAGGGTAGGGGAAAGAACTGAGGAGTCAGAAGACAGAGCTCAGATGAAAAAACAGATCCTTCGCTCGCTTCGCGCTTAGGATGACAGACATTACTAGAGCTGGCAGAAGAGTCGAGACGACTCTCGACTCAGCAGGCGTGGCCGCCCGCGCCACGTGACTAGCTATTTCGCGTAAGCAGGGCCAGCGGCTCCCTTTTTCGGTTCGGGTGTATAGCGCGTGGCTTCGGGGCCGAGGCCGGCTGCTTTATATTGCGCTTCGGTCTTCGTAATAAATTCGTCGATGATTGCCGGAATATCCGCGAGCATTTCGTAGGCGCGGAAAGGTCGCGACTCGGGGACTTCGGGATGCAGAATCTGCTTTTCGTAGGTCGCGCCGGTGTTGGCTTCGGTGCAGTAGTGCTCGGGCGTGGGGATCAGCGTCGCGCCGGTGAGCTGCGCGTAGAGCTCGGAGCGGTCGCGGCGATGCTGCGGGAGCTTCGGCGCAGCCTTGCGTGATGCCGACGGGCGTGCCGTTAGCTTTGATCTGGCGAAGCTCGTCGGCGGTGATGCCGATGACGACATCGCTTGAGCGCATGGCTTTGCCGAAGCGGCGCATGACGGCTGCGAATTCGTGCGGGTCCATTGAAAGGAGTTTTTGCTGGTTGGCGGGGTTGAGCGCGATGCGCTCCGCCCAGAAAGGCGTTTTCGCAACGGCCTCCATGCCGCTTTTCTCGGCAAGGTCGGCGTAGTCGAAGTAATACTGCTTGGCGAGGCTTTCGCCGATGGTGCCGCCTCCGGTGGTGAGGTACGTGAACACGCCGCGGGCGTAATCGGGATAACGAAGGGCCATGGTGTAGGCAACGCGGCTTCCGGAAGAAGCGCCCACCAGATAACCGGGCCGCGCTTTGAGCTGGTCCATGATGCCGGCCTGCTGATCGGTCCATATATCGACGTCGCGCGAGCCTTTGAGGACCAGATCGGAGCGGCCCATGTTGGCGCGGTCCCATGTAATGACGCGATACTTCGCGGCGAGCTTTTCGGCGAGCGGCCGCATGGTCTCGACGCGGTTTTGGCCCCCGGCGCTCATGAGGATGGGGATGCCGCGGCCGCGCTCCTCAATCCAGATGCGGTTGCCATCGACGGTGACGAAACGTCCGACACTACGTCCAACAGCATTAGAAGACTGGGCACGGGCCCGGGGGGAGACGGCAAGCGCCCCGGCAGCGGCTATGGCGGTCAGAAATCCTCGCCGAGAGGTACCCGAAGGGGATGGGGAGAGGGAAGGTTGGGAGAGGGTCATCGGTTTGCCTGTATGTCCTTCTGAATAAGGGGCCAAGCCGAAAGTATGCGGAAGCGCGCGGACGTTGTCAAGCAGGGTAAAAGTGTTACGTGGTGACACAGGGGGCGTGGCAGTAGTACTCACAATCAGGGTTTCCCGCCTTGACAAATTTAGACCCAGTACGATAAGATGACGATTCGTTAATTGCGATTCAGTTTATTTTAAAGTGCAGTTCAGTTAGCTTCTCCGGCCCAAAGTCGTCTCGGGGGCGGAATCGGTCCCCGGAGGACAGCAGTATCGGGCGTTGTTCAAAAAAAATGAAGCAACACTACTTCGTCGTCGTACTCGCTCATTCCCTCCACGGACGTTTGCGCCGCATTCATATTCCCCACCAGGCCATGTATGTTGTTCTAGGCCTTGCACTTTTTGGCTCCATTTCGCTGTTCGGCATGGTTTCGAGTTATCTTCGCATGAGCTGGAAAGTGGCGAACTATAACTCGTTGCGGGATGAAGTTGGCGTGCTGCGAAACCGGTATCAGGCGCTGGAAAAAGAAAACAGCCAAAAAGAGGAGCAGTTAGCATCGCTGCAACTGATGGCGAGCGAAGTGAGCATGGCGCTGGGCATGAAGCGTGCGCTCGAGGGGGGCGATACGATCGCCGACGAGGGTCCGCTGGTGCCGAGCTACCGGGAATCGATTGAAGAGTACAATTTCCTGAAGTCGGCCAGTTTTTCGCGGCTGGACCATGTGTACGCGCGGAGCTGGCAGCATAACGTCGTCCCCAGCATGTGGCCGGTGAACGGGCAGCTGCTGAGCCGTTTCGGCGAGCGGGAAGATCCATTCTCTGGCGAAGGCGCGATGCACACGGGCGTGGATATCTCGGCTTCGATGGGAACTCCGGTGCACGCGGCGGCGGATGGCATCGTAAGCTTTTCGGAATTTTTCGCGGGATACGGCCGCATGGTGATTGTCGATCACGGCGGCGGGATGACGACGCGCTACGCGCATCTGTCGAAGTTCGCGGTTGTGCCTGGACAAGACATCCGGCGCGGCGACCTGGTGGGCTATTCGGGCGCCAGCGGTCGCGTGACGTCGCCGCATTTGCACTTTGAAGTGCGTTTGGGCGGCAGCCCGGTGAATCCGTATCCTTACCTGGCGCGCTCCGCGGTGCAGGGCCAGCCGGATCTTCCTTTCTAGTTTTCCTTCGTTTCCCATCTTTGAAATTTTGCCTTCGAAATTTTTGGCGTTCTCACTCTGGCGCCTGAAGACATTGCGTTGTTAGATCTCCGACACGCTTCGCGGCTCGGGACGTCCAACAGATGCGGATGAGGCCAGCTGGTTGACATGCCCGCTCATTGACATTCGCGGTTCTGTTTAGCACGTCGCGGGTTTGCGTTAGGGTGCTTTCCCCATTTCCATCTTCAGCGATTACGCTTATCCTTTCTCTTTGCCTCTCTTCATTTAACTTTGGAGGAATACCTTATGAGAACCCGCATTTTTGGGCTGGCCGCAGTGGCGTTGTGGGCGGCGACGGCGAGCGCGCAATGTGTGCCCTGCTACGGGACGTTCGGGCTGAACCTGAACGCCTTCGTATCGAATAATCTGTGGTGCGTGAACGGCACGGGTACGCTGAACTGCGGGCCGAGCAATCTCCGCGAAATCGCGGCACCGTTTTCCGTCAACACTACAGGCCCGATGGTGAGTGTGACGCTAGGGCTGCAATATTACGGCGGCGCGAACGGCGTGATTGTGTCGCTGGCGAAAGATTCGGGGGCGGGGCCGGGGCCGAATGCGGCTCCTGGCAATATCATTGAAAGCTGGACGGTGGAGAATCTGCCGGTGAGCCTGATGCCGCCGGTGCTGACGATTCTGCCCGATAACCTGAACGTGACGCTGCAAACGGGGCAGGAGTATTGGCTGATTCTGCAGCCGATGGCGCCGGATACGCTGGTGGGCTGGTATCGGACCGTCAATACGCGGAATGAACGGCGACGTGAATGGCAGCAACTGTATCCGGCGGTGGCCAGTAACGGCGTGGCGTGGGCGCCGCTCCCGGCTGATAGCGTCACCGGCACGCAGCCCGCGTTTGAAGTGGGTGGCTGGCAGACGGGAACGCTGGCGCATTTCGCGGCGGGCGGCGGATGGACAACGTCGATCACGGTGTCAAACGCAACGGCGGCGGCAGAGACCGTGGAAGTGCTGCCATTCGATGAAGCGGCAAACTACATTAGCAGCGCGAACGGCGTCACGGGGACGCAGACGCAGGGCGGAGTGACGTCGGCGTGGAATGTGGGATCGGTGCTGATCCTGCAGGCGAAGCAATCGGTCACGCTGACACTGACCGGAGGCTCGTCCACGGTTGTGGGATCGGTCGCAGTATCGGCGACGGGAGCGGTCACGGGATACGCGGCGTTTCATTGGGCGGGGTCGGTGGGAACACTTTCGGGGGGAGGATTTCCGTCGGATGGGACTGTCCGGCTGCAAACCGAGGCGGCGCATTCGATCACGCTGCCGTTCGACAACACGAAGCTGAACAATACGACGGGCTACGTGACGGGCGTCGCGCTCGCGACGCAGTTGATTAGCTTCAATCCGGTGCAATCGATGTTTCCAGGGACGGCGGCAATTCAGGCGGTGGTGCTGGACGATCAGGGCAATCAACTGGACGTGCTGACATTCACGCTGAAAGCGGGTGGGCACACGTCGTTCGTGATGCCGACCGCGTCGCCGGCGTCAGCCGGGAAGCGCGGCACCGTCATATTTACAAGCCAGAACGATAATATTTCCGCCGTGGGTTTGCGGTGGACCACCACCAACGGGGTGCTGGGGACCTTCACGGACGTGCCCGTGAGCATCGTCGGGCCGACGCATTGAGTTGTTGCCGGGGACGGGTTCGCAGCTGAACTAAAATCAAGAGATGCAACGGCCACGGCGCCCAAGGATCTACGCGGTTTCACGGCGCGGATTTCTGGCCATCGCCGCCGGCGCGATGTGCGCGGGTCAGGTTCCGGAGCGCGGACGAGTGCTGCCTTCGGTGGCCGTGAAATACCTGGACCCCGCTACGGAATTCGTGGTGATCCGCCTGACCGATCCGCAATTTTCCGCCGTGCTGCCGTCGGGCGGAACAAAAACCTTGAGCAATCGCACGATGCTGTACGCGTCGGACACGACGGGCAAGTGGGAAGCGCTGCGGATGGATTTGAAGATGTTCGAATCCACCGTATTGACAGACGCGGTGGAATTGGATCCGCGATCGTTGAGTTATCTGCCCGGGGAAAAAGGCTTCTGGCATTTTGACGGAGGCACGCTCAGCGAGACTATCTTCTCCGGCTACAAAACGCGCGAGGTGTATCGCGTGCCGGAGGGCTTCGCCAAAACGCCGGGCGCGGCCTATGCCGACGACGGACGGTGGGCCGTGTTTGTGGAGCGGGGCGACAAGAGCTACCGGCTGCGGCTGGTGGATCTAATTCACGGGATGGCGAAAACGCTGGCCGAAGATGCCGAACGAGATCGGCGAGCCGCTGGTGCGGCCGAAGCGTGCATCGGCGGTTTACAGGGTGGGACAGGCGGCGTGGACCGTGGATTTCGCGGACGGGAAGAAGCGGCGACTGGCGCTTGCCGAGGGCGAGGTAGCGCAGTATCAATGGGAGACCGACGGACGGGGGGGCGATGGACACGCGCTGGCATATCTGAATCGTCCGGCGGATCCGAAAAAGCTGGTGGCGATCCGCGAGATCGTGCCGGAGACGCAAAAAGACGCCAAAATCGCCGACACTTCGCAATTTGCGTGTTTTTCGGCCAACGCCGACGGCAGCGTCTTCGCCGGGGGAAGCGGCAGTAAGGCGTCCCCCTACGTGTTATTGCTGGCCCGCGCTGTAAAGAGAGAGTTCACTTTGGCCGAACATAAGGCTAGCGATTCCCGCATGGTGGCTCCTATGTTCACGCCGAACAGCCAGGGACTGACGTTCCAAAGCGACCGCCACGGGAAGCCGGCAATTTACTGGATGGCCGTGGAGAAGTTCGTGGCCGAGACCGGGGGGAGCTAACTTGATGCGTCCGTGGCTTCGTTCAAAAGTTTTTTGTTCAAAATTTTGGGCCGCGACCGTTCTCGTTGCTGATGGCGCTGACACTGACGGCGGCGCCCAGCAAACAGCGGCAGTGCAGGAACTCCTGCGACATCAGCTATCACTTCTGCATTCAGCACGCCAACAAGTTCGGCAAGAAGCAGTGCGCCGCGACGCGCGCCAACTGCAAGCACGGCTGCCCGGCGATGCAATAGCCGTCGGCGAGCGGCACGGTTCATGAATCCCGTAGTAAAGTTCCTCGAAGTGGTGATGATCACCCTGGGAGGAGTGTGGCAAGGCATCCGCCAGGATTTCAACGTGCTGGAACTCGCGGCGATCGCCGTAGGAGTCTACGCGTGGCGAAAGAGAGATAAAACGTCGCGCGGCTGGCTTCAGAAGGTTCCCGCGATACGCGCGTGGCGACGGCCGGGATGGATCGCGGCAGGGATCGTGGTGGCGGCCGTGGCGCTGCGCGTGGCTTTGATTCCCGTGCTGCCGGTTCCTGTGCCAATCGTGACCGACGAGTTCAGCCATTTATTATTGGCCGACACGCTGGCGCATGGACGCGTCGCGAATCCAACGCACGCTTTCTGGCAGCATTTCGAAAGCATACATATCATCCAGCAGCCGCACTACGTGTCGAACTATTTTCCGGGGCACGCGCTGTTTCTGGCGGCGGGAGAGATGGTGTTGGCGAGTCCCTGGGTGGGCGTGCTGGCGGAATACGCGCTGTTCCTCGTCGCGCTGTATTGGGCACTGCGTGGATGGATGCCGTCGCGATGGGCGCTGGTGGGGATCGTGCTGGCGGCGGTGCGCTTCGGCATCGCCAGTTATTGGATCAATGCTTATCACGGAGGTTTTCTTCCAGCGCTGGGCGGCGCGCTGATTTTCGGGGCTTTCCCGAGACTGAGAAAAGATGCTTCAGCAGGCGAAAGCGCGAGGCTTGGGCTGATTTTCGGGGCGGGCCTTGCAATATTGGCGGCCACGCGTCCGTTCGAGGGGCTCGCGTATGCAATCCCGTTCGTCGCCGTTTTGTTATGGGACGTGTTTTGGGAGAAGCGGAGGCGCATCGGCACGCTTGTGCTGACTTCCGCGGCAGCGTGCGCGGTGGCGCTGCCGGCCCTTGTGGGATTAGGAATGTATTTCCAGCACGTGACGGGGAGCCCGCTTGTGACGGCATACCAGATCAGCCAGAAAACATACGGATGGCCGGTTCAGTTGGCGTTGGCGCATCCGCCGAAGATCGAGTTTCGGCACGTGGAAATGCAGCGCTACTACGAATACGAAATCAGTGAACGCGGAAAACTGGATGGACCGGTGGACTTCGTGGAGTTCTTGACGTTCCGGCTGCAGGAATATTGGCGTTTCTTTTTCGGTCCCCTGCTGACAATTCCGTTGCTGATGTTGGGGCGAATCTGGAGGCGCAGACCGATGTTGCTGATCGCGGCGGTGGGCGCTATCGCAGCGGTGCTGCTGGAAGGCGCGTCGCCGCACTACCTCGCACCGGCGACGGCGGTGTTAGTGGCGATCGTCGTCGAAGGCTGCCGCTATTTCGATGGACTGCGGATCAGGCTGGCGCCGGTGCTGATTGCCGCGATGGCGTTCATCCTCGTGTTGCGAATCGGGCTGGAGCAGGCCGGCGCGCCCTATACGCAAAAGCTCAATTTTCAATCGTGGTGCTGCCGGGTGGAAGGAGATCAGGATAAGGCGCGCATGATCGCGGAACTGCGCAGGATACCGGGCGAGCATTTGGTGTTCGTGAGAGCGAAGACCGATCCGGCGAACCTTTTCCAATGGATCTATAACGACGCGGATATTGATGCGTCGCGGATCGTTTGGGCTCGCGATATGGGTGAAGAGAGGAACGCCGAACTGGAAAAATATTTCGCGGGGCGCAAGGTTTGGATTGCCGATCCGAACGTAAAGCCCGCGTCGATCGCCAGCTACGACGCGGCTCCCAGCGATGGCGTGACGGCATCGCGGTAGACGAGCGGGTCTGAGGGGCTTTCACGATCTGTCGGCCGAAAAGCAGGTCCTTCACCCGCTGAAGCGGGATTCGGGATGACGTCCTGTCTGGTCGGCGATTTTACGATATCGGCGGCAAGACCCGGATCCCTTTGCGACTCACTTCGCGGCTATTTAGCCACTCATTTAGCGGTTCACTTAACGCCTCATTTAGCAACGCTGTCGGCGTGAAACTCTCTCCGCAAATATTCTCCGGTGTATGAGTTCACAACGTCCGCGATCTGCTCCGGCGTTCCTTCGGCGACGATGCGGCCGCCGCCGTCGCCGCCCTCCGGGCCCAGATCGATCACCCAGTCGGCGCGGCGGATCACTTCCAGATTGTGCTCGATGATCAGGATGCTGCCGCCGGCGCGCAGCAGCCGCTCGAACGCATCCAGCAGCTTGGCGATGTCGTCGAAGTGCAGGCCGGTGGTGGGCTCGTCGAAGATGTACAGCGTGCCCTCGCTGGTGGCCTGCGACAGGTGCGCGGCGAGCTTCACGCGCTGCGCTTCGCCGCCGGAAAGCGTGGTCGCCGATTGGCCCAGCCGCAGATAACCCAGGCCGACATCGTCCAGCACTTTCAGCTTCTGCGCCAGGCGCGGCGTGCGCGGAGAAGAACGAGATGGCTTCCTTCACCGTGAGCTGCAGCACTTCGTGAATGTTGAGCGCCGTGATACCGCACGTCCAGCACGCCTGGCTTGAAGCGCGTGCCCTTGCAGTCGTCGCAGACCAGTTCGACGTCGGCCAGGAACTGCATCTCGACGGTGACCGTGCCGTCGCCCTGGCAGGTTTCGCAGCGCCCGCCGGGAATGTTGAACGAAAAATGCCCGGCCGTGTAGCCGCGGCGGTCGGCTTCGGTAGTCGACGCGAACAGCTCGCGGATCAGGTCGAACGCCTTGATGTAGGTGACCGGATTCGAGCGCGGCGTGCGGCCGATGGGCGACTGATCCACCAGCACCACCTGCGTCAGCAGCTCCGCCTTCTCCACCTTGCGGCAGGTGAGCTTTTCCGGCGCGACGCCCCAGTCCTCGGCGTCATCGGCGGGCAGCGGCGATTGCGCGATTCATGCGCTTCACCAGCGATTCTGATAAATCACGTCGTGCACCAGCGTGGATTTGCCGGAGCCGGAAACGCCGGTGATGGCGACCATCATGTTCAGCGGAATCGAGACGTCGATGCCCTTCAGGTTGTGCGCCTGCGCTCCCAGGAAGCGGACCATCGCGCTTGGGATGCGGCGTGCGGCGCCCGCTGAAGTAGCGAGGTCTTCAGATCGCCGCGCAGATAGCGCGAGGTGAGCGACGTGCTGCCGTCGGCGATCAGCTTTTCGTAATGGCCCTTCGAAGACGATGCGGCCGCCGTTCTCGCCCGCGCCCGGACCCAGATCGACAATGTGATCGGCCGAGCGCATCACGTCGGGATCGTGCTCCACCACCAGGATCGTGTTGCCCAGGTCGCGCAGCTCTTCCAGGATGCCGATCAGCCGGCCGGTGTCGCGGCTGTGCAGGCCGATGGACGGCTCGTCGAGCACGTAGCACGCGCCCACCAGCCGCGAACCCAGGCACGTGGCGAGCTGGATGCGCTGCGCTTCGCCGCCGGAAAGCGTCGCCGAAAGCCGGTCCAGCGTCAGATATTCAGGCCGACGTCGTTCAGGAACTTCAGCCGCTGCCGGATTTCGACCAGGATCTTGTCGGCGATCGCCATTTCCTCGGGCGCGAGCTGCAGCGCCGAGGAAGAACGTCCTGCGCCTGCGGCGATGTTCATGCGCGACGACGTCGGCCAGCGTTCTTCCCGCCGACGCGAATCTACAAGCGCTTCGGGGCGCAGGCGCGATCCGCCGCAATCCGGACACAGCGTATAGCCGCGATACCGGCTCAGGAACACGCGCACGTGGACTTTGTATTTCTTCTTCTCCACTTCCTTGAAGAAATCGGCGGATGTGCTCGTGGACGATGCGCCACTTCGTCCTCGCGCAGTTCGAAGAACGGCACGTTCAGGCGAACCTTGCCCTTGCGCGCCTTGCCGGAAATCGACGCCAGATACCCGGAATACTGCGGCTTGGTCCACGGATCCACCGCGCCCTCTGCAATCGACAGCGATTCGATCCGGAATCACCAGATCCAGGTCGTAATCGATGGTGTTGCCGAAGCCCTGGCAGCGCTTGCAGGCGCCGAAGGGACTGTTGAAGCTGAACAGGCTCGGCTCCGGCTCGACGAAATTCCTTGCCGCAGAGCTTGCAGGCGAACTTTTCGTTGAAGCGCAGCGGCTGCGCCGCCGCCGCCGCCGGTTCGAAAATCACCTCGCCGGATTCGCGATAACAGATCTCGACCGTATCCACCAGGCGCTGGCGCATGTCCGGCGAGATCGCCAGGCGGTCCACCAGAATGAAAACCGGCTTCGAGAAATCGACGTCCAGCAGCGATTCGGGCGTCGAGAATTCGAACATCTGCGCCGTCCTGAAACAGCCGGTTGAAGCCTTTCTTGCGCAGATCGAACAGGCGGTCGCGCAGCGCGTCGGTAGTTCTTCTCCGCCGGCGATCGGAAACAGCGCGTACCAGCGCGAGCCTTCCGGCTGCGCCAGCATTTTCGCGGCGACCTGATCGACCGAGTCGCGCTCCACGTGGACTGCCGCAGTTCGGGCAGTACGTGCGGCCCGCGCGCGCCCACAGCAGGCGCAGGAAATCGTACAGCTCGGTTGAGGTCGCGACGGTCGAGCGCGGATTGCGCGTGGTGTTCTTCTGCCGGATCGCGACCGGCGGCGCGATGCCGTCGATCTCGTCGACATCCGGCTTTTCCATGCGCTCCAGAAACTGGCGCGCGTAGGCCGACAGCGATTCCACATAGCGCCGCTGGCCTTCGGCGTAGATCGTGTCGAAGGCGAGCGACGATTTGCCGGAGCCGGACACGCCCGTGACCACGGTCAGGCGGTCATGCGGGATGTCCAGCGAGATGTTCTTCAGGTTGTGAACGCGCGCGCCACGGATGGAGATGGAGTCGTTCACGGAGTTGCAGGAGTAGTGGCGGTCGCTCGGCGCCCTTGCGAGGGTGAGGATGCGGGCCGCCATCTTCTAGTATAAAAGTTTGCAGCCGAGAGACCTGAACATTCGCTCCATTCGCACGAGGCTGATCGCGCTGGTATGACGCGCGCGACGCGATCTGCCATGGCGGCGCACGCGCGATCCCTACGCGATCTGGATTTCGGAAATCATGCTGCAGCAGACGCGCGTGGCGGCGGTGATCCCCTACTACGAGCGCTTTCTCGCGCGGTTTCCCGACGCGGCGGCGCTGGCCAAGGCTCCGAAGAAGAAGTGCTCGCGCTGTGGAGCGGGCTCGGGTATTATTCGCGCGCGCGCAATCTTGCAGAAAGCGGCGCAGCAGATCGCGGAGGCGGGCGAGTTTCCAGCGACGATACGACGCGATTCTCGAGCTGGCGGGCGTGGGCGAGTATACGGCCGCGGCGATCGCAAGCATCGCGTTCGGATTGCCGCACGCGGTGGTGGATGGTAATGTCCGCCGCGTGGTGGTGCGGCTGACGAACGATAGCGCAGTGGATGCACAGGCTGTCGCGGATCAATTGCTGGATCGGCGCGATCCGGCGCGCTGGAATCAGGCGGTGATGGAGCTCGGTGCATTGGTGTGCGTTCCGCGCGAGCCCAAGTGCGGCGAATGTCCCTTGGATCGAGTCTGCGCGGCTCGGAAGGCGGGAACGCAAGCCGGGTTGCCGGGAAAGAAAGTGAAGCCAAAGACCGAAAAACACGAGCGAACGCTGCTGGTGATCCGGCACGGCGGAAAGATTCTATTGGCGCCGAGTTCGCGCGTGAAAGGATTTTGGGATTTGCCGGAAACGTTCGCCGAGGCGCGCGTGGGCGAAGTCGTTGGACTGTTTCAGCACAGCATCACGCACCGGCGCTATACGTTTACCGTTCGCAACGCGACGGGCGCGGCGCATGGCGGAGCGCGGTGGTTCGACGAAGGCAAGCTTGGCGAAATTCCGCTGGGCACAACGGCAAAGAAGGCGCTGCGGTTGATCTACAATCGCGGGTAGGAGGCCCTTTTATGCCAAAACCAATCCCCGAGGGATATCACACCGTGACGCCTTACCTGACAGTGTCCGATGTGAGGAAGCTGATGGATTTTTTAACGAAAGCGTTCGGGGCAACCGAGCGGGGCAAGTTTGAGGAACCCGGTGGCAAGAGAATTATGCACGCGGAGATGCTGGTTGGAAACTCCATAGTCATGATGGGCGAGCCACTGAAGCCGGACGATGTTCGCCGCACGATGTTGTATGTCTACGTGCCCGATGTGGACGTCACCTATAAGAAGGCTCTGGCAGCGGGCGGAACTGCCGTAGAGGAACTGAAAAATCAGGTTTACGGCGACCGGAGCGGATCGGTAAAAGATCCAACTGGGAATGAATGGCACATCGCCACGCATGTCGAGGATGTTTCCACGGAAGAAATGGCGCGCCGGATGAAGACGCAGCAGGCAAGCGCCTAAACGCCGCGTTTGTTTCCGAAAATATCGACGTGCAGGCGCGGGCCGTAACGGAACTTTTCTTTTTTGCAAACCTCCACCAGCCAGCGGCCGCGATCCTGGAGCGTTTGCGCGTCGGTGCCCTCGGGCATTAAAATCACCCGTTCGCGATCGGCCCGGATTTCGTCGACGATCCGGTTGATCTCTTCCAAATCCTGCGGCGTGCAAACGACGAACTTGAGCTGATAGGGATACACCGTTGTCAATCGGCGCAGCACATCGGGCTGGATGCGAAGGCGCTCATGCTGTGCGGCCCAGCGGCCGCCGTCGCGCGCGTGCGGCGTGGAATTGGCGAGCTTCGGACTGATGCTCATCAAATCGCAGTCCACATACTGATGGATGGTGCCCGCGGTTTCGATCGTGATGTGATGTCCCGCTTCACGGAGCCGCTCGGTTAATGGAACGACTTCCTTCGTCAACATTGGTTCGCCGCCGGTGACGACCACAGCTTTACAGGAATGGCTAGCAACATCGGTGAGAATTTCGTCGATCGAATGCTCTTCGCCTTCCGGCTGCCAGGACGTGTAAGGGGTGTCGCACCATTCGCAGCGCAGATTGCACCCGCTGGTGCGGACGAAAACGCTCGGTACGCCCGCAAGGACTCCCTCGCCTTGAATGGAGTAAAAGATTTCCGATATTTTCATGCGGGGATTTTCATGCCGGATAGGGAAGCGGATCGTGCACGCCGGCCTCCTCGAAACCTTTCCTGCGCAGCAGGCACGAGTCGCACTGCCCGCAAGGACATCCCGCGGGCGAAGGATCGTAGCAGCTATGCGTGAGTGCGAAATCGATATGCAGTTCCGCCGCGAGTTTCACGATACCGGCTTTGGTCAGCTCGATCAACGGCGTGTGGATTTTGATCCGCGTGCGGCCTTCGACGCCGGCTTTCGTCGCGAGGTTCGCCATATGCTGGAACGCCGAGATGAACTCGGGGCGGCAGTCGGGATAACCGGAATAATCGATCGCGTTGACGCCGATAAAAATGTCGGACGATTCCAGCACCTCCGCCCAGGCAAGCGCGTACGAAAGGAAGATCGTGTTGCGCGCGGGAACGTAGGTGATTGGGATGCCGCCCGGCATTTCGGCAACGGGAATCTCTTCTAGAGAACGACGCTTGGGGACCGCGAGTTCATCGGTCGTTAGCGCGCTGCCGCCGAAGACGCGCAGATCGATTTTCGCCGTGCGATGTTCCTTCGCCCCCAGCGCGTGCGCGACGTGCGCGGCGGCCTCCAATTCGATGCGATGCCGCTGGCCGTAGTCGAACGAAAGCGCGTAGCATTCGAAATCGCGGCGGGCGATCGCCAAGCACGTGGAGGAGTCCAGTCCACCGCTCAAAAGGCATACGGCTTTGGGCGATCTCGTGCGGGATTCGGCGGATGGATCGGGCATTCGCATCCTCATTGTAACCGCCCGGGTCGCGTTGAAGCCCGCCTTGAATGCTATGATCGCGGCAATAGAACGCCATGAGCCAAACACATGAATCAAACAACTGACGATAAGCCCACCCAACCTGTTCATCAACATAGCTCCTTCGTTCCGGAGGGCGCGGTCATGAAGGAGTTCACGCTGCGCGCCGTGCTGCTGGGTCTGGTGATGACCGTGGTGTTGGGCGCGGCCAACGCTTATCTAGGGCTGCGAGCCGGCATGACGATCGCGGCGACGTATCCGGCTGCGGTAATCGGCATGGCGGTGCTGCGGATATGGAAAGGGTCCGTCCTGGAAGAGAACATCGCGCGCACGGCGGGATCGATTGGCGAATCGGTAGCCGCGGGCGCGATCTTCACGTTGCCCGCCTTCTTGATCGCCGGCTCGTGGACGTCGTTCGATCCGGCGCAGGCGTACTGGAAATCGACAGCCTTGATGATCGTGGGCGGCATCCTCGGCGTGCTGTTCGTATCGCTGGTGCGCAGGACGCTGGTGGAAGATCCCGCGCTGCCGTTCCCTGAATCGGTGGCTGCGTCCGAGATTCACAAGGCGGGACGGCGCGGCGCGGAAGCCGCACGATATTTGTTCTGGAATCTGGGCGTCGGTGTGCTGATCCAGGCGTTGGGCGAGTTGAAGCTCTATGCCGTAGACAAAGATTTCTTCTTCCGCATCGGCGATCTGGGCAAGAGCTTTGTGCGGTTGGGCCCGCTAGGCAGCCGCAATATCGTGCAGACGGGCGCGGTGTCCATGGCGTCGGCGCCCACGGTGAGTCCCGCGTACATGGGCGTGGGCTACGTGATCGGGCCGGAGCTCGCGGCGCTGCAATTTTCGGGCGGCGTGCTCGCGTGGGGCGTGCTGGTCCCGCTGTTCATGTATTTTCTGGGACCGAGCCTGCAACAGTATTTACCGCCAGGCGCGAGTGACGAGCGGATGGGCGGCGCAGGCGGCGGCGGTGTGGCGATACATCGTGCGGCCGATCGCCGTGGGCGGCATGATGGTGGGCGCGGCGTACACGTTGTTCCGGATGGGCAAGAATCTGACGTCCAGCCTGGGACGCGCGCTCAACGAAGTGCGCCACGGCGCGCCGCCGATGGAATCGATGGCGCGCACCGAACGCTACATGGGCTCGAAAACGGTGTTCTCGCTGATCGGCGTGATGTTCCTGCTGATGATCGCGCTGTACATTTACATTTCGGGCAACGTGATGGCGGGCGTCGTGGCCGCGGTCGTGATGCTGATCGTCGGATTCTTCTTCGCCACGGTGTCGGGCAACCTGGTGGGCATGATCGGATCGTCCAACAATCCCATCTCCGGGCTGACGCTTTCGACGTTGATCATCGCGGCGCTGCTGATGGTCGCGCTGGGCGTTTCGGGACCGAAGCGGCGTCGCCGTCGTGCTGGGAGTGGCGGCCGTGGTGTGCGTTTCCTCGGCCGTCGCGGGCGAGCTGTTGCAGGATTTCAAGGTCGGCTACATCCTGGGCGGCACGCCGCGCACGATTCAGATCGTCGAGCTGATCGCAGTGGTGCTGGCGAGCCTGGTGATGTATTTTCCGCTCTACATCCTGCAGTCGGGAACATCAAAGCCGGCGGCAACGGGCTTCGGCGATAAGGGCTGCCGGCGCCGCAAGCCGGATTGATGGCCGCGCTCGCGCAAGGCATCGTCGGCGGGGAAATGGCGTGGCCGCTGGTGGTGACCGGCGCGCTGTTCGGCGTCGCGATGATTATGCTGAAGGTCCGCAGCCCCATGCTGGTGGCGGTCGGAATGTATCTGCCCTTGCCCACGACGTTTTCGATTTTCCTCGGCGGCATGCTGCGAGGCATGGGCAACTGGCTGGGAAGTCGCGCAGGCCACAACGAGGCGCAGAAGACGCGCATCGAGAGCGTCGGCATGCTGATCGCCAGCGGACTGATCGCGGGAGAGGCGCTGACAGGACTATTGTTTGCGACGTTCCGATTCCGCGATATCAAAATTCCGGCGATCTTCGCGGATCCGTCTTATTTATTGGGCTTCGCGGTGCTTGTGATTCTTGGAATCGTGATGCTGCGGCTGCCGTTTGCGAACGCGGGCAAGCCGGATGATCCTGCGCCTCCCGCAGTGATGATGTAGCGGGGCCACGCGAGAACAGAGTCGAGACGACTCTCGATTCAGCAGGCTCACGGGCAAAACAACGCGGCCTGCGCCACGCGAGGGCTGAGTCGTCTAGCTATCGAGGACTCTTTCTGCCAGTTCGCGCAGGTCGTCGATGATGAAATCCGGCGGCGCATGCGCGAAGGTTTCCGGCTGAAATCCCCAGGACACGCCGCAGGCTTGCACCGAAGCGTTGCGCGCGGTGATCACATCCACCGCGCTATCGCCCACCATGATGGTGCGCGCGCGGTCCGCGCCGGATTCGCGCTATCAGCGTTCGATGCCGATCGGATGCGGCTTCTTCTCCTCGAAACTATTGCCGCCGTAAATCTCGAAAAAATGCTCGGTCAAGACCGAGCCCCGCGATCAGCTGCACGCTGAAACGCACCGGCTTGTTGGTGAGCACCGCCAGCGGGACGGATTCGGCATGCAAGCGATCGAGCGCTTCGCGCACGCCGGGATAGAGCGTCGTCGCGTCCAGCATGTGCTCGCGATAATAGTCCAGGAAAAAATTGCAGCGCCGTCAGCGTGCTCTTCGTCCGTCAGATCCGGGAGCGCGCGGCGCACCAGCATCGGAGCGCCGTTGCCGACGTACGACGCAACCAGTCGTGGGGCAGCGGCGCGCAGGTGCTTCCAGGCGCGCATGGCGTTGACGGAATCCGACCAGATCTCGCTTGGAATCGATCAGCGTTCCGTCGAGATCGAAAATGAGAAGATCGCGGCGTTTTTCGCTTTGCCCGCTCACGCCTTCCCCTTCCGGCCTCTTTCGCGCGCGGAATTCCTTATCGTCGGGCGCGTCCTTCTCGTTCTTGTTCGTCTTGCCGTCCTCCACCGAACCCGGATCCAATTTCTTACGGGCCTTTTGAAATTGCTCGTGCCACAGTCTGGCGGATTTCCAGCATCGCTATCGCGGAACGCATCCTTGATGCCTTCGGGCGCCAGTTGCGAGATCGCGTTCGACGCATCCATGGCGTAGGGCAGCAATTTCGAATCCACCATCCAGTTCGGCATGGGCTTGGGGGTGAAGCCAGCAGCACCGCGATCATGGCCACGGCGATCAGTGCGCCGCGCACCAACCCGAAGGCGCCGCCGAGCAGGCGGTCGAGCCAGGAGAGCCCGGTCCACTTGAAAAGCTTCGCCAGCAGTTTGCCGATCAGCGCGCCCACCAACAAGAACGCCAAGAACACCAGCAAGAAACCGAGCAGATTCGAAACCGTCACGGACTGCACGTACTTGTGCACCCAGCGCGGCCGGGATGCCGTAGAACCAGAAGCCGAACACCACGCCGAAAATCGCGGCCAGGAATCCGATGCCGACGCGCGCGAATCCGGCCACGAATCCGGCGGCCACCGACGCGCCGACGACGATCACGACCAGAAGATCGAGCAGGCTTCACACGGATGCTGAGTCGGCCGGTCAGCGCGCGGTAGGCGTCCTTGTATTTTTCGCTGGTGCGGCGCGCCACATCGTCCGGCAGCGCCGGCGCGGGCGGCTGCTTGTTCCAGTGGATCGATTCCAGATAATCGCGCACGTATTGCTTGTCGTAGGAAGGCTGCGGCCCGCCCGGCTTATAGGTGTCCACCGGCCAGAAGCGCGACGAATCCGGCGTCAGCACTTCGTCGGCCAGCGTGATCTCGCCGTCCGACCATGCCGAACTCGAACTTCGTGTCGGCGATGATGATGCCGCGCGGTCGGCGCGTAGTCCGCGGCCTGCTGTAGATCTTGAGCGTCAGATCGCGCAGGCGCGCCGCGAGTTCCTCGCCGACGATCTGCGACCATGCTGCTCGAACGAAATGTTTTCGTCGTGGCCGGTCTGCGCCTTGGTCGCCGGCGTGAAGATCGGCTCGGGAAGCGCGTCGCTTTCGCGCAGGCCGGGCGGCAGAGGGATGCCGCACACCGCGCCGGTCTGCTGATATTCCTTCCAGCCGGAGCCCGACAGATAGCCGCGCGCCACGCATTCGACGTCGAACATTTCGGCGCGCTGCACCCACATGGAGCGGCCCTCGAATTCGGCGAGGCAGGCCCGTCATGTCGGTGCTCAGCAGATGATTGGGCACCACGTCGCGCAGAAAATCGAGCCAGAACAGGGTCATCTGCGTCAGCACGCGGCCCTTGTCGGGAATGCCGGTGGCCAGGATGTAGTCGAAGGCGGAGATGCGGTCCGTGGCGACGATCAGCAGCGCTCGGATCGCCGTCTTCGTAGATGTCGCGGACTTTGCCGCGGCCGCGCAGCTTCAGGCCCGGAGACGTTGGTTTCAAGTACGTGGTTAGTTGTGCCATAGGATCATGAATTGATAGTTGGGAAAGCACTTCCAATTATACTGTTGGAATCGGATGCTTCTCTCGATCCTGATTCCGGTTTACAACGAGCGCACGGTTGTCGAGCAGAGCCTGGCCCTGGTCCTGGCCGCGCCGCTGCCCGAAAATATGGACCGCGAGCTGGTGATCGTGGACGATTGCTCCACCGACGGCACCTCCGAGATTCTGGACCGCCTGGCCGCCGAGCGAGCCGCGCATCCGCCTGTTTCGCCAGCCCGTGAATCAAGGCAAGGGCGCCGCCGTGCGCACCGCGATCCAAAAAGCGCACGGGCGATTTCTGCCTGGTGCAGGACGCCGACCTGGAATACGATCCCTCCGAATACATGCAAGCTGCTGCGGCCGCTGCTCGACGGCCACGCCGACGCGGTGTTCGGCTCGCGCTATCTGGCGGGCGAGCAAACCCGCGTGCTGCCCTACTGGCATTCGATGATCAACAAGGGCCTGACGCTGCTCTCCAACATGTTCAGCAATCTGAACGTCACCGACATGGAGACGTGCTACAAAGTCTTCCGCACGGATCTGCTGAAGAGCATCCCCATCCGCTCCAACCGCTTCGGCTTCGAGCCGGAGATCACCATGAAGTGCTCCAAGCGCAAGCTGCGCGTGTATGAAGTGCCCATCAGCTATCACGGCCGCACCTACGAAGAAGGCAAGAAGATCGGCTGGAAGGACGGCGTGAAGGCGCTGGGCGTGATCCTGTATTTCTGGGTGGTCGACGATCTGTACGAGCCCAGCTACGGCCGCGGCACTGCTGAACAGCCTGACCGGCACGCCGCAGTATATTAAGCTGGGTGACGCGCGTGCTGCGGCCGCACCTGGGCGATCGCGTGCTCGAAATCGGCGCGGGCCTGGGCAATCTGACCGGCCGGCTGATGGGAGCAAACTCGCAGTACGTCGCGGGTGAAAAGGACGCTCTGTATCTGCACGCGCTGCGCAACCGGTTTCTGCGCACGCCCAACGTCACGGTCTGCGAGCTGGATCCGGAAGAGCCGGCCGATTACACGCCGTGGGCCGGTCAGTTCGACAGCGCGCTGTGCGTGAATGTGCTCGAATCGGTGGACGATCCGCTAAGGGTTCTGAACCTCGCTGGGCGACTTGCCTGAAGCCCCGGGAGATCTGTGCTGGTGCTGGTGCCGCAAGGACAGGGCTTGTACGGCTCGCTCGATCAAGGCGATGGGACACAAGCGCCGGTTTTCGCGAGACGAACTTGGCCAGATGCTGGGCGCAGGCCGGCTTTCAGATGGAGCAGATGCACCAGATCAACAAAATCGGCGCGCTGTCCTGGTGGTTCTTCGGAAAGGTTCTCGGCCGGAAAGCAAATCAGCCGTGTCGCGCTGAAACTGTTCGACAAGACCGTATGGTTCTGGCGGCGCGTCGATGCCTGCTGCCCTGGCCGGGACTGTCGCTGGTAGCTGTCGCGAAGCGACGAATCTAGTTAGACTAAAGCTAGATGCGTAAATTCGTCGTGACCGGAGGCGCCGGCTTCATCGGCTCCACGCTGGTCCGGACGCTTCTGATCAGGCGGACGGCGAAGTGGAGGTGATCGACAATCTGCTCACCGGCCACGAAGCACAATCTCGAAGAGGTCCGCAACGGGCCGACAACGATATCGAATTCCATCAAGTCGACATCCGCGATGCGCGACGCGCTTCGGCCCGTGATCCGCGGCGCCGACACGGTGTTTCATCTGGCGGCGATTCCTTCGGTGCCGCGCTCGATTGACGATCCCGTGCCTTCGCACGAAGTCAATATCGACGGCACCTTCAACGTGTTTCGCGCGGCGGCGCTGACGGCGGCGTGCGGCGGCGTGGTGTACGCGGCTTCGTCTTCGGCCTACGGCGACAGCGAGACGCTGCCCAAGGTCGAGACGCATGGCGCCGCGGCCGAAATCGCCCTACGCGGTGCAGAAACTGCTGGGCGAGCATTACGCGTCGGTGTTCCATTCCTGCTTCGGGCTGGAGACCGTGGCGCTGCGCTTCTTCAACGTCTACGGACCGCGGCAGGATCCGACCAGCCCCTACTCCGGCGTGCTCAGCCTGTTCATGAAACATCTGCTGGCGCGCACGGCGCCCACGATTTTCGGCGACGGCGAACAGTCCCGCGATTTCACTTATGTCGAGGACGTCGCCGGGCTGTGCTTGAAGGCGTCGCAGGCGCCCCCGGCGTCGCCGGAAAGATGTACAACGCGGGCAACGGCGGCCGCTTCACACTGAACAAGTTTGGGAGCATGCTGCAGAAGATGGAAGGCGTGACCATCGCGCCAAAGTTCGGTCCGCCCCGCGAGGGCGACGTGCGGCATTCCATGGCGGACACCGGCGCGCCGTGGCTGAACTGGGCCACGCGCCGCGCTTCACCATTGAAGAAGGGCTTGGGGAGAACACTCGAATGGTATCGGACGGCAGGTGATCCAAACGACCCAAGGGGTGGCGTAAGAGGCACGCGCCACCGGCTGCGCGGTCCCCGAGGAGCGCCCGCGCCGAGCAAGCCCGGGACGAGTGCGTCAGCGCTGGCCGCCGCCATCCCGTCGCGCGGCGCGAATCCGGCGCACCCGCCAGTAAAGCAGCGAAGAAGCGAGTGCTTTTCGTCTGCATCGGCAATTCCTGCCGCAGCCAGATGGCGGAAGTCTTCGCGCGAGCCTATGGGGCCGACATCATGGAAGCGCACAGCGCGGGCCTCTCACCGGCCACGGATGTTTCGCCGCTCACCAAGCAGTTCCTGTTGGCGCACAATCTCAGCGCGGACGATCTTTTCCCCAAGAGCCTGGACCTGGCTGCAAAAGAACATTACGACCTGCTCGTGAATATGAGCGGTAAAGCCATCTCGATTCCGGGCGCGCGCGTGCTTCACTGGCAAGTGGAAGATCCCATCGGCAAGAGCGAGGCAGTGTTTGGCGCCATCGCCGGCCAGGTGGAACGCTTAGTGCAGCGCCTCGTGCTCGACCTCCGGCACGGCGGCTAAACCCGTCACTTGCCCCAGAACGCGAACATCACCGCCCCGCCCAGACACACGAACGACGCCAGATAATTCCACCGAAGGTCTTCGCCCAGGTAGAAGTACGCGAACACGGCGAACACCACCAGCGTGATGGCCTCCTGAATAATCTTGAGCTGATAGCCGGTGAATTTTCCGTAGCCGATGCGATTGGCCGGCACCTGGAAGCAATATTCGCCGAGCGCAATGCCCCAGCTCATCAGAATCGCCGCCACCAGCGGCATGTTGCGATGCTTCAGGTGCCCGTACCAGGCAAACGTCATGAACGTGTTCGAGATGCAGAGAAGGATGATGGTCCACACACCACGAGCCTAGAACACTTCAGCGGCCCTCCGCGCCGCGGAATATCGTCATCGAAATTTGACACAGCGAGTCGAGTCCTGGAAAATGGAAGAGCCCACCTATCATGCGGATATGGCGGAATTGGCAGACGCGCTAGATTCAGGTTCTAGTTCTCGCAAGGGAGTGGAGGTTCAAGTCCTCTTATCCGCACCAGCTTCAATATCTTAGGCCGGTACTGATACGCGCTCACATAAGTGATGACCGAACAATAACTGCCAACAACTTGGTAACGAAGTTAGCGGTCTCGGATGCTCGTCTCGATACCAATCGTGGTAATGATGTCCATCCCGGTCTGCGCCGTCGATCCGCCACACCGAGCCACAAGAGGCGTCTGTATACGGAAGTTCAACACTGAATCGCGCGGAATACGGACGGCCCGCCCATGTGTCTCCCCGCCGTTAATAGCTCCCACAATCGAACTCAAGGATGCTATCGTCACGTCGCGATTCAACGCGCTTTTTGTCCGTTTGAACCGGGTATCGTTCGCCGTTTACGTTGACTGATTCCGGATCGAGGACCAAGTCATTGTCCCGCGCGACCAAGACGATAAGTTCGCTCGGGATCCCCGCGGAATCGCCAATCGCCCGTTAGCGCCGCGTACGTCCTGGTCGACCACGCCGTAATACACGCGGTTGTCGGATCTTTTACGTGATCGCTTCATTATTTCGTACTGCGATATTTGTTCCGGGTTCAATCTGCGTGAGGTGCTCGTAGCGATCACGTCACGGTCTTGAGAAATGGCTGAAGGCGCAAAACTTAGCGCCAAAACCAGACTGGAAAGGCCGATAAAATGAGCATCGAAATCGCTCGCATAATGTTACCCCCGCATGGTGCAAGCAGGTTTTATGCCAATCTTCAGGCCCCTTGCCCGGCACACTCGACTGACTTTTTTTATTCCGCACGCCATCCTCCTGGACACCGCGCACGGAGGACCTGGACGCCCACTTCCAGGCAAGAACATCAGGCCTCCGCCCGATAACCTGATTCGTTCCGGGATCGTGACAGTCACCATCAGGATAAAATCAGTATCAGTGCCGGCAGCAAATTTGGCGCCCGCCCGCCCACAATGGCAGGTGCCCACGGAGATCTTAAAACCGGTACGAACTCAATGTATCATCCGAATTATCCCGAGAATCCCTCTGTATACTGGGATTTAAGATCTCCCTTCATGCCAGCTTCAAACATGTACCGCGCAACGATGTGCCGTAACCCTTTTCCTCTGCCAACTAGCTCCCCTCTCTGCCCAGTGGCTCGGCTACCCCACGCCGGACCTTCCCCGCAAGGCGGACGGCAAGGTCGACCTCACCGCGCCCGCGCCGCGGATGCCTGATGGCAAGCCCGATTTCAACGGCGCCTGGACGCGCATCTCTCCCAAATACGGACGCAACATCGCGGCGGATCTCAAGCCGGGGGATATCAAGCCGTGGGCTCTCGATCATTACAACGAAGCGCAGGAAACGCTCGAAAAAGGCTACATGAATGTGTGGTGCCTCCCCCTGGGACCCGGCTACACAACCGCTGCCGATAGCACCGGCGTGGAGGTGATGAAGATCCTGCAAACGCCGCGCGAGATCGCGATCCTCAACGAGGACCTCACCTACCGTCAGATTTTCATGGATGGCCGGCCGCTGGAAAAAGATCCGAACCCCACCTGGATGGGATACTCCGTCGGCCGCTGGGATGGCGACACGCTGGTGGTCGATAGCAGCGGGTACAACGATAAGACATGGTTGGATCACAGCGGCCATCCCCACACCGACAAACTCCACGTGACCGAGCGATATCATCGCCGCGATTTGGGGCACCTCGATATTGACGTGACCATCTCAGACCCCGGAGCCTACAACCGCGATTTCACGGTGAAGGTGGCCGCCGTACTCGCCGTGGACACGGAGCTGCTCGAAATCGTCTGCGCCGAAGGCAACACCAAGCCGCTTTCGCACTGGATCGGAACCGCCGCCGATGAACGCAATAACGAGGCGAAGGTTCCGCTCGAAGTTTTGCAGAGTTACGCCGGGAGCTACGGAGAAGTGGCCATGCCGAAAATCTGGAGGAACGCGCCGCGCTCGCTCATCATCACGGTGGAAAACGGTCACCTCATCGGCAATATGGACGGACGCGGCCCGCAGCAGTTGGTCGCCCACTCCACTACGGAATTTGCCGGCCTCTACGGATTGGGCGTTCAGTTCGCCACCGATAAGGTCGGGGGGCTTTTCGTGGAGCACGTCTCCGGAAACTATCGCTTCTTGAAAAAGTAGGCCCACAGCGGCGGAACAATTGCTGCGGACCGCGTTCTCCGCGGCTCCGTTGTCATCCAGGTACGCATCCGGTAAACTGCGATGCGAGGCTCGATCTCCCATGGCAACTCAAAATCGGAAATGGCTGCTGACAGGTCTAGGCGCGGCAGCCGTGCTCGTAACCGCGTTGTGCGTTCCGCACCCCTCGCAGGCGGCGGACGTCGCCGGAGCGAAATCGACGCCGGCACTCGCAGGCACGGTCAGTTCGATGGAAGACGGCGCCATGGAAGGCGTGCTCGTCAGCGCCAAGCGCGCGGGGTCCACAATTTCCGTCACCGTCGTCAGCGATGAGAAAGGCCGCTATCAGTTCCCTGCTTCGCGGCTGGAACCTGGACAATACACCATCCGCGTACGCGCCACCGGCTACGATGCGGACGATCCCGGCATGATCGAGATCGGCGCGAAGGCCGCGACGGCGGACCTGAAGCTGCACAAGACCACGAATCTGGCCGCCCAACTCACCAACGCCGAATGGATGATGAGCATGAACGCCACCGAGGCCGAGAAGAACTCTCTGCTCAATTGCGTGCAGTGCCACACATTGGAGCGCATCCTGCGCTCGAAACACACGCCCGAGGAATTCGCCAAGGTGCTGGATCGCATGGGCAGCTACGTGAATCAATCTTTTCCCCTGCACGTGCAAAAACGCAGGGCCGACCGTGTGCTGGAAGAACAGGGCGAAAGTCGCGAGCGCACGCGCAGGAAACTGGCCGAGTTTCTGGCGCGCGTGAACCAGAGCTCGGGTCCGTGGCAATATTCGTTAAAAACGCTGCCGCGTCCCACCGGCCGTGCGACGCACGTCGTCATCACCGAATACGATCTGCCGCGCAAGACCGTGGAGCCTCACGACGTGATGCTCGATGCGCAAGGCAATGCCTGGTACTCCAACTTCGGCGAGCAAGCCGTTGGCACGATGGATCCCAAAACCGGCAAGGTTACCGAGTTCAGCGTGCCGATCCTCAAGCCGGGCTTCCCCACGGGCGAGCTCGGCATGCAGATGGATCCCGCCGGCAATCTCTGGTTCGGCATGATGTTCCAGGGCGGCGTGGCGAAGCTCGATCCCAAGACGCACGAGTTTCAGACCTGGAGTGCGCCCGCCGAGTTCAATCGCGACATGACGCAGATCAACATGGCCGCGCCGCAAAGCAGCACTGTTGATGGGAAAGTCTGGACGCAGAACAACGGCTTCGCCATAATTCACCGCATCGATCTCGCCAGCGGCAAGATTGAAACGTTTGAGCCGTTCAAGAACCCGAAAGAAGGCGAGTATCACAACATCTACGACGTGATTCCCGATTCCCACAACAACGCTTATTTCACGGACTTCCAGAAGGAGCACATCGGCCGCGTGGACGCTAAGACCGGAGAGATCAAACTGTGGCAGACGCCGACCAAGGGCTCCGCGCCGCGCCGCGGGCAAATTGATTCGCAGGATCGCGTGTGGTTCGGCGAATACAAAGGGAACCGCATCGGCCTGTTCGATCCGAAGACGGAAAAGTTCACCGAGTGGGAAGCGCCCACGCCTTATTCCGCGCCCTACGACGTGCAACTCGATAAGAACGGCGACGCGTGGACCGGCTCCATGACCACGGATCGCGTGCTGCGCCTCGATCCGAACACCGGCAAATTCACCGAGTATATGCTGCCGCGCTCCACCAACATCCGCCGCGTGTTCGTGGATAACAGGACCACGCCGCCCTCATTCTGGGTAGGCAGCAATCATGGAGCATCCATCGTGAAAGTGGAGCCGCTGGACTAAGAACCTTCGGCTATCGGGGAAAGGTGAAGCCGACCAACAAATCCGCCTGATTGACGTTGCTGGTCACGGCCGCGTTATCGAACGCATGCTGCGCCCAGCCTGTGTAGCGGATCTCCGGCGAGATCTTCACTCGCCGCCATTTGAATGCGACACCCGCGCCCAGCACTATGGCAGCGCTGTCCGCATGCTGCGCGCCGACGAGGTCCGGCGCGCCATTACCGCTGCTGTGAACATGCCGATAGGCAGCTCCAAAATCGACAAAGGGACTGACTTTCGAAAGTGGCACTTCATACTTCACCATCAGCGGGACCTGAAAGGTGTCCGCCTCCACTTTGCCGTTCGGCGTAAGAGGCGGTCCGCCGAAACCATAAAAACTGCTATGGCGATACAGCACGTCGGCCTCGATTGAAAAATTCGCCGGAAGCTGCTTTTCGACTGTCACGCCGACGGTGTACCGCGGGTTCGATTGCCCGGTGGTGCCGTCAGGAATCGTGTTCGTCGTATACGCATTGTTGAGCGGCACGCCCGCCTTGATGCCGAAGGAAACCTGCGAATACGCTGGTGCGACGGTCAAAAGCGCAACCGTCATAATTTGGATCAGACCTGTGGTGAATTGTTTTTCGATTCTCATTTGTGGGTCCCGGCGCGCGGCGCGATCGGGGCTTCTCTAATCTAGAACGCGATCGGCCGTCCGTAAGTTACGCCGGAATCTTTAATAATTTCTGCGCGTTCTCACCGACAATGGCGCGCTTATCTTTATCACTCAGTCCGGGCAACGTCAGGACGTCGTTCAGAATAGTCGCGCTCCAGGTGAACGGATAGTCCGTCCCCAGCATGATCTGGCTCGGTCCGCATGCGGCGATCAGGTGGCGCATGCCCTCGGGAGTGAAGATCATCGAGTCGAAATACAACTTCTTTATATACTCGGACGCATCCTTCTGGCCTGGGCGGCAAGTTTTCGCATCGTGCTGACACGCCATATCGGAGCGGCCGACGTAAGAGGGCAGATATCCGCCTGCGTGCGCCGAGCATAATTTCAAATTCGGGAACTTATCCAGCGTCCCGTCGAAAATCAGGTGCGAAAGAAAAATGGTGGTCTCCAGCGGATTGCCGATTATATTCGTAAGTCCGCCGTGGCCGGCCACACGCTTACTGATTTCGGGAATGCCCTGCGGGTGCATGAAAAGCAGCCCTCCCAGCTCTTCCGCCTTCTTCCAGAACACGTCGAACTTGGGATTCGACAGTTCGTCGCCATTTACGTGGCCGCCGATCGATGCTCCGCGCAAACCGTACTTCTTCATGCCGTCTTCAATCTGCTGGGCGGCGAGTTCCGGAAATTGCAGCGCGGCGGTCGCGTAGGCTACAAACCGGGTTGGATATTTTGCCACGATCTCCGCGAGCTTCTGATTCTGCAGCTCAATCACTTTCTCCGCGACGTCGCGAGGCGCGTCGTACCACACGGCGTTGATGCTCAGCGCCTGCATGTCGATACCCCACTCATCCATAATCTTGAGGCGTTCCTCGGCCGTAGCTCCCGCAATCACGTTCTCGTTGGTGGCCTCGATCTTGCGCCCCAGCATCTCCATCGCTTCGGGGATCATCACATGCGCATGCACGTCGATCGATTTGGTGTGCTTGCCGCCGATGATCGGCCGCTGTTTCTTCTGTGTCCGCGCGGGCCCCTGTGCGGCCATGCGCTGATCCAGGATGCCGCAGCTGGTGAAAAGAACGCCCGCTGCGCCGGCAGCACCTTTTAGAAAATCTCTGCGATTGCTCATGAAGCCTCCCGGTGCAGTTTATCACGCGCGACCGCCGGGCCAACAGCCGCGTCGAAAACTGAAAGTCTCCTCAGTTTTACTTGGTGTATCGTAATATGAGCCGAACGCGCGAATGTCGAGCGATTGATCCCGAACTCAACGCCTCGCGCGGCTGGGCCGTACGAATTAGAGGAGATGGATTTATGAAACGCAGCAGAAGCATTCTCGTCGTGTTTGCAGGCTTCAGCTTATTGATCTTGTGCATATCGCTCATCGCGCAGCAGCCCACGGCGCCTAAGTTCAAGTTCGATCCCGATTGGCCGAAGCCAATGCCGAATAAATGGAAGATCGGCGGCGTCACGGGACTCGCCGTAGATAAAGACGATAACGTCTGGGTCTACGATCGCCCGAACGACCTTACCGCCATCGAACTGGAAGCTGAATTGACTCCTCCCATCGCCGATTGCTGCGTGCGGCCGCCTTCGATGATCCACATTGACAAAGCCGGCAATGTGATCGGTTCGTTCGACGCCCCGCAAGGGCATGGCATGGCGATCGACACGAAAGGCTTTGCCTATCTCGGACTCGAAACTGTAAAGAAGTACGACACCAAAACCGGCATGCATATAGCCGACGTACCGCGCGCGCCGGAGCGCGTGCCCGGCAATGGTGGCGGCGATGCGGCGCCCGAAGGAGCTCGCAAGCCGGGTCAAGGCAGTCGCGGTCCTGTCGCAGGATTTCTCCCCTTCGGCCGTCCGCGTCCCGACCCCGCGGCGGCAGCGGCTCGTGCGGCCGCGGTGAAAGCCTTCCGCGAAAAGTATCCGCCCACCACGCCGATGATCGTCGGGGGCATGGAAGAAATTCGCCTCGACGAACCAGCCCACGAGCTCTACGCCGCCGACAACTATCTCGGTGGCCGCGTGATGGTGTTCGACCTCGACACGTTCAAGTTCAAGCGCGGTTGGGGAGCATACGGCCACACGCTCGATCAGATCACCACCGACGACGCGGATCGCGCCTACACGCCCGGCGGTCCCGAGCCGAAGGAGTTCCGCGGACACCTGACGCTGAACATTTCCAACGACGGCTATCTGTACGCCGCCGATCGCATGGCGAATCGCATCCAGGTTTTCACCAAACAAGGCAAATACATCAAGGAATTCGTGATGGCGCCTTGGACAGGCGTGGGCGGCTCCACGGGCGGCGTGATGTTCTCGCCCGACAAAGCGCAGAAGTTCCTGTACATCTCCGATCTCACGAACAATCACGTTTGGTTCCTGGAACGTGAGACAGGCAAAGTATTGGGCACGCTCGGCAGCATGGGCGAAAACGGCGGCCAGTTTTTCGGCCTGCACATGATCGCCACCGATTCGAAAGGGAACATCTACACCGGCGAGGTTTTCGCCGGGGAACGCGTCCAGAGGTTCCTGGCCGTTCGCTAAGGTGCGTGCGATACCATCGAGCAAGACACTCTACGAAGGAGGCTTGCCGTGGGAAAAGTCGCGCATGTATCGAAGGTTAAGGTCACCAAGGAACCGGGCAACAACAAGATCAAGCGCATTCAGATCGAAGGCTGGCCAGATGTAACGCGCATGGGCGTACACGGCGGCATCGCCGAATTCTTCAAGGTGAAACCGGATGAGCCCATGCCCTCGACGCTCGATTATCTGGTCGCTGCGATCGGCGGCTGCATGACCGGCACCATCGGCAGCGCGATGGAAGGCCGCGGCCTGCGCGCCGATCCCGAAAAGCTCGAAGCTCTCACCGAAGGCACTCTCGAAGAGGTGGACGGCAAGCTCCTGCTCACGCACGTCACCGTGAACTATCGCATCAAGGTCCCGAAGGATAAACGCGAGGCGCTCGACCGCGCTCTGCAATTCCATGGCGATCGCTGCCCTGTCTCGGAAAGCGTGAAGCGCGGTATCACAGTCGAATGGAAGAGCGAGATCATCGAGGAATAACGCTCATTCCGCGAAGAGTCTTCGCAATCGATGGGTTCGCAATCGAAGCGTCCCGCTATTTCCCCTGCAGGTGCGGAATCGCCCCGTTGTTCTCGTTGCAGACGTATTCGATCAGCTCCGTGTCTACCATCAAGCTCAGCGGCTGCGTGTAGCTCCACGGCTTCGTGTACGCGCGGGGATCGTCGATGGTCGCAGCGATATTCAGATGGCCAAGATCGCGACGCTGGAAGCGCTCCGTCACATGCAGCGAAGTTGTGGCGGGGTGGCCCGCCTGATCCAGCCAAAGCTTGCCGTTGAAGCCGGTGGAATCCACCACCAGCGTGTCTCCTTCCCACTTGCCTTGCGAATAGCCATTCCACTGCGGATTCGGATCCTTGGGCAGCGCGTGGCCCTCCAGAAATATTTGGCGGAACTGGCCGAACTCCTCGTAGAGAATGACCACCAGGTTCCGCTCCTGGACGATCTTGAAAGGCGCCGGAGTGGAGTTGACGCGCGGCACTCCCTGGGGCAGGCAGTTGGCGGACGGGTCCAGCGCCGAGAGACCCCCCGTTTTGCGTTGATCGAACAGCATCTGCGCCCACGGCTGCGCGGCCAGCTCGCCCTGCTTCAAAGCGCTCGCAATGTTGCCCGGCCCTCGCAGGCTCAGGCATCCAGATTCCTGTCAGGTCGGGTTTGCCGTCTTCCCGTCGCGGCGTGCGCGCGCTTAGGTTCGGCTCACCGTTCGGTAGCCTCGGGATTGCTTTGTCTGTCACCTGCCATTGCGCAGCCAATGGAGCGCACAACGCAATCGCGAGCAGCGCACTTCGTCCGGGCATCTTTGGCATTGCATGGCACCTCAGGTGGAATAATCACAACGGATTATACTTGAGCGCGCACGAAGATGTGCGCCCGTGCCGCGATTCAACGCCGCGCTTTAAGAGCGATCCATGGACACGATCCCTTCGGCAACATCCAATAATGTGTTGCCGGTTATATTCGGCTTGGGAAACAGCGGGTAGGGAGCCTTCCCGGGCCGCGCGACGAACGCCGTTCGATACCCCACCTGCGCCGCGCCGCCGACGTCCCACGCGTGCGCCGCGATCATCCACAGTTGCTGCGGTGCCACGCCGAGCTCTTCCGCAACCATCCGGTACGGCTCGGGCGAGGGCTTGAACCGCCGGACGGTTTCGACGGAAAAATTGCGTTCAAAGAAGCGCTGCAAATCGGCATTCGCCATCTGCGCGTCCACCACCGCCATGGGATTATTGGTCAGCGCAACCAATCGAAATCCGGCGTCCTTTAAGAACGCAAGCGCGCCCGGCACCTCGGGATGCGGCGGCAGCGTGCGGATTTTCCCGGCAATGCGCCGCGCCTGATCGTCCGATAGATCCACGCCTTCCGCATCGGCCATCATGTGGAGGACTCCGAGCGCGATATCTCCAAACGAACGATACTCGCCCGCCAGTGTCAGGCCCATCGCGTATTGAATCACCTGATGGAACCACGCGTCCAGGACGACGGCGTCGCCAAACACGGCTTCGAAATCAGGAGCCAACGCGCGCAGATCCAGCAGCGTTTCATTCACGTCGAACACCAGCGTCGCAGGCATAGGTACGATTCTCCGCTAGAGCGGCTTCGAATGGAACGGGTCGGGACCCGGCCGCGCGGGCTCGGGACTTACAATGTCCAAGTTCACCACGATCGGCTCCTGCCCGCTGCGCACCACCACCGCTTCCACCGGCTCATCCGGCTTCGCGTTCATTTCCTGATGCGGCACGATACGGCGGCACGTAAATGAAATCGCCCGGCCCCGCCTCTTCCACGAATTCGAGATTATCGCCCCAGCGGAATCGCGCTCGCCCGCGCACTATATATAGGACGGTCTCCAGCTCGCCATGATGATGCACTCCCGTGCGAGCCGCCGGTTGCACCACCACTGTCCCTGCCCACAGCTTGCTCGCGCCCGTGCGCGCGTGGGTGATCGCCGCCGCCCGGTCCATGCCCGGGGTCTGCGGCGTATTCGTGTCCAGCTCACCCGCGCGGACGATCTTGATTCCGTGTTCCCGCCAATCGGCCATACGGTCCATTAGAGCACCGTTCCCTGCTGCGAATCGGCAGTCTCCCGCGGCCAACTCTCCAGCTAGGGCCCGGACGGGAAATGTGCCACAATATGGAAACGCTGGTGTTCTTTTCGCATGACCCAACCAAACAATTTTGATACGCCCGTGCCGTCCCTCAATGTGCCTGAGGTCGCCGCGCCCGAGGCCGCTTCCCCCGTAACGCCTTCGCCGGCAGTTGCCCCCCCGCCGCCACCAAAAGCGGCCGCGCCCAAGCCTATGGCCTCACCGGCGCCGGCAACCGAAGCGCCGCCCGAGTCGGCTATCGATTCATCTTTCGGCGATATTCTTTCCGAGTTCGAACAATCCCACCACGCCCGCGGCGAAAGCGTGGAAGGCACCGTGGTGTCGGTGACGCCCGACGGCGTTTTCGTCGATATCGGCCGCAAAATGGACGGCGTGCTGCCGCCCGATCCCAAGGTCAAGCTGAAGCCAGGCCAGAAAGTGCTGGTCTCGCATCCGCGGCCGCGACGAAGAGGGCAACTATCTTCTCTCCACCATCAAGGTGGAAACGCCCAAGGATTGGACCGCGCCTGGAAGCGGCCTTCGCCGAGAAGCGCACCATCGGCGGCACGCGTGCTCGAAGTCGTCAAAGGGCGGCTTGCGCGTGGACGTCGGCGTGCGCGCGTTCATGCCGGCTTCGCGCAGCGGCGCGCGCGAAGCAGGCGGATCTGGAAAAGCTGGTGGGCCAGCAGATCGAATGCCGCATCACCAAGCTCGACACGGCGCCGAAGAAGACGTCGTGGTGGACCGCCGCGTGATTCTCGAAGAGCTGGAGCGCCAGGCGAAGCAAGAAGCGTTCGGGAGGCTGGAAGAAGGCTGCGGTCGTGCGCGGCACCGTGCGCTCGCTCACCGATTTCGGCGCGTTCGTCGATCTGGGCGGCGTGGACGGCCTGCTGCACGTCTCCGACATGAGCTGGCTCGCGCAGGCGTGAAGCCCGCCGACGTGGTCAAGGCCGGCGAGCAGCTCGAGGTCAAGATCCTCAAGATCAACCGCGAGACACGCAAGATCTCGCTGGGGCTGAAGCAGCTATCGCCCGATCCGTGGACGCTGGCGGTCACAGAAATTACACCCAGGGCGCAGCGCATCAAGGGCAAGGTTGTCGCGCGTGCTGGATTTCGGCGCGTTCGTCGAACTGGAGCCGGGCATCGAAGGACTGATCCACGTCTCCGAGATGTCCTGGAGCAAGAAGAACGTCCGCGCCGCAGGACGTGGTCAAGCCGGGCGAAGATGGTCGAAGTCGTGGTGCTCGGCGTCAATCCCACCGAAAAGCGCATCGCGCTCGGATTGAAGCAGGCGCTGGGCGATCCCTGGGAAGAAGCGCTTGAAGAAGTATCCGGTGGGCACGGCGGTGGAAGCGCCCGTCACCAGCCTGGCCAAGTTCGGCGCCTTCGTCGATCTGGGCGATGGCATCGAAGGCATGATCCACATCGGCGACATCACGGCACGAAAAGCGCTTGAATCATCCCAACGAGGTCCTGAAAGCAGGGCGAGACGGTCAAGGCGGTGGTGCTCGAGGCCGATAAGGAACGCCGCCGCTTCCGCCTGGGGATCAAGCAGCTGGAGCCGACCAGCATCGACGAATACATCGCCGAGCACAAAGTCGGCGATCAGGTCTCCGGCCGCATCATGGATCTCTCCGCCGCCAAGGCGCGCATCGAACTCGGCGAAGGTGTCGTTGGTCACTGCAAACTGGCGCAGCAAAAATCGGCCGAAGCCTCCACCGCTGCAGCTAAGACCGACGTCTCGGCGCTCTCCGCCATGCTCGCCACAAAGTGGAAGTCGGGCGGGGGCGGCGGCGAATCGCCCGCCAGTTCACTCAAAGTCGGCCAAGTGATCAGCTGCAAAATCAGCGGCCTCGACGCCGGCCAGAAGCGCATCGACCTCGAGCTAGCGTAACTATCTGCAATAGGGTCACTTAAAGACCCGCATCCGGCAAAACGCCGCCCTTTCCGGGGCGTGCATCTGTATGAAACGATTGGCGCTCGACCGCTGGTCGCGGCCCTCTACGCTATTGATACCAGATAACGCCGTCGCCGAGCCGTGACCGAAGGGAGCGGTCCAACGGTGCTGTCACACGGTCTCGTCAGCCAAGGACCTCCAATTGCTCCAACCCTTGTGACCTTTTAAGGTTTGCCGCGTCGAACAGATTGGTGTACGCTTCCAGGGCAATGCGCAAGCCTCACGATAGTCAGGCGCAGGCTGACGAGACGGCGTTAATCCGCGCCGCCCAGGGAGGCGACCGTGCCGCGTTCGAGCAATTGGTGCGCGCCTACGATCAAAGCATCCTGCGGCTGGCCATGAACCTTTTGCATTCGCCCGAAGATGCGCGAGACATTTATCAGGAAACCTTTCTGCGCGTCTACCGCAACCTCGGCAACTTCCGTTTCGATTGCTCCTTCCACACCTGGATCTACCGCATTGCCACAAATCTGTGCCTGGATCAATTGCGCAAACGTAAAGTCCGCAAGGAAGAACCGCCCGTGCTCACCACGGCCGAGGGTACGGTGGACCGCCTGGAATCGGTAGCCGAGCAGCGCGCGGACCTGGACCCGCAAAAGCAATTACTCAGCGGGCAAATCCGCCGCCGCGTGAAAGCCGCGCTGGCAGATCTTTCGCCGCGCGAGCGCATGGTCTTCGAACTGCGCCACTACGAGGGGTTACGGCTCCGGAACATCGGCGAAGCTCTAGGGACAACCGAGGAAGCCGCGAAAAATTGCCTGTTTCGCGCCACGCAGAAGATGCGGTCGGCGCTGGGAGATCTTGTATGAGCGATGAGAACATTATGACCACTTGCGACGCCGCGCGCGACCAGCTCGCGCTGCTGCTCTACGGGGAGCTAAGTTTCGACGAAGAAGAACGCATCGACCAGCATCTGGATTCGTGCATCGAATGCCGAGCGGCTCTGGATCGCCAGCGCGCCGTGCATGCCGCTATCGACGATCTGGAAGTGTCGCCCGCGCCCGCGTTGCTGACCAGTTGCCGCGACGCCCTCTTCGAGACGATCGATTTACAAAACGCCGGAGCCGAAAGCGCACACCCGCCCGTAGAGATCCCGGCTCACAAAAACGAAAGCTGGTGGTCGCAGTTCGTCGGGAGCTTCGAAGGCCTCACGACGCACTGGCTGCGTCCAGCGGGAGCGGTCGCATTGCTCGCCATCGGATTTATGGCTGCGCGCATGATTCCGGCCTGGGGGCCCATGAGCGCGGGTTCCGATAACAGTGCCAACTATAGCGCCATGGATCTGGGAAGCTTGGGACCGGCGCAGGTCCGCAACGTGCAAGAGGGCGCCGACGGCCGCGTGAATATCCTGTTGAATGAAACCAAACAGCGCACGGTGTCGGGCTATTTGCAGGACGCCGCGATCCGCAACCTGCTGATGGCTGCAGCCAAGGGCTCCGACGATCCCGGCCTGCGCGCGGAAACCGTGACCATTTTGATCAACGACGCCAACTCCTCCGACGTGCGCAGCGCGCTGGTTTTCGCGCTGGAAAACGATCAGAACGCGGTGGTGCGTTGGCGCGCGATGGAAGGCCTGAAGGCTTATACGGCCGATCACGACGTGCAAACGGCGCTGGCGCGCGTCCTCCAGCGCGATTTGAATCCGGGCATGCGCACGCAGGCCATAGACCTGCTGACTGCCGGGCCTTCGCCTTCGATCGATCCAGAGGTCGTCGGCGTATTGCAGGAAACCGTCAGCCGCGAAGACGATGCCTACGTCCGTGAACGCGCGCAGAGAATGCTGGAGGCCATGAAGGCTTCCGCAGGAGTCTACTAAAGCGTGCGCGCAATTCGTTTCGGTCTGCCGGTGACTCTTTTCCGGATGGTCCGTCGTAGCAATCAGAGGTAGCAGTATGAAGTACGCTTTCACAACCAAGTGGATTCTGTCGGCGGCATTGTGCGCGCCCCTGATTGTGTTTGCGCAGGGCAATCCCCCCGCGCCGCAGCAACAGACTACGCCCACGCGTCTGTTGCTGCGCGCCGCCTATCTCGGTGTCGGTTTGCAGGAAATTAAACCGGAGCGCGCGAAAGCGCTGAGGCTCCCCAACGAATCGGGCGTGGAGATTACCTCCGTGATTCACGACAGCCCCGCCGAAAAAGCCGGCCTCAAGCCCGGCGACGTGATCGTGGCTTATAACGGTCAAAAGGTGGATGGCTTCCAGCAATTCTCGCGCATGGTTCGCGAAACGCCCGTAGGCGGCGACGCGAAAATCGACATCGTTCGCGGCGGCTCGCCGCAAAGTATCACCGCGAAAATCGAGAGCCGCCCCGTGCTGCGGATTCTCCCGGGCGACGGCGTTCCCTCCCCGGTCTCAAACTTGCCCATGCCGGATATTCCGCGCATCTTCCAGGGAATGAACAGCCCCATGCTGGGGATTGAAGCCGAGTCCATCGACGGCCAGCTTGCTCAGTATTTCGGCGCGAAAGACGGCGGCGTGCTGGTACGTTCCGTCTTGAAAAATTCACCTGCTGAGAAGGCGGGCATGAGTGCCGGGGACGTGGTTTTGCGCGTTGACGACATCAAAGTGATGAATGCCGCCGACATCTCCGCGCGGCTCCGCGCCGCCCAGGGCAAGGCCGTGCAGCTTTCCGTCGTCCGCGACCACAAAGAAATGACTTTCTCGGTGACGCCGGAAACGGGCGAACATCTCTCGCAACAGAACCCCGGCCAGCACTAACCGCCAACTTACATTGCGCGGTTGACCGGCCGTCCCAATGCGAGTTGATGCACGCGAATCAACAGTTCAATCTCGCGCCGCGATACGCCCAATGCAGTAGAGACATGCGCCACATCCTGCCCGCGCCGCAGCAATCGTAGCGCCTGCACGCGCCAATTCAAATTGATGCCGGAGCGAACCGCCGGAAGAATCTCGGATCCCGCCGCCACCGGTGCTGCGCCCATGGACGCCGCCGCGCTGGGATTCGCCTCCACTGGCACGACAGCGACCGGCGGCGGAGCCGATGCCTTCACCCTCACCGGCAGCGCCGCCACTTTCGCGGCCAGTGCCTCCAACACTTTTTCTCTTTTACGCGTCTCGCGCCGGAAATCGCGCTTCGCGCCCACCACTAGAACCATCGCCGCAATCAATCCCACCACCAGCAATGCATCCTGCAACACCGCATTCTGCAGGAAGGTGATCTGCCTCAATAATTGACTCAGCTGATTTAATTGATCCATTCCATTGCGCCCTTTGTTAGTTCAACGTCCGAAGCCGTTCCTGCCGGCTCACCACCTGCTGAATGCGCACGCCGAAATTGCCCTCGATCACCACCACTTCGCCGCGCGCCACCACGCAGTTGTTGACGATCACCTCTACCGGCTCCACAATCGAACGGTTTAGTTCGACAATCGATCCCGTCGTCAGCTTCAGCACTTCCTTCAGCGGAACATTCGCGCGCCCGAAGGAAACGCTCACGGGTAGTTCCACGTCCAGCAGCAACTCGAACGTCTTCGACCCCGCCACTTCGTTCGCGCCATCCGTCTCTGCTTCGCGAACTTCCAGCGCCCGCGGAGCAATCGCATCCAGCAACGCCGCGTCCGCCGCCAGATAAATCATCATCACGCCGCCCGCGAACTGCAGCGCCATGGCGGACCACCGCGGGGCGCCTGCCGCCGGTGCACTCTTTCGCCCGCCCGACGGCGTCACTTCCCGGCCCACGCGCCCCGTAATCGCCTGCGCCACTCCGCTCAGCGCCTGGCCGATTGTTTCGAGATAGGTCGACTCCAGCGTTTCCCGGTCCGCGTCGTCCATGCCCGCCGCGTGCAGAATCTGCTGTGCGCCCAGCGTCCACATCGGCTCCGCGGCCGCCACCCACAATTCGCCTTCGATCGCTGCGAACGGCTGCCGCCAATACAGCGCACTCGCCGGCGGGTCCGAGTCCGTCCATGTGCCTATCGACGGACGCTCCCCCGCCATCGTCTCGAGTACCGAGGCGATGCGCCCGGCGAATTCATCGCGCAACCACTCCCACTGCGGATAGGAATCGGCCACCGTTACACTCCGCGCGGCATGGGCCAGCGTTTTTCCATATAGGATCGCAGCCGCAAAATCGCCTGCGACTTCAGCTGCGAAATGCGCGATTCATGCAAACGCAAAATCTTGGAAATTTCGCGCAGCGTCATTTCCTCGTGATAGTACAGGCTCAGCACCGTCTTTTCCACGTCCGGCATCCGCGCGATCGCCTCCGCCAGCAGCTTCTTCAGCTCGCTGCGTTCCACCACGCGCGACGGCCAGTTCTCTTCGTCACCCGAAACGTAGCGCAGCAGATCGCGATTGTCGTCGTCGGGCGATGCGTTTTCCAGACTGCCCAGGTTCAACCCGCGAATTTCCACCAGCCACTCGTGATACTCCGTGATGTCCAGCCCTAGTTGCGCGGCGATTTCTTCCTCGCCCGGCGTGCGATGCAGCCGCTGCTCGGCTACGGAAATCGCGGCCTCAATCTGCTTCGCGCGTTTGCGCTGCTGCCGCGGCGCCCAATCCAGTCCGCGCAGGCTATCGAGAATCGCGCCGCGAATTTTATATTCGGCGTAAGTCTTCAGCTTCACATTATGCGACGAATCGAATCGGTCGATCGCCGAAATCAACCCCACGATACCCGTGGAAATCAGGTCATCCAGGCTGACGCTCTCCGGCAGCCGCTCGTGAATGCGCCGTGCGATCAGTCTCACCTGCGGCAGATGTTCCAGAATCACCTGCTCGCGCTCTTCGTGCGTAAAACCCGCGGCGTTGTGTTCGTAGCAGTTCGGGGACTTCGTTGGCTGCGATGCGGATTGCTTCATGCCGCTGCTCCCGCGCGCATGGATTTAGCGAGGTGTTGAGCAACGTGTTCAATGGCGTGTTCACGTGCGCGTTCAGCAGCGCGTTCTGTGGGAGGCTCCGCCCCCCGCACCAGCGCCGCCAAGCCCAGCCTCGTTGCCGCCTCCAGATCGTCGGGAATCCCCTGCCCCGAAGTGAAGAACGATATCGGCAGGCCCCGCCGCGCGGACTCATTGATCAGCGGCCCATACGTATCCGTCTCGTCCATTTTTGTGAAAAGCAATTTATGCGGAGAAAACATTTCGTAACGATCCATAACGCACCCTAGGTCGAAAGGCCGCATCGATGCGGGCACCACCAGGTGCGTATCCATTTCCGGATGGCCGGCGAAGAACATCGCCAGCTCGCGCGCTTCGTCCATCTCAGCCGCGGCGTACCCCGGAGTATCAATGAAAATGAAATCTTTATTGCGATGCTCTTCAATCGCCTGGTCCAGCGCCGTGGGCGTTTCCACCACGTCACACCCGATGCCCAAAATTGCCGCCAGCGTTCGGAGCTGGTCCGCCGCGGCGATACGATTCACGTCGATCGAAAGAATGTGCGACGGCCGGCGCGACGTCAGCCCATAGCGTGCCGCCAGCTTCACGAGCGTTGTCGTTTTGCCCGCGCCCGGCGGTCCAATCAGCGCCACCGTTGTGCGCGTGGGAAAAGCCGACGCCTTTCCGCCCGCCGCCAGCGGTATGCCTGACGTGCCGGGCCGCCGCCCCAGTGTGGCTTCCACTTCGAATAAATCCTCCAGCCGCGTTCCCTGTGCCACCTGCTGCGCCAGCATCGGATCTAACTCCGCTTCCAGCAGCCGCGTCAGCAGCGCCGAATCCGGCGCATGCACGGGGGCCACCGGCCCTCTCGCGTAGCGCAGCGATTGCCCCAGCTTCTCTAGTTGGCGTTTGAGATCCGCCACGTCCTGCACTAACCGCTCTGATCCGGGAGCAGCCGCGCGCGCGCCGGACGCATCGGATGCCGTAGTGCTGCCGGCTGCGGCGGGCGCTTCGCGGAAATTATCGGCGACGCCGAACACCACTTCGAACGCGCCCAGCGATCGCGTCTCGGGCGTCGATGGACGCGCGTTCACCAGCAGCGCATCCTCGCCCAGCTCACGCCGCGCCAAGTCGATCGCCGCTTCCACGGTGCCGGAGAAATAACTCTTCAACCTCATTGGATGACACCCGTCGACACCACGCGCACGCCGCTCGGAACCTCATTGTGCGAGAGCACCGCCAGGTTCGGCAGCGCTCCTTCAATCGCCTGCCGCAGAAAGAATCGCGCGGCGGAGCTGGTCATCAGCGCCGTCGGCCCCTCCACCGCTCCCACCGCGCGCGTGATCCGATCCACGATGTCGCGCAGCCGCTGCGGCGGCAAATTCAAATGGCTGGCCAGTTCTCCGTGCTCCACCGCGCCTTCAATCGCTTGCTCGATCGTGGTGTCCAGCAGATACGCGGCCAGCTCGCCGGCGGTGTTGAGATACGGTTTGATCAGAAGCCTGCGGATCGATTGCCGCGCATACTCCGTCAGTAGTACAGGGTTCTTGGTCATCGCCGCCGCTTCGCTCAGCGCCTCTGTCACCGTGACGGCATCGCGAATGGATACACGTTCGCGCAGCAAGTTCTGAAATACTTTTTGCACCGTCGCCATCGGAAGCAATTTCGGAACCAGATCTTCGATGACTCGCGGATTCTCCTCCGCAACGCGGTCCAGAATATTCTTGGTGTCCTGCCGGGATAGGAGCTCATGCGCGTGGCGCCGCAACAACTCCGCCAGATGCGTGCCCAATACACTTACTCCATCCACCACCGTGTAGCCCTGCGCGCGCGCGCTTTCCGCCGCCGTGGACGGAATCCACAACGCGGGAATGCCAAATGCCGGTTCGCGTGTCGCGGCGCCTTGCAGTGCGCCTGCGCCGCCCGTGGCCGCGCCCGCATGAATCGCCAGCTCGCAGTTCGGAGCTAACTCGAATCGCGCCACCTCAGCGCCCTTAAGGAGAACTACGTATTCATTCGCCTTCAGCTGGAGATTGTCCGTCACGCGAACCGGGGGTACCATGAAGCCCGCGTCGGTTGCCATCTGCTTGCGGATCGTGGCAATGCGCCGCAGCAGTGGCGAATTCTGGCCTCCCTCCACCAGCTTCACCAGGCCTAGTCCCACTTCGAGCGCCAGCGGTTCCACTTTGAGTACCGATTCGAGATTTTCTTTCGCGCCCGATAGAGGCGCGGCCGCCGGGGCCACAGCCGCGGCATCCGCTTTCTGCTTCAATCTCCAGCCCGCATATTCCACGCCGCCGCCCAACATCAGGAACGGTACGGTCGGTAATCCCGGAAACATCGCCATCGCGATCAGCACTCCGCCCGCCAGCATCAGCGGCTGCGGATTGCTGAACAACTGCCGCCGTATCTCAGAGCCCAGCTGATTGTCGGAGCTTGCGCGCGTCACAATCAGGCCGCCGCACACCGACACCATCAGCGCCGGAATCACCGTCACCAGTCCATCGCCGATCGTCAACACCGTGTACGTCTGCAGCGCGCGCTGCAGATCCATGCCATGCTGCAGCACCCCGATCAGAAATCCCGCGATGATATTGATCGCCGTGATGATGATGCTCGCAATCGCGTCGCGCTGCGTGAACCGCGACGCGCCGTCCATGGCGCCGTAGAATTCCGCTTCCGCCGCCAGTTGCTTGCGGCGCGACGCGCGCCTCGGATTCATCAATCAGTCCCGCGTTCAAATCCGAGTCGATCGACATCTGCTTGCCTGGCAGCGCGTCCAACGTGAAGCGGGCCGTCACTTCCGAGATGCGCACCGCGCCGTGGTTGATCACCACGTACTGAATCGCGATCAGCACCAGGAAGATCACCACGCCGATGATGTAATTGCCGCCCACCACGAAGTTGCCGAACGCCTCAATCACCTGCCCCGCCGCGCGCGTGCCGGAGTTGCCCTGAATCAGAATCAGGCGCGACGAAGAAATGTTCAGCGCCAGCCGGAACAGCGTCAGCAGCAGCAGCGACGTGGGGAAGACGTTGAACTCCACCGGCTTCGTGATGTACATGGACACCATCAGCACAATCACCGAAATCGTGATATTCGAGCTGATCAGAATGTCCAGCAGGAACGATGGCATCGGCGCGATCATCGCCATCACGATGCCCAACACGCCCAGCGGCACACTCATCTCGGCGAGCGTGTCCATTTTCGATTTCTTTGTCGCCGGTGCAGGCGGACGCGCGCCGTGCTTTGCGCCCGTGTGACGGGCCGCGGGACTACTGGTCTGTAAGCCCGCACCGGCCGAAGCCGTGGGCGGAATCTGCGCCGAAGCTGCCATGGAAGGCAAACTCGATGCACGCGCCATGCCTTATCGGCGTCCGCCGCGTTCTCTGGTTCAGAGGATTTTTCTCCCGGCCTATTCCCACGGCCCTATTCCGGCAGGGCCTAAGACCAGCCCCATGAAGTGGATCGCGGCCCTTGCAACCAATTCACCCTATACCTCGTCCAATGAAGTGGACATAGAGTAGACCGGTAGCCAACAGGCAATCCGGCAATCGCAGACCTGTTTGGGAAGAGACGTGGAGGATAAGATGAAAACCAAATTATTGACTGGACTCATGCTCCTTGCGGGAGCTTCGTCCATATGGGCCGCAGGCACTGCACCGCCCGTACCTACGGTGGAAGACAACGTTCGCAAGGCGCTGGTAACGTTGCCGTATTTCTCGGTGTTTGACGACCTATCCTACAAGGTCGACAACGGTGTCGTAACACTCTCAGGCGCAGTAACGCAGCCCTATTTGAAGGATTACGCGGAAAAGGCCGTGAAAAATGTGGCCGGCGTAACCGCGGTAAACGATCAAATCGAGGTCTTGCCGCTCTCGCCTTTCGATGATCAGATTCGGCTTCGTACCTTGCGATCGCTGGAGCGTACTTCATCGCTCTATCGCTACTTCATGGGCACGAATCCGTCGATTCGCATCATCGTGAGGAATGGCCACGTGACGCTGGATGGCATCGTCGGCAACGCGATGGATAGTCAGCTCGCCTTCATGGCCGCTAACGGTGTGTCCGGAGTGTTCTCCGTGACAAACGATCTCCGCATCGCACCCAAACTTTAGTTCTGCTTTCGTTGGGCGGATGGGACGAGGCTCCCGTAATACGCCCCAGGCGGCTCGCACCTGGTGTCTTCGGGCGAGCCGCCCTTTTTCTATTTCGCAGGCAACGGTTAATCCGCGGGAAAAAGATCGCGAATGGGCAAGCCCCACCCGTCAGGGTGGGGACTACGATTCCTTATTTTGAATTCCGGACCGGCAGTAGGTCGAAGACCTAACTTTCAAAAGGTCAAGAGGTGAGCCTACCACCAAAGTTTTAACTCGCGTAATGCACTAACGACTCGATCGCGTACCCGCCCAGCTTCTCGCGTCCCCGCAGGAAATCGAGCTCCACCACAAAGCCCAGTCCCGCCACTTCCGCCCCAAAGCTCTGCACCAGATCCGCAGTCGCGCGCGTCGTCCCGCCCGTAGCCAGCAGATCGTCCACAATCAGCACGCGCTCGCCCTTCTTCACCGCGTCGACGTGGATCTCCAGCGCGTCCGTGCCGTATTCCAGCGCGTACTCGATCCGCTGAGTCTTAAAAGGAAGCTTCCCGGGCTTGCGCACCGGTACGAATCCCGCGCCCAGCGCGTAGGCGACAGCAGGAGCAAAAATAAATCCACGCGCCTCCACGCCAATCACCTTATCGATTTTTTCCTTCTTGTGGCGGTCTGTCAGGCCGTCGATCACCGCTTTCAAGCCCGTCGGGTCTTCCAGCAGCGTCGTGATGTCGTAGAAGAGAATCCCCGGCTTGGGAAAATCGGGCACTTCTCGGATAAGGCGTTTGAGTTGATCCATTGTTTGAGTTGATCCGTTGTAGATTTGATCAGGCTGTCAGCTCTGACCCAGGCGTTAGCGTCCACCGCGCGACGCGGGCTATGGAAGCCCCGGGTAAAGGCCCATTCTAACAGCTGGCGAACGTCTTTAACGTGCCGCCGCGACCGGAGTTTCTGCCATCTTCATGCACTCCGCGAACGCCTGCATCTCCACCTGGCTGCCGATCGCCAGCGGCGTCCGCTGATGAATCGCCTGCGGCTGAATGTCCATGATCTTGCCCACTCCGTCGGTGGCAATGCCTCCCGCCTGCTCCGCGATGAACGCCAGTGGATTCGCCTCATACATCAGCCGCAGCTTGCCGGACGCCTGGCTCTTCGTCGGCGGGTAGAGAAACACACCGCCCTTCAGCAGCGTGCGATGGAAATCCGACACCAGCGATCCCACGTAGCGCGAGCTGTACTCGCCTCCCAGCGCTCCGCTGCGCAGCCGCGAAATATATTCCCGATACGCCGGAGGAAATGCCTCCACGTTCGCTTCGTTCACCGAATAATATTTGCCCTGCTTCGGCATCCTCATTTTTTCGTACACCAGCACATACGCGCCCAAGCTGGGATCCAACGTGAATCCATATACACCGCGCCCCGCCGTGTACACGAAAATCGTCGACGATCCATACACCACGTAGCCCGCGGCCACTTGTTTCGAACCCGGCTGCAGCACCGAGCGCGTCGGATCCGTCTCGCCCTCCGGACGCCGGAAAATCGAAAAAATGGTGCCCACCGGCACGTTCACGTCGATATTAGAGGATCCGTCCAGCGGATCGAACACCACGATATAGCGCCCCGTATCCAGCGCGCGATCGAACGTCACCGGCTCTTCGTTCTCTTCGGACACCAGCATCGATACAGCGTCGCGCCGTCCCAGGCAGTGCAGCAGCATGTGGTTCGCAAAGACGTCCAGCTTCTGCTGTTCCTCGCCCTGGACGTTGGTTTCTCCCACCATTCCCAGCTGGTCGCCCAATCCTGCCCGCCGCACCTGCGCCTGAATCGCCTTCGTCGCCAGCGATATCCCAGAAATCAGCGCCGAAAAAATCCCGCGGGCTTCCGGGAACAATTCCTCTTGTTGCTGCAGCACATGCTGCTGAATCGTATTGATCACTGGAAACTTTGTCATAATGATTGATCCTTGCTCGTTCCGTCCCCGTTCATGAGCGAATCGTAAACTCCCGCGCGCCCGTCGCTGCAACTTCCGCCGATTCCACGCTCGTTACCTCCGCGAGTCGTGGACCCCTCCGCAGCTGCTGTGCGAACTCCTCCAACTGAGCGCGGCTGCCCACCGCATGCACTTCCACGCGCCCGTCTTCCAGATTCCGAGCCCACCCCACAACGCCCAGACGTTGCGCCATCGTTACCGCGAAGGCCCGGTAGCCAACCCCCTGCACTCTCCCCGATATCAGAAACTGTTGCCCGGTACGCGGTTCCACCCTATTGTGCCCGTAACGGCCATTGTATCCGCTTCCAGGTCTAAAACAAGTCCCCGTGTTATGATTCGACCAAATGCAGGTGTTGGATCAGTCCCCCGCCCAAAAATCTTGCACCATCCCGCCGGGTCTGGCTCTCATTTTCGATATGGACGGCGTCGTCGTGGACTCCATGCCCATCCATCGCACCGCCTGGAGCCAATATCTCGATTCCCTCGGCATCCCGGGCGAAGACATTCTTGCGCGCATGCACGGCCGCCGAAACGACCAGATCGTTCTGGACTTTCTAGGCCCAACTGCCGATGAAAAGGTCGTAGAGGAACACGGCGCCGCCAAGGAGCGCCTCTATCGCCAACTGATGCGCGATCACCTGGAAAATCAGCTCGTCCCCGGCGTGCGGAGCTTTCTCCAGCAAGCCTCCGCCGCGCCCATAGGCCTCGCCAGCAACGCCGAGCGTTTGAACATCGACTTCGTGCTCGACGGCTCGGGCCTCCGCCCGTATTTCCGCGCCATCGTCGATGGTTCTCAGGTGCAGCATCCCAAGCCCGCGCCCGACGTTTATCTGCGCGCCGCCCACGAACTCGGCATCGCGCCGAAAAATTGCATCGTCTTTGAAGATTCTCCGATCGGCATCCAGGCGGCCCGCGACGCCGGCGCCCGCGTCGTCGGATTGCTCACGCATGAGCGCTCGCTCGATCACGTCGAGCTTGCCGTCGCCGATTTTCTCGATCCGCGCCTCTACCACTGGCTCCCGGAGCAGGCAGCCCGCTAACATGCCGCTCGCCGGATCCATCACGTTGCCCCTCGCCCCCCACGTCCCCTGGTGGATCTGGACCATCCTCTCGTCGGCGGCCGCCGCCTTCGCGGGTGCATTTTGGGCGCGCTCTCAGCATCGCAAAGCGATGGGTAGCGCCAACCGGATTCTGCATTCTTTGAGCGAGAACATCACTGCCGCCGCCTCTCCCGCCGAGATCGCCGCGCAGCTCGCCGAACTGCTTCCCTCCGTTTCACGCGCCACCACCGCGCGGCTTTTTCTACACAGCCACGCGACGAAATCGCTGGACTATATCACCACGCCCGACGATCCCGATCCCATGGCGATCAACGTCGATTCGCCGCCCGAGGGCCTCGCGCGCGGCATCGTGAAATGTTTTCTCGGCCGCGCCACCGTTCACATTCCCGACGCGCGCCGCAATCCTCTGGTCAGCGCCGGATGGCAGCCCGGCGTCGCGCGCTCGGTGATGTTCGTCCCTCTGCTCGCGCAGCAGGATCACATCGGCGTGCTCGAAGTTTCCAGCACCAAGCGCGTCGGCTATTTCTCGCGCGAAGATCAAGCCGCCGTGCAGCATCTCTCCAATCAAATCGCCGCCTCTCTCAAACTCCAGGAGCAGCGTGCCGTCCGCGAGCAGTTGTTCCGTAGCGAAAAGCTCGCCGCCTCCGCGCAGCTCATCTCCGGCGTCGCCGGCGAACTCAGCGAGCCCCTTGGCGACATTCTCGACGCCGCGGAGACGCTCGAGAAAAAGCAGGGATCCGATACACCTGCCGAGATCCACAAGATCGCCATCGAATGCCGCCGCGCGTCGGACATTCTCGCGCGCCTCATCTCCTTCGCGCATTCCGATACGGAGACCGCCAAAGCCGTCGACGTCAGCGCGCTCATCGCCGGTCTCGTCGGGTTTCGCGAATCCGAATGGAAGACGCGCGGCCTGCGCGTGCAGAACCGCCTGACCGCCGAGCCCGCCCTCGCTCTCGGCAGCCGCGGCCAATTGGAGCAGCTCTTCCTCAACCTGCTGGTGCACGCCGAGCAGAACACCGCCCACACGGCCGATCATTCTCTCTCGCTCTCCAGCGCGCGCATGGGCGGAAAGATCGTCGTCGAAATTCACTACGCAACCGAGACTGCGCGAGCATCCACCACGGAAGTCACCGACGCGCCCGGCCTCGACGTCTGCCGCGCCATTGCCGCCTCGCACGGCGGCGAAATTCGCATCGTCAGCCGCAGCAACTCCGCCGGCTTCGAGGTCGATCTTCCTCTCATGCCCGGCGACGATCCGCGCACCGCCGCCTCGGCTCCCCGAAAATCGGCGCGCTCCCTGACATTACTCGTGGTGGATTCCGACACCGCCGCGCAGCGCCAGTTGGTCGGCATGCTCTCCGCGCGCGGCCATCGCGTCATTCCCGCGCCCGCCGAGCAAGCCTCCGATCTCGCGCCGCGCATGCGTTTCGACGGCGTCTTCTGGGCCGTGCGTTCCGGAGGCCCCAAATGGAGCGATCAGCAGGATCGCATCCGCCCCGCCGTCCCAGCCTTCGTCCTCGTCAGCGACGGCTACGATCGCGATTTCGCCACCAGCCTCGAAGACAGCGGAGGCTTCCTCCTCGCGCGCCCCTTGCAGGCCTCCGAACTCGACCGCGTCCTCGACTCTCTCGAAACCCGCGCCGCCGCCCGCACACCCGGCATAAGGGGCAAGTCGCATGAACTCCGCTCTCCAGCGAACATTCCTGGCACTCTCGGCAATCTGCTTGGCGACAATCGCGCGTGCCCAAGCTCCGAGCCCGGACTCCTCCGCGGCAGCCTTCGCGTCCATCGCCGAGAACGAAGTTTTACAATTCCGCGAAGGAATCACATTCGCAACGTGGATGAATACGCGCGGCAAACGGGAACAGTGGCGGTCTAAGAAGCCGGAAGCAGACCCACTGAGCCCGCGCCAGGAGTGTTTGACTCTCGAAAAGACAGACACATTGCCTGCACGCGCGACCCTAAAACGAACCCTTTACTTCTATCCTCCGGAGCCGCGCTCGCCGTATATCTTCCCGACGGCGAGTAGCAACCAGCTACTTGGCATCTGCATCCTCGGAATGCTGCGCATAAATGCGGAAACGCCCAACGTAGACAGCGGCGCCGCTTTCGACCGCTCTGTTCGGGAGAAGCTCACGAGTCTGTATGGAGAAAGCGTCGGCGACGACGATGTTCCCTTTTGGGGCCGCGGTGGCTATGACGACGCCGCCCGATGGATACACGGCGCCGAAATCGTATCGGGACACAATCCCAATCCGCAAGGCTATTACATCACGACAGGTACTCAGATCGTCCGAGTGTCCACCGCTTACGTGTACGCGCGCTTACCCTTTGAAAAATCGCGATTTGATCACGTTCATCTGTCAGAGTACGCTCCCGACGGCAACATTCGACCTGGCCCGCAGTTCCACCGCGCTGTCACCTTGACCGGTACTGAACGCCGATCTTTCCGACCGCTTCACAAAATTCTACGAGCAGGCTGTGCAGGCTGCGGCTAAGCCGCTGCCGCCCGAAGGCAAGCAGGGCGAAGAATCGCTGTTATCACTACTGCGGGAATGGATCAACGCGATTAAACCGATGCCGCCTGCACGACGCGCCGCGGGCTTACTAGCCGCGGATCGTCTACTCGCAGGTCTCCGACCGGAGAATCACAACGCAGCCGAGAAATCGGAGCAGCGCCCGGTTGCAAGAATTGGGAGCCGTCTTCAAGCCAACTACATCGCCAATCGATTATTGCCTACACCAGGAACTGGGAGCAACAAGCCCGGGAGCTCGATCCCGATGGCCCCGTGGGCGAAATGGCCACACTCGGATTTATGGCGCGAGGGTCATGCGAGGAAAACGGGTGGAGATTCAGATCTATTTCGACAAGATAATCCTGGACGGAGAAAGTCTCCTCGCAAAAAGGTTGGATGCCGGCACGGCGGCGCAAGTTCATTTCATGGTCGGCGACGCTTATTCAGACATCGTCGCCATCGCTGGCGGACTCGTGGGCGCGAACGGAGAATTTAGCGCTACGCCAGCCGAGGGCGATATTGATCGCGGCAAAGCACTGGATCACTATCGCGCTGGACTGGCGGTCGACAAAACCTCGGACAGCGCCAAACACGCTTGGAACCAGGCATGGCGCCTCACCGCTGGTCTCCTCCCCGGCCAGCGATACACCTGCGGTGGCGACTGAGAGCTGCACGCGTCGCCGACGTAACATCCTGCTCGAATCCGCATCCTTCTGTGGGACGCTAGAAATATGGCGTCCGGAACTCCGCTGAAAAAATCCACTCCAGCCTTCGCAGCCCTCGCCATACTGCTCATCGCGTTCCTGCATCACGCCGTCGCGCAGCAGTCGGCCGTCACCGTCCAATTGCTCGCCATCAACGACTTTCACGGCAATCTCGAGCCTCCCCGAGGCTCCGACGGCCTGATCAACCAAACGCCCGCCGGCGGAGCCGAATACCTCGCCACGCATCTGCGCACCGCCATCCGCGATAATCCCAACTCAATCGTCGTTGCCGCGGGAGATCTGCTCGGCGCGTCCCCGCTCATCTCAGCTCTTCTTCACGATGAACCCACCATCGAAGCCATGAATGCCATGAACGTGTCGGTAAGCGCCATCGGCAATCACGAACTCGACCACGGGCCCGCGGAACTGCGTGTCCGAATGACCGGCGGCTGCCCGGGCGCCGAAACCTGTATCCCCGGCGAAATGCGGGACGCCGCTCACTATCAGTACCTCGCTGCGAACATGGTCGCTGAAGATGGCAAAACCATCCTGCCCGCTACCGCGATTCGAACCATCGGCGGTGTCAAAATCGGCTTCATCGGAGAAACGTTAAAAGAAACCGGCGACATGGTGACTCCGAACGCCACCACTGGATTGAATTTTCTGGAAGAAAGCTCCGTCGCGAACGCCGCCGCCCTTGAACTGGAGCGCCAGGGTGTCCACGCCATCGTCCTGCTGATTCATCAAGGCGGCCGTCAGGAAGCCGCGCAACCAGGCACGCCGCTCAACCCCAACGGCTGCGAAAACTTCGAAGGTCCCATCAAAACCATCGCCGAGAAATTATCGCCTTCCATCAAAGTCGTCATCAGCGGCCACACCCATCTTTTCTACAATTGCGAAATCTCCGGCCACATCGTCACCAGCGCCAGTGCTTTTGGCCGCATGTTCACGCGCATCGCGCTCACCATCGATCCTGCCAGCGACGCCATCCTCTCGGCCAAAGCCACCAACGAAATCGTCACGCGCGACGTTCCGAAGGACCCGGCCATCACCGCCATCATCGAGAAATACCGGCCCGCCGCTCTCCGCGTGGCCAATCAACCCGTAGGATCCATCACCGCCGATATCACCCGCACCCCGAATGCGGCGGGTGAATCCGCCCTTGGCGATGTAATCTCGGACGCCCAGCTCGCCTCCGTCAGCGCGCCCGATAAAGGCGGCGCGGCCGTTGCGTTCATGAACGCCGGCGGCATCCGCACCAACCTCCTCGGCCCCGCCGATGGCGCCGCCACGCGCGACGTCTCCTATGGCGATCTCTACGCCGCGCAGCCCTTCGGCAATCAGGTGATTGTGAAAACCATGACCGGCGACATGCTGCGGCGCTTATTGGAGCAGCAGCTCGCCGCCGCCGGCGACGCCCGCCTGCAAATCTCCACAGGATTCACTTACCAGTACCATCTGAACGCGCCCACCGGCCAGCGCGTCGTCCCCGGTTCCATCAGGCTCGACGGACGCGCCCTCCAGCCCACAGACTCCATTCGCGTCGAAGCGAGCGACTTCCTTTATCAGGGCGGCAACGGCCTGACCGTTTTTCGCGAGGCGACCAATCCCGTCTCCGGCCCTTCCGATATCGAGGCGCTCTCTGACTACGTTCGCGCGCACTCGCCCCTTTCCCCGCCGCCACTGAACCGCATCCAGCGCTTAGACTAACCCCGCCGCCCCGCACCCCTCCGTCCAAATCGCACCAGCTCTGTAGCTGTTACGATACACTGTCCTTTATGCACAACACCATTTGCCGCCGCGGCACATCGCGCGCCGCGGCCCTGTCTGCCGCCCAAGCATTTCTCCCTCTCGCTCTCACCGCATTGATTTTCCTGTCCGCCGCCTCCCTGCTGCTCGCACAGCAGGATTCAACCGTCAATGGAAAACCGCTTTACAGGACCTCGAACAGCGTCTCGCCGAAAACCCAGCCTCCAGCCCCTCGGCGCTCGAAACCTGGCGCGCCGACGCCGATGCTCTGCGCTCCTCTCTCGCGTCATTCGCGGCCAGTCACCCGGATTTGCAGGTTTCCATCCCCGCGCCGCTAGCCGCCGCCGCCGATGCCGGCGCCCTCAAAGCCCAGTTCGACGCCCTGCAATGCCGCCGTCGATCAATTGATCAAACAAACCCCCGGCAATCCTTTTAATCTCGGCGTTGTCTCCGTCAACGTCACCGCCAGCGGCGTTTCACCCGAGCCCGTGGCCGACGGCATCGATCAATCCCAGATCCGCGATCTCGATATCACGAACGTCGCCAAGGCGCTCGACCAGCTCACCGGCGTCTCCATTCAGCACATCGTGAACAACCGCAATGAGGCCGGCATTCTCGTGCGCGGCTTAACCACGCGCGGCCAAGTGCCCTTCTATCTCGACGGCATCCCCATCTCCGTCCCCTACGACGGCTTCGTCGATTTCAACCGCTATCTCACCCGCGGCTACTCCTCTCCCCTCATGGGACCCAACGCCTTAGGCGGCACCATCAACCTCGTCACTCGCGAGCCCGCCAAACCGTTCGAAGGCGAAGCGCTCATCGGAACAAGCTCCGGTGATGGATTGCTGTCCGCCTTGCACCTCGGCTCCCGTTGGCGTCACTTTTTCTTCCAGGGCGGCCTCGATTGGTCCCAGATCGACTACGTCCCGCTTTCCGGCGATTTTCAGGTCCACCAATACACCGCCCTTCCCGACATCACGATGACCGATCATCTGAACCACTCCGGCTATCGCGACGAAAAATTCAGCGGCCGCGTCGGCTGGACGCCCAAGGGCCAGGACGAGTACGTCCTGAGCTACGCCAATCAAAAAGGCAACAAGAGCGTGCCTCTCTATCAAGGTCCCAACACGGCAGCCGCGTTCCGCAACTTCTGGGAGTGGCCCTATTGGGATTTCGCCAGCTACAACCTGCACACCAACACCGGCATCGGCGAATCCAGTTCCATCAAGTTCCGCGCTTTTTACAATCAGTACCGCAACAAAATCAATATGTATTCGAACGACACCTACGCCGTCATGAATACCACCAACGCGGAACAGAGCATGTATAACGAGCACACCGACGGCGGATCCACGGAATTTACCACGCACCTCGTCGCGCGAAACACACTCAGCGGATCGTTCTTCTTCAAGGACGACACGCACAAGGAAGACGGCATCTATCCCGGACGCGCGCCGTTCCCGCTGCTTTTGCCCAACCTCGTCGATGAAGATCAACAGGCCTCCATCGGCCTTCAGGACGTGATCGCCATCACCCAGCGCCTGCGCGTCACCGCCGGATTCAACGCCGATCATTTCAACGGCATGCAGGGCCAGTCCTATAACACCGCGCTTACTGGGCTCGTTCCCTTCACCTGTTTCGCTTCACCCGCGAACACCGCTTTCAGCGGATGTACCGGCCACTTCTGGACCTACAATCCTCAAGTCGCGGCGTCCTACTCGTTTTCGAACGGTGGGACTGCCTTCGCTACGTTCGCCGATCGCGCCCGCTTCCCCATGCTCAAGGATATTTATTCCACGGGCCAACTGGCCGGCCTCGCGAACCCCAATCTTCAGCCCGAGCATAGCCGCAACTGGAACGCCGGCTACACGCAAACACTGGGAGCGAAAACATTCGCGCAGATCGTCCTCTTCCGTAGTGATCTCCGCAACGCCATCGAGTCCGTCTATGTCACCGATCCCGGCATCGCAGCCGGGACAACAGCCTTCTGCCCGATGTCCAAGATCACGAACTTCTGCAGCGAAATGGCAAACATCGGCAGCGAAGTGCATCAAGGCGTCGAGCTTCAGGTCCGCACCACGCCCATCTCGCGCCTCACTCTCACCGGAAGCTACAGCTTTCTGAATCGCAACATCCACTACGATTTCTCGGAAGTCCCGACCGTAAGCCCCATCAACACCAGCATCACGATTCTCCCCACCGTGCCGCGCAACAAGCTGATCGGGACCGCCACCGCGCGCCTGCCCTGGCGCGTTCTCGGCATCGTCCAGGTCCGCTATGAAGGAGGACTCACGCTGCAGGACACCTCATACCCCACCACCTCGCCCCTGTTTCTGCCCTTCGCGGCATCATTCGCTACCATGGATATTGGCGGCGTCGTGCCCATTCGCAATCATTTTTCCGTGCAGGCTGGCGTGAAAAACCTGTTCGATCGGAACTACTACTACACGGCCGGATACCCCGAAGCGGGCCGCACCTGGTACGTAAACGGGCGCTTCCAATTCTGAGGAGGTCTCATGAAGACACCGCATCGAACCGCATTCGCCATCGCGCTTCCCATTCTCTTCTCCGCCTGCCTGAGCTTCGCGCAGACCACCGCGGCCACGAACACGCTCGTAATCTCCGGCGATATTCCATCGCCTGTCACGCTCAAAGTCGAAGACATCGCAGCCATGCCCCACGAATCCGCGACCGTCACGGAAGAGGACGGCTCGAAAGTTGTCTACGAGGGCGTCCCTCTGCGCGACATCCTGACGAAAGCGGGCGCGCCTCTCGGCAAACAGTTACGTGGGAAAAACCTCGCGAGCTACGTGCTGGCGAAGGCCCACGACGGCTATCAGGTTCTGTTTAGTGTCGGTGAACTGGACCAGAGCTTCGGCAATACGTCGATTCTGGTCGCCGACAAGCGCGACGGAAAACCCTTGTTCGAATATCAAGGACCCTTGCGCCTCATCTGCGCCAGCGATAAAGCCGGAGCTCGCTCCGTCCGCATGTTGGAAAATCTCGAAGTCGTTCGCCTGCGCAAATAGGAGCGCCCCGCGTGGTAGAAACGGTTCTATGGCTGTACCTCGTCTTCGCTCCATCCTCGTGCTGGTTGTTCCCACCGCAGCCTTGATCTGGCTGTCGACCGGAACCGCCCCCGCCGCATCGGAAGACACAGGCAAAGACACGTACGACTGGAAACTGCCCAAAGGATTTCCCAAGCCCTACGTCCCGCCCGACAATCCCATGACCGCGGCGAAAGTCGAACTCGGGCGCTATCTCTTCTACGATACAAGCATGTCCGTGAACGCCACGCAGTCCTGCGCCACCTGGCACAAACAGGACCTCGCCTTCACCGATGGACGCTCCGTCGGCATCGGCGCTACAGGCGAGCATCACAGCCGCAGCGCCATGAGCCTGGTGAACGTAGCCTACAGCGCGGCACTCACCTGGAGCAATCCTCAGCTGAAGGTTTTGGAGGAGCAGGCGCTCACTCCCATGTACGGCGACCATCCCATCGAGCTCGGCCTAAAGGAAGGTGACGCTTTCCTGCCCACGCTGCGCGCCGATCCAAAGTATCAAACGCTCTTCGAGCGCGCCTTCCCAACTAAAGACCATGATAAAGACAATGACAAAGACGGTGATAAAGAGAAAGACCGCATCACGCGCCGCGACGTCACCCGCGCCCTCGCCAGCTTCGAACGCAGCATCATCTCCGCGCGTTCACCCTACGACCGCTATCATTTCGACCGCGACGACACCGCGATCCCGGCGGCCGCGAAACACGGCGAAGCGCTCTTCTTCAGTTCGCCTCTCTCCTGCTTCCGCTGCCACGGAGGCTTCGATTTCAGCGGAGCCACGGTGAGCGAAGCCAATCCCAATCGCGAAATCGAGTTCCACAACACCGGCCTCTACAACGTACCGGGCCTGCTCTCCTATCCCGCACCGAACGTCGGCATCTACGAATACACGAAATCCAAAGAAGACGTCGGGAAATTCAAAGCCCCCACGCTACGCAACATCGCCGTAACCGCGCCCTATATGCACGACGGCAGCATCGCAACGCTCGAAGCTGTTCTCGATCACTACGCGGCCGGCGGACGCACCATCGCAACCGGCGAGCACGCCGGCGTCGGCCACGACAATCCCAACAAAGACCCACTCATCGGCGGCTTCAAGCTGTCCGCAGAAGATCGAGCAAACCTCATCGCGTTCCTAGAATCCCTAACCGATCATGAACTCCTGAACGATCCGCGGTTCAGGAATCCGTGGTAATTCCGAAGAACGACACGATCCCGTTGCCCGTTCGCAAAACTAGGTTGACACCATTGGAGCATTTCGAGTCAGTGTCTGAATCTGTATCGGCATGTCGTTCCATTGCCGCCCATCCAGCGTGCGCCCCGTCCGTGATTTGACTACGCCACCCCACTGTTTGAAGAAGAACGGCACATTTACTGCGGCGCACCTATCCCGAATCTCCTTCACCCACGACGGGTCCATGGGGCGGGCGTGAGGACCGGACTCTCCGCCGACGATTACCCAGTCGATCCCCCGAAGAGGTAGCCTTCTAAGAGAGCCAAGAAGAGGTTCAATGCTGAGGAATTTCACAGCCGCTTTTGTCCGTCGAAGATGGTCGATGCGATAGATGTAATCCTCGCGCTCAACGCTTACACCCATCCAAATTTGGGGCGGCCATGGCAGAAATTCACTAATCTCTAGCAGCCGCTCAGAACGCTTTGTTAAAACCTGGAACTGGTGCCAGTTGGCGCGCTCCATTATGTTGAATACCCGCTTAATGTAATTCGTAGGAACGCCGCCGTGAAACAAATCACTCATGCTGTTGACGAAAACCCTGCGAGGTTTTTTCCATCGGAGTGGGTGTTCCAGCATCTGGGGCTGTAGTGTCACGTCGAAACCGTTCCGATAATTTTCTTGCCCCATCGCCTGGAGTCGTTTGGACAGTCTTTCCGCGTAGCAGTGTTTGCACCCCGGACTGATTTTGGTACAACCTGTTACCGGATTCCAAGTCGCATCGGTCCATTCGATATGGGAATTCGTTGCCATTTAGAGATTCTCCAGCTTTCGATATTTCTCGAAGATACTAGTGACGATCTTGTCCCCAGTCTTATTCGGCGAGGCGAAGAATAGGTAGTATATGGTGTGGCCCAAGCTATTCGCAAAAGGCAAGGGCTCGGGCACGAACTGGAAACCTGCGACATCCATAAGTCGCCTTCTGTATGCCTCGGTGATTCTACGATTCGAGTCGGAAAGTTTCACAGCATGATCGTCGCCGAACAAGTTGCCTTGCCTCATGTGGACCGCTTCTCTCCACGACTCATCTCCCCAAAATCTATTCATCCGCTCAATCTGATCAGGACGAGCTTTATCGGGTTCGTTGAGCAGGACGTTCATATTCATGTCCATGACCATGAAATTGATGAAGAGTTCCACTGACTTCATTGCGCCTGCAGCGGCAACAACGTTCCACGCTAGGTCAATGCCGTACGGATCGAGGAGGCACAATGCACGACGGCGCCGATCAAATCGCGCCTCCGGCAATAACTTAAGGAGGACTTCATTGCAATCGCCCTCATGCACAAACACGTTGTCTCGATCCTTTGCCAATGCCCGCAGGTTTGAGATTTTCGCAGGATTGAGGTCGATGAAGTGATATTGGCGGAACGGCGGCTCGACGTTGAGCGCAATCATCGGGCTCCCCGGTATTACCTTCCCAGTAGCTTTCGATTCATGCAGGCCATAACCGGCAAAGCCGTCAATATACAAATGATAGAAGTTGTAGTCAGTGACAAGTTTCGAATACGGCGGCAGGTATTCTCGAATGATCTCCAGTTTCACTTCGGACCATTTTCCGATGCGATCGATTTCCGAAGACATGTTCTCTAAACAGAACTGTACCAAAATGTTTCGGGGGTATCCAGGGACCGCTCCTGGCCATCTGATTCATGTGGATGTCTCTACCGCGCCGCCAACTGCCGCAGCACGTACGGCAGAATTCCGCCATTGCGATAATACTCCGCTTCCTGCGGCGTATCGATGCGCACCTGCACGTCGAACGTAATCGTCTTGCCGTCGGCCGTCGCCGTAACCTTCGCGCGCGTCTTGCCCGCCGAATTCACCGCTGCCGGAATCCCCTTGATCGAATAAGTCTCAAGCCCCGTCAGGCCCAGCGACTCGCCGCGTTCTGCCCGTCGACGAACTGCAGCGGCAGCACGCCCATGCCCACCAGGTTCGAGCGATGAATGCGCTCGAAGCTCTCCGCGATCACGGCCTTCACGCCCAGCAGCAGCGTGCCCTTCGCCGCCCAGTCGCGCGACGAGCCCGTGCCGTATTCCTTGCCCGCGATCACCAGCAGCGGCACGCCTTCCTTCTGATACTGCACCGACGCGTCGTAGATCGACATCTGCTCGCCCGACGGCACGTGCGCGTCCAGCCGCCTTCGGTTCCCGGAGCCATCTGATTCCGCAGCCGGATATTGGCGAACGTGCCGCGCACCATCACTTCATGATTGCCGCGCCGCGCGCCATAGGAATTGAAGTCCGCCGGCTTCACGCCCAGCGACATCAGATAGTGCCCCGCCGGAGCTGTCCTTCGCGATATTGCCCGCCGGCGAAATATGATCGGTGGTCACCGAATCGCCCAGCAGCGCCAGCGCGCGCAGCCCGTTCAGATCCTTCACGAACGTCTTCGGATCCACCATGTCGTCGAAGTACGGAGCGCTGCTTGATATACGTGGACGCGTCGTCCCACTTGTAAATATCGCCCGCCGGAACCTTGATCGCGTTCCACTGCGCGTCGCCCTCGAAGACTTCCGAATATTGCTTCGCGAACATCTCGCGGTGCACGCTCTTCTTCACCGCGGCCTGAATCTCCTCGTTCGTCGGCCAGATGTCGCGCAGGTAAACGTCTTTGCCCGCCCCGATCCTGGCCCAGCGGTTCGCTGCGTCAAATCGATATCCACGCGGCCCGCCAGCGCATACGCCACCACCAGCGGCGGCGACGCCAGATAGTTCGCCTTCACCAGCGGATTCACGCGGCCTTCGAAATTGCGATTGCCCGAAAGCACCGCGGCCACCGTCAGCTTGTCCTTGTTCACGCCCGCCGCGACTTCATCCGGCAGCGGACCGCTGTTGCCGATGCAGGTCGTGCAGCCGAAGCCCACCAGGTGGAAGTTCAGCGCTTCCAGCGGCTGCATCAAGCCCGCTTCGTTCAAATAATCCATCACCACTTTCGATCCCGGCGCCAGGCTGGTCTTCACCCACGGCTTCGATGTCAAGCCCGCGCTCCACGGCCTTCTTCGCCAGCAGCCCCGCCGCGATCAGCACCGAAGGATTCGACGTATTCGTGCAACTTGTAATCGCCGCGATCACCACGCTGCCGTCCTGAATGTTGCTCCGCGATGCCGATTGCGCCGCCGCATCTCCGCCGTCTTCGGCGCCGCGCCCAAGCCATCCAGAAAATTCTTCTTCACGTCCGGCAAGTTGATGCGATCCTGCGGCCGCTTCGGCCCCGCCAGCGATGGCACCACCGTCGCCAGATCCAGCTCGAGCGTGTCCGTGAACACCGGATCGGGCGCGCCCGTCGATGCGGAACAATCCCTGCTCCTTCGCGTACGCTTCCACCAGCGCGATCTGCTCCGTCGCGGCGATTCGTCATCCGCAGATAATCCAGCGCCTGCATCGTCGATCGGGAACACGCCGATGGTCGCGCCATACTCGGGAGCCATGTTGCGCGATCGTCGCGCGATCCGCCAGGCTCAACGCGATCCAGCCCGTCGCCGTAAAATTCGACGAACTTGCCGACCACGCCCTTCTTGCGCAGCATCTGCGTGACGGTCAGCACCAGGTCGGTCGCCGTCGCGCCTTCGGGCAGCTTGCCCGTCAGCTTGAACCCGACCACTTCCGGCAGCAGCATCGTCGCGGCTGGCCCAGCATGCACGCCTCTGCTTCAATTCCGCCCACGCCCCAGCCCACCACGCCCAGGCCGTTGATCATCGTCGTGTGCGAATCGGTGCCGACCACCGTATCGGGATACGCCTCGCCGTCCATGCGTCATCACCACCGGCGCCAGATATTCCAGGTTCACCTGATGCACGATGCCCGTATCCGGCGGCACCACGCGGAAATTCTGAAACGCCGACTGCCCCCACCGCAGGAACGAATAGCGCTCCTGATTGCGCTGGAATTCGATGCAGCGCGTTCAATTGAGAACGCGTCCTTCGTGCCGAACTGATCCACCTGCACCGAGTGATCGATCACCAGATCCACCGGCACCAGCGGATTCGCCTTCTTCGGATCGGCGCCCAGCTTCGCCAGCGCATCGCGCATCGCCGCAAGATCCACCACGCACGGCACGCCCGTGAAATCCTGCAGCACCACGCGCGCCGGCCGGAAGTTGATCTCCTCGAGCTGCAGCCGCGTGATCCCACTTGGCGACGTACTCGATGTCGGAGCGCTTGACCGTCAGGCCGTCTTCGAAGCGCAGCAGGTTCTCCAGCAGAATCTTGATGGAGAAAGGAATGCGCTTAAGGTCGAAGCCCGCCTTTTCCAGCGCCGAAAGGCGATAGATCTTGTGCGTCTGGCCGCCCGCGCGAAGCTCGCCCGCAGCGCCAAAAGAGTTCTTCGTTGTCATGGTGGGTTGGCTTATATTTTAGCAGCCGGGACAGGATTTCGAAATTTCCCCAGCAATAAGAACCATATGATAATATTTACCCCGATGGCGAAAAAAGCCGCCGCCCGTCCCATCGGCGATCGTACCGAGGAAACCACCCTCGAACGCCTGCGGACCATCTGCAACGCCTTGCCCAACGTCACCGAAACGATTTCCTTCGGCCATCCCACATTCAAGACTCGCCGCAAGACATTCTTGGTCCTCGAAACATACAAAGGTGACCTTTCGATCTGCGTCAACGTTGGGAAGATCCTGCAAGGTGCCTTCGAGTCAGACCCGCGATTTTATCGCACACCCTACATCGGCAAACACGGCTGGGTGTCGTTGAAAGTACACGCGGCCCCTTTGAACTGGATTGAGATTAAATCTCTGGTAAAACAAAGCTTTGAACGTGTTCTGAATCCAGCCACAACCTAGCCCGCGTTGCGCCTTGCCGGCTTCCATCCGCCACACATCTTCTCGAATCCCGCTTCAGCGGGAGCAACGACGGTGGAGCAGGCTTTAGCCTGCAACGGGTGCTTCAGCACCCGACCCCATCCGCAACCGAGGCAAGGAATCTCCACTGGCATAACCAAAAGCAAAAGCGCCTGCCCCGGAAAGGAGCAAGCGCCAAAGCTTAAGCGAATCTGAATGCCGGTGATTTTACTTCCCAGCCGCCGGAGCCGCTGGTTTAGGAGCAGCAGGAGCAGCCGGTTTCGGAGCCGCGGGAGCCGCAGCGGGCGCAGCCGCCGGAGCCGCGCCGGCCGTGAAGATCGTCTTATCGTACAGATCGATCATTTCCTTGGTGATGTCGACCGTGTTCGACGCGTACAGCACCGGCGTGTTCTGATTGCTCACGTCCAGAACGATCGCGAAAGCCGTTCTGCTGCGCATACTTATCGATCACCTGCCATCATCTTCTGGCCCAGCTGATTCACACAGCTTTCTGCTGTTCCTGCTCCAGCTCGGCTTGCGCGTCTTCCAGTTGGCGATTGTAGCTCTTGGTCTTGGTGTCGATATTGCGCGTCAGGTCTTCCTTGGCGCTGTCGGACAGCGTGTTGCCGCCGCGCTGCAGCCGCTCCTGCAGATCCTTGATTTCAGCCTGCTTGCCGTCCAGCTCCTTCTTGCGCGGAGCCAGCTTGACTTCCAGATCCGCCGCGGCCTTCTGGCCTTCTTTGGTGGCCGCCAGCGCGGCCTGGATCTGGATCACTGCCACCTTAGTGGGCGCGGCCGATTGCCGCGGAGCCGGCGCCGGTGGCCTGGGCCAGCGCCATTCCCGCGCCCAGCAGCGTCATCGCAAACAAATTCTTGGTCACAGCGAAACTCCTGAAATAATATTTCTCTCATGCTAGCACGTTGCGCTCGATCCTGCTTAGAACGTCCGGCCCACCGTGAAGCGGAACATGCGTCCGCTTCTCCGAATACGGATAGACGGTGCCGACCTGTGCCAGCGCGTTGACGAACGACGCCTGGTTCGGGAAGAAGCTGCGGTCCGCCACGATCGGCGCCTGGATATACTCGTCGTACAATCCACGGGTTATAGGCCCAATAGACCCGGAACGGGGCGTTCACCACCGGCATCAAGACCTGCAATTCCAGTCCGGTGGATGCACGAATCGTCTGCGTCCCGGGCGCAACCACCGCCGTTGGTCGGGAAAGCTGGCTTCCGGGAATTCGGCGTTCAACTGCGTGATGCGGTCCGGATTCATATTCAACTGGCTGGTGTTCAACAGCCGGTTCATGCCGGCGTCGAAGAATACCGCCAGCGTCACCGGGCCGAAAATCGGGATGCGGTATTCGAAGTTCGCCACCAGCGCCGTATCGCCGCCGGGCGTCACCAGCTGGTAGGACGGAATCCGTCTGTGGCATGTCACCAGCATCGGATTCCGTTCGGCGTCTGACACCTTCGCTGCTGCCGCGGCGTGCCGTCGTTGTTCAGCAGGTTCACGCTGCCTTCGATCGGCACGAACGCGATCGGGCTGATGGCCCAGATGTCGAATCCGCGGACATCGTTTTCGCCGCCCATGATAGAAGCGGTTGAACGGAGGCGCCGTCTTGCCGCCGAAGCCGGTCATGTACCGTGCCCGAGAAGTGCAAGCCGATCACGTGTTTCGCGTTGATCGAACCCGTTGCGGAAATACTTGGCGTCGATCACCGGCTCGATCTGGTTCACGTTGCCGCCCAGAAAACTGCCCGAGAACTGCAGCGAAGCCGAAAGCGCCTTGCCGGCCGTCGGCGTGATGGGATGGTTCACCGTGTTGTAGGTGAAGCTCGGCGTGATGGTCGAGGACTTGATGCCGTCCAGCTGATTCGGCCCGTTGATGTTCAGGAAGTTCAGATAGGTGTAATACGACGTCGCCGCGTCCGTCAGCGTGTTGACGTTCTGAATGGTGTAGCCGTAGCTGATGCCCAGCCGCGCGAAGCTGCGCTTCAGCGGATAGCTCAGCGAAGGTCGTGAAGCCCTGCGAATTGCGACACGTAGTTCAGCAGGTTCTGCTGGCCCAGTTGATTGTACAGAGCGCGTCAGGTTCGGTCCCGGCCAGAATCGATGCCTGCCGCGCCTGGTTGTAGTCGAAGCGCGTGCATGAACACCGTGAAGCCCGGCCTGCAGCGGCTGGTCGAACAAATACGGTTCGGTGAATCCCAGCGTCACGTCGTCCTGCACGCGTGCCGAGCTGCGTATTCAGGCTGAGCGTCTCGCCCAGGCCCAGCAGGTTGTTGGTCGAATAGCCGAAGCCCAGGAAGCTGCCGGCGATGCCCGAAACGCCGCCGTTCAGCTGAATCGAATTCTTGCCGCGCTCCTTCACTTTGAGCGTGATGTCGACGGTGTTGGTCTTGGTATCGCGCTTGATGTCGGCCGCGTCTTCTGCCTTCAGCGCTTCGAAGTAGCCCAGCTGGTTCAGCCGCAGAATGCTCAGCTCCCACAGGCGCGTGTTGATACACGTCGCCTTCGTCGATCAGCAGCTCGCGGCGGATCACTTTGTCGCGCGTGGTGGTGTTGCCCGAAAAATCGATGCGGCGCACGAAGAACTGCTTGCCTTCGTCGAAGTTCAGCGTCAGGTCGATCTTGTCGGTGTCCGGCACCGGCTCGAATGTCGGGCTCGGCGACGAAATCGATATAGCCGAACTGGCCGTAGAGCTTGCGCAGGTCCTCGAAGCCCTTGCGCAGCTTGGCGGTGGAGAACACGTCGCCCTGCTGCATCTGAAATACCGGACGCATCAGCGTTTCCGGCGTGCGGAACAACTTCACGCCCACGAAATTGATGCTGTTCAGGTGATACAGGCGGCCTTCTTCGATGGTGATGTGCGATATTCGCGATCTTGCCGGGCTTGTTGGGCTTGAATCAGCGGCAGCTTGAATTTGCCGCCGCCGACGTCGACGATCGTCCACGGTGTGATCCGTGACGCGCGCCTGGAAATAGCCGTTGTCCTGATAGAACATCTCGATCCGCTCCTGATCTTCTTCGAGCTTGGTCGAATCGTAGGTCTTCGCGAACAGATTCTCGAAGAAGATCGACTGCGGAATGCCGATGCGGCCGCAGGTTCTTCATGGCGCGCCGCACGATCAAGGCGCTGAAAACCTCGTTGCCCTTGAAACGTGATCTCGCCGACCTTCACCTTGGGCCTTCGTTCACCTTGAAGATCACTTCGAGCGACGAAGGCGGCACCTGGCGCAGCTCCGGCTCCACCGTGGCGAACTGCCGCCCGCGCTCGGCCAGATATTCCTGCAGCACGTTCGGGCGCGCTGAATCTTGTTCGGATCGTATTGCGATTCGACGCGTCAGGCCGACTTTGCGTTCCTTGAAGCGGTCCAGAATCTCGGAAATGGTGACGGACTTGTTGCCGTCGTACTTGATGGAGCGAACCACGCGGCGCTCCGCCATGATGAAGCGCAGGATCCAGCCGGTCTTGCCCGTCTCGCGCTCCACGCGGATGTCGTCGAAGCGGCCGGTGTTCCACAGCGCCATGAAATCGCGGTGCAGCTGGATTCGATCGTCCAGCTTGTCGCCGCGCTTGGTGAAGATCAGGGCGCGCAGCGTGTCCTGCGGGAACCCGGCGCACGCCGCGGAATTCGATGGATTCGACCACGTCCTCGAACGACTGATTTTGCTGCGGCCCGGCTTCCGGAGCCGCCGGCTTCACGGTTTCAATCGTCGGACCCGCTGGAGGCTGCGGAGGTCGGGGCGCCGGCGTAGGAGGCTGCGGCGTTGCCTGCGGAATCGTTTCGAATGGATTATTTCGGGGCGGCTGAGCCGCGTCCTGCTGCGCTTGCGCGTCTATGGCGCCCAGCAGGCACAATCCCATCCCTAGTCGCAGGCATGCGTGCCTGGCAAACCTCATTCGTGCCGGATTCCTTTCTTATGTTGCGCCTTCAAACAGACGCTTCCCCGCTGACCCCGGTTTCACGGAATCGCCCCCATCCGGCCCGTGCTGTGCGCACGAGGCTCCCGGATGCTACGAGGACCGAAGTTGTTATTCTAGCGCACGCGAAGCCGCTGTGGGCGCGTCGCGACACATTTGTCCCGAAGGCCGCAGCGCCCGGCGATTAAAATATTCGGCCAGCCCCAGTCGTCAGACTGGGGATTCAAATAATCCGTCCAACCCCAATCGTGAGAGCCCGCGTGAAAAACTATTGGCACTGAACCCTTCCGTACGGCCACGGCTCAGCACGCTATTGATTCAAACTAACGCCGCCGCCGAGCCGTGACCAAAGGGAGGGCAATAATATACTTGGCGTACCTGCTCTTGGCGGGTTACGCTTGGGGCGACGTGACGGGCCGGGGCGTTTATAACAGTCCCACGCAGATGATGATTGGAACCGGGAAGTCCTCCGGTTGTACGCTCACGGTGCAGCCAATGTCCATTTCTGCAAGTGCTCTCGCGAGATCGGAGACAGGCTGGCTTGTTTCTTTGCCGTTTCTACAGAAAATCGTCAAGCCTTTCGCACACCGAAAATCAGGGAGATTAGCGATGGTCTCGCTTTCCCAGCCTGAAGCCGTGAGTATTCCCCGTAACTGCATTACGAAAAAGGATTGCTCAAAATTTGTTTCTGCTGGTTTAAGGTCATTCGCTTCGGCTCTTGTTCGAGACGCCCGCAATGTAAATGTTTGTCCCCAGTGCGTCCGAAGTTTGGCGCTTAAGGATTCAGCTTCATGTGGGTGGAGATTTCTGCTGACGGATCGACGATTTACTTTCAGATTCAGTTTTGCGCGTTCCGCTCGCTCGTTCTCCAATGCAAGGTTAGCTTCGGCAACGGCCAGTTCCGCGTGTCGGGATCTCTCGACGGTTTCAGCGATGCGTTCTTCTGCCGCGATCTCTGCCTTCCTGGCTGCGAGCAAGGCTCCCCAGCTGAATAGAACCTCTCCCGCCACCCCAAGCGTTACTACCACGTTTCCAATATCGACCCTTGGCGGCCACGTGAGCGTGATAATTGCGCGTGCTAATTCAGGACCGGATTCTACAAGAAGTCCGATAACAACGATCAATCCGGCGAAAAGCGCCCAGCGCTCCCTACGCTCTGCTCGTTCGCCGGGACTCATGGCGTTCTTGGTTGGCCCGCTCATCGGATATCGCCGCCGGAAGTCGTCAAAGGTTGGCGTTGTTGGGCTATTGGTTATCGCGATCTTTTTCGCGGTTTACGTTGCGCTATGCGCTTTCTGCCAGGGGCGTCAGGATTGCCCTTCCTGGTTGATTGTTCGCTTGCTTCACGAACAAGCTCGTCCATCCGCTCTTTGGGAACGGCAAGGACGCCACGCATGACGTTCCTGAAGTGTTCAAATTCTGGTGTTGCGTCAAATGTTGGCGCTCTCATAAACCTCCCGAGGCGGGCTTACGCTTGCCGCGACCTTGCCTCTTCGTCGTTTTCAGGGCCGCGTCACTGCTCCAGATTCCGTCTTGCCTGTCAGCTCATCATACGTCAGGCGGCGTCCGACTATCTGCTTCATGACCATCGTGAAGCGCTCGGCATCCGTCGCGTGCCGTTCATTGAACCGGAAGGCTTGCTCATCAGCGTACGCCTGCAAGTGGAACGGCTCAACGCTGACATAAGTGCCCTTCAGCGACCGCTTCATCAGGCTCCAGAAATTTTCCATTCCATTCGTGTGAACAGCGCCACGCGCATACGATTCGGCATGGTCAATGAAGTCGTGAATGAACCCGTCGAGCGGAAGGCCGCGATACGATTTCAGCGCGTCGGTGTAGATGGCCGACCCGGTTTCAACGTGCTTGCTTATCTCGCCGCGAAGTTCGCCTTTCTTGGGAGACTTAACTACCTTGACGCGGGCTTTTTTGGTATTCCTATCAAGCAGTCCGAAAACGATGGCCTTGCCGTATCCACCACGGCCAAGCGTCCCCTCGGCGAGTCGGCGCGTCCGCCGATCCATGTGCATAAACTCGGCCTTGCCGCCGACGTACGTTTCGTCGGCCTCAACTTCCCCCGAGAACTTCTCGAAGCTCCCGTTTTGCATTGCGAGGCGAATCCGATGGAGCATGAACCACGCGGACTTTTGAGTCACGCCGAGATCGCGGCCCAGCTCGTAGCTGCTGATTCCGTTTTTGCAATTGATGAGGAGCCAAGCCGCAGGAAGCCACTTTTCGAGAGCAATCGGGGACTCCTCGAATATCGTTCCGGTCTTGAGGGTAAACGTCTGGCCTTTGCCGACTTCATGTTTCGCGTAGCATTTCCAAGCGCGGGTCTTTTCAAGCCATCCGACACGCTCGGAGCCGCAGCGCGGACAGATGACAGTTCCCGCAGGCCACCGCAATTCGACCATGAACTTCCGGCAGTTCTCAAACTCCGAGAAGTAGAGAATCGCATCTTGAAGCGTTGCGTTTGGGCTTTCCATGAAGCAAGTATGCGGCAAGATTCACGGTATGTCAAGTATATTATTGCCAAAGGGAGCGGTCCAACGCCGCTCTCACACAAAGCCTCGCAAGACCGCAGATTCCGCCGGCTGCTGCGCGATCAAAACAACCCAACAGAACCGCGAATGTAAATGAGCGGGCACCGCCCCGAGCGAGCGGATTCAACCCAACCGAACCGCGAATGTCAATGAAATGAGCGGGCCCCGCCGCAAGGACCCGAAAAACCACCCAAACCGAACCGCAAACGTCACCGGCCGCCAAACCACCCAGGGAGCAAAGCGGCGCCCATACTCTTCACAAAGCCCGCGATTCAAATCCCCACCCGCAATCAAGCCTGCGTTTCGTCGTCGTCCGCCCCGGGCGCCCCAACATGCTCCGCCGGCATTGACCCGTCCTCATCCGATCCGGCTTCCTTCGGCGTGTAATAGGAGTGATAGTAGGTGTACTTGCTGTACAACTCGCCGCGACGCGCGCCGTTGACCACAATACCCATTACGTTGTCGTTACACAGCGATTGCATCGCGCGCGTTACCGAATCGATCGTCGTGTGACCGATGCGCACCACCAGCAGCGTCCCGTGACAAAGCGTGGAAAGCAGGCTCGCGTCGGCGGCAAACAGCAGCGGAGGGCTGTCGAGAATCATCCAGTTGAACACCGCGGGAAGCCGGTCCACCAACTGCTTCACCTCGCGCAGATTCAAAAGCTCCAGCGGATTAATGACGGCTTCGCCCGCCGGCATCAAATACAAATTCGTCCCGGCCACCCGTCGGATTGCTTTGTGCAGCGGAATCTTGCCCAGCAGGTAATCGGTGATGCCCGGCGTGCGGTCAATGCCGAACAGCGTGTGAACAATCGGCCGCCGGAAATCGAAATCGGCCAGCAATGTCATGTTGCCCGCCAGATGCGCCTGCGCCAGCGCCAGATTCGCGGCCGTCAGCGATTTGCCTTCGGCCGGCGACGCGCTCGTCACCACCACCGAATGAATCGGCTGCAGGCTCTTCATGTGATTCAGCCGCGTTCGCAGCATCCGGAACTCTTCCATCGGAGCTTCGTGCGGACGCGTCACGTCGATCAGCAGCGAATCCGTCGCCGCCATGAAGCGCACTTCTTCCACCTGCTCCAGCAGGCCCTGCATATCGGGACCCGCATCCATCACCGCCGAGCCGCGCGCGGCCGGCCGCGGCGCCGGCGCCGTCGAAGCTGTTCCGGATTGTTCCGCGCGTCGCAGCGCGTCGTGTACTCGGCTCATCGAAATCTCCTCCGAACTGCTACGCTTTCGTCACGTAGTAATAAACCACCGATCCCGACATCACCACAATCGCAGCCAGACACGCCGTCGTCCAGCCCAGCCAGGCAAGTCTTCGCCGCCGCCGCACCACGAAATCGTTTTCCAACAGCGGCACGCTGCCCAGCACGCTGACTTTCGTATACGCGTGTACGTCTTTCAAATTCTTGAGCGAAGTGTCTTTCATTTCGCGCGCCGCGGCCAGCACAAAACCGATCAGCAAACCGAGCGCCGCGCCCACCATGATCACCATCGGACGCTTCGGCGCCGAAGGTGTGCTGGGAAGCGAGGCCGGATCCAGCAGTTCCAGCGTCTCGCCCTGCTTGCGTCCTTCCATCTCCTGCGCCATTTCCGCCCGCTGCAGCTTCTGCGTCATATCCACGTAGCGGTCTTTGGCTAGATCGCGATCGCGCAGTAGATCCGAATATTGCTTCTCACCCAATGGCACCGTTTCAATGCGGCCCTGATAAGTCTTCACCAGCTCCGAAACTCGCCTCAACTCCTTTTGCGAATTTTGAATATCCAGATCCCGCGCTTCAATCGCGCTGGCGATCCGCCGGATATTCGCGTCCAGGTCGCGCGCTTCGCGCACTCCGTCCGGATTCGCCCTGGCGGCCACCACCGGCTCCGCCTTCTTCGCGTTGTCTTCCTTCTCGATGTCGTCTCGCTTCTTGCGCGCCGCGTTCAGCTTCGTGATCGCCGCCTGCACGTCCGGATACGTGTCCTTATAATGCTGCCGCAAAGTAGTCAGCTCTCGGTCCGCCACCTCCACGTCATGCTCCTGGTCGATCAGGCGCTGGCTTTTGCGTTCGGAATTCGCCGCCGTGGCCGTGTCTGTCGCCGGCTTGGTCAACGCCGTCAGTTGGTCCTTGAAGATCCGCAGATTCGATTCCAGTTGCAGCTTATCCTGATTCGCGCGGCTGATTTGCGAATCCAGCAGTGACACCTGCGTCTGCATCGCAGCCATCTGCTGAATGTTTCCCGCTTCCTGATCCGGCAGTCGGCCGTTGTTCTGGATGCGGAACGCCGCTACTTTGCCTTCCAGGCCGTCCAGATCTTTTTTCGCGTCGTCCAGTTCATCGCGCATGAAGTTGGTTGTCTGGAACGTCGCGCTCGAACGGTTGCGGATGTTTTCGTCGATAAACCGGCTCACCACGTCCTGCACCACGCGCTGCGCCAGAAAACGGTTTTCATAGGAGAACTGCACGCCGAACGCGGGAACGCGATCATTGCCGCCCCCCTGCGCAGCCACCGGGACAATCTCGATCTGCTTCTTCATCAACTCGATCACGTCTTCAATCGGCATGCGGCTCTTCTCGCGCGGATACAGTCCGAACGTATTAATAATGGTGGTCAGCGTTGTCCGGCTCAGAATGGTCTGCGCCATGGAATTAATGCGATCGCTCATCTGCTGGTTGATCGCCGATTGCACCAGGTTGGTGGGAACCTGCTGCGGCACAATCTTTACCACCGCCTGCGAAACATAGCTGTCGGGCCACAGGTACACACCCACCACGCTCGCCACCAGGCCGAATAAGAACGGCCCGAAAATCCAGCCTCGATGCCGCCGGACAATATCGATGTAGTCTTCCACGTCGAGCGTTCGCCGCGGAACGTTGTAGGCTTCATTCGGTTGCATGCATCACCTTAAACATGGATCACCCTCTTAAACATGTCGGCCGGACGCCCGCTAGGGAACGATAACCGTGTCGCCGTTCTCGAGAAAAATATTCTGATCCTGGTCCCTGCCTCGCAGAACGTCCGCGTAATTGAAGCGAATTCTCTCAGCGCCCCGGATAATCGTAATTTTTTTCTTGTTCGCGAAATCCTGAAAGCCGCCCGCGTTTGATAGCGCGTCAAACACGCGCGTGGGCAGGATCAGCGGGTATTCGCCGGGTTTCAGCACCCTTCCGCTGATATAAAACTTCTTGCTGTTCACCTGCGACACCGTGACGTTCACGTCGGGCGCGTTGATGAACTCCGAAAGCGCCTGCTTTAGCTGGTCCGCCAGCCGCACCGGCGTCAGCCCCGACGCCTGCACTTCGCCCACCAGCGGAATCGTGATCTTCCCGTCCGGCCGCACCACATAGGACCCCGTAAAGTCCGTTTCGCGCCACACCCTGACGAATAGTACGTCCTGCCCGCCAATCGTGTACACATTCGGGTCAACGCCCGCCGCCATCGTCTCGGCCCCGGCCCCCGTGATCGGCTTCGGCGCCTCGTTCTTTACCGGCCCAGGAGCGGGGTTATTTTCGCGTTCCTGCGCCCCCAGCGGTACACTCAAAATACTCAGAACAAGGAGTATGTATTTCATCACCGCGGCAGACTCCTTCCCGCATCGAGTTCCCCTGGAACTCCGCACATCCACGAGTATAACATTAGCCTTCTGTGCACCTTCCCAACTTTTCCGGCTCCCCGAAAATGCGACAATATGTTTCGCTGAGGTCTACTACCGAACCTCGACGAACCTGGTACTTGCCCATTTTCGGGAGCGCAAAGTCCTATGACCTATTTCCTTGCCAAAACCGACCCCGACACTTACTCTATCGACGATTTGGAGCGCGAGAAACAGACCGTCTGGGATGGAGTTACCAATCCGCAAGCCGTCAAAACCATCCGCGAGATGAAACCCGGCGACCGCGTCTTTATCTATCACAGCGGCGGCAACTCGGCCGTTTTAGGCATGGCGAAAGTGGTTTCCGAGTCCCGCCCGGACCCCAAAAACGCCAAATCCGCCCTCGTGGAACTAGCCTTCATCAGCCGCCTCGATCCCCCCACCACTTTAGCGGAAATCAAAGATTCCGGAAAGTTTAGCGATTGGGCCCTCGTCCGCCAAGGCCGCCTTTCCACCATGCCCGCCCCCGAAAGATTCGTCGACTGGATGCGGACTCGCTACCCTAAGGCGAAAATCTGACTTTTTACTGGGTAGACATCCTCGTCATCCGAGTCCGTCATGGAAAAATTCCGCGAACGATTCTGCTTTCCGCCAGCCGCCCAAGACCCGTGCTTAAGCGCCGGGCTAGCTCCGCACGACACCAAACCCAAATGCGAACACGAGCCGCGACCACAGGGAGCGGTTTTGCCTCTCAGGGATGACCAATCGAGCGAATAGACATGATCGTCATCCTGAGCGAAGCGAAGAATCTGCTTTTCGGCTGTGAGCACACGATCGGCCCATGCATCTGCAACCCCGGCCGTCATCCTGGGGATACCGCCGGCCCCCGAAACCCCGTGCGCAAGCGCAGGGCAAGCTCACGTGCAGTCCCAAAATCCACGAAGCTATAGCGTGTACACTAGCTGCGAATGTCGCTCGACATCACGATTGATCCGCTTCAAGAGCAAGACTTCGCAGCGGTAAAGGAACTCCTTACTGTATTCGGGCACGAGGCGGCCGCCGAAGCGATGAATGCTCGCCTGGCGTTTCTCTCAAAACACCCGGACCATTCGCTTTGGGTCGCCAGGCACGCTGGCCGCGTGATCGGGTTTCTCGGATTTCAGATTCGCCACAACGTGGAAGCGCCGACGGACTACGGCGAAGTATCAAGCATCGTCGTAAATGAAAGTTGGCACAGGAAAGGCGTCGGCCAACTTCTGTTGAGTCACGCCGAATCGCTCGCGCACAAGCACGGCTGCATCGGACTGTGGCTTGTCAGCGGCTTCGGACGCGATGCCGAAGCACATAAATTCTACGAGAACGCCGGACTCTCCAAGACCGGCTTTCGCTTCGTCAAACCGTTCTAGTCTTCGCTTAACAGTCGCTAATATTCGTCGCGCCGTTACAACCCCGGGCGTCAGCCCGGGATACCGCGGACCCTTTGAAAGCCCCGTGCATGAGCGCGGGGCTAACCGATGCTTCCACGAAACGCGGAGGATTCATAGAAAAAGTAGCTAAAACGCGGATTTGCTGTCACCCGCTACAACGGTACACTTCCGTCTGTCATCCCGAGCGAAGTCGAGGGATCTCACGCCGCCCTCACCATGCAAAAAACAGAACCGCGAATGTCAATGAGCGGGCATCCGAGCCCCGTCCGTTAGACTATGTGCAAGCATATGGCACTCGAAAAGGTATATGGCAAGCCCCACCTGTCAAGGTGGGGACTACGAGATCCTGGCTATCCGAGTTGCCTGCGCCAATTCTTCACGCAGACTCATCAGTGCCGCCGCGCTCCGCTTCCCGCTTCAAATCCTTCGCGTAAGCCTGAAAAATCGGCCCGAAATCCGGCATCGACCCTTTCGCAAACGCCAGCGCGAATCCCGAAAAGCGCTCATTCATCGCAAAATCGACAGACCCATCACGGCACGTCGTCAACTTAAAAGTTCGAACGCCGTTGAACACGCCAGGAACGCCGCCCGCCCACGTCATCCGATCGCCGCAAATGACCTCGGACACTTTTGGCGTAAACGTCCGCTCCGTGCCTGGCACGTGGATGCGCAGTTTCTCTCCCTCGCGAATCTGTCCCTCGATGCGAGTAACCGTGGAATTCCATCGCGGAAAGTTCTCTGCGTCCGTCAGAATTTGCCAGATGCGCTGAGCCGGCGCGCTGATGTTAACGACAACACCACACTCCAGCGAAAAAGTACTCTGCGCTTTCGTAATTTTAGGAGGACAAGCCACAGTTCTATTTTAAAAGGCCGGCTGCTTCATTCACCGCCTGCTTCATTTTACCGGCTGCTTTATTTCAAGAGCTCCGCCACCTTCGCGATTCCCGCCTTCGCGCAAGCGTCATCCGATTCCAACGTCGACCCCGCACTCGCCACCGCGCCAATCGTCTCATCGCCCAGCTTGATCGGAACCCCTCCGCTCAACGCCAGCATATCGGTGAGGTCGCGCTGTCCGGCCGTCGGAGAATCCGGCCCCGTCTTTTTCTGAAATTCCGCGGTAGGCGTGCGAAACATCCGAGCCGTGTAAGCCTTGCGTCGAGCCATCTCGATCGTATGCGCCGCCGCCTTTTCATCGCGCAAAAGAATCAGCAACTGCCCCGCGCGATCCACCACAGCAACCGTCGTGTGATAGCCCTTGGCCCGACACTCCGCCTGCGCCGCCTCGGCGATCGTCTTCGCCATGCCCATCGACAGGCTCCGCTCAGTGACCAAACCCTGCGCATTAATACGCCCCGCGATCATCGCCAGCAGCGCGATTCCAATAACCACTTTAACGATCCGCGACACAATCCTATACATAGGCGAGAACCTCCTGCCAGCCCGAACATTATACAGATTCGAGCGAGCGAGAGTAGCCCACCAAACCGCAGCAGACGGCGCCATCCTCGACAAATCGACATGAACGAATCAGAATTGCTGATGTGGCCCTGCTCATACCGCTTTTGATGGCCGCCGCCGCGCTGGGCATGGTGCGAGTCCTCCATCTAATTCGGGCTCGTGGAATGCGCGCCTTAGCTGCTAGAAGGGGCTTTCGTTACATAGGACCCGCGGCTCCTCCGCAATGGTGGTGGAATCCCTCACGCCTCGAAATCCATCCTCCCTCCCGGCTTGGATTTCCCACGTGAGCCCTACCGGATATCGGATTAGACAGGTGTGGAACGTAATTGAGGGAAAAGAGAATGGCGTGTCCCTGCTAATTTTCGACGCCGTTGTCGGGGAATATAAAGGTGGTCAGCCATGCACCCTTATCGCGTGCCAAACGAACCAGAATCCATTCGCTCGTGTCGCTTCATCCGACCGCTTGGTCCAGTCTCACGGATGGACTATCCTCCACGGCGTCTGGTTTCTGTGGTTTTGTTGGACGATGAGCACAAAGCGAATCGACGACCGCCTGAGCGAACTCCGTCCCGACTAGTGAAACTCACTTGTGGCGCCTGACGACGCGTCCTTCATCCAAAACGGCATTGTTGGCAACTGCGCCACTGTCCGGATCACTTAAAGCGATTTATTCGAACGCCCCACCCAACAACCCACTCGCGACATACTGCTTCCGCTGCTCGTCATCATGACTCACCACAATGACGAGATTCTTCTCCGTCTTCATCAGCCCATTCAGCCACGTCAACTGCGCCAGCAGCGCGGGCTCGTCTTCCTTGACCCAAGGCGCGGCCTTACCCTTGATCTCCCGCACGCCATCCATATGCCACGCGCTGTCACCGATGAACAGGTATTCCTTGCCCGACTCCAGCGCGACATAAATCATCTGCGATCCCGGCGTATGCCCCGCCGCTTTCATCAACGCCATACCGGGCGCGAACGGATACGTGCGATCGTAATCCATCACGATGTAGCGCCTGGCCTGTTCCGGCGTCAATTTGATCTCCGGCATCTGAGGATTCGTCAGCAGCGTATCCACCTGCTGCCGCGTCAAAACCGTCTTCGGTGCGATCTCGTTCACATAGGGCGTTCGAATCACGCCCGCCACGTGATCGCCATGCTCGTGCGTCATCACGATCAGCCGCGCCGCGCGCACCGCCTTCTCCACCTGCTTGGCGGCCTCGGCATCATAAGGCTCCTTCGTGCCGCGACCAAAAAAGTCGTGCACCTGCTGGTCCATGCCGGAATCGATCATCACCGTCCCATCCGCATAAACCACTTGAAACGCCGTGCGCGCCTGCACACTCGGCTCCGCGGGAGCGCCCTTGACCGAGAAATTCTTCGTCCGCAAACTCTCCGCGAATTTCACCACGTTGATCCGCAGCGGCCGGCGCCCCGGAATCAGCTTCGCGGTTTGCCGCAGCTCATCAATCGTCGCGGGCGGAGCTTGCGAAAACAAACTGATGGCCGAGGCCACCAGCAGCAAAATCCAAACGGCGAAGCACCACCTGCCTGCGACGCGAGCGGTGGAAGAATAAACGAAACGCATTCCTCAATCCTATTCCTATTACGGCGGTATAATCTCTCCCGAAGAGGAAGCCTCATGCCCAAGCCACATATTTCGAGCTCCATCGCCCGCCGCGCATTTCGCGGACTATTTGCGTGCGGAATCGCCGCGGCCGCCTGTACCCCGCTTGCCGCGCAAGACCCCGAGCCCCATCAAGGAGTCGTCTCCCAAAAGACGCTCTCGCTCGGAATGGCCATCACCATCGCCAACACCACCATCGCCACTTGCCGCGCGAAGGGCGCGAAAAGCGCGGCCGTCGTCCTGGACCGCTCGGGCCAGATCATGGTGGCCCTGCGCGATGAGGACGCTCCTCCGAACACCGTGGAAATGGCACGCCGTAAAGCTCTCACCGCGCGCATGTTCAACACCACCAGTGCCGATTTTCAAAAGAACACCATGCCCGATACGCCGCGCTCCGGCCAGCGCGACGTCCCGGAAATGCTCGCGCTCAGCGGCGGCGTGCCCATCAAGATCGGCAACGAAATTATCGGCTCAGTCGGCAGTTCGGGCTCGGGCCTGGAAGCGGACGACGCGTGCGCAAAGGCAGGCGTCGCCAAAGTGGCGGATTTATTAAAATAATTCTCCGCATTTACGAATCATTTCGGACGAATTGCCCGCGCGGCTACTGCTCGGGCGGCTTCTGCCCGCCCGTCCCCGCCGTGGGATTGCCGAACTTCATCTGCCGGTTATAGATCATATACTCGGAAACCGAGCACATCATCTCGATGGGCTCGCTCGACGCCGGCAGCAGTTTCATCTGGAATTTATTGAGCGGCTTCCATGCTGCCGTGTACATCGTCGGATCGTTGATCGTGACCGTGAATTCCAGCAGGTCCGGCTTCACGCGCTCCCAGCGTTCTTCCACCACCATGGCTTCGCTGTGCGGCCGGCCGGTCTTATCCAGCCACGTGCGCCCATCCACGCCGTTGGTCGTCGCCACGAACGCGTTGTCGCCGTCCCATTTGCCCACCGAATACCCCATCCACCGCGGCTCGGGATTTTTCGGCAGTTCGCGCCCGTCGGTCCAGATCTCGCGCCACGTATGGTCGTATTGATACATGATGAACGTCTTCTCTTTTTCGTGCGTGATGTGCGTGTCGCGCAACTCATACAGATCGATGCGCGGCACGCCCTGCGGATCGCAATAGATGACCGCCGGGTCGTTGATCAGCGGCGGAGCCACTTGATACATCCCGTTGCCGGGCCGGTAGGGAGCCATCTTCTCGCGCGCGGCCGCCGTGTACGGAGGTTCATGCTTGCCGTCGGATGGCGCGCTGAACGGACCCCCGCCGCCGATTCCTGCGCCCTCCCTCGCCGGCGTCCACGTGCCCGAAATATCGTGGGCCGGCATTCCTTGTCCGAAGGATAGGGGCGCGGCCACAAGCAACGCCGCGGCGCCGCAAATCCAGATTGAACTCTTTGCCATGATTGGCACCTCGTTCAATGATTCTACACGCTTGGCGATTGTATGTGGAACCGCACGCATCGACGCGAGCTTCTTTCAGGTACGCCGTTCCATTTTCCGCTAGGATATACCCATGCGAATCCCTCTTATATTGACACTCGGTGCAGTGATCGCTGCGTCGCTATTGGGGCAGGGCGGAGAAAAGAAAGGCCCCGTGCCGAAACGCCTCACGCTGATCTTCCCATCCTTCTCCGACGGAGGGACGTTTCCCGTGAAGTACTCGATCTACGCTCCCAACATCGGGAAAGGTGACGCCGTTTCGCCCGAGATGCATTGGACCAATGTGCCGGCCGGAACCGTGAGCTTCTTCCTGAACATGCACGACATGGAAGGGACGCGTAACAAAACCTCGGAAGATCAGGCGCACTGGGTGGTGTGGAATATTCCGGGGACGGCCACCGGTTTGCCGGAAGGTGTGCCCAAGGGATCGCAGCTCCCCGACGGAGCCTATCAGATCAGCGCCTCGGGGCCTGTCTATCGAGGTCCGGGCGCACGCGCCGCTGACACGCCCCACCATTATATGTTCGAGCTCTACGCGCTCGATACGAAGCTGGATGTCACACCGGCGGCGGACGCGTTTGAAACGCGGACAAATGTGATGAGGGCGATGCAGGGGCACATCCTCGGTAAAGCGGTTTACGTCGGATTCTTCAAGCAGCCACAGGAATAGCACGCGCAGTATCAAGGCAGACACTACGGCTGTGGAGATGTCGCGGCTCCCCGCACGGGATACAGCTTCTTGCTGGGTTATCTTGCTGGGCTATCGTCCCCTGAAAAGCGGGATCAGCTCGATCACCAGAATAACGATCACCAGCACTTCCAGCACGAAGCCGCGAGCCTCGCGGAATTCGTTCACCATGAACTCGTATAGCTCCCCGGCGGCGTGCAGCTTTTGATCCACCAGCGTGCGGTAATCATGGGCGCCCACCTTGGCGGCGGCCATTCGATACGCTCGCGCGTAAAACATGTCGCTGAGGAATTTGATGGCGTTGTCGGTCCGCTCCGTCAACTCCATCGTTTCCAGACGCAGGCGGTTCAAGTGCTCCGCCGCGCGCGCCAGACGCCAGCGGGAGAAGAATCCGGCGCGGTGCTCCAGCGATTCCCGAGCGTCACGCAGCAGGTTCGTCAGGATCTCATCATAGCGGCGATACTCCAAAAGCTGCGTGTTGGCGTATTCCAGCAGCTCGATAACGGGTGCCGCGCCCTCAAGCGAATCGTAAACGATGGCCGCCTGCCAGCCCACCACCAGCACGTCCGACGCATAATACGACATGCTGGACGCAAGCACTTCGTGCTCCTCCCGTTCTGACAGCGGTTGCGTCTCGCCGCGGATCACTTGCCCGATCTCGCGCCCGTGCTGCGCGATCAATTGCCCTCCCGTAAGCAGGCTACCGGCTGCGTCGCGCACGTCATTGAAGGTGACAACGTAGTAAGCTTCATCCAGCCACTCCGGATAAGGCTTGCGCAGCGCGGACATAACGCCGGCGACGTGCATGCGCACGGCTTTGAGGCTGCGCTTTTCCACTTCGCCAGCCTCAATCCACCGATGCGAGAGCGCGATCACCTCCGGCCAGTCGGCGGCGAAATGCAGCTCCACTTCCATGCTCACCACGCCATAGTCGAAGTAGCGCAGGCGCGCTTCGGCCATTTCGCCCGTGGCGAGTTCGATGGGCTCCGAGCGCACGGGCACAGGAGGCCGTTCGAAGCGGACATACTCGGGTGCGGGAAGCCTGAATCCGGGCGATCGCGCCGGCTGCTCCGCCGAAAGGATGCCGCGCAGGGCGGCCAGATCGATTTCCTCCGCGATATCGTACAGCAACAAGGCCCGGAACGAACCCGTGCAGGCAGGCATGACGCTCTCAGTTTACGTCACGGGAAGCAAGGGACCGAGGGGATTTCGGGGTCCCTTACTTCCCGAGCCCACGGCTGGGACTTTCGCTGAGCGTATGTCCAGCCGGGCGTCCTGGGCGCTTCAACGGGAAGCGACTTCGACCTTCTCAGTGGAGGCCTCCAGCCTCTGCCTTGCCTTTGCTGTCTCGACAAACTCTCCGATCATGGCTGCCAGGTCCGCGGAATAATCGGCGTTGGCCTCGAGATAATCTTTGTATTCCGGCGAAGTGAACATCGCCGGCCTTTTGTTGATGTGCTCGATGACTGATGTGGTCGTTGCCGCCAGGTCTTGCAGTACTGGAGTGATACGATCAATCGCATTCTTCTGCCAGGGCGAAGCGCCGTCTTTCGCATCCTTGAGCTTCGTGACCTGACTCCCAAGATCGTTGATGTGCTCTTTGATTCGGGTAATCGCGTTGCCGTGACTTTGCCAACTGAGGTTCAGACGCGAGTAAGACTCCATGGCACCAGCGTCTTCTTTCAACCGATACGCCATGGTTTTGGCGTCCGAAAGGAGGTCGTTTACGTGTTCGGAATCCGGAACAGGAATTGCCGCGACGGCAGACGACACCGGAAAGAATCCCAGCGTCGCAACTGCCAAAGTAATCACGCTACCCGCGATTGTGTTCTTATTCATGGAATATCCTTGTTGGTTCTACGTACGGAGAATCTTCTTGCTGCCCGTGATGCTGATGACGGAAAGCGCCGCGACGACTAATTTTTTTCCGTTCGACTGTATCCGCTTGATACGAAGCCGCATGTGACACCGACAACGCTCGCCCAGCATTTCGGAGCCGCGACAGTAATGGAGCGGGCCCCACCGCTATCTATCGGAACCGCGACAGTAATGGAGCGGGCCCCACCGCTATCTATCGGAACCGCGACAGTAATGGAGCGGGCCCCACCGCTATCTATCGGAACCGCGACAGTAATGGAGCGGGCCCTCACCGCTATCTATCGGAACCGCGACAGTAATGGAGCGGGGCCCCACCACTATCTTTCGGCAAACGCTTAGCGCCGCCGTCCTATCGCTGAAACGATTTCAAAAACCTGCCATACTCCATAAAATCAGCCGCCGGAGCCGTCCCCAGTTCCCTCAGCCGATCCAGCAGCCGCAGCATGAAGAAGATCAGCGCCTCGTCGGGCTCGGACACCTGTATGTGCGGCGACGGAAACTCCGGCGACGGAATCTCCAGCAATTCAAACGCTCCGTGCGCCAGCGAGCATCCCAGGTCCAGCCGGTACGATGCCAGCAGCGGCGACAAATGCCGCAACACGCCCGCCCCCGATCGTAACGACCCAACCGGCGCCCCCGCCGGAGCACTCAGCGCATCCCTCACATTCTCCGCGAACGTTTCCGCCGACCACACCGAGCTCGTCGCCAGCAATCCCGCCAGTATCGGCTGCGGCTCAATCGCCGCGCGCCGCCTCCGTCCACTCTTCACAATAGGAGCCGACGTCCGCCGCAGCACTCGCACGCTCGCGGCTTTTTCCGCCGCATCGCGCAGCCATTGTTTGGAAATGGTGGGCTTTACTTCGAATACGGCGTAAACGCTTTCCGCGGGAACATGCAATCCGGCCTCGTGCGGGAATAAAGGAGGAGAATACAGGTTGTCGAAAATGGCGATATCAATCTGCCGGGACCGCCGCCCGTCGCAATCGATCACAAACGCCGGAGCGGTCCGATACCGTTTCGGCAGATATCTTCGGAACAGCTGAATCCAGTGATGCTCCGTCGCCGCACCCGCGGAGCTTGCATGCTCAAACAGTCCCCCGACAGAAAGATCGGCGAGCATCTGTTGCTGCACGCGTCGAAACACTTCCGCCAGATCCAGCTGTCCCGAATCTGGTTTACGCGGCATAGATTTTTTGAGGAGCCCCCTGCGCCGGCCACCCCCTTCTCGATCAAAGCTTGCGACCGCCGCGCCCCCTGCTGACTTCGAGCCTTTCGCGTCCGTTCCGGACTGTCTCCGCGCCTTTCGCATCCGTCTCGGACTGTCTTCTTCCCCGCGTCATCTGGTTTCTGAGGAGCCCCGTGCGTAAGCGCGGGGCTAGCCGCCTTCTCCATCAAAGCTTGCGACCGCGGGCCCCATGCTGACTTCGCGCCTTTCGCATCCGACTCGGACCGTCTCCTGTCTCCTGACTCCTACTCCTGTCTCCCATCCCGAACCCCAGCCCGCGTCATCCCGAATCCCGCTTCAGCGGGTGCCCCCAAGCGGGATGGACCTGCTTTTCGGCTCAGCGCCCCGAGCCAACCGTCTGTCATCCCGAGCGAAGTCGCACGTGAACTCAAAAAGGATCCGCTTTTTGCCGCCGCGACGCACGCGTTAACGGCCCCCGCGAGATCAGGACCACGTTACCTCAACACAAGCGGATGTCATCCCGAGCGAAGTCGAGAGATCTGCTGTTCGCCACGCCAACGCACCAGGACCGCGCTGCGTCCCGACGAGAACTTAAAAACTTGCCGGCCGGTAAGACTGCTTTCGGCTCGAATGATAAACAGGGCGATAGAGGGAATGGCGCGGATCAGAAACTCGATGTGCCTGCCAGAACGGCGACTAACGGTGTAGTGGAGGTTGTCAACGGCCGGGAACCGCCCCAATCCTGTTGTGAAAAACTGAGAAATGTCCGTCTGTCCCGGTTTTCCCCCGCCCGCACCCGCAGCCCGCGTCATCCCGAATCCCGCTTCAGCGGGTGAGGGAGCTTCTGTTTCGGCTCACCGCCCCGAGCGAAGTCGGGCGATCCGATTTTTGCCGTGGCGACGCACGCGCTAACCGCTTCCGCGAGATCGGGATCACGAAATCGTCAGGATATCCGTGATAGCATTACGTCCTATGGAAGAGCAGGGTTTGGACGTAAATAAAGTTGCGGCCGAATTCTTAGAGTCGCGCATTGACGGCGCCTGGGAACTCGTAAAGTCGAGTGCGAAGAATACGAAGAACTGGGCGCGCTCTAAATTTGAGAAGACATACGGGCGTTACATTGAGCGTTTATTGGCGCAGCATTCGAAGGCGAAGTCGTTCTTCATTCGGCACGAGCCGCTGCCTATATACAACTTTTTCGTGCCACTTGACCTAGGCACGGAGCGTCGCGTCATCGCGAACGCCTCAGCGACTGAACTTGCAGCGGTTGCGCCTCATTGCTTTATCGTCGCCTCCGGGGGCTCCGGCAAGACTATGACGATGAAGCATCTACTTGTGAGCACGATAACAGGCCGCGCAAAAACCCCCATCTATTTTGAGCTGCGACATCTTAATGATGGGGAACTGATCTGCGACGCTTTGCTTCGAACGCTGCAGGAGAACGGCTTGGATGTCGACGATACATATTTTCAAGTAGCACTTGAGGCGGGACATTTCGATCTGATGCTCGATGGATTCGACGAGCTGAACCGTGCCGATCGTAAAAGAGCGGCTAAAGAAATCCAGGAGATCAGGCTAAAATACCCAAGGAATTGGCTGGTAATTTCGTCGCGTCCGGACCAGACCCTATCCGGATGGAGCTCCTTCACCCAGTTTCAAGTGCTACCGCTAGACCTCGATCGCGCAGCAGCTTTGGCTCAAAAGACTCCAATTGACGAGGGCCTTAAAGCGCATTTTATTTCGGAGCTTCGGGACGGGCTATTCGCTCGCCACGAGTCCTTTTTGTCGAACCCGCTGCTGCTGTCCATCATGCTGTTGACTTACAGCGACGCGGCGAATATCCCCGACAAAATTAGCATCTTTTACAGCCAGGCGTATGAATCACTCTTCCAAAAGCACGATGCGTTGAAGGGTCGTTTGCCAGCGGGAGAGACGACAAGTCTTGACATCAAAGACTTCGCCAAGGTGTTCTCCGCATTTTGTGTACCATATCAGTCTCAGCGCTAATGACGCTACATTCATTCAGGCATATTTTTTCGTAGCGGGTCACTATAAATTGCCGTTTCACGGAACACACTTTGCTCACAATGAACGAGTCTTATTAGGGAAGGCCGTTAGGCCTGCTCGCGGACCTCGGGAATCGCACACAGAATTCAAATCCTTAACCGCGGCCTCGCCGATCGTGGCTGCTCTCCGCAGTTCGTCCGGGTATTGGGGCCTGAAGCACTTGCAAGAAACCCTTGATCTCGAAGGCCGAATACGCGAACGCCACAGAAGTCTGGAAACTTCGCTCCAGGCAATTTTAGCCCCTAGAAGGCCAAAAACGACTTTCAGGTCCGCCCCAATTCCACCGCCTACGGGGAAAAAGACCCGCGATTGAAATGACAAGGCTGAACTACGATTGAACAAAGTGGACCGGAACAGAGGCATGCCAACAGCAGATCCTGCGTACCGGTCACTTCACGCCGGGGTTAATAGTGGCCATTGAAAAGAAAAAGCCCCAAGCTTTCGCCCGGGGCTTCTTAATTTAATCGGGCAACGTCCTACTCTCCCACACACTCGCGCGTGCAGTACCATCGGGGCTGAGAGGCTTAACTTCCGTGTTCGGGATGGGAACGGGTGGATCCCTCTCGCTACAGTCACCCAAAACTGGTTTTGATTCAAAGAGCCGGCCCTGTAAAGGACGCAACTCTTTGACTTGAATATTGACGGGCCTGCCACAATTTTTAAAACTATGAGCACTACAAGCTGCTTAACACTAATTTTCTGTTTAACGCGTTCGCGCCTTGCAGCGCCTGCGTATTACTACTCTGTATCCACAGTAAAATTTTATGGTCAAGCCGAACGGGCTATTAGTAACGGTCAGCTCAACGTATTGCTACGCTTACACATCCGTCCTATCAACGTGGTCGTCTTCCACGGCCCTTCTTAGCTTTCGCTTGGGAAATCTCATCTCGAGGAAGGTTTCGCGCTTATATGCCTTCAGCGCTTATCCCGACCAGACTTCGCTACCCAGCTATGCCACTGGTGTGACAACTGGATCACAAGAGGTCTGTTCAACCCGGTCCTCTCGTACTAAGGTCAACCCCTCTCAAATTTCCTGCGCCCACCACAGATAGGGACCGAACTGTCTCGCGACGTTCTGAACCCAGTTCACGTACCGCTTTAATAGGCGAACAGCCTAACCCTTGGGAGCTTCTACACCCCCAGGATGCGATGAACCGACATCGAGGTGCCAAACCGGAGCGTCGATGTGAACTCTTGACTCCGATCAGCCTGTTATCCCCGGCGTACCTTTTATCCGTTGAGCGATGGCCCTTCCATACAGAACCACCGGATCACTATGTCCTGCTTTCGCACCTGCTTGACTCGTTGGTCTCGCAGTTAACCTGGTTTATGCCATTGCACTCGAAGGAGGATTTCCAAACCTCCTGAACCAAGCTTCGAGCGCCTCCGTTACAATTTAGGAGGCGACCGCCCCAGTCAAACTACCCGCCTACCAATGTCCTTCTCCCGGATTACGGGAGTAAGTTAGAATCACAGAATGCTCAGGGTGGTATCTCACCGTTGGCTCCCCCGAAACCAAAATCCCGGGTTCAAAGCCTCCCACCTATGCTGCGCAGAGCACCCCATAATTCATTGATAGGGTATAGTAAAGGTGCACGGGGTCTTTCCGTCTTGTGGCGGGCATCCGGCGTCTTCACCGGAACCACAAATTCGCCGGGCGGCATGTTAAGACAGTCGTCAGATCGTTACGCCATTCGTGCAGGTCGGAACTTACCCGACAAGGAATTTCGCTACCTTAGGACCGTTATAGTTACGGCCGCCGTTCACCGGGGCTTCAGTTCAAAGCTTCGCCTTGCGGCTAACCTCTCCCTTTAACCTTCCGGCACCGGGCAGGCGTCAGCCCCTATACGTCGTTTTCGACTTTGCAGAGACCTGTGTTTTTGTTAAACAGTCGCCTGACGCGTTTCGCTGCGACCCCCATTGCTGAGGGCACTCCTTCTCCCGAAGTTACGGAGCTAATTTGCCTAGTTCCTGAACAATACCATCACCCGAGCGCCTGAGAATACTCATCTCGTCCACCTGTGTCGGTTTGTGGTACGGATACGACCGTTCTCCTTAGCGGATTTTCCTGGCAGACGGCCGGGCGGATTTCCCCTTCCCAACCTCGCTTCACCCTGGATTGAAACCATTGCGCCCAGAGGACTTACACGCTGCGTCCCCGCATCGGTCTTGATCGAACGTTCGTAGTCACGGAATGTTAACCGTGTGTCCATCAGCTACGCCTTTCGGCCTCACCTTAGGCTCCGACTAACCCTGAGCGGATTAACCTTTCTCAGGAAACCTTAGACTTACGGCGACCAGGGTTCTCACCTGGTTTTTCGCTACTTATGCTGGCAGAGTCTCTTCCTAACGATCCAGTGCTGCTTCGCTACACCTTCACATCAGTTAAGAATGCTCTCCTACCACACGCTAGATGAATCCAGCGCATCCATAACTTCGGTACCATGCTTGAGCCCCGTTGGATTGTCGGCACCGAGTCCACTCGACCAGTGAGCTATTACGCTTTCTTTAAAGGATGGCTGCTTCTAAGCCAACCTCCTGGCTGTCTGAGCGCACTCGACTTCCTTTCCCACTTAGCATGAATTTAGGGACCTTAGTTGATGGTCTGGGCTCTTCCCCTTTTGACGACGAAGCTTAGCCCCCGCCGTCTGACTCCCGCGCTACTCGTTTACGGCATTCGAAGTTTGGTTGAATTCGGTAACCTGGGAAGGCCCCTAGTTCATCCAGATCTCTACCACCGCGACGGACCACGCGAGGCTAGCCCTAAAGCTATTTCGGAGAGAACGAGCTATCACGGAATTTGATTAGCCTTTCACCCCTACCCTCAGCTCATCCGAGCTGTTTTCAACCAACACTGGTTCGGACCTCCATCCGCTGTTACACGGACTTCATCCTGGCCAAGGGTAGATCATCCCGCTTCGCGTCTTATCCCAGCGACTGAACGCCCTATTCAGACTCGCTTTCGCTTCGGCTCGCTTACGCTTAACCTTGCCACTGAGATAAACTAGCCAGCTCATTATTCAATAGGCACGAGGTCAGGCATTCCGCCTTGCGCGGCATAGCCCTCCCACTGCTTGTAAGCATGCGGTTTCAGGTACTATTTCACTCCCCTCGCAGGGGTTCTTTTCACCTTTCCCTCACGGTACTAGTTCACTATCGGTCGCAAGTGAGTATTTAGCCTTACCGGATGGTCCCGGTAGATTCCCGCAGGGTTCCACGTGTCCCGCGGTACTTAGGAGCCACTTGAAAGAGGATTGCATTTTCATATACGGGGCTGTCACCCTCTATGGCCGGCCTTTCCAGACCGTTCTATTAACACTTTCTTATCCC
>CAVOVW010000006.1:0-134850 GCA_963699945.1 Terriglobia bacterium
ATCTGTTTCGCTGAGCGTCGCGGCCGTGGACGGGAGCGCGCTGGCCCGTGCGGCTGTCATCCCAGCTGCGACCCGGGACGGCACGGTGCCGGCCCGTTACAGGCAGCCGTCGCCGTCGCTCGCGCCGCCGCTGTTGTCGCCGTCCTGGTCGCCGCCGCCCGAGGGATGGTCGAGCCTGCGGGACATCCGTCCGCGTTTTGAGGCGTCGCCGGCGTCGGCGCGTTCGACGGTGTGCTCGACGAGCCGCATGCCGTGAGCGCTCCGACGGCGATGATCGAGAAGACGAGGAGCGCCACGACCGGCCGAATCAGGCGGATCCTCACGAGATCTCCTTTCTCCTGTGTTCAGAGAGTCGGTGGAGGTACTCCGCGAGTGGGCAGGCGGTTTTCACGGCGCCCGCTTCGCCGGCTTGCCCCGAGGGGACGTACCGCAGTTGCACGAGCCCGCTCGGGTACGGCACCGCGGAGACGAGGGTCAGCTTCCGCGGCCGTTCCGTCCCGGCGAAGAGCGGGACGCCCTTGCCGAGGATCACGCCCACGACGGTCACGGTCAGCTCGTCGATCAGGTCCTCGTCGAGAAACGATCGGATCAACGCGCCCCCGTCGAGGTAGACCGGGCCGTCGGTCTCGGCTCGAACGGCGGCGAGCAGGTCGGGCGCGGCACCCGCGATCGCGGTGACCGTCGGGACGACCGGGTCGAGCGGGCGCGACGTGGCGACGAAGACCGGCGTCTCGCCGTACGGCCAGGTCTCGAAGCCGGCCGCGACCTCGTACGTCCGCCGGCCCATGAGGATCGCAGCGGTCTCCGCGAGGAACGGGCCGTAGCCGTAGTCCTCGCCGCTCGGGTCGGGGCCCGGCAGCCACGAGAGATCGTCGTCCGGGCCGGCGATGAAGCCGTCCAGCGAGCACGCGACGAACACCCGCACGCCCCCGGCCACGAGGTGGAGCCTACAAGGGGGGGGCCGAGCCGCTAGCCTCCTCCGCGTGCGCGAGGCGGAGATCATCGCGCGGACGGACTCGCCGCGGACGGTCGAGACGCTGACGCGAGACCTGCGGGCGGCCGGCGTGCAGCCGGGCGCGGTGCTGCTCGTGCACTCGGCGCTGTCGGCGCTCGGCTGGGTCTCGGGTGGGCCGGTCGCCGTCATCGAGGCGCTGCTCGAAGCCGTCACTCCCGACGGCACGATCGTGATGCCGACGCACAGCGGCGGCTACAGCGACCCGGCCGGCTGGGTCAACCCGCCCGTCCCGGCGGACTGGGTGGAGACGATCCGGGACACGATGCCCGCGTTCGATCCGCGCGTGACACCGACCCGCGGCGTCGGCGTCGTGCCCGAGGTGTTCCGCGAGCTGGCCGGGCGTCCGCAGGAGCTCGCACCCGCAGGTGTCGTTCGCCGCGTGGGGCCGGCATCGCCGAGGTCGTGACCGACGACCATCGGCTCGAGCTCTCGCTCGGCGAGCGCTCGCCGCTCGCCCGGGTGTACGAGCTCGACGGCGAGGTGCTGCTGCTCGGCGCCCCGTACGCGAGCAACACCTCGTTCCATCTCGCCGAGTACAGGACCGGCCGCGCCCGCCCGCGACGGAACGGCGCGCCCGTGCTCGTCGACGGCGCGCGGGCATGGCGGAGCTTCGACGACATCGACTTCCGCGACGAGCTCTTCGACGAGCTCGGGCACGCCTTCGAGCTCGCGCACGGGGTCGAGCGGCACCGGATCGGATCGGCCGAGTCCCGCCTCTTCCGCCAGCGCGACGCCGTCGACTTCGCGGTCGCCTGGCTGCGCGACCGCGGCCTCTGACGTTGCCCCGAGCGCGCCGCCGTTAACGTGCGCCGGTGCCCGACGACGACACCCGGAGCCAGCGCGAGCGGATGCTCGCCGGCGACCTCTACATCGCGGACGACCCCGAGCTCGCGCGGGAGGCCCTGCGGGCCGCGACGCTCTCGAAGGCGTTCAACGACTCGGCGCCCGACGACGCCGCGGGTCGGCGGCGGATCCTCGAAGAGCTGCTCGGGTCGATCGGCGAGGGGAGCGAGATCCGGCCGCCGTTCTACTGCGACTACGGCTCCCACATCCACGTCGGCGCGCGGACGTTCGCGAACTTCGGGCTCGTCGCGCTCGACGTCGCCCGATCGTGATCGGCGACGACGTGCAGATCGGGCCGTACGTGCAGCTGCTCACGCCGACGCACCCGCTCGACCCCGACGCGCGGCGGGCGAAGTGGGAGGCGGCCGAGCCGATCGCGATCGGCGACAACGTCTGGCTCGGCGGCGGGGTGATCGTCTGCCCGGGCGTCTCGATCGGCGCGGACACCGTCGTCGGCGCGGGCGCCGTCGTCACGCGCGACCTGCCGGCGCGCGTCCTCGCCCTCGGGACGCCGGCGCGCGTCGTCCGCTCGCTCGCGTGAGAAGATGCGCGAGCCGTGCCGGCCGACCATCACAGCGAGTACCTGGCCAAGCCGTCGCGGCGCTCACGCCCGAGGGACGGCGGCGGGTCGACGAGCTCCTCGAGCAGCTCGCCGCGGCGGCCGGCGGGCGCGCGTGGCTCGTCCGGTTCGCGGCCGTGCGCGAGGCCGAGGCCGACGGCGGCCAGCTCGGCGACTCCGGCGAGGTCGAGCCGGGAGACATGCTCACCGAGCCGGAGCTCGACGCGCTCCTCCGCGGGTTCATGACGATCCGCGACCAGGAGCCGCGCGACGACGTCGCCGACTGGGCGAACGCCGTCATCGCGCTGCTCGAGGACGAGATCCGCCGCTGAGCGGGCTACGGCCCGGCGCGTTCCTGCCGATTACCGGCACGAGATGAGGAAGGCCACCGCAGCCCTCGCGGCGCTCGCGACCGCGCTCGCCGTCGCCGCGACCGCGGCGGCGGACGGCCGTCCGTCCCGCCGGCGTCGCTCACGACGAACGACTGGCGGACGCTCACGATCCTGACCGAGCAGGCGATCGGCGTGCGCCCCACGCCCGCGGTGATCCCGGTGCGGAACCTCGCCCGGCTCGGGTACGTCTCGATCGACCGCGTCTTCCGCGGCGGCGGCCGCTCGTTCTACACGCTCGCCCGGCTCGACGGCACCACCTGCTACGGGCAGGGGCGACGCGCGGGCCGGGGCCGCGCGAGCGCCGCCGCAGACACGCCGCTCCTCGCCGGTGCGCGGTGCCCCGGCCCCGGCGTACCCGTCGCGGGCGGAGCCCGTCCTCGATCTCTCGACGGTCGGCCGCACCGCGGCGGCGGGCTCGTCGTGGGCCGGCTGATGGGCTTCGCCTCCGGCCGCGTCGCGAAGATCGGGGTCGTCGGGAAGAACGGCGGCTCGAGTACTCGGTGCCGGTGCGGAACGGCGTGTACGTCGCGGCCGACACGCGCGCGCACGCGACCGGGGACGCGAAGATCGTCGCGCTCGACGGCTCGGGGCGGGACGTGTACGGCAATGCCTTCCGGCGGCTGCTAGGCCGCCGCAGGGCCGTCCGCCCGGACGGCGACCGACGGCCCGGGGCGACCGGTCGACAGAGACCGCCACGAAGCCGACGAGCGCCCCATGCTCGGCCCCGGCCCACCCGAGACGTCGCCGTCCCCGACCCCCGGGACGCGCCTCCGGACCCCCCCCCCACGGAACCCTCGACCGCCCCCCTCCAGGCATGCCCCTCTGCAGCGCCGCCCATCTCTCCCGACCACCACCACCCCCCCTCCCCCCCCCCCCCCCCCCCCCCGACTCCCACCCCTCCCCCCCCCCCCCCTCCTTCCACCTCACCCCCCCCCCCCTCTCCCCCCCCCCCCCCCCCCCCCCTCCGCTTCCGCCGCCGGACCGTTCGCGTGTGGGACGGTTACGGCTGCGTGCTGCTCAGCGAGATCCGCGTCGTGAACTTCCGCAGCGCCCGGCGGCTCGTCCTGCGGCCGGGCTCGATCTGCGCGTTCGTCGGTGAGCCCGGCGCCGGCAAGTCGAACGTGCTCTTCGGGCTGCGCGCTCTTCTCGATCCGAGCTTCGACATCTTCTCGACCGACGTGACGGCCGGCGAGCGCGAGCTCTCGATCGAGGCCACCCTCTCCGACGGCCGCACCGTCTCGCTCGCCGACGGCGCGGCGCCCCGCCGATCGTCCACTTCCCGGCGGCTCTCCGCGGCGGCGACCTGCTCGCCGGACGGCGGGCTCTGCTGCCGCGGCCGCGGTGCAAGCGCTCGTCCGGGACGCGCTCGCCTCCGCACCCGCGCCCCGGGTCGCGCTCGTGCGCGGGCTCGAGGCGTGCGCGGCCGAGACCTCGGGAGTCGTGTTCGCGATCAAGGAGCCCGAGCTCTTTCTCGCCCCGCAGGGGCACCGCTATCTCTACCGGGTGATCCGACGCCTCGCCGAGGCCGGAAACCAGATCTTCTTCACGACCCACGCGCCCCGGCTTGCTGAACATCGCCGCGCTCGGCGAGGTCAATCTCGTCAGCCGCGACGAGCTCGGGGTCACGGCGGTCGAGCGGCTGCGGCCGATCGACGTCGACGACTCCTTCCGCGTCATGTGCGAGTTCGACGCCGAGCGCTCCGAGCTCCTGCTCTCGCGCGCGGCGATCCTCGTCGAGGGGATGGCCTGAGAAGATCGCGCTCCCGTTCGTGTTCCACGCGCTCGGCCACGACGCCGATCGGGAGCAGATCTCGATCGTCGAGTGCGGCGGCAAGTCGAACCTGCCGCTGTTCGTCGAGATCTGCCGCACCTGCCCGCGTGTGGTCTCCAGGATATCGCTGGCCTTGGCGGTGATATCGGCGAGCTGCGTGCGGCTGTCTTCCACGGTCTTGCGCGATATGTCGAGCAGAGACTCGATTTTCGGCATCAGGCGCTGGACGTTGTCGCTCATACCGCGCGAGGCCTTGTACACGCCGATCAAACATCCAGCCTGAATAATCAAAGCGAGTGCGGCGACGATCACGAAAACCGTCATGATCGCGAGCAGAGTGTGGTCGTCCATGTTTCTCCGAGGCGTCTTCCCGCCGCTTCAAACTTTCGCCCGGCGTGCGGCGCGCGCCCTCTCCTTTTGCTCCTGGATTTCTTGCCCGGAGGATGCCTATTCGGCCGTCGCCGGCTTGCTGGTGGCCTCGCGATAGGTCTGGCGGCCCGCCTCGACGGCAGCCGACAGGTTTTCCTTGGTACGCTGCACAGTGGCAACACCGCGATCGTAAGTGTCCATAGCTGCTTCGCGCGCTTCCGCGGCGCGGCGCTTGGCCAGGTCGGCTGTTTCATTCGCCTTCGACGTCAGAAAATCGCGGGTCTCCGAGCCGGATTTCGGCGCGAAAAGAACGCCCGCGACAACACCCAGTCCCAAACCCAAGAAGAAATATGACAGCTTGTTATCGTCTTCCACGTTTGCTCCTTCTATTTCCTGCGATTCGTATTCGCGACGGGTTTTCATAGTGCCTCGCTACCCTCAGCATATCAGGACGCCGGGCGGAGGGGTCCACTTTATTCGTTCGAACGTCTAATGGCTCGCGCGGCTTTCGCAGCACTGTCAAATTGATCGGACATCGCCGCGGTGTCCTTCAGTTCGGCGCGAAGTTTTTCGAGCTGCGCGATGAACTTTCCGAGGATGGCATCGATTTCCGCCGGGTTCGTCGCGAAAATATCGCGCCACACATCGTAAGGACTCAGTGCCAGCCTTGTAAGATCGATCGCGGCGGGTCCGGCGACGCGTAGGGCCGTGGGCTCTGCGGCAAATAAGGCGGCCAACGCCGTCGAGAGTAATTGCGGCAAATGCGACACCAGCGCGACCAGATGATCGTGCTCGGCGGCAGGGAGAAATACGAGGCGCGCGCCGATTTTGCGGATCCAGCTTTCGAGCTCGGCGCTGCCTTCCGACAATGCGCCCGGCAAACCGGAGCCCGACGTCAGCACCCACGGGCGTCCGCGAAACAGATCGGCGTCGGCGGCTTCCACACCGCGCGCTTCCTTGCCCGCCATGGGATGTCCGCCGACGAAACGGCCTTGGCGAATGGTTTGGGCAGCGCGTTCCACGATGGCGGCCTTGGTGCTGCCGGCATCGGTGACAAGTGTGCCCGGACGCAGGTGCCGATCGAGCTCGCCTAATGTGTCCCGGATTTTTTCAATGGGCTGGGCTAAAAAAATGACGTCGGACTGCGCGGCGGCTGCGTCCAGCGGCAACGCTTCGTCAATGGCGCCGCATTCCAGAGCCGCGCGGATGGTATTCGGCGAACTGACGCCGATGATGCGGCCCTTGAAGCCAGCCTTGCGCAGTGCCAGCGCGAAAGAGCCGCCGATGAGACCAACGCCGACGATGGTAACCACGCGCCACGGCTGGCCGGAGGCTCCGCTACCACCGTCCCTCACAACATTCTCCACAACATCGCTCGCGATCTCGCTCACGATTCCGTGGCCTCGTGTTCGCGCACTTCGCGGATGATGGTTTGGAAAATACGTTCGATGGCTGCGGCGGAAAGCGGCCCGGGATTGGCGGCCATGACACGGCGCAGCACTTGTTCCTCGCGCTGCGGTTGATAGACGGGAAGGCCCAGGATGCGCTTGGCGCGTACGACGTCATGCGCGATTTTGGCGCGATCGTTCAACATCTGCCGAAGTTCGAAGTCCAGCAAGTCAATCTTGCGGCGGCATTCGGCGAGCAACCATTCGGCTTCTGCCTCAGTCATTGTTTGTTCCTTGGGGCTATCCCCTGGCGTCCATTCCCTGGCGCAACGCGCGGGTAAACGCTTCGAGTTCGCGGTCGGTCGCCTGCTTTTCGATCATTCGCACAAACGCGCTTCCCACTACGACACCGTCTGCCATTTTCGCAACAGCCGAGGCCTGTTCGGGAGTGGAGATGCCGAAGCCGAGTGCGAGCGGCAAATCCGTGACCGCACGCGTGGCTTTGACCAGCGGCGCCGGCTGCATCGGAGAGCGAGACGCGCTCACCGGTGACGCCCGTGCGCGAGACCAGATAGACGAAGCCCGTGGAATAGCTCGCGATCAGTTGCAAGCGCTCCGGCGTGCTGGTGGGCGCGGCCAGGAAAACGGTGTCGAGGCCGGCGGCGCGCATGGTTTTGACGTACGGCCCCGCCTCTTCCACGCTGAGATCCGTCAACAGGCAGCCATCAATGCCGGCGGCTTTCGCGTCGTGCGCCAGTTTTTCCAAACCGTAACGCAACGCCGGATTCAGGTAGGTAAACAGCACCAGTGGGATTTGCGATGTCTCGCGAATTTTTCGCGCAACGTCCAGCACCTTTGCGACATTTGTTCCGGCTTTCAATGCGCGTTCGGAGCGGCTTGAATGACGGGACCGTCGGCAATGGGATCGGAAAACGGCACGCCGAGCTCGATGATATCGGCGCCCCCGCGTTCCAGCGCGGCCACAATCGCGGGCGTGCGCTGCGGCGTAGGATCGCCCGCGGTAACGTAGGCCACCAGTGCGGCGCGCTTGTTTTCTTTCAGCTCGTGAAACGTCGTTTGAATTCTAGTCGGCATCCAGGTCAGGTAGGTTCTCGCGGTAAATGTCGGTGTCCTTGTCGCCTCGTCCGGAGATGTTGACGACGTACAGTTGGCCTTTCGCGGCGGGCGCGCGCTTTAATACTTCCGCCACGGCGTGCGCGGATTCCAGAGCCGGAATGATACCTTCCGTGCGAGCCAATGTCTGCGCAGCGGCCAGCGTCTCCGCATCCGTCGCGGATGTATATTCAGCGCGATGGCGATCGTGGAGCCAGGCGTGTTCCGGACCGACGCTTGCATAGTCGAGGCCCGCCGATATGGAATGCGTCAGCGCGACTTGACCATCGGCATCCTGCAGAAGATAGCTCAACGTGCCTTGCAGGACTCCGGGAGCGCCGCCCGAAAAGCGCGCGGCATGTTGACCCAGTTCCGCGCTACGTCCGCCTGCCTCCACGCCGATCAGCTTCACCGATTCATCGCCAATGAACGCATGAAACAGGCCGATGGCATTGCTGCCTCCGCCCACGCAGGCGAACAGAGCGTCGGGCAGGCGGCCTTCGCGCTTGAGAATTTCGTCGCGCGTTTCTTGGCCAATCACGCGATGAAAATCGCGCACCATCAGCGGGTAGGGATGCGAGCCCAACGCCGACCCCAGCAGATAGTAAGTTGTATCGACGTTCGTCACCCAATCGCGCATGGCTTCGCTGATGGCGTCCTTCAGCGTCCGGCTGCCGGATTTCACGGCGACCACCTTCGCGCCGAGCAGCCGCATGCGGAAGACGTTCAGGCGTTGGCGCCGCATGTCTTCCTCGCCCATGTAGACGATGCATTCCAGGCCGAACAGCGCGCACACCGTGGCCGTCGCCACGCCATGCTGACCCGCGCCCGTTTCGGCGATGATGCGCTTCTTGCCCATGCGCCGTGCCAGCAGCGCCTGTCCAATGCAGTTGTTGATCTTGTGCGCGCCGGTGTGGAGCAGGTCCTCGCGCTTTAGATAAATTTTCGCGCCGCCGAGCGATTTCTGTCAGCCGCTTGGCGTAATAGAGCGGCGTGGGACGTCCCGCGTAGTTGTGCAGCAGATCGGCGAGCTCCGCCTGAAACGACGGATCGGCCGCGGCCTTGCGATAGGCGGCCTCCAACTCTTCAATGGGAGCCATCAACACTTCGGGCACGAATCGCCCGCCGTAGGGTCCGAAGTGGCCCGTGCTGTCCGGCTGCGAAGTGATCATAACGTTGCCTTTCCTTGCCTGCTTTCCTACTGGGCCATTCCGATTTCATGCCCGGCGTGCAGGGCGGCTCTCACGAAGCCGCGAATCTTTTCATGGTCTTTCACGCCGGGTGAGGTTTCCATGCTTGAGCTGGCGTCAACGCCCCAGGGTTTTGTGGCGCGGATCGCATCGCCCACGTTAGATGCATCCAAACCCCCGGCGACGATCACCTTATGCGTTTCTCCATAGCGGCGCGCGAAGTCCCAATCGGTCAGAAGGCCATTCGACAGTCCGTCGAAAAGGACAGCTTCCGGCCTTCCACTCATCCCGAGGCCAACACCGCCTAAGGCCGCGAGGCGAACCGCTTTCCAGACGCGCGAATGCGGCGGCGCGCCGCCCCCGTAAATCTGCACGACATCAAGAAGCGCCGCGCTCATGACGGCGGCGATCGTTGCCGGAGGCTCGTTGACAAACACGCCCACTTTCCACAAGGGAAGCCCTTCGCCTAATTTCGCGGCCAACTCGGGCGCAACGTATCGCGGGCTCTTCGGGTAGAAGATGAAACCGATGGCGGACGCGCCTGCCTCGGCGGCCACTTCCGCATCTTCGCGCCGGGTGATGCCGCAAACCTTCACGACAAAATTCGGGACCGTGAAGTGGGGCGAGGTCATGAACGTAAGGCGCGGATGGCCCCGGCCGGGTCTCCTGATTTCATCAAATGCTCGCCTACCAGAAACGCCGAAAATCCGGACGCGCGAAGCCGGGCGACATCGGCGCTGGAGTGGATGCCGCTTTCGGCAACGCGCACGATGCCCGCGGGGATGCGCTCCGCCAGGCGTTCGGACGTTTCGAGGCTCACTTGAAACGTGTGCAGGTCGCGATTGTTGACACCGAGGATCGACGCGCCGGAATCGAGCGCGGGGCCCAGCTCATCATCGCTGTGAATTTCTACCAGCGCGGCCATGTGCAGATGCTCGGCGAGCTCGCGAAAGCGGCGCATTTCGGCGACGGTCAGGATTGCGGCGATCAGCAGGATGGCGTCGGCGCCGTGCGCGGCAGCTTCCACCACCTGCAATTCGTGGATCGTAAAATCCTTGCGCAGAACGGGGATAGCCACGCTGGCGCGGGCGGTTTCCAGGTCGCCGAGCGATCCGTGGAAAAACTCTTCATCCGTCAGGACGCTGAGCGCGGCGGCTCCGCCGTCGGCGTAAGCTTGCGCGATGGAGGCGGGGTGGAAATCTTCGGTGAAGATACCTCTGCTGGGCGAAGCTTTTTTCACTTCAGAGATTATGGAAGGGGGTTGAGCGAGCAGCGCCGCGCGAAAATCGCGAGCGTTGTTTAATCGAGCGTTGTCTCCTAATAGTGTTGCGTCATTTCGCGCCGCCGACCGCTCTGCCGCGCGGCGTTCGAGCTCCGCCTGCCGCGGCTTCAGCCGTGCGAGGGAGACGCGTTTTTGCTCGACAATTCGAGCCAGAATGTCGGGAACTACGGCAGCCATGGCGGGGAATCTTTATCGTAACACCGGGGACGTAAACCGGAGCGTCGAGGCTGTGCAAAGGCTCGCGCCGGCCATTTGCTCAGCCCCGGTCGTGAGACCGGGGATCCAAAATTCATAAGGAATCGTATTCCCCACCTTGACAGGTGGGGCTTGCCGTACACTTTGGTTTCGTTCCCGCATGCTTTTCACACGGAGCCATTCGGCGAGGTCAGGCGTGAACCAGTTGGCTTCGCGCGTCTTTACGCATGCCGGGGCGTGGCGCCGGGGCGGAACGGCGATCGCGGCGGAACTGAGCGGGAGGGCAGTCGAATTCTCGTTTAAACGCGCGGTTGAACGCGGCCTCTGAGCCATAGCCGACGGCTTCGGCGATTTCGGCGACGCTGTCTTCGCTCGATTCCAACATTTCGGCGCCCATCTTGAGGCGCCATTTCGCCAGATAAGCCATGGGCGCCTCGCCCAAAAAGTGCGTGAAGCGCTCGGCCAAGCGTGTGCGCGAGAGACCAGCGCGGTGCGCCAATTCCGCGACGGTCCACGGATGCGCCGGATCTTTGTGCAGCAGCGCCAACGCTTTGCCCACGAGTGGATCGCGCGCGCCGGCGAGCCAACCGGTTTGATCGGGCGGCAGCGAATTGATGTAGCAGCGCAGGGTCTCCACCAGCAGAACCTCAGATAGGCGGGCGACCAGGAGGCCGCTGCCGGCGCTATCCTTCGTTCCTTCGCCAACCGAGAAGCGGATGGAATTTTCGAGCCACTTACCTGAGGGCTCGTTCGAGACACGCACTCGCAACAGTTTGGGCAAGCCGGCCAGGAGTGTTTCGCACATGCGAGGATCGCAGGCCAGGAATCCGCATACGAACCGGGTGAGCTCCCCACCGCCGCCGAAATGGACGCGCTTTAGCCCGTTGTTGAGATGTGGGCCGAACATCTGCATGGAATCCACCGGCGTTTCCGAGGCGCCGTGGCCGAGCACATGCGCGTCGCCGTGCGGAAAAATCACGATGTCGCCGGCTTCGAGCTCTTCCGTCTGGCCGTCCAGCCGGGCGTAAGCCCGCCCCTGGGTGAGAAAGTGATACACGATCATATGCTGCGAACCCGGGGAAAGATGCGGAGCAAGAACGGCCGAATGCGGCGTTCGAAACGACCACGGCTCGGAGAATTCCCCGTTGAAGAACAGGGCTCCTTCGAGCCTCACGGCTTTCAGAACTTCCGAGAGGACGTCCATGTGGTATATATTTTCGCTGAAATAGACGGCGGAGTCGCGGGCAGAGTTTTTGGGAAGAGTAAGCGCAGGCCAGTTGGTCAGCCCGGTTGTGAAAGAATGTGTGGAAACCGCGTTGGACCGCTCCCTTCGGTCACGGCTCAGCAGCGGCGCTACTTTGAACTCTTTGGGCGTCCACGGCAAGAACGCCGGACGCCCGGTCAAAGACTTTCCGCGGGATTGCGGGCATACTGACGGTGGGAAAAGGCCGGCGATGAAGCCGGCCCGACCCTTGGCGACTACAAGGAGGACTTAAATGAGTACAACTGCAACCGTCTTGAGCCCCAACAAAGCGTTGTGGGAAAAAGGCGACTTCACAGCCATTGCCGCTACGATGCGGGAATCCGGCGAGGCCTTGGCGAAGTCCCTGGGGATCACCCCGAGCATGAAAGTACTGGACCTGGGCTGTGGCGACGGCACGACAGCGCTGCCGATGGCGCGCCTGGGCGCCGATGTCACAGGCATCGACATCGCCCGCAATCTGGTGGCCGCGGGCAACAAGCGCGCCGAAGCAGCGAGACTGCGCAACCTGCGGTTTCAGGAAGGAGACGCCTGCGATTTGCAAGGCGTACCGGACGGCACGTTCGACCTGACGCTCTCTGTGTTCGGGGCCATGTTCGCGCCGAAACCGTTCGACGTGGCGCGCGAAATGGTCCGCGTTACGAAACCGGGCGGCCGCGTCGTGATGGGCAACTGGATTCCGGGCGATCCGACGTTCGTGTCCCAGCTGTTGAAGGTCAGCTCCGCGTTTACGCCTCCGCCGCCCGAAGGCTTTATCAGTCCCATGCTATGGGGCGTGGAGAGCAACATTATGGAGCGGTTCGGTCAAGCCGGAATCGCGAAAGAAAAGATCAGGCTGCAGAAAGACACGTTCCATTTCATTACCGACAAAACTCCGTCCCAGGTGATCGACGTCTTCCGGCACTTCTACGGTCCCACGATGAATGCGTTCGATGCCGCCAGCAAGAACGGCAAGGAGGAGGATCTCTACTCGCAACTTGTCGAACTGGCAAAGGCGCACAATCAGAGCAGGAAAGGCGGAACTCACATACCGGCCGCTTTCCTGCGAGTGGTTGTGTCCGTTTAAAAAGTCCGTTAAAAAAAGAAGACCGCAAAAACATCGGAGGAACTATGAGCAACAGATCAGAAGCCTTAGCTGCGCGCCTGGAAGCGGGCGCGGCGCAACTTTCGGCCCTGGCGGCCGCGCTGACCGAAAAAGAATGGCAGACGCCCCTTCCCAGGGATGGGAGAAAGGTCGGCGTGGTGGTGCATCACGTCGCCAGCGTTTACCCGATCGAAATTCAGCTGGCCCAGCTGCTGGCCTCCGGGCAGCCGGTTACGGGCGTGACGTGGGACGTCGTGAATCAAATGAATGCCGACCACGCGGGCGCGAACGACGGCGCTTTGAAAGATGCGGCGCTCGCGCTGTTGGCGAAAAACAGCGCCGAGGCGGCTGCGGCGATACGTGCGATGGGCGACGAACAACTGGACCGCGCCGCATCCGTTTCGCTGAACAGCAACGCACCGCTTACCTGCCAGTTTATGCTGGAGGATCACGCCGTGCGGCACAGCTACCATCACATGGCTGGCATTAAAGCGGCACTCGGCAGGTAGGTGGGTGGCGCCGGCGAACGAGGCTCGGTCTAGGCATCGATGGGTTCGGGAAAGACGGCCCGGACCCGCGCGCCCTGAACCGAGTCGCGCAACGCGACTCCAAATTCGCTTTCGAACGATCCTCCGTGGGCCTCCACAATGCGGCGCGCGCTGTCGATCCCGAGCGTGGCGCCTGCTCCGAAGCATGCTTCGGGTCCAGGGCCCGGCACATCGATCCACAACTCCAGCGCCACACCCGCGTCGCGCGATGTGCGCACGCGCAGCATGTGCTCCGGGTAGGATCCGCGCGTCATCATCGCCAGCAGACTTTCAAGCAGATGCCGTGCGCGCCCGGCATCAAGGCGTACTTGAGGAAGGTCGCCCGCCAGGTGAAGCTGGACGGGAGCGCCGCCATCGGATAAACGGGCGGCGACAACTTGCGTGATCAGCTCCTCCACGTCGAGGAGTTGAGGAGCCAGCGGGGACGTGTCCGCCAACTGGACCGCGCAGGACAGGATCCAGTTGGCCTGTTCAATCAGCCTTTGTAATCCCAGAGCATGCTCCTGGGCGCGCCGTTCGCCGCGGGGCAGAGCCATCGTCAGATAGTAGGCGGTCGACTCGATGGCGCTGAGCGGCTGGCGCAGTTCGTGAGCCAGAGCCTCGATCAATGTGAGCGTCTCCGCGCCTGGTGCTTCGGCCGGCATGGTCATTTTGAATTCACCCTGGGGGATGCGTTTTTTATAACGCGTGCGGCGGATCCAGTCAAGGGCTGCGCGGCGAGACTTATTTACGCGGCGCTATTTGCGCCAAATGTGTTCCTGTGAGTCGAAAGCCCGCGCCTCATGCGAATACTTCGCCAGCATGCGGCGCAATTGGGCGGTGGAAACGGTTAGTACCGCTTGCTTCCTGGCGCCCTGTAAGTCGGCCTCCTCGTGTGGAACCCGGGCGCGGAGCCATTCGGAATCGAAAAACGCCAGCCGCAATTCACCGGCGTTCACTTGGACGCGCGCAAACATGTGGCCAACGGTGTCTGGGGCCAAGAGGTCGGCGAAACGGACGCCGTTCAGATCTGTGAGCGTAGCTTCCCAGCGAACATCTTCGGACGGCTGCTTCTTCGGATGAAACGTGATCTCGTAATGATCGCCGGCGCGGACGACGCGCAACTGCTCGTCGCTATTTTCCCAGGTCCCTTCAATGGCAGGATCGAATACACGCTGGGCCGGAGCGGCTAGCGCGTGGAGCGAAAGCAGGTCGCCGCAACCGGCGGCCGATAACGCAACAAACACACACAGCGCTGCCCGCACGCTTAACAGGACCCGGGAAGAAAACTCAGAAGATGGTTTAGAGCGCACCGTCGCCGCGCTCGTCGTTGCGGATGCGAACCGCCTCGGCTACATCGAAGACGAAGATTTTGCCGTCGCCGATCTTACCGGTGCGCGCCGCGGCACTCAACGCGTTGATCACTTCATCGGCGCGCGTATCCGGCACAACCATCTCAACCTTTACTTTGGGCAGCAGATCCACCTGGTATTCCATGCCGCGGTAGACTTCCTTGTGCCCTTTCTGCCGGCCATGCCCGCGAACTTCGGTGATGGTCATGCCGTCAATACCAATGTTTTTCAGGGCTTCCTTGACATCCTCAAGTTTGTGCGGCTGAATGATGGCTTCGATCTTCTTCATCCTCGTCTCCTAACTTTCCAGACTGTAGCCTTCCTCACCGTGCATGCTCAGATCGAGCCCGTCAATCTCTTCCTGCGCTTCGCAACGGATGCCGACAACGGAGTCGCATATCTTGAGGATAACAAGCGTCCCCACAATACCAAGCACCCACGCTATCGCCGCGCCGATTGTGTTGTTCAGGATTTGGCCCGCGTTGCCGTCCACCGCTCCCAGCGGCTTGCCGCCCAGCAAATCGTTAACCTCTTTCGTGGCGAAGACGCCGGTAAGAATGGCGCCCACCGTTCCCCCAATGCCGTGCACGCCGAACGCGTCCAGTGCATCGTCATAGCCGAACTTATTCTTGACGATCGCCACCATGGTGAAACAGATCACGCCAGCTATTACACCGATCAGCATGGCGGGCATCGGCTTGACGAAGCCCGATGCGGGCGTGATCGCGACCAATCCCGCGACGGCTCCCGAAATCGCGCCGAGCACGCTGGGTTTGCCGCTGTGGAGCCATTCCACCACCATCCATGTGAGTGCCGCGGCTGCCGTCGCAAAGTGCGTGGCGACAAACGCGCTGGTTGCGAGCGACGAGGCGGCCAACGCACTGCCGGCATTGAATCCGAACCAGCCTACCCATAGTAGACACGCCCCGACCGTGGCGAGCACGAGGTTGCTGGGCCGCATGACCTCGGTTCCCAGGCCTTTGCGTTTGCCGATATAAAGCGCGAAGACCAGCGCCGAGACGCCGGACGTAATGTGAACCACGGTGCCGCCCGCGAAATCGAACGTCGGAACCTTGCCCCCCAGCGCGGCGTTCAGGAATCCGCCTTTGCCCCACACCATGTGCGCCATGGGAAAGTACACAATCAGCGTCCACAGAATGGTGAAAAGAAGCATACCCGAAAACTTGACGCGCTCGGCATAGGCGCCTGAGATCAGCGCGGGGGTGATGATGGCGAACATCAACTGATAAATCATGAACGTGCCCTGCGGAATGGTTCCCGCGTAGTCCGCATTGGGTGCCGCGCCCACCCCGTTCAGGAACATGTACTGCAGGCCGCCGATGAACGGAGTGCCTTCCCCGAAGGCGAGGCTGTAGCCGACTAGCGCCCACAGCACGCTGATCACGGCCATCAGCACGAAGCTATGCATCATCGTGCTGAGAATGTTCTTGCGACGGACCAACCCGCCATAAAACAGGGCCAGGCCCGGTCCGGTCATCATCAGGACCAGCGCGGCACTGACCAGCATCCAGGCGTTGTCGCCCGCCGATTGCGCCGATTTGGTGGCTTTCTCCAGATCGGAAAGTCGTTTCTCCAGGTCGACCGGCTGTGCGGCCGCAAAAGTACATAGGGAAAGAAATAAAAGTGACAACTTTGTCATGAGCGCTCCGTGGCGTGAAGTAGGTTTAGTATACGGAAAACCGGAGCCGATCAAGTTCTAATAAATTGATGGGGCCCATCGATTTTTTCTATCCATCAAATTCTTTGATTTGAGGTCTATAGCGGTGCAGCCGCCTTCACCCTTGTACAATCGTCGATAGTGTCACCCGCACACTGGGCCGCGCCGATTCCGCTTTTTCTGGCTATGTCTTGTCCCACCGTCGTGCAGGCCTCTGAGCCGGTGATAGCCTCTCACGCGATGGTGGTTGCCGAAGAACCCCATGCGGCCGACGTGGGCGTAGCGGTACTGAAGCGTGGAGGCAACGCGATCGACGCCGCAGTGGCCGTCGGGTTCGCGCTTGCCGTGACGCACCCGTTCGCGGGCAACATCGGCGGCGGAGGCTTCATGCTGATCCGTTTCGCCGACGGCCGGTCCACGTTCATCGATTTTCGGGAGCAGGCTCCGGCACACGCCTCGCGCGACATGTATCTGGATGCCTCAGGGCAATCCGACGCGCGACTCGATCGACGGCTGGCGGGCAGCAGGCGTGCCCGGAACGGTGCGCGGATTCGAACTCGCGCAATCGAAGTACGGCCGTCGCAAGTGGGCAGAAGTGATCGCACCGGCCATTAAGCTCGCACGACGGGGATTTCCCGTGCCGACAACGATGGTCAAGTCGCTCGAAGCCGAGTCTTCGCGATTGGAGAAAGATCCGGAGTCGCGCCGCATCTTTTTGAAAGACGGGCAGAACTTTAAAGAGGGCGACCGCCTGACGCAACCGGAACTGGCAAAGACGCTGGCGCGCATCGCGAGAAACGGGCCTCGCGAATTCTACGAGGGGGAAACCGGCCAACGCCTGGCGAGTGAAATGGCCGCGCACGGGGGTCTGGTGACGCTCGACGATCTGCGCAACTATCGCGCAGTGGAGCGCACGCCGCTCACGGGATCGTATCAAAGCCGCAAGTATGGCGAGCTTGGGATCCTCACGGCTCCGCCGCCGAGTTCGGGCGGCATCGGGCTGCTGCAGATGCTGGGGATGCTGGAAGGCAGCGGCTACGATAGCAGCGGCCCCGGCTCGGCCGCGTCCATCCATTACGTGGCGGAAGTCATGCGCCGGTTTTTCGCCGACCGTAGCCAATATCTCGGCGATCCCGATTTCGTAAAAAGTCCCGTGAAGCTGCTTGCTCGATCCCGCATACATAAAGATACGGCGTGCGACCATCGACCCGCATCCGCGCGACGCCCAGCGCCGACGTCCACCCCGGTTTGCCGCAAGGCGAGAGTAGCGAGACTACGCACTATTCGATCATCGACGCCGAAGGCAACGCCGTCGCCGTCACGTTCACGTTGAATAATGCATACGGCAGCGCGCGTGACCGTGCCCGGCCTGGGATTTCTGCTCAACGACGAGATGGACGACTTCACATCGAAGCCGGGCTCGCCAAATCTGTTCGGCCTGATTCAGGGCGAGGCCAATGCCATTGCTCCCGGCAAGCGGCCCCTTTCGGCCATGACGCCCACCATCGTCACGCGCGCGGGCAAGCCGTTCCTGATCCTCGGCTCGCCCGGCGGCCCGCGCATCATCACCGCCGTGCTGCAGACGATTCTCAACGTCGTCGATTTCGGGATGAACGTGCAGGACGCCGTGAACGCGCCGCGCTTTCATCATCAGTGGATGCCCGATACACTGTATCTTGAACAAGAGATCGCTCCGGCGGTTGCCGCCGAGCTGAAACAGCGTGGCTACCATATCGAGTATTCGCCGGGCGTCGTCCTGGCGCGCGTGGAGGCGATCCTGATCGACGAAAAAGGCCGTAGAGAGGGGGCAGCCGACCGCCGTTTCTCGGGGAAAGCCGCCGGGTATTGATGCCACAGACCGATCCACCGCTTCAAAGAGCGCTTTCCACACATCTGTTTGTCGGACACCGTCTTACGACGGTGTGGCTGGATCGCATCTGGCACGCGGGCATCCCGCTGGTGGAATTTTTCTGCGCGCGCCAGCATCTGGATTATCGCAATCGTGCGCAGATGGCCGAGCTCGGCTACTGGTTTCGCGATACCGAGCTGAAGCTGCATTCCATACACTCGCCGATGTACACGGATGAGGTATGGGGACGCTCCGGCCCGGACGCGGTGATCGATATCACGGAGCCAGTGAAGGCGAAACGCCTGCAAGTGGTGGACGAAATCAAGCGCGCCATCGAAATCGCGGAGACCATTCCGTTTCGTTACTTGGTACAGCACATCGGCGTGAAGGATGCCGAATTTAGCGAACGTGCCGTGGACTCGGCCTTTTCGGCGCTGGAAGAAATCGTCCTGTTCGCGCGCCAGCGCGGCGTGGACGTGTTGATCGAGAACACGCCGAACCGTCTTTCGACGGCTGAGCGCCTGCTGACGTTCTTCGAACTGACGCATCTGGACCTGAACGTATGCTTCGACCTGGGGCACGCGAACATGAATGAAGGCGTGGAAACGGCGTACCGGATGCTGAAGTCCCGCATCCGCTCCACCCACGTGCACGACAATAATGGGAAGGAGGATCAGCACCTGTTTCCGTTGCTCGCCGAAGGAGGCACCATCGAGTGGCCGCGCGCGATGCAGACTTTGCGTTCGCAGGCCGGGCAGTATCCTCTGGTGCTGGAACTGAAAGAAGTGCCGGAGCTGGAACATCCCCTCGATGAGGCGCGCCGCGTTTTCGACCGGTTGGAGGAACTGAGAGTGCCCGATGAATCCTGAACACGCTGTACGCCGCATTACCGATCGCCGAAGCGAGCCAACACGAGGGCGAAACGGTGGAGATCGCCGGTTGGCTATATAACCTGCGCCGCAGCGGCAAGATCTGTTTCCCGCAATTGCGCGACGGCACCGGCGTGATGCAATGCGTCGCGGTGAAGAGCGCGCTGCCGGAAGAGACGTTCGAGGCGCTCAAGAATCTGACGCAGGAATCGTCGTTCACCGTGCGCGGGAAGCTGCGCGCCGAGCCACGTGCGCACGGCGGCTACGAGCTCGACGTGGAAAGCGCGGAAATCCTGCAGCGTGTTTCCGAAGAAGATCCCTATCCCATCACGCCGAAGGATCACGGCGTAGATTTCCTGATGGATCATCGCCATCTGTGGCTGCGCAGCCGCCGCCAGCACGCGGCGTTGCGCGTCCGCCACGAAGTGATCAAGGCCATACGCGATTATTTCGATTCGCACGGCTTCATTCTGGTGGATACGCCGATCTTCACTCCGGCGGCCTGCGAAGGAACCACGACGCTGTTCGAAGTCGATTACTTCGAGGACGAAAAAGTTTACCTGGCGCAATCCGGCCAGCTCTATAGCGAAGCGACCGCCGCTGCTTTCGGCAAGGTGTATTGCTTCGGGCCGACGTTTCGCGCGGAGAAATCGAAAACGCGCCGGCATCTCACCGAGTTCTGGATGGTGGAACCCGAAATGGCCTTCGCCGATCTCGAAGAAGTGAAGCGCGTCGGCGAAGAGATGGTGATTTCGGTGGTGGGCCGCGTGCTGGAGAATCGCCGCGAAGAGTTGAAGGTTCTGGAGCGCGATACAAGCAAGCTCGAAACGATTCTGTCGCCCTTCCCGCGCATGACCTATGACGAAGCGGTGAAGAAGCTGCAGGCCAAGGGCAGCGAGATCCAATGGGGCAGCGATTTCGGCAACACCGACGAGACGCTGCTGACCGAAGATCTCGATCGTCCCGTGATCGTCGATCGCTTCCCGGCCAGCATCAAGGCCTTCTACTTTCAGCCGGCTCCGGAGCGCCCCGAGCTGGCGCTGGGAGCGGACTTCATCGCGCCTGAAGGTTATGGCGAGATCATCGGCGGCGGCCAGCGCATCCACGATCTGGATCTGCTGCTGAAGCGCCTCGACGAGCACAACCTGCCGCGCGAGGCCTTCAACTGGTATCTGGACCTGCGCAAATACGGATCGGTTCCGCACGGTGGCTTCGGCATGGGCGTGGAGCGCTTCGTCGCGTGGATGTGCGGTCTGGAGCATATACGCGAAACGCATCGCCTTCCCGCGCATGATGTACCGCACGCGTCCCTGATTCGCGACAACAATAGCTCTATGGCAAGCAAGAAGTCTCACATCGCGATGATCGGCGCGCCGATGGACCTGGGCGCGGGACGCCGCGGCGTGGATATGGGACCGTCGGCGCTGCGTCTGGCCGGACTAAACGACAAGCTCGCATCGCTCGGCTATGAAGTGGAGGACCTGGGCAACGTGCGCGTGGAGCAGCCGGAGACCGCACCCGTAGGCCCAGCCGACGCCCGCTATCTTTCGCAGATCGCGCACACGTGCGAGCGCCTGGCCGACATGGTGGAGAAGGCCGCCGACGGCGGACGCGTTCCGCTGGTGCTGGGCGGCGATCATTCTGTCGCCGCGGGAACCGTCGCCGGAATGTCTCGGCATTTTCGCAAGGCGCAATTGAAGACGGGCTTGATCTGGATCGACGCGCATGCCGACATGAACACGCCTGCAACCAGCCCCAGCGGCAACGTGCACGGAATGCCGTTGGCGTGTCTGCATCGGCCTGGGACCGCGCGAACTGACGCACATCGCCGGCTTCGCGCCCGCCAGTCGAGCCATCGTCAGTCGCGCTGATCGGGCTGCGCAGCGTGGATGAAGTGGAGCGCCTGAACGTGCGCGGCACGGGCGTGCATCCCTTCACCATGCGCGATATTGACGAGCGCGGCATGCGTCGCGGTGATGAAAGAGGCGATCGAAATCGTGTCGGCGGGCACGGCGGGGTTTCATCTATCGCTCGATATGGACGCCGTCGATCCGCGCGAAGCGCCCGGCGTGGGAACGCCGGTGCGCGGCGGCATCACCTATCGCGAAGCGCATCTGGCGATGGAATTGATTTGCGATAGCGGCGGCATGATGTCGATGGAAATCGTGGAAGTGAATCCCGGTGCTGGACGAGGCAAACCGGACGGCGCTGCTGGCCGTCGAACTGATCATGAGCGCCTTAGGAAAACGGATCTTATGAAACTGCGCGTGGCTGTTCTATTTGGAGGGCGAAGCGGCGAGCACGAGGTCTCCCTACGATCGGCAAAATCGATCATTGAGGCGCTCGACCCGACCAAGTACGACGTCGAAGGAATCCGCATTACGCAGGAAGGGCGCTGGATACCGAGCGCTATTTCGCCCGACCCGGCCGCGAATCCCGGCATCGACGTCGTGTTCCCGGTTCTGCACGGAACGTTCGGCGAAGATGGCACGGTGCAGGGCCTGCTGGAGCTGGCGGATCTGCCGTACGTCGGTGCAGGCGTGCTGGCGTCCGCCGTATCGATGGATAAGGAAGTGATGAAGCGCCTGTGCGTGGAGCGCGGCCTGCCCATCGGCGAATATCTGGTCACGTCGCGCGACGAGAAGAATCTCGACGACCTGTGCGGGCGCTTTCCCTTCCCCGTGTTTGTGAAGCCCGCAAACTTGGGATCGTCGGTGGGCATTTCGAAAGCCAGCAATTGCGAGGAACTCAAAGCCGCCGTGGAACTGGCCGGCCGCTTCGACCACAAAATCCTGGTGGAGCGTAACATCGCCGGCCGTGAATTCGAATGTTCCGTGTTGGGCAATCGCGAACCCGTCGCCGCCCTGCCCTGCGAAATCCTGCCCTCGAAGGATTTTTACGACTACGACGACAAGTATGTGCTTGGCGCCTCCAAGGCCGTGCTTCCGGCCGATCTCACGCCGGAACAGACCAGCGAAATCCGCCGCCTCGCGGTGGAGTGCTACCGGGCCGTGCAGTGCGAAGGCATGGCCCGCGTCGATTTTCTGATGGAGTCGTCCACGGGTAAGATTTTCATCAACGAGATCAACACCATTCCCGGATTCACGTCGATCAGCATGTATCCGAAGATGTGGGAAGCGGCCGGCCTTCCCTACGCGCAACTGCTGGACCGATTGATTGAGCTCGCGCTCGAACGGCATCGCGAACGCAAAGCAACGTCCTATCATAAAGACTCAGGACGCTAGTCATGAAGTTCCGCATCTCGCGCGCCGCCTTCTTTTGTCTGCTGGCCGCGACCATTCTGCGCGCCGAAGACGATCCCGCTGCGGCGCTGGTGCCCGAAATCAAAAAGATGGTGGACGTCTTCTCCCTGGTCGGCGAAGAAGCGGCGGACCCCGTGACGCCCGACCACGCGATTTACGAAGGCGCGATTCCCGGCATGCTGCGCACGCTTGACCCTCACTCCTCTTTCTTCGATCCCACGCAGTTCGAGCAGCTCAAGCAAATGCAGCAGAGCGAAGTGAAGGGCTTCGGGACCATCGTCAGCATTTTGCCGGGCCGCGTCATCATCCTTCAAACCATGGACGGATCGCCCGCCGCCAAAGCGGGATTGAGCGCGGGTGATGACATACTCGCGATCAACAACATTGCGCTCGCGCCGCTGGAGCCCGATCAGCTAGTCGAACTCCTTTCCTACGCGCGGCAGAAAGCCGTGGCGCTGGATGTACGCCACCCCGGCAACGTCCGCGTCTTCCGGCTCATCCTCTCCCCGAGCTGATCAATACGCCTAGTGTCGATCGGCCCTTCGAAATCGCACCCGGCATCGGCTACGTCCGCATCAAGAGCTTCGAAGGGCGCACGGGAGGCCTGACCAAGGACATCATCGACCAGATCGGCGGCGCGAAGCTCAAGGGTTTGATTTTGGATCTGCGCGATAATCCCGGCGGCGCCGTGCATGCAGCGGCCGAAGTCGGCGTCGCTGTTCCTCGCGCCCAAGCAGTTGATCTTTTCGATCCGCGGCCGCAATCAGGAGGAACAGCAGGTGCGCGTGCCGGACGGCTCCGAGCCTTACAAATTTCCCGTCGCCATTCTGGTGGACGGGCGCACCGCCAGCGCCGCGGAGATCCTCACCGGCGCATTGCAGGATCACGACCGCGCCACCGTCCTCGGCGAGCCCACCTACGGCAAAGGGCTGGTCCAAAATGTTCTGCCTTTGAGCCAGAATACGGGGGTCGCGCTGACTGTCGCGTTTTACTACACACCCAGCGGCCGCTCCATTCAAAAGCCGCTTGCCAGCGGATCGCTCGATATAAGCGTCGCCGCGAAACCGGGCCTTTACTACACCGAATCCGGACGCGAGGTTCACGGCGGCGGTGGCATTCAGCCGGACACGCCGGTGTGGCCTACTCCGGAAAGCCGCCTGCTGCAGGTGATGGACGCGACCGGGACGCTGACGACGTTCGCCAGCGAATATGTGCAGAGCCACCCGATAGACGCCCGGTTCGAAGTCACACCGGCGATTCTGGATCAGTTGCAGGTGTATCTTTCCGCGCGCGACATTCGCCCGGGCGTGGGCGAGTGGCTGCGTGATCGCGATGCCATCCAAAGCAAGCTCAAGCAGGATATTTTTAATCTGAAATTCGGCGTGGAAAAGGGCGACGAGATCGAAATGCAGCGCGATCCGGTCGTGCAAAAAGCCCTGGAAGCTCTTAAGCGCTAACGCGATCACGAGCCCGAGCGCGGCGCGATTGTACGTACTGCAGCATCACCGGCAACACGCTCACCAGCGCAATCCCCAGCACAACCTTTTCAAAATTTCGCCGGATCAAGGGAACGCCGCCGAGAAAATAACCCGCTAAGGTCATCGACAGGACCCAGCCAATTCCACCGAAAACGTTGAAGGACAGAAAACGAATGTAGCGCATCTTTCCCACGCCCGCCATGAAGGGCGCGAAGGTGCGCACGATCGGCACGAATTTGGCATAGATCAGCGTTTTCCCGCCGTGGCGCTTGAAGAACTCCATGGTGCGGGTGACGTATTCCTGTTTGAAAAATCTGGAATCCGGGCGCGAGAAGATGCGCGAACCCGTGCGATTGCCGAGAAAATATCCGCTCTGGTCGCCGGCGACAGACGCGACCGTCAACACCAGCAAGATTTGGAAAATATCCAACCCGCCGGCGCCTGAGACCACGCCGATGGTGAATAAAAGCGAATCGCCCGGCAGGAAAAGCCCCACCAGCAATCCCGTTTCCGCGAACACGATTCCCGCAAGGAGGGCATATCCCCACGCTCCCGTGAAAACGGCCGTCAGCAGATGGAGCAGGCCATCCGGATTCGTGAGGCTGTGCCAGACGTCGAGAACGAAAGCCACGCAACCGTTCGCTTTCGGCTAGCGTTTCTCGCGGTAGGAGGCGGCCAGCTTTTTCAGGTTGTCCTGATTAATCTGCACCTTCTTATCCGCGCGCAGCTGCGACATGACGCTGTCCATGAACAGGTCGTATTGATCCTTCGCCTTCTGCCTCTTCAACTCGTCGATTTCGGTCGGGCGTTCGGCGACGAAATCCTTGATATTGGGCACTTCGTGACCGATCACCTGAAACACGACGTCGCGGCCCTGTATATTGGTGGGGCCAGCGACGGCACCCACAGGCAAATTGAAGACGTTCAGTAATTGGCTCGCGGGGCCCAGCCCTTCGACGGAATCGTTAATTCCGAACTCGGACGTCACCACGTCCAGTTTGTCGGCCTTCGCCAGCGCCTCCATGTTGCCGCCGGCCCGCAGCTTCTCCGCCATCTTTTGCGCGGCCGCCGACGCGCTCGTAAGCGCAATGCCGTTAATCATCCCGTCCCGAATTTGATTTTGCACCGTCGCGAATTCTTCGGGCTTGGAAGGAATCAAGCCATTCAGGACGACAATCGCAACGCGGTTGGACGGCAGCATCAACGGAGCCGACACATCCTTCGGCTTCATCGTCGAAAGCGCGCCATCGATTTCCGGCGCGACTCCCAATCCCGGAATCGCCTCGCCTTGGGCGGTCGTGGCAGACACCAGGTCCAGGCCCAGCTGCTTCGCTACTTCGGCCGCCGATCCCGGCGCCTTCAGCAGGTCGGCATGCGCCTGATCCGCCAGGCTCTGCACTTTGTCCGCCACATTTTGCTTTTTCAGTTCCCCGGCGATCTGGTCTTTCACTTCTTCAAACGGAACCACGCGGGCGGGCTGCTTCTCCAGCACCTGAATGATGTGATAGCCGTACTCGGTGGTGATGATATCGCTGATGTCGTTCACCTTGGCGGAAAACGCAACTTTGTCGAATTCAGGAACCGTCTGTCCGTGCACGATATACCCCAGATCGCCGCCTTTTTGTGCGGTGCCGGGATCTTCCGAATTTTTCTTCGCGAGCTCGGCGAAATCGCCGCCCGCGCGCAGCTGCTTCAACACCTCCTGGGCCTTGGCTAATTTCGCTTTCTTCTCGGCGTCGCTCTTGCCCTGGGTCATGAACAGAATGTGACGCACCTTCACGCGTTCCGGCTGGCGGAAGTTGTCCATCGAAGCCGAATACGCCGCCCGCAACTGCGCCTCGGGAACCGTCAGCGTCTGGGCCACTTTCATTTCGTCTACCACCAGCACCTGAAAGCTGCGCTTGGCGGGACTGGAATAGTTGGCCTTATTGTCGTCGTAGAATTTTCGGATTTGCTCCGGAGTCGGGTTCACACCCTCGCGGAATTTCGCAGGCGGAAACGCTACATATGTGATCTTCGCCTTCGCATGTTTCTTAAGAATATAGTCGTCCACTTCTTGCGGCGTAACGACGACCGTGTTGTAAATCACGTTTTGCAGCTTGCGGATCATCAACTGCTCGCGCATTCCGTCCACGAAGTCGGACAACGAAAGACCGTTGGTCTGTAACTGCTGTTCCAATTGATCACGCTGCGTCAGCTTGCCGTTCTGGAAAAACTGCGGATAGATGCTCATCATGCCGATGAGCACTTCTTCGTCGCTCACTTTCAATCCCTGCTGCTCGAACGCGTAGATCGCGGCGCGCTCCTGCAGCATCTGATCCACGAACGTAGGCAGCATCAGGTCCACGGTGTTGGGCGAAAGCTGGCCGCCGCGCAGACCGCGATCCACCGACGCCTGGACCTCGGCAGCCGTGATCTTGCTGGGCCCTACCTGAGCGATGATCGTCTCGTTGTCCGCCGAGGTCAGCCCGGTCTGGGTCAAGTACGTAAGCATCGACGCCGCAATAGCGACCATAACGAACCCAACGCCAAAGCGGACATACTTGTTCTGACTTAGGTGAAGATTTAACATGACGGTGAAAAACTCCTGCCTTCGGGCGGAAAACGCTAGTATCTATTCTACCCCAACCGCCCAAGTTGGGAATAGCCTGGTAGTGCGTTAGCGCACAACCAATAAGCTTGGATGCTTACGCGGGAATTTCCTGAGAGTACGCGGTACGGCAAGCGCGCCGAAAGTGGTTGAATCTACGGGTGGCGAAGCCTCATCCTAGAAGAGTATCTTTTCTCGTCCCATGCAAGTAATCGACACCCAGACGCTGCCCGACAGCCGCAAGGCAGCGGCCGTCGCGTTGCTGGTCGCCGGGGCATTCTTCATGGAAAACCTGGACGGGACGGTAATCGCCACGGCCCTTCCGCAAATGGCGCGCTCCTTTGGAGCCAATCCCATCGACCTCAACATGGGCATGACGGTGTACATGCTCACGCTCGCCGTTTTCATTCCGGTGAGCGGCTGGATGGCCGATCGCTTCGGAGCCCGGCTGATCTTCTCCTCGGCCATTGCCCTGTTCACCGGCGCCTCAGTCCTCTGCGGATTCAGCCAGGGGCTGTGGAGCTTCATCTCCGCACGTGTCCTGCAGGGAATCGGCGGCGCGATGATGGTGCCGGTCGGCCGTCTTGTGGTCTTGCGCGTCACCGAAAAAAAGGACCTGATGCGCGCCATGTCTTATCTGACGTGGCCCGCGCTGGCCGCGCCCGTCCTCGGCCCGCCGCTCGGCGGCTTCATCACGACGTATTCGTCCTGGCGCTGGATTTTCTTCCTCAATATTCCGCTGGGCATCGCCGCTCTCACGCTCGCGCTGCGCTGGGTGAATCCGGAGCCTCATCACACCACCCGGCCTCTGGATTGGAAAGGCTTCGCGCTGGCGGGGAGCTCCTGCACATCGCTGATGTACGGCATGGAATTGGTGGGACGCCCGGGTGGCGGCTGGACCCAGCCTCTTTTGTTCATGCTTTACGCCGCGGTCGCCGGCGTGCTGACGGTCCGCCACTTGCGCCTGATGGAGCATCCGATTCTCGATCTGACAGCGCTGCGGATTCACACCTACCGGGTATCGTTGGCCAGCGGCTCACTGTTTCGCATCGCCGTGAACGTCTCCCCCTTTCTATTGCCGCTGATGTTCCAGGTGCCCTTCGGCATGAACGCGTTCCGCTCGGGCCTGTTGTTGCTCGCGCTGTTCTTCGGCAACTTCAGCATGAAGTCGGTGACCACGCCGATCCTGCGGCGCTTCGGATTCCGCACGGTGCTGGCCGTCAACGGCATCGTCACGTCGGTTCTGATTCTGAGCTTCTCTCTGTTCACGCTGAAGACGCCGCTAATTGTAATCGCAGTGCTGCTATTCGTTCACGGCCTGTCGCGATCCATGCAGTTCACGGCGGTCAACACCATCGCCTACGTGGACGTTCCGAAGCCCCAAATGAGCGGCGCGAATGCTCTGGCATCGGTGGTGCAGCAATTATCCATGGGCATGGGCGTCGCGGTCGGCGCACTCGCGCTGCGCGCCGCAGCCTGGATCCACGGCAACAACGGCAGCGTGCCGCTGCTCAGCGATTTCCATCTGGCGTTCGCCATGGTCGCCGTGATCGCGCTGGTCGCCGTGAAGGATTGCTTCTCGCTGGACCCACATGCCGGAGCCGAAGTCACAGGCCATCGCCCCGCCGGCGCAGTCGCGAGTTGATGATCGGCTTGTGTTAGCACCCAAGCGTCTGGCTGTCGAATTGGTAAAGTCGTTCAATGCGCCCCCAACCGCAAACGCTTCATGAAGTCTCGGCGGTGCGTCTGACAAGAAAACGTCGCTACGCAAAGGTTGGCGACATCTTCCGTCTATCTCCTAAATCGGGGATTGTTCTATGGGGCCGTCTGGTTAAAACGGCCAAGTTCTTTGGACACAACTTCGATATGAAACTTGTGTATATTTACGATTGCGTCAGCCTAGAACAGCCCCCTCCGAAGCTTCTGACTCCTACTAATCTGCTCATCGGTCCACACGTTGTGAACAACCTTGGGTGGATTCGTGGCTATTGGGAAATCATGGAATCACGATCCGTGAATCTCGACGACGTACGAGAGAGGCACCTATTCGCCAGTTACCACGGAACGGGATCACGTGCCGACTATGACCTTGTCAACGAAAACGGGGATGTTGTCGTTGACCCGAGAGTGGATCCGGCGTCTCTCGGGCCTGCCGGGTTTAGCAATTTCAACTATATCGATAAGCTTGTCACGCACATTCTTAAAGCGCGCGGCGTGATTCGAGACTAATTCCAGGAAGCCGTATCACACAGCCGCGGTTCCGATTCTATGTGTCCACTTGGCACGTGACCTTGGCAATGCGTCGGAGGAGTCCTTCCAGTTAGCGGAGAAGTTTGCGAAAGGCCTTCAGCTCTTCTTCCTTTTCTTCCGCTTCGCCACCCATCCCTCTTTATTCACTTGCCGCTCGCGACCCAGCGCCAGCGCCTGCTCCGGCACGTCGTCCGTAATGACGCTTCCGGCGGCAATGTAACTGCCTTCGCCGATATCCACCGGAGCCACCAACGTGGAATTGCTGCCGACGAATGCTCCCGCGCTGATCTTTGTGACGTGCTTGTGCTCGCCGTCGTAGTTACAGGTGATGGTTCCCGCACCGATGTTGACGTGGGCGCCGATCTCGGCATCGCCCAAATACGCCAGATGCTGAGCCTTGGCTCCTGCGCCAAAACGCGTCTTCTTCAGCTCCACGAAATTGCCGATGCGTGCTTCCGGACCCACCTGCGCCTGCATCCGCAGCCGCGCGAAGGGACCGACTTGCGCGTCCGGATCCACGCGCGAATCGGCGATCAACGTGTACGGCGCCACCGTCACGCGATCCGCCAACGCAGCCGATTCCAGCACCGCCCCTTGCCCGATGCGGCACTCTTCGCCGACCGCCGTCTGCCCGGTGAGCCGCGCGAACGGCTCAATCACCGTGTCGATGCCGACGCGCACCTGCGCATCGATCGTGACGGTTTCGGGCCGCTCGATGGTCACGCCCGCCAGCATCAGCTCACGCGTCTTGCGCGCGCGCAGGATGCGGTCCGCGTCGGCCAGTTCCACGCGCGTATTGATGCCCAGCAGTTCGCTGAAGTCGTCCACATGAAGCTGCTGCACGCGGCGCCCGTGCTTGTTCAGAATGGCCGCCATATCGGTCAGGTACAGCTCGCCCGACGCGCTCGGCTGAATTTCTCGTATGGACTTCCACAGCAGCTCCGCGTTGAAGCAATAAATGCCGCTGTTGATCAACCGCACCGCCAGCTCTTCGGGCCGCGCGTCGCGCTGCTCCACAATCGAGCGCACGTCGCCGCGATCGTCCAGAATCACGCGTCCGTAACCCGTCGGATCGGGCAGCGTGGTGGTGATCAACGTTGCGGCGGCGTCGGATTTCGCCTGCTGGTCGCGCAGTTGCTTCAACGTGGATGCGGAAAGCAGCGGCGTGTCCCCATACAGCACCATCAGCAGCCCCTTGCGATCTGCCGCTTTGGGCGCTGAGGCTTTTTCCGCGCACATCAGCGCGTCCCCGGTGCCTTTTTGCTGCACCTGCCGCGCGAAGCGAACACCAAGCGGCTTCAGCAACTCCTCGACCGCATCCGCCTGGTGTCCTGTGACCACAACAATATGGTCGGCGGGTGCCACCGAGCGCGCCGCGTGCACTACGTTCTCCACCAGCGACAAGCCTCCGGCGCGATGCAGCACCTTCGCCCTCTTGGACCGCATGCGCGTGCCGAGCCCGGCTGCCAATATGACGACTGTGGTATTCATTCCGCTAACAATCTCTCTTTCGCCCCTCTTTGGATTCTAGACTTTCGCCGCCGCGATTTTTCGAGCCGCGCACGTCGCGCCAGTTCCACGGCCACCGCCGCAATGGAATTCGAATCATGCCGGATCTTTGCGGCGGCGTGCAACCCATGCAATCGCACCAAATCGGCTTCGTGCACCTCCACGCCCAGTTTGAGCAGCTCGTCCACGTCGTTTTCGACCACTCTTGCCGCCTGCCGCCTGTAATTCTCCAGAACCTTGCCGCGAATGCGGCCGGTGTTCAGAACACAGATATCGATCACAGGCGCGCGGCTATGGTCCAGAATGGCCTTCACATGATCGGAAGCGCGAAAATGGATTGTCTCACCCGGCTGTGACATCAGGTTTACGAAATAGATCTTCTGCGCCGGTGATTTTGCGATCGCTTCCGGAATGCCCTTCACCAGCAGATTCGGAATCACACTGGTGAACAGCGATCCCGGACCTAAGCGTAATGACATCGGCCTTGGCAATCGCCTCCAGCGTTTCCGCTAGCGGCAGAGGACGGCGCGGCAGCAGCCGGACGCGTTTTATGTGGACGTTGGCCCGCACCACGCCCCGCACAATGCGAGTCTCGCCCTCCAGGCGCATTCCATCGGCCAATTCGGCCTCCAGCGTTACGTTCGCCGCCGTCGAAGGATAGATCCGCCCCAATACCGAAAGAACCTCCGACGATAGCTGAACAGCACGGCTAAAGTCGCCCGTCAGCTCGGTCATCGCCGTCAGAAACAGGTTGCCGAAGCTATGGCCTTTCAATCCCCGGCCACTGGTGAACCTGTGCTGGAACAGGCGCGCCAGTAATGTTTCATCCTGCGACAGCGCCACCATGCAATTGCGGATATCGCCCGGCGGCAGCACGTCGAATTCGCGGCGCAGGCGGCCGGAACTGCCCCCATCGTCCGTCACCGTGACGATCGCCGTGATCTCCACCGACCCGCGCGACGCCACGGCAAAACGCTTCAGGCCGCGCAGCAGCGTAGACAACCCGTTGCCGCCCCCGATGGATACGATTCGCAACGGCGATGAAGACGCGGTCTGCTTCAGTCGATGTGCTCCCTGCTTCAGGATCGCATGGCCCCTCGGAACGCACCAAGCCCTTAAAACAATTTGGCCGATTCGCGTTGGGCGTGTTAGGACGCCTTACGGCGGCGGGGTGCGTCCTCTTCGTCGTTCAGGGGTGCCTGCTCTAAATCTTCCGCTTCGAATACTTGATCGCATTCCACGCAACGCAAGTAATCGACCCCGTCTCGCCGCATAAGGAACTCCGTACGCTTGTGCTCACATCCGGGCATAAAGGACAAGTCATCCCCATTCTAATGAACACAATAGCGTTGTCAAGCCCCCAAATTGAGGCAGGAGCCCGGTATATGTCCACCGAAACGTGTATAGAGTTCGGCGCCACCTGCCGACAGACGTACGGGGGCGTTCTGCCGGGTCTGTCCGGATCCCCAAGACGCTGGTTAAAACCGAGGCAACCTTATGAAAATCAACTGCATCTCATTCGCCGCGCTATGCGCCGTCCTGGCCGCCGCCGCGATCGCGCAAGCCGCGCCCAACCTGACGGGCGACTGGAAGCTGAACGTCGGCAAAAGCAATTATGGCTCCTTCCCAGCTCCGTTGGGCGCAACGCGGAAGATCGTCCAGAGCGGCGTGAAGCTTTCGATGACCACCGTTCAAAAGGGTGCTCAAGGCGAGGTCACCACGCAGCTCAACTACACCACCGACGGCAAAGAAGCGGTGAACAAGACGCAGACTGGAGAATCGAAAGGGTCGGCTCAGTGGATCGGCGATAAGCTCATGATCGAAAGCAGTCGCGAAATGCAGGGTTCGACACTCAAGCAAAAAGAAATCTGGACGCTATCGCCGGATGGCAAAACGCTGACGATCGACGCGCACGTGTCGCTCCCCAACGGCGAGTTCGATGTCCGGCAAGTGTTCGAAAAACAGTAAACACCCCGCGTCAAACCGCAGCCCTCAAACAGTGGTCCTCAAACCGCCGCCGTCAGTCCCGGTCGTGAGACCGGGGATTCAAACTCCACGAGAAAAGACTTGTCGTCCCGACCCTCACCGTGGAACTCCGCCGCAGTTTTATGCGACCAACGCACTCTTCACACAGGACCGCGGGCCTCTGTGCCTAGCCCCTCTTCACCGAGTCTTCCACCATCCGCCGCACGCGATCCAGCTCCTCGCGCAACCGGCGCTCGCGCAGCGCCAGCATTACAACATACGCCGTGACGATCACCCACGCAGCGGCGAATCCATAGAACATGTACATGAAGTTGCGTTGGTCGATCATAAGATTCCTCTCATCCGCCCCTGCTCCGCTCAAGCTCAGTAAGAATGTGCCAGCCGCCGCAGCGAATCGATCTCGCGCGACATATTTTCCTGGCGCATGCGGATGATCACCAGCACCGCCGCCAAACACATCAGCGCCAGCCAGTTCCAGTAAATCGGCCCTTCCATGCCAGGCGCCATGCCGCCGCCGTCGCGCACACTCAACACGGGCGCAGGATGCTGCGTGCGCCACCACTCGATGGATTTCCAGACGATCAAAATATCGGTGCAGCCGAAAATCGAAACCACCGCCGAAAGGCGCGCCCGCTGCGTCGGCTCATCGATCGCGCGCCGCAGCATCAGATACCCGGCGTAAATCAGCCAGCACACCAGCATCGTCGTGAGCCGCGCGTCCCAGGTCCACCAGATGCCCCAGATGATGCGCCCCCAAATCATCCCCGTGGCCAGCACGATCGTCGCAAACGCGAGCGAAACTTCCGTCACGGCCGCGGCGAACGCGTCGTACTTCAGATTGCGCGTCGCCAGGTACAGGCCGCTCGCGGCCAGCGCCACGAAAAATCCCATGAACCCGGTGAAGATCGAAGGAACATGGAAGTACACGATGCGGTAAATCGCGCCTTGATCTTTTTCATTGGGCAGGACCAGCAAAATGTTATACAGCTGCCAGCACAGGATCCCCGCCCCCAGCGCGCCCAGCACGAACACGATTTTATTGCGCATGCTAACACCTCTTAGACGTTCGCGTCCATCTCTTTCATCCGACTAAAACTACATCAATGAATACCACGGCCAAAATCGAATAAATAAAATCGAACCCCGCCAGCACGCGCAGCCAGATCCCGTTTTCCTTGCCGATCGGCGTGCCGTTCATCAAATCCGTGGTCAGCGTCATCGCGGCCATCAACGCGGGAATCAGCATGGGATATACCAGCGTCGGCAGCATCATCTCCCGCATCCGCAGATTCACGGTAAGCGCGCTGAACATGGTGCCGATCACCGTGATGCCCCACGTCCCCAGCGCGATCACCAGGGCGATGGGCAGCAACTGCGCGCCAAAGTGCGACTCATAAAACAGCGCGAATACGGCGAGCGACGCCAGTTCCACGATCATCAACAGAACGAAATTCGCCACCGTCTTTCCCAAAAAAATCGCACCGGCCGGCGCGGGCGAGGAGATCAGCGCGTCAAGGCAGTCGTTCTGCAATTCGCGCGCGAAGCTGCGATTCAGAATCAGCGCACCCGCGAAGGAAAATACCAGCCACAGCAATCCGCCCGAGATCGTCTGCAACTGTTCCGACGAAGGATCGAACGCAAAGCTGAACAGCACCAGTATCACCACGGAAAACGCGAAGGAAGCGTTGAGCGCCTCCTTGGTCCGGAATTCGGACCGCAAATCCTTCGCCGCGATCGTCAACGTGGAGCCCAGGTAGTGACCCATCAATTGTCACCGTAGGTCCGATACAAATAGCCCGGATCGTCCACCATTTCCTGCGTCCGCACACCTGCGTGCACTAACTGCCCGCGCTGAACCAATGCCACATGCGTCGCCAAAAGCAACGCCTCGCGCAACTGATGCGTGGACATGATGATAGTGCGCCCGGCGGCGTGCGCGCCGGTCAACAGGTTTTGCAGCACCGCAATCGCCCGATCATCCAGCGCTGTAAACGGCTCATCGAACAGCAGGATATCGGGATCGTGCAAAAAAGCACGCGCCACCGCCAGCCGCTGCCGCATCCCTCGCGAAAACTCGCGCACCAGCCCGTCGCGAACCCGCTCCAGTCCCACTCGCTCCAACCATTCCACAGCTCGCTTAGCGGGATCGGCATATCCATACAGCTGCGCAAAGATTCGCAAGTTTTCCGCCGCGGATAATTCGTCGTACAGGGAGATGCCATGCCCCAACACGCCGATCCGACGGCGCGTTCGCTGCTCACGCACGTCGGCGCCATCCACGCGCACGCTGCCTTCCGACGGCTTGGACAATCCCGCCAATATGCGCAGCAGAGTAGTTTTGCCCGCACCATTGCGCCCCAACAATGCCACAGTAGAGCCCGCGCCGACGTTCAACTGAATATTTTTCAACGCGGGAAAGTGGCCGTAGAACTTCGAGACGCCATTGATTTCCAGCGCAACGCCCTGAGGCGAAGTCCCGATCTCGGAGTTCAAGCCTCGCCCCGCCTGTAAAGCGCCACGCCTCCCAGCGCCAGGATGCCGAGCGCCAATCCCAGCACCCAGCCCAGGCGCGAGTAAATGCGCGCCGATGCGACTTCCACCTTAGGAGCGCCATTGTCTTCCGCATCCTGCTGCGAAGCGCCGCTCGGCTGGCCCAGGTTCAACGCGCCCGTCCCGTCGATCAGCACGTTGTAGTTCAAGCGCGCTGATGTTATAAAGATGCGCCTGCGTCTGCGGTTCCTGCCCCAGGTTCTCGATGCCGTCGCCCGTAAGCGTCACCTCTGAGGGCGTGACAATTCGAGTGGGAGCGTCCGACGCCGCTACCTTGCCCGAAAATTTCTGCGCCGCGGGTGTCGTGTAAGTAACCTCGATCCGCGTGTCGCCCGGTTTCAGCGGATAATCCACTTTGTAGATGCCGGCCCTCGCCGTCTGCGACGTGGGGCGCGGCACCGGCATACCGCCCGGAGCCGTGATGATCGCCTTCGCCGATTCGGCCGCACTCGCCGGTAAATAAAACTGTGCCGAACCCGCCGCCGTATCGTGATACGTCATCGTCGTCTTGTTCGACATGATGAACAGCTCGCTGATTTTGATCTGGTCCGCCGTCGGCTCCATCACAATCAGGTGCTGCGACACTTTCGCGGTGCCCGCCTTGTTCGTCGATTCATACACCATCACCTCGACGCCTGAAGTCGGCATGCCGGGCGTGATGATCTGGTTATAGGTCGCGCCTTGATAGGTCGATTGAAGCAGCCCTGGGCCCGGCGGAATCACGGCATCGATACTGAACTTGCCCTGCTGATCGCTGACCGTTTTACCGAGCGGCTTCATTCCCTGCGCGGTCGGCTGCACCAGCGCAATCTCCACGCCTGGCTGCGGACGCATCAGAGTGCCGTTGAGCACAACGCCATCCATGGCCAAAAGCGGCAACGCGAACGCAGCGCCCAGCGCGAGGCGAAAGAAAGCAGATCGCGCGAAAAAAGACCGCGTGAAAGCAGAAAAAGCCAAGCTCATTGCATCTCCTTTCCGCATTCGCCGCAGAATTTGAGAGCCACCGGGAAATCCGCGCCGCAGTGAGGGCACACAAACGCACCCTTCGCGGGAGTACGAAGCGCGCCGGAGACTGCGGCCATCGTCGCCACGGCCGGCTTCGCCGCGGACGCGGGACTCGTCGCACTCACCACTTGCTGAATCTCGCCGATCACCGCCGCCAATTCCTTCTGCAGCGCCAGCTTCGTCTGCTGATAGTCCGTGTCGGAAAGCTTGCCCACGCGATATTCGAACTGCAAATCGCGCAGATTTTCGTAAATCGCCGCGCGCCGTTCCTCCAAATGCCGTGTGGGAGAAACAGGATCAGGCGCCGGAATATCGTTCGGCCGCACGAACAGCGTATAAAGGAGCGTCACCGCCACCAGGGCAGCGACAGCAATCACCAGGCTCATTTTCTCAAGTGCCTCAAGCCCGCTTCCAATCCAATGAGCCCATCAATCGAACTTGTCCATTTCTTTTTCGATCTGGGCTAGCGTCGCAGGATCGATCCCATCGGCCGCTGCCACACCCGGCGCGGCGCCTGCGGCTGTTGCCGACCCGACAAGGGCCGGCTTCTTCGCCTTGTAACGGTGGATCGTATACAACACCAGGATCAGTCCCATGCCCAGCGCAACATAAGGACCGACTACGCCGCCCATTCCCGGCGGAATCACCACAACGTCCGGACCCTTCTCGGCGACGAACCGGTCGACGATCTGTTGATCGCTCATGCCCATGTGCTGCATCTGGTAAATCTTCGTGCGGTTCGTCTTGCACATGGCGCACCCGCCCGGCATCTGGCAGGCCGTCGTTTGATTACAGCCGCACGAACACTTGAGCCGCGCTCCCACGCGCATCACCGCGGCCGATTCCAAATCGGCTCCATTTTGGGCGAAGCCCGCCACGGTCATCACGGCGACCAACAGGCACGACCGCAGAATGTGCGGAGGCAAGCTCCGGGCCGATGCCCCCAGCGACGCCGCTTTTTGTGCAAGCCACAGGGTGGTCCGCGCGATCATCTGAATGCCAGACATAATTTTGCTCTGATTCTCTAGTTCTTGGACGTTTAACTTTGCACTTTGGTCTGCGCCGCGCCCACACTAACCACTTCCATGCGCGGATACACCAGTCGCGACTTGCTGGGGATCAGACAAATCAGCGTGCCGATCAGGACCACCCAGTATCCGATCCAGATCCAGCTCACCAGCGGAAACACGTAAGCACTGCAGGACATTTCCATCGCCGTCGTTCGAGTTCCCCGCGAGGTTCAGGTACAGATCTTCGTTCAAGCGGCGGCGGATCGAAACCTCGATGTCGGCTGTTTCGAAGCCGTGTAGAACCGGCGCTCCGGCCGCAGCGTGCCCAGATGTGCTGGCCGTTCTTCGCCACGTCCACATTCAGGATTTCCCATTGATAGTCGTTGTTCTGGCCGGACTCCACGCCGCCGATGTGCAGGTCGTAATGCGCCAATCTGCACCACCTGCCCCTGGCTCACCTCGACGGTCTTGTTCAGATCGAACGCCTTGCCCGTGAAGCCGATGAACATGAACACGACGCCCATGTGCACCAGGTATCCGCCGTAGCGGCGCGTGTTGCGATGCGTCAGCTCGACCATCGCGCGCGAGCACGTTCATGCGCATTCTTGGCGCGGATCGCATACGCGCCCTTGAAGAACTCGATCACCACCGTGACCGCCACGAACGTGCACAGCGCGAAAGACATCAGCGCGTAGAAATGCGCGCACGCCGCGGATCGAACAGGCCGACCGACAACGCAACGCCCGCCGCCGCGGGCCAATAGAATGCCCGCTGCAGACTCTCGACCGAGCTCTTGCGCCACGCGATCAGCGGACCCACGCCGGTCAGCAGCATCAGGCAACAGCCCGATGGGAATGTTCACGCGATTGAAGAACGGCGCGTCGACGCTGATCTTTTCGCCGGTGATCGCTTCGGTGATCACCGGGAACAGCGTGCCCCACAGCACCGCGAAGCAGCTGGCCAGCAGGATCAGGTTGTTGAACAGGAAGCTCGACTCGCGCGACAGCACGCTTTCCAGTTGCGCTTCGCTCTTCAGGTAATCCAGCCGGTTCAGGATCAGATAGACCGTCGCCGCGATGCCGATCGCCAGGAACGCCACGAAGTAGTTGCCCGAGGGCGACTGCGCGAACGCGTGCACCGACTGCACCACGCCGCTGCGCGTCAGGAACGTGCCGAAGATGCACAGGAAGAACGTGGAGGAAACCAGCACCATGTTCCACACCTTCATCATGCCCTTCTTCTCCTGCATCATCACCGAATGCAGAAACGCCGTCGCCGTGATCCACGGCAGCAGCGAAGCGTTCTCCACCGGGTCCCAGCCCCAGTAGCCGCCCCAGCCGAGCACCGCGTACGCCCAGCCGGCGCCCAGCAGAATGCCCGTGGTCTGGAACATCCACGTCACCAGCGTCCAGCGCCGCGTGGTGTGAATCCACGCATCGCCCGGCTGCTTGGTGATCAGCGAGCCGATCGCGAACGCGAACGGCACCGCGAATCCCACATAGCCCAGGTACAGCATCGGCGGATGGATCACCATGGTCCAATACTGCAGCAGCGGATTCAGGCCCTGGCCGTCGCCCGCGTCGACAATGCCCTTGCCCGCCATCAGCACCTTGAACGGGCTTCTCGACAAAGGCGATCAGGATCAGGAAGAACGTCTCGCGTGGTCATCAGCACCGCGGTGACATAGGGCATCATGTCGCGAAACTTGCGGCGGTTCTGAAACACCACCACGCGCGAATAGGTGGCCAGCAGCCACGACCACAGCAGCAGCGAGCCTTCCTGGCCGCCCCACCACGCCGTGAACTTGTAGATGGCGGTCATGGTGCGGTTGCTGTGTCGACGCGACATAGGCCAGCCGGAAATCGCCGCTGATCAGCGAATAGACCAGAATGCCGGCCGCCACGGTCAGCAGCGCCCAGATGGAATAGACGGCGCGCTCGGCGCTCAGCACCAGGAAGGGACGCTTCATCCACTGGCCCGCCAAAGAAGCGAAACGGCGTAGATGGCGAAACAAAACGCGAGCAGGATCGCTAGCGAGCCAAGGTTTTCCATATCGCCGATGTGCTCCTTCGATTTCTTTTATGTGACTTGCTCTACTGCGTCACGACTTGAACCAGCCGAGCGTGCCGGTCACGTTTCCGATTGGTCGGAACTCGGCTCTCCGAAAGCGAAAATGCGTTGCCGCTGCATCCATCGCCCACCGATCACCAAGGGGAAAGCCCCGCTGGCACCGTCTCCGCGCTAACGCACTAACTGCTGCGAACCGCGGGATTGCCTTTCACGGTCGGGGCCGCTTCGTACTTCGACGCGCATTTGGCCTGGATCTTAGTGGCGCGAAAAACGCCGTCGGGGCCCAGCCTGCCGTCGGCCAGCGCCTGTGCTCCCGGCCTAAACGTATCGGGCAGCGGATCGATGCCGTTATAAACCACCTTCAGCAGGAGCTTATCCTGAGCCATGACGAACGTCACTTCACCGCCATTGCGCGCGATGGAACCAGCGGTAATGTCGCCGCCCACGCGCACACGTTTGTCTTTAGCGGAATCGCCCATCTGGTTCAGCTCCGCGATGGTTTTATAGTATGTCTTCGTGTCGCTCACGCCGCCCGCGGCGAGCCAAGCGAGCGTACCGAGAATCACAACAATTAGAAGTCCGAATTTAACGTAATTATTCATGCAGGTACCTTTTCGCGGACCGGGCCGTTCTCATTATACTCCCGGCGCTCCGCATTATACCCCGCTGGCGCATCCTTATAAAACGCCCCCGGCATGGCAGAGCGAACAGGCGATTCGCAAATCTTCAGGAGTCGCGCAGGCCAGCGTAAAGAGCCGCCCTTCCGCCATCCACGAAACCGACCGGGCATCGCCCGCCAGCCGGTGGTGCGCAGGCTCCTTCAGCGCCGCGCCTTCCACTTGAGAAATCTGTAACAAAGCCGGACGACTCTCCACGCGGAACGCCAGCTCAGTTGACGCGCCCCGATGCTCCGCGGCGCTTTTTTCAAAACGTACCGACGCCAGCTGGATCTGGGGCGACGCTTGCGCGGAAAGCGGTAGCGCAAACCCGCAGCGATCCTTCACCCATGCGCTAATCGCCCTGGGGTCCGAAGAGCGAAACTCCTGATTCTTGAGGCTGGCCCGGCCGAACGTCCACAAACCCACAACCAGCATAGCGGCCACTGCCGATATCAACGCGAACCGCCATCCCATCGATGGTCCCGCGGGCGACCACGCCGCTTCCGTCGAAACAGCCGTCCGCGGCATCTCCACGCGGTCCCACAACTGCGCGGGAGCGCTCACCGGGCGAAGATTGTCCGTCAGCGCCGCCTCGAGCCATGCGATCGAGTTCTCTTCTCTAGGCACGCTGTTCTCCTCGCATATGGGATAACCGCCGCTCCAATACCTTATGCGCCCGGTTCAGGCGCGACGCCACCGTCCCCGGCGGGCACCCGAGAATCTCGCCGATGTCTTCGTACGACAAACCTTCCGTGTATCTCAAAATCACAACAATCCTTTGCTCGGGCGGTAGCGTCGCCACCACCTGCTGCACACTCTGCTGCATCTCGGCGCGCAGCATCCGCTGCAGCACGCTTTCGCCCGACGCTCGCAGCGCGCTTAAGAAATCCTCCACTGCGGGAACCCATCGGCCGCTCCGGCGCTTCTGGTCCAGGCAGCTATTGACCACCAGCCGGTACACCCACGAATCGAAGCTCGCCTCACCGCGAAAGTCCCTGATCGCGGAAAGAAGCTTCAGGAACGTGTCCTGCGCGATGTCCATGGCCGCCGCTGGATCGCCCGAAAACCGCAGCGCGATCGAATACACGCGGTCCTTATGAGCCACAAAAAGCGCAGCAAAGGCATCGTGATCGCCTTGTTTGCACGCTTCGATCACGGCGTCTTCCATCACTCGGTCGCTGGTCTCGACCACCAATTCCGGCATGAACCACTAGATTAGACGACGGTGGGCTGGATTTTCTTCCTGCTATTTTTTTGCATCGCTTCGCTGCGCCTCACGTCTCCACTGTATGCCCTCCAAGGGGGCGTTTTGACCCAACCCGCCCTTGCCCGGCTCTCGCGGAAAACGCTACCTTGGTATTACCGATTATGTTGAAGCCACGCGTAGAGACGCCGGACGACCTGAACCCCCAGGAAACCGGCGAATGGATGGAAGCGCTGGATGAAATCATCGACCAGGCAGGGCCTGACCGGGCCAACTACCTGCTCGAAAGGCTCATGGAACGGGCCGCCAATATGGGCGTGCAGCCCCCCCTGCGCTGGAACACGCCCTACATCAACACCATCAAGCCCGACGAGGAAGTCGCCTACCCGGGCGATCGCGCGATTGAGCGCCGCATTAAGAGCCTGGTCCGCTGGAACGCCGTGGCCATGGTGGTGCGTGCCAACAAGTACGACGCCAACATCGGCGGCCATCTCGCCACCTACGCTTCGCTCGCGACGCTCGCCGAAGTCGGCTTCAATCATTTTTTCCGCGGCTCCTATGACGACGCCGAACGGCGCAAAGCTCCCCGGCGACTTCGTCTATTTCCAGGGCCACGCCTCGCCCGGCATGTACGCCCGCGCGTATCTCGAAGGCCGCCTGACCGATCAGCATCTCGAAAATTTCCGCCACGAACTGCGCGACCACCCCGGTCTCTCTTCCTATCCGCACCCGTGGCTGATGCCCGATTTCTGGCAGTTCCCCACCGTCTCCATGGGGCTCGGCCCGATTTCGTCCATCTATCAGGCGCGCTTCATGCGCTACCTGGAACAGCGCGGCATCATCCCCAAAACGAATCGCAAGGTTTGGGCATTCCTCGGCGATGGCGAAACCGACGAGCCCGAATCGCTCGGGCGCACTGACGCTGGCATCGCGCGAGAAACTCGACAACCTGATCTTTGTCGTGAATTGCAACCTGCAACGCCTTGACGGGCCCGTGCGCGGCAACGGCAGCATCATCCAGGAACTCGAAGCCGCGTTCCTCGGCGCGGGCTGGAACGTCATCAAAGTTCTGTGGGGCCATGGCTGGGACGATATCCTCGCCCGCGACGTCAATGGCCTGGTTACGAAGCGCTTCCACGAATGCGTGGACGGCGAATTTCAGGCGTTCCGTGCCATGGGCGGCGCCTACATCCGTCATGAGTTCTTCGGAAAATATCCCGAGCTCGCCGCGCTCGTGGAGCACATGACGGACGAAGACATTTGGAACTTGCGCCGCGGCGGTAACGACCCCGATAAGGTCTATAACGCCTACCTGCGCGCCCACAATCATCGCGGCCAGCCTACCGTCATCCTGGCCCACACGGTCAAAGGTTACGGCCTGGGTGAAGTGGCCGAGGGCCGCATGACCGCGCATCAACAAAAGAAACTGCCCGATGCCGATCTGCTCAAAATCCGCGACCGCTTCGATCTGCCGCTCTCTGACGAACAAGTCACGCACCTCGATTTTTATCGCCCTGCCGAAGAATCGCCGGAGATGCGCTATCTCCGCGAGCGAGTCCGCGCGCAAGGCGGCTCGCTCCCCGCGCGCAACGTGCGGCCCATCGAAATCAAAGCGCCGCCGCTCGATGCCTTTAAGGAAGCGCTCGAAGGTTCGCGAGGCCGCGAGGCATCCACCACCGCGGCGTTCGTCTCCGTCCTGAAGACGCTGATGAAGAGCCCGGAGATCGGCAAGAATATCGTGCCGATTATTCCGGACGAAGCGCGCACCTTCGGCATGGAATCGTTGTTCCGCGAATACGGCATCTACGCCAGCCAGGGACAACGCTACAAGCCCGTGGATTCGAACGTGCTGCTCTACTATCGCGAAGCGCAGAACGGCCAGATACTGGAAGAAGGCATCACGGAAATGGGTTCGATGGCCTCGTTCCTGGCCGCGGGCACGGCCTACGCCAACTACGGCGTGCCGATGATTCCCTTCTACATTTACTATTCGATGTTCGGCTATCAGCGCGTGGGCGACCTCGTGTGGGCGTTCGCCGATTCGCGCGGCAAAGGATTCATGCTGGGCGGCACATCCGGCCGCACCACGCTGCTGGGCGAAGGTCTGCAGCATCAGGACGGACACAATCCGCTGCTTTTCAGCGTCGTCCCCACCTGCGCCGTCTACGATCCGGCTTACGCCTATGAGCTCGCCGTGATCGTCGAGGAAGGCATCCGGCTCATGTATGAGAAGAACGAAGCGCGCTTCTACTACATCTGCGTCTACAACGAAAATTACGTGCAGCCGCCCATGCCCGGCATTGAAAACGGCATCAACGAAGATCTGCGCCAGGGCATCCTGCGCGGCCTATATAAATATCGTCCCGCCGCCAACGGCCCCGCCGTCGCGCAGTTGTTCGGCAGCGGATCGATCTTCAACGAAGCCCTTCGCGCCCAGCAGATTCTGGCGGAGCGCTTCCAGATCGCAACCGACGTATGGTCCGTCACCAGTTATAACGAACTGCGCCGCGACGGCCTCGACGTGGATCGCTGGAATCGCCTGCATCCGACCGAAGCGCCGCGCACGCCGTACATCGTGAACGCACTCGCGGGTTCGGAAGGACCCGTCATCGCGTCCAGCGATTACATCAAAGCCATGCCCGACCAGTTGTCACCTTGGATCGGGGAACGGCTCCATTCGCTCGGCACCGACGGCTTCGGACGCAGCGAAAATCGCGAGCACCTGCGCAAGTTCTTCGAAATATCCGCGGAGGCCATCGTCATGGCGACCATCTCGGCTCTGGCGCGCGAAGGAAAGTTCGACGCGCAGCGCGCAGCAGCAGCCATCCGCGAGCTCGGCTTCGACCCCGAATCGAAAGATCCCGTGAAGTTATAAATCTTGCGTCTTGGGACGTGGAAATTCTTCGACGTGAAGCTCGCCTTTGCGGCCGAAATAGATCACTTTCTTGCCGGTAAGAAACGCCCAGTAGCCGACAACACCGGCTGCCGTGGCTTGCTTGACGAACTGCGGATAGCGAATGCTGTCGCTCTGCGCTCCGCGAATCGCCGCAACAATGCCGGATGATGAGAATTCCTCGGCGACAGGTGCTGGGACGATCGTCATCTTCTCCACATGAGAGCCGCCGGCGCGCATATAAAACGTCTCGTTGCCGTTCGAAAAATCGATGAAGTATGATTCGACACCGGCCTCCGTCAATCGGCGCACCACCTCCGGAAAAATCAGTTTTCCGGCCTGAGACTGCGCCATTACTTCGTGGATTGCGTTTGCGCTCATGGGTCCAGTATCGGCGAGCTTGCGTCTAGCGAGGCTCCAGGCCCTTCGCCTTCAGCGCGGGCGCGGCCTTTGGACTCTTCAAAAATGCGATCAGCGCTTTCGCCGCCTCCGCATTCTTCGCCGTTACACTGACGCCTGCGGCAAACTTTACATCCGTTCCATATTCGCCAGGTAGAGGTCCCAGAATATCCACACCCTTCGTCGGAACGATTTCGCTGAACAGTGTAATCACGAACGTTGCCTTCCCATCAGCCACACTCTGCGACGCGGCTCCTGAGCTCGGCGCGAGCACGATTTTGGGTTTCACCTCCGCGCCGATGCCCAACCGGTCCCACAACTTGTCGATATAGCCGCGCGTCGCTCCGTCCTGCGGATAAGTAATGATCTTCGCGTCCTTCATCGCCCGCTTCAGCGCGTCCACTGTTTTGATGTCCGGCTTCGGGACGCCGCTCTTGATACCGATGCCGAGTTCAGACCGTGCCAGTTCCGTGCGTGACGCGGCGGCGATCTTGCCCTGCTTCACCAGGTCCGCCACGGCTTCGGTCGTAATCAACGTCGCGTCGAACATCTCACCCGCTTCAATCGACTGCTTCACTTTCAGTGTCGAGTTGTACTTCACCGAAAGCGGACGCCCGATGGCCTTTTCCGCCTGCGGCTGCAACTCTTCCATCGCGCCTTTGAGTCCGTTTGAGACAAGGACGCGAGCTTTATCCTGCGCGGAAGCGTCGTGAACGAAAAGAATCAATCCCAGGCTGCTGGGACAAGCGCGGCAACATGGCGGCGATGTTTCATCGCCCCATTATGACGTGGCGCACGCACTCCTGCGTGCCGCGTCGAGACTCGTCTCGACGCCCGTCCCGATTTTACGAAGTTCCAAAGCTGACCGTTTTATGCGGCGGACTCTGCCGAGCTTGTTGGCACCCCGCGCTATACACTAACAGTGATGATCCACATCACCGAACAGCAGGTTCGCGATCCCCTGAGCATGAAGCAAGCCGTCAGCTTGATGCGCGACGCCTTCACCGCGTTGCGCGAAGGCCAGGCCACGAATCAACCTCGGCGGCGCATCGTGCTGCCGACGGGCTCCACACTCCATAGCATGGGCGGAGCCTGGGGAAAATATTTCGGAACCAAGTTTTACTCGACGAATCCCAAGCACGGCGCGCATTTTTTCTTCTTCCTGTTCGATGCCGAAACCGCAGCGCCCCTGGCGCAAATCGAAGCAAATTGGTTGGGGCAGATTCGCACAGGCGCGGCCTCAGGCTATGCAACCGATGTTCTGGCGACTTCCGACGCTTCTACGCTCGCGGTGATTGGCAGTGGATTCCAGGCGGCATCCCAGATTGAAGCGATGCGCGCAGTTCGCAATATCAAAGAAATCCGTGTGTGGAGCCGCAGCGAAGAAAAACGCAACGCGTTTGCGAAGGACACCGGCTCGCGCGCCGTTGGCTCCGCCGAAGAAGCCGTGCGCGGCGCGGACATCGTCACCACGGCGACGTTCGCGGGCGATCCGGTGCTCGATAGCGCGTGGATCAAAGACGGTGCGCACGTCAACGCCATGGGTTCGAACCGCGGCAACCGCCGCGAACTGCCCACCGACCTGGTCCAGCGAGCGAACCTCATCGCGATCGATTCCATCGAGCAGGGCAAACTGGAAGCCGGCGACCTGCTGCTGGCCGGTGTCAATTGGAGCGATCCCCGGATCGTCGAATTGGCAAAAGTAACCGCGCGGCCAGCCGGAGAGCCCGTGACGATTTTCAAGTCGCTGGGACTGGGCGTTGAGGACGTAATCGCCGGAGCCTGGGTCTACGAGAAATTACAGAACCGCGAAGGTCACTAAGCGGGCGGTTCGGCAATTCTGGAACGGCTTTGTGAAACGGAATCCGCGCTACTCCTGCGCAGGCATCTGCGAATCGGAATCGCGCCATGCGCTCAACTTCAAGCGGCGGCAAACCCAACAAAGTTCCTCGCTGGAATTGGGAGCGCATTCCTCACCGCACACCACACACTTAGAGGCGCGGGCGATGCGGTCGGATTGAATCGCACGCCGGGCCTGCTCCATCAGGGCAGGAGGAACCGGGGGCACCTCCAGGGAGGCCGCCTCGGGAACCGGAATGCGTTTGCGTTTCACGTCTTTACTATACCGGAAACGTTCGCTCGGTGAAAAGCCCCGTGCGTGAGCGCGGAGCTATCTCCCAAGCTGCCGCATGGTGCTTTCAGGTGCTGAACGCCCCCTGCCGACGAGAGCCAGAGCTGCGAGTGTACTAGAATCGCAAGAGATCCGCGTTTTCCGACACGCACACTCATTTCATGTCTAAAATCGCATTTCTGTTTCCGGGCCAGGGCTCGCAGTTCGCCGGCATGGGCAAGTCGCTCGCCCAGGCGCATCCTGAAGCCGCCGACGTCTTCGCACAGGCGGACGAAGCCCTTGGCTTCCCGATTTCGACGCTGTGCTTTGAAGGTCCAGAAGAAGAACTGAAGCTGACGGAGAACACGCAGCCCGCTCTGCTCGCCGTCTCCACTGCCGCATTCGCCGTGCTGCGCGCCAAAGGGCTCGCGCCGGATTACGTCGCCGGACACAGCCTGGGCGAATATTCCGCGCTGGTGGCGGCCGGGTCGCTCGATTTCGGCGATGCACTGCGCGTGGTGCGGAAGCGCGGCCGTTATATGCAGGAGGCCGTGCCCCCTGGCGTGGGCGCTATGGCGGCCATTCTTAAAATGCCGCTGGGAGATAACAACGCCAAGCTGGAGGCAATTCTCGCCGAAGCCGCTGCGACTTCCGAAGGGGCGCTTGAAATTGTCAGCGCTGCCAACTTGAATTCGCCGGACCAGATCGTGATTGCGGGAAACGCCGGCGCCGTGGCGCGCGCGGCCGAGCTCGCCAAGGCCGCCGGAGCCAAACGCGCCGTCATGCTGCCGGTAAGTGCTCCCTTCCATTGCGCGCTGATGAAGCCCGCGCAGGACCGCCTGAAGGCTGACCTCGACGCGACACAATTCCGCGACCTTGCGACGCCGCTAGTCAACAACTGGCAGGCGCGCGAAGTGCGCACGGGAGCAGACGCGCGCGAAGGCTTGCACCATCAGGTCCCGAATCCCGTGCGTTGGGAGCAGACAATTCGCTTGCTCGCCGCCAACGGCGCCACACGATTCATCGAAGTAGGCGCGGGCTCGGTGCTGACCGGCCTTTTGCGCAACATCGATCCGTCGCTCAGCGGCGCGAAGTTCGGCGAAGCGGCGGACTGGGATAAGCTCGCGGGCGCAGCCGGCGCTTAGTCGCCCGGTCGGGGAAGCTCACCGGTCCATGATGCATGCATGCGATGATGCACGCATGCCATGATTCAGCCATGTGGTGATGCACGCATCGTAGCGAATTTCGCATTGCCGAACCGCGAAGTAACTCCATTCGCTTCAGAAATAATTTTCGCCGCGCCGGCACACCCGGTTTGCCAAAACTTCGAACCTCTGGTCAATAAATGCCGCTGAATCACTTCTTTGGAGCTTTCAAATAAAACAAGCGTTTGCGAGCGATTCTAGCCCCCTGCGGCGCTTCGCGAGAGGTAAAGTACCCGAATTTTTAAAATCGATTCTAAGGCCGTTTCCAGGCCCGTGGCGCGATCTTCAGTTTTTGGCATATTCGACGGCGCCAGGAACGGCCGGTCTACAATGAGAAAAGGCGGCGTTTGCCTCATGATCCCTCGCGAATTCAACATCGGCCCGATTAAGATCGCTCCGGCGACCGTGCTCGCGCCCATGGCGGGCGTCACGGACACGGTTTTCCGCCGCCTGATTCGCGATCAGGGCGGCTGCGGGCTGATCATGACCGAGTTCACCAGCTCTCACGGCGTGGTGGCCAATGCGAAGTCGCTGGCGCACGGCGCAAACCGACACGGACGTTCCGCTATCTCTATTTCGATCCCGAAGAGCATCCGATCTCGCGCGCAATTGTTCGGCTCCGACCCGGCCGTGATGGCGGACGCGGCGCGCCACTGCCAGGATCATGGGCTTCGACATCGTCGATATCAACTTCGGCTGCCCGGTGAAGAAAGTGGTGACGTGCAATGGCGGCTCCGGGCTGCTGCGCGATCTGCCGCTGGTGGAGAAGATTCTGCGCACCGTGCGCGCGGCCATCACGATTCCGCTGACCATGAAGTTTCGCGCCGGCTGGAACGACCGCGAACTGGTCGACCGTGCGCATGGCGCAGCTGGCCGAAGACTGCGGGCTGCAAGCCATCGCGCTGCATCCGCGCACGCGCGAGCAGGGCTATAGCGGCCACGCCGATTGGACGCGCATCGCCGAAGTGAAGGCCGCGGTGAAGATTCCGGTGATCGGCAACGGCGATATCGTTACGCCCGAAGATGCCGTGCGCATGGTGCGCGAAACCGGTTGCGACGCGGTGATGATCGGCCGCGCGGCGTCTTCGAATCCGTGGATTTTTCGCCAGATCGAGGAATACATCGCCACCGGCCGCTACGAAACGCCCAGCGAGAGCGCGCGCTATGAAATCATGCGCCGCTATTACACCATGCTCTACGATCATCGGCTGGACAAGCCGAGAGCGCGGATGCGGTGGGCAAGATGAAGCAGTTCGCCACTTACTTCACGCACGGTGTCCGCAACGGCGCCCAGCTCCGCGCGGAGATCTATCACGTGCACGATGCGAGATCAATTCTAAGCAAAGTGGACGCGTTTTTCGAGCAGCAGCTCGCCGCGGAACCAACGCTCGCCGGCTAGTCGCAGGCGCGCCGGAAAAAAGCCGCAGTCTACCAGCCGTCGATCCGGCGGCCGATCTCGATATCTTCCTTCGCGCCTTTGTAATCGCCCAGGGCAGCGCGTGTTTGCGCGCGCGCGAAGTGCGTGTGCGATTCGTCGGGAGAAATATTCAGGGCTTCGTCGAAATCCGCCAGGGCGTGGGCATGGTCGTTGATGAGCTGATAGGTGGCGGCGCGCTGGAAGTAGTTGTCGAGATCTGGCGCGAGCGCGACCGCGCGTGAGAAATCGTCGATCGCCTGCGGAATTTGGCCGCTGGACCGCTCAATGGTAGCGCGCAGGTTATAGGCCTTGGCAAGTTTATCGTCAAGCTTCAGCGCGCCCGAGGCGTCGGTCATGGCGTGCATAAAATCTTTCCTGCCGTAATAAACGAAGCCGCGCTCCACCAGAACGCTGCCGTCCGTCGGCAGCAGTGCCGAGACTTTCGTGAAATCGGCGATCGCTTTATCCGGATCGCTCAGGGCTGCGTAGGAGCGGCCGCGCATCCGGTAGGCTTCCACCAGGTCCGGTTTTAAATCCACCGCGCGGGAGAAATTCAGAATGGCCTGTTCATAGCGATTGGAGCGGAACAGGCGCACGCCGTCATCATAGGCCTGCTGGGCGGCCACCGGATCCACCATCCGGCGGTACCCATACCAGCCCGCGAAGAGGACGGCGATCGCTACCGCCGCGATCACGATGCGGTTCCGGCGTTTTCGCCGCTCGACGTCTTCCGCCATCACCGGCATGAAGACAGTCTGCTCCTGCAGATTGGGCGGGAGCGCGTTTTCCGGCATCAATCTTATGATAGAGGAAACATGAAACAGGTACGCTTGATTACCGACGGAGCCTGCCTTGGCAATCCGGGACGCGGCGGCTGGGCCTACATTTTGCGCTACGGCGATCACACGCGCGAAATGGCTGGGTCCGCGCGGGAAACCACCAACAACCGCATGGAACTGACCGCGGCCATTGAGGGGCTGCGCGGATTGAAGGAGGGTTGCGAGGTGGAGGTGGTTACCGATTCCGAATATTTAAAGAACGGCATCTCCACATGGATTCACGGCTGGAAGCGGAACGGCTGGAAGACCGCCGCGAAAAAGCCCGTGCTCAATCAGGATCTGTGGATCGAACTCGACCGGCTGGTGCAGGACCACGACGTTCGCTGGACTTGGACGAAGGGTCATGCGAATCACGAAGACAACAACCGCTGCGATGAGCTCGCCACGCAAGCGGCGCGGGCGCAGGGGTGAAAAATGGGATGAGGAGAAAGAAGTCAGGAGTCAGAATTCCCGCCGCTGCATTCGCCGCGGATTTACATTCGCGGTTCTGTGGATCTCAGCCCGCTAAGCCGGCGGCCGGCCTTTTGAGCGCGGCCTTGCGAATGGCGCGGGCCAGGCGGCGCACGCCTTTTTCCCAGTCTGGAAAGAGATCCACGTACTGCACCTGGTCGGAAATCCGCCGAGGCACGCGGCATTCCTCCAGCCGAACGGGCATGAGGAATGAATCGTCGAGCGGCCGGCGCCGCGCGCATTCGAGCGCATGCCGCAGCTCCTGCTGAAACATGCCGCGCTTGGCTACAGACCGCGGCGTGAAACAGGCCACGAAGACGTCCGAAACTTCGATGGCCCGCTCAATAGCCTCCGGCCAGTTCTGCCCGGCGAGCAGCTTTTCTTTGTCTAGCCACGGCGCGCATCGCTCCTTACGCAAGGCCTCGCACAGGCGCGAGGCGTGCGGCAGATCCTCGGCGGCATAGGCGATAAATACCTGCGCCACTTTCTGCGGCGCAAACTCATAGCCGCCGGGACGCGCGCGAAAAACGCCGAGCCCTTCAATCTCCACCGCCCGTCCACTGGCGAGGGATTCGCGCACGATTTCCGCGATCCGGTCCCGCGTCTGGGAGGATTTCACGATTTGGATTTCCTGGGAGTCGCGGCCTTCTTCTTCACTCCGCGCAGGTTCGCGCCGTGCAGGCCGAGCGCGGCGAGCTTCTCTTCGCCCAGGGCCGAAGCGGTCCCCGGGGTTGTTGCCATCATGGTTCCTACGCCCGGCATTTCCGCGGGGCGGCCCCGTCGCAGGCTGGTGACGATCGCGTGCACCATGCGATCCAGTTCGTCCTGCGCCTGCCCTTCCGTCAACTGTTTTCCGGTGCCCTCGCTGCGCTGGGCGAGCGCCCGCGCCAACTCTCCCCGCTTCACTCCAAATCGCGTCATAAGCCTAATAGAAGGTAACGGGGCGCTCGGGATTCCCTCGCCGCCGGGGTTTTCATCTTATTCTTTTAGAAAGATTTACAGAGATCCGGGCGAATGTAACCGTGAAATTAATTCATTTTAATGGCTGCTTAAGGGTGTGTTCATGTGAGCCTGCCATGATATTTTCGTACGACGGCCGCAGGTCGTCAGAACATAATCAAGGAGAAATATTGATGAAGAAACTCATGAGTGTTATGCTCGGCCTGACCCTGTTCCTGGGCGTTGTGACGATTTCGTTCGCGCAGGACGGCGACAAGAAGACCGACGAAGGCAAGAAAAAGGGCAAGAAGAAAAAGGGCACGGACGCCCCCCGTCAGTAGTTCTCTTCCTTCCAAGGTAGAAACGACTTTGTACCGCGCCTGGGCCGACCGGTCCTGGCGCGGTCTGTATTTTATGGCTCGCTTTTCCCACCCGCCGCCCTTCCCGTTTTAATTCCCTGAGAAATCCCTAGGCTCCGCTCGACTACCCGAATAGGGATTCTTCCGCCGCTCTGCTAACGGCGGCGCGACGAATTTCGAGAGGGGAAGAGCGTGCGCGATCCTTTGGTGATCCCGATGGCGGCAGTGGGCGGCGGCGTACTGCTGTGCCACTGGATGCCGTTTTCGGTGCGGGAAATCGCGTGGTCCACGGCAGCGTTCCTCCTTCTGTGCTGCGTCGCGGCTTGGCGGGGAAGTAAACCGTTGACCCATTTCTGTGCTGCGCTGACGCTTTTTTGCGCCGGCGTGATGAGCGTGGCGTGGCATCATCGGGGCGGTGCGCCCGCGCTCGACGCCGGGCCGCGCGAAGTCGTGAGACTCGAAGGCTGCGTAGTGGAGCCCTCCGCGCTTTCGCCCGAGCGGCAACAGTTCACGCTGGAACTCGCGCCCGGCGCTCGCGCGCGCGTTACGCAAGCGCTGCCGGATGCGGATGTTTCGCAGCCCGTCCCTCAACCCACACCACAAACCACGCCTCAACCCGTACCGCAACCCCTGCATTACGGCCAGCGCGTGGAAATCGAGGGACGTGTGCGGCCTCCGCACAACTATCGCAATCCGGGCGCGTTCGATTACGCGGCGTATCTGGCCGAGCAGAAAATTTACTGGACGGCTTCGATGGCGCGCGGTTCGGCGGCGAAGATTCTTCCCGGCCGCTGTGGGAACCGGGCGTGGAGCGCCATTTATGCGCTGCGAGAGGCCGCCATTGCTCGCCTGGACAGTTTATACGCGGGTAACGAATACGCCACGGGCATGATGGAAGCGGTGCTGCTGGGCGAGACGTCGAAGCTCGAGAAAATTTGGACGGAAAGCTTCCGCCGCACAGGGACGTTTCATGCGCTGGTGATCTCCGGCGCGCACGTGGTGGTGCTGGCCGGGGTGCTGATGTTTTTCCTGCGCCTGTGCGCCCTGCCGGAGATTCCGTCGCTGGCGCTTACGGCGGTGGCGGCGTGGCTCTACGCGCTGGTGACCGGATTTTCGCCGCCGGTGGGACGGGCCGCCGGAGGATTTACGTTGTACCTGATCGCCCGCTTCCTGTTTCGCAGGGGACGCGTGATCAACCTGCTGGCGGCGGTCGCGATGGTGTATCTGCTGGCCGCCCCGGATGAGATTTTTGACGCCAGCTTTCAATTGTCGTTCCTCTCGGTGGTGGCGATTGGGGCCTTGGCGGCTCCGCTGCTTGAAGCGACGTCGGGGCCATATCTTTCCGGCCTGCGGGGCATCGATCAGTTGGACGCCGATCCTCACTTGCCGCCGGGCGTTGCTCAGGTCGCGGGTGGAAATTCGCCTGCTGGCCGAGACCATCGCGCTATGGACGCGCGTGCCTGCGCGCTGGTCCGCCCGTGCGATTGCTGGTGCGGCGCGGCTGCTGTTGTTTGCCTGGGAGCTGATCCTGGTCTCGGCGGTGATTCAAATTGGGCTGGCGCTGCCGATGGCCGAGGATTTCCACCGCGTCTCATTCACGGGACTGAGCGCCAATCTGATCATCGTTCCGCTGCTGAGTGCGGTGGTGCCCTTAGGATTCGCGGCGATTTTCACGGGCTGGCGATGGATCGCGGCGCTCGCCGGCTGGCTGCTGCATATCGCGGCCAGAGTCGCCGACTGGCACGCGCAGATCGAGCCTGCCTGGCGCATCGCCGATCCGCCCGTGTGGCTGGCTGCCGCGTTCGTGGTCTCGCTGATCGCGCTCGCGATGCTGCTGCGGGATAGAATCTGGCGATGGGTGGCAGGCGCGGCTGTTCTGGGCTGCTTCGCGCTGCTGCTGTGGCAGCCGTGGCCAGTGGTGGTGGGCCGCGGCCAACTGGAACTGACGGCCATCGACGTGGGGCAGGGCGACAGCCTGCTGGTGGCTTTCCCTGACGGCAAAATCATGGTGGTGGATGCCGGCGGCATCCTCACGTTCGGCCCGCATCCGCGGCGTCCGAATCTGGATACGGGCGAGGACGTCGTCTCACCGTATCTGTGGAGCCGGGGCATCCGGCGCATCGATGTGCTGGTGGTGACGCATGCGCATCAGGATCACATTGGCGGCGCCGTCGCGCTGGCCGAAAACTTCCATCCCACGCAGATCTGGGTGGGCGCGAATCCGTCGGCGGATTTCCTCGCAGCCGCTGGGCGCCTGCATATTCCGGTGGAACCGATGCACGCCTCGGCGGCGTTCTCCTTCGGCGGGACGAAAATCGAGCCGCTGTCGCCTCCGGCCGATTATGCGAGTTACACGCGTCGGCAATAACGATTCGCTGGCTTTCCGAATCTCCTACAAGGCCCGTACGTTCCTGTTGACCGGCGATATGGAGCGTCCGATGGAAAACCGGCTGCTGGAACATCCGACTGGCGCTGCAGGCGGATGTTCTCAAGGTGGGTCATCACGGATCGAAGACCTCCACGACGGAGGCGTTTCTGGAGGCCGTCTCGCCCTCCGTCGCCGTGATTTCGGCGGGCTATGAAAACTCGTTCGGGCACCCGCATCCGGACGTGCTGGGCCGCCTGGAAGAGCGCCACTCGGCGATCCTGCGCACCGATCTTGACGGTCTGGTTACAGTACGTACCGATGGCGAGCATTTGTGGTTCGACGAAACGGCTTGGGGAGAGGGTCGACGGGTCGGAAGTTTCGAGTGGGCGCTATCTATAGATCGCTAATGAGATAGATCGGTAAGAGATCGGTAAAGGCGGACCCAAAAAACGCGCCTCGAAAGCATCCCGGGCCGCTGAACCGCATCTAACCACGTACGCAGGGAATCCTGCTAAACTTAAGACATCTCGGAACAGCACTACCGGTGAAGGATACGTGTCTTGAGATTTACCTCTCCCAGTTCGGTCGTTACTTCAGCACTTGCCTTGTTGCCTATGGCCGCAGTATCTTCCGACAACCTGGAGAGCCGAGTCTGCCCATTGTCGACAAGTATGTGGACGCGACGCACGCGCAGCAGGAAGCGATGCGCGGAGCGCAGATGGAAGTGGACATCGACGCCAAGCTCCCGAGCCTGGAAAAGCACGGGCAGACTGCGGGCGCTGCGCAAGATCTCGCGTCTGGGGCAGATCACTTACAAGGCCTGGGATTTTCCGGCGACAACACGGTGAAGCAGGAAGTGATCACGCGCTATCTGGCTGCCGAAAGCGAGGCGCCGCGAGAACGGCACGATCGCCATCACGCCGGCCAATTACAAATTCAAGCTACAAGGGCCGACGGAGTTCGAATGGCCGCCGACGTGGATGTGCTGCAGATCACTCCGCGCAAGAAGAAGGGTGGGCCTGTTCAAGGGCGAACTGTGGCTGGATGCCGAAACCGGCATGCCGGTGCGCGAATCCGGCCAGTTCGTGAAGACTCCCTCGGTATTTCTTGAAGAAGATCGCTTTTGTGCGCGAATACGAGATTGCAAGAGACGGCGTCTCGATTCCCGACGCACATTGAAAGCACGGTGGACACGCGCATCGTGGGGCGCGCCGAGCTTGAGATCAGATTTCAGCAAGTTCAGCACCGGCCGGATCGACGACGATGTCGCGCAGGCGCCAACCGAACCCGTAAGGAGACCTCGCTTTGCCGAAGAAAACGCTGTTTCTGAATCCGCCTTCGTTTGAGGGTTTCGACGGCGGCGCCGGTTCGCGCTGGCCGTCCACGCGCGAGATCGAATCGTACTGGTATCCGGTGTGGCTGTGCTATCCGGCCGGAATGCTCGAAGACAGCAAGGTTCTGGACGCGCCGCCGCACGGCGTTTCGATCGAGCAGACCGTGGCGATGGCCAAGGATTACGAACTGCTGGTGCTGTTCACTTCGTCGCCCGGTTTTCACGTGGACGTGAAGATCGCGGAGATGATGAAGGACTCGAATCCGAAGCTGAAGGTGGCCTTCGTCGGGCCGCCGGTGACGATCGAGCCGGACAAGGTGCTGAACTCCACCAAGGCCATCGACTTCATCGTGCGCCGCGAGTTCGATTATCAGATCGCGAATTACGCCAAGGGCACGCCGCTCGATCGGAGCTGCCCGGCGTCAGCTACCGCAAGAACGGCGAGAACGTTCACAATCCCGAAGGCGGCTACATCGAAAATCTGGACGAGCTGCCGTGGGTGACGCAAGGTCTACAAGCGCGACCTGGATTTCACGCGCTACAACGTTCCGTTTCTGCTGAATCCGTACATTTCGTTCTACACGTCGCGCGGCTGTCCGGCGATGTGCACTTTCTGCCTGTGGCCGCAGACGCATTCGGGCCATCGCTGGCGACTGCGATCGTCGCCGGACATCGCCAACGAGTGCCGCTACGTGCTGGAGAATTTCCCGGGCCTGAAGGAAATTTTCTTCGACGACGATACCTTCAACTACCGCAAGGCGCGCACGATCGAGCTGTGCGCGGAGCTGAAGAAGCTGAAGTTCACCTGGTCCTGCACCTCGCGCGTCACCACCGATTACGAAACGCTGAAGGCCATGAAGGAAGCCGGCTGCCGGCTGCTGATCGTGGGCTATGAATCGGGCGACGAGCAGATCCTGAGGAACATCAAGAAGGGCGCCACCATCGATATGGCGCAGCGCTTCACTGAGAATTGCCACAAGCTGGGCCTGACGATCCACGGCGATTTTATCGTCGGGCTGCCGGGCGAAACGCGCGAGACGCTGCGCAACACCATCGATTTCGCCAAAGGGCTGGACGTCGAAACCATTCAGGTTTCCATCGCCCACGCCTATCCGGGCACCGAGTTCTACGACTTCGCCAAGAAGAACGCCCTGGTGAACATCGACATGTCCGACGATGAAGGCCACCAGTTGCCCAACGTGATTTATCCCGGCATTCTCGACGAGGGCGAAATGGTGGAGTGGGTGGAGCGCTTTTACGGCGAATATTATTTCCGTCCCAAGGCCGCCTGGCGCATCGTGCGCAAGGCGATCTTCGACGGCAAGGAGCGCAAGCGCCTCTACAAAGAGGCCAAGGAATATCTGGCGCTGCGCTCCAAACGCAAGCAGTACGTCGCCGACAAGAAGGCCAGCGCTCTCAGCCAAGCCGGAGAGCGAGCCTGATTTCGTAATTCGATGGAGTCGGGTGCCAGCTCGCCGGACAACTCCCCGTTGAATATCGCTCGTCCGGATGTCATTTCTCCGGATAACTCAGCTTCGGATATCGCCCCGTTCGGTATCGGCTGCCCCTCGGGGATTGGCCCGCAGCAGCGCTGGAAGTGGAAGATCCCGCTTTTCGCTGCGATCGTCATCTTCACAAACGCGTTCGGAAACTTCTTCATCGCGCGCGGCATGCGCTCACTTCCCGGGGTGGGCAACCCCGCGGATTTGATCGTTGCGATATTTACGCCGTGGGTGGGCCTGGGAATCGCGCTGCTGATCACCTGGCTATTGAGCCGCATGATGTTCCTGAGCTTCGCCGACCTAAGCTACGTGCTGCCGTTGACCTCGCTCGGCTATGTATTGAGCGCCGTATTGGGCCACTTTTTTTTAAATGAACGGATCACCACGCAGCGGTGGCTCGGCACGGGGCTCATTATGATGGGGACAATGCTGGTGGGAACGGGCAGCACGGAAAGCGCGCATCATGCCACAAGCCCGGCGGATGCCGCGGCTGAAGTTGTCGAAGAAGTGGTTGAAGAAATTCGGCACGCGCCCGAACATGGCGACGCGGCAGCTGCCGGAGTGGAACCCGGCATCGGACCCAGGACGGACCAGCCGGGGAGCAATCCATGGGGCAAGCAATGATGCGGGGTCATCAATGACGCGGAGCAAGCAATGACACGCTCGTGGCTGCTGTTGGCTGTGGTCGTCGGTTGCACGGTGATGAGCGATTTGCTCACCAGCATGGAGATGAAGCGCCACGGCGAGATCCACGATTTCGGGCCGTCGGGCATCGGACGCGCGCTGAACGCGATGGCGCGAAAAAAATTCCTGATATTGGCGATTGTCTTCATGGCGTTTTCTTTTTTCGCCTTTATCACCCTGGTGCAAACGGCGGACCTCAGCTTCGCGGTTCCGGCCTCCGCGCTCAGCATCGTGTTCGAAACGATTCTGGCGCGGCTGTGGCTAAAGGAACGTGTCGATAGGCGGCGGTGGTGGGGCGTATGCCTTGTCGCCGTGGGCGTAGGCCTGCTGGCCCAGTGATCGCGCTAGCTATTGCCTTCATCGCCGCGGCTTACCAGGCGTTTGCGATCCTGGCGTGCTTATTTAGAGATCGGGGGTCAGGCAACAGCGGACAGCAAAGAGCCGCGGGCGGCGTGTCGATTCTGAAGCCGGTTTACGGCGCGGACCCGGCGCTGCGCGAGGCGATTCTTTCGCACACGGTTTTTCAGGGCGAGTATGAAGTGCTGTGCGGCGTCTCAAATCCGAATGATGCCGCCGTTCCGCTGCTGGTCGAGTTAACCCGCGAGTTCCCGCAGGTTCGCATGGTGCAGACGCACACCAAAACCGCGAACGCCAAAGTGGGCGTGCTCGCGGACCTGGCCGCGGCCGCGCGCTACACGACTATCGTTGTGAACGACGCCGACATTCGCGTTCCTTCCGACTACTTGGATCGCGTCACAGGGCCGCTCATAAATCCTTCGGTCGGGTTGGTCACGTGTTTATATCGCCCAAGTGGCACGACACTCGCCGCGCGGTTCGAAGGGCTTGGCGTTTCCACCGACTTTGCGCCATCGGCGTTGGTGGCGCGTTGGGTGGGCGTGGACGAATTCGCCATGGGCTCGACGCTGGCGTTTCGCCGCGCCGATCTCGAACGCATCGGCGGATTCGCCGCGATCGCCGATTATCTCGCCGACGATTACCAACTGGGACATCGCATCCATCAGCTGGGGCTGAAGTGCGTGCTCTCCGACGTGATCGTCGATACGAGCCTGGGCGGAAACTGGCGGAGCGTCTGGCGGCATCAGGTGCGCTGGGCGCGGACGATTCGCGTTTCAAAGCCGGGCGGATATTGGGGATTGCCGGTCACCAACGCCATGATCTGGATGATCGTGCTCGCAGTGTTGGGCCGCTGGGAGCTGGTCGCCGCAGTGCTGGTGCTGCGCCTCGCGATGGCCGTGACGGCTGGCTGGTATGTGTTGCGCAGCCGCGACGCGCTGCTGTTTTGGTGGCTTGTGCCTCTGCGCGATCTGTTCGCGTTCGCGGTGTGGATCGCCGGGCTGTTCGGAAATACCGTTATCTGGCGGGATCGCAAGCTGACGCTCGATGGCGAGGGCCGGATTCGCTAAAGCATTGAGAAAAAGCGACATTAATCGGGTCCTTGGGGGAGTCGAAAATTGGGCCGGCCCGAACGCGCCTTTCGTGATATCCTACAGGTAGATGGTCACCTTGCCTCCGCGCCTGCGGAAGTCCGGTAAAGTGGTTCCCTCCCTCTATATAAATCTGCGTCGCCCCCTCGAATGAAGTCCAGCGTACAGATCAGCCGCGGCATTGAATCCCTGTTCGGGACCCGCGATGAAAATATCCGCCTGATCGAAACCGGCCTGAACGTCCGCACGCGGCTGCTGAACGACTCGCTGGAGATCGAAGGCGACGACGCCGGCTGTGGCGCGCGCCGCGCAGAATCCTGAACGATTACGTCGCGCTGGTGCGCGAAGGCCACGTCTTCAACAACGGCGATCTCAACAGCTTTCTGCGCGTGGTGACCGCCGACTCCGGACACCAGCCTGCGCGGCCTGGTGGAAAGCGGCAAGCAGCGCAGCTTCGGCAAGAAAGTGATCGCGCCGAAGACCATGACGCAGCGCCGCTACATCGACGCGATCGAGCGCCACGATCTGGTGTTCGGCATCGGTCCGGCGGGCACCGGCAAAACCTATCTGGCCGTGGCCATGGCGGTTTCCGCGCTGCTCTCGAAGCGCGTGAGCCGCATCATTCTGACGCGGCCCGCGGTCGAAGCCGGCGAGCGCCTGGGCTTCCTGCCCGGCACGCTGCAGGAAAAAGTCGACCCGTATCTGCGCCCGCTGTACGACGCGCTGTACGACATGCTGGAGGCGGAAAAGGTCGAAAAACTGCTGGAGCGCAACGTGATTGAAGTGGCGCCGCATCGCCTTCATGCGCGGCCGCACGCTGAACGACAGCTTCATCATCATGGATGAGGCGCAGAACACCACGCCCGAGCAGATGAAGATGATCCTCACGCGCCAGGGCTTCAATTCGAAGATGGTGGTGACGGGCGACGTCACGCAGATCGATCTGCCGCCGGGACAGCGCAGCGGCTTGATCGAAGTCGGTCGACGTGCTGCGCGGCGTCGAAGGCATCAGCTTCGTCCAGTTCGACGACCGCGATGTGGTGCGCCACAGCCTGGTGCAGAAGATCGTGAAGGCGTACGAGCGCTATAACGAAGCGATCGGCGCGAATCGCCAGTTGTCGCTGAAACTCGCGGATCCAGCCGGCGCGAGCCGCCGAAGCGCCGCCGGCGCGAGCCGGTCGAACCGGCGTCTCCCGAACCCCAGCCGGCCTGAAGGCCGCCCCCATGTCACCCGACGACATACCGCTTGTTATTTCGTCATCCATCCCGCGCGGGTGCGCCGAGAAGAACTGCGCGAGTTTTCTGAGCGAGCTGACGCGGCGCATCGCGCGCGGCCGCGACGATCACCTGTCTGATCGCGAATGACGCGGAACTGCGCCGCTTGAATCGACAGTTTCGCGGCAAGAATTACGCGACCGATGTGCTGTCGTTTCCGCCGGTGAGCGAATGGATCGGCGGGCGACATCGCGATCTCGCTCGATCGCGCCCGCGCGCAGGCCGCCGAACACGGCCATCGCTCGACGACGAATTGCGCATCCTGATGCTGCACGGCCTGCTGCACCTGGCCGGGATGGATCATGAAACCGATCGCGGCGAGATGGCGCGCGCCGAAAGCGCGCTGGCGCAAGCGGCTGGGACTGCCGACCGGGCTGATCGAGCGGGCATCGAGCCGTCATGAACGCTGCAAGCGATGACAATCTGCTCGTCACTGGCTTGGTCGCATCGTTGCGATCTGGTCACGCTGGTCACCTGCATTCAGGTGCTGTATCTGGAAACCCTGCGCATCCGCGCGCGCGAGCTGCCCGCGCTGCAATTTTTCAAAGAAACGCTGGAAGCGAAGATCGGCCTCGAAACCGAGCGCGGGCGCGCTGACGTTTTCGCTGGTCAAGCATCTCGGCCTGGCGGTGCTCGGCTGCCTGACGCTGGCCGTCACCGTCGCAGAACGCGCACGACTGGGAAGCGCTGGCGGCGCGCGTGCCTGCTGGTCGGCCTGTATACCGTTGTCGGGCACCTACATCGATTCCGCAGATCGTCTATCGCAAGAGCACCGGACACGGACTGCTGCCGCTGGTTCCGCTGTTTCGCGCGCTGGCGCTTCTGATGCGGCCGCTGACCTGGGCGCTCGAATTTCTGCAATCGCTGTTCGAACTGGGCGACCACCATCAGCCCGACGAGGCACCGACGCCCGAGGAGCACATCGAGGCGCTGATCACGCGCCGGCGAAGAAGAAGGCATCATCGAAAAAGGCGACCGCGAGCTGATCCAATCCGTGGTCGCCTTCGGCGACAAGACCGTGCGCGAAGTGATGACGCCGCGGCCGCGCATCGTCGCGATCCGCCAGGACGCGACGCTCGAAGAACTGCGCGAGCTGGTGATCAACGAGCAGTACTCGCGCATCCCGGCCTACGAGGAGACTATCGATCAGATCACCGGCTTCGTGCACGTGCGCGACATGTTCGAGCTGGACGAAGAAGAGCGCGCCGCAGCGCAAGGTGCGCGACATCATGCGCCCGATTCGCGCCGTTCCCGAAACCAAGCCGGTCAACGATCTGCTGCGCGAAATGCAGGAAGAAGGCGCGCACATGGCCGTGGTGGTGGACGAATACGGCTCGACCGCCGGCATCGTCACCATGGAAGACATGGTGGAGGAGATCGTCGGCGAGATTCACGACGAGCATGAGCCCGGAGCGCGATTTTCGCCAGGATCCCGACGGCAGCTACGTGGTCTCCGGCAGCTTCGACCTGGGCCGGCTGGAAGATCTGCTCGATTTCCGCCCGCCGGAAGGCACCGAATCGACCACCGTCGGCGGGCTGGTCACGGAATGGCTGGGACACGTGCCGGCGGTGGGCGAAGACGCTCGAGCGCGACGGCATCTCGATCAAGGTGCTGGCCGCGAATCAATCTGCGCGTGGATCAGGTCGCGGGTCGCGAAAGCGCGCTGCCAGCGAAATGAAGAAATGAAACATCGCGCGGGATTCGTCGCGATTCTGGGCCGCCCCAACGCCGGCAAATCGACGCTGCTGAACGCGCTGCTGGGGACCAAGCTGGCCATCGTCGCGCCGAAGCCGCAGACCACGCGCACGTCGATTCAGGGCGTGCTGACGCTGCCGCGAGGCGCAGATCGTGTTCGTCGACACGCCGGGGATCCACAAATCCGACACGCTGCTCAACAAGCGCATGATGGATCACGGTGCGCGCCGCCGCCGACGCGCCCGACGTGGTGCTGTTCGTGGTCGACGCGACTGGCCGCGTCCATCGACGAAGACGCGCAGGCCGTCGACCTGGTGAAGAAAACGGGAGCGCCGGCCATCGCGGTGTTCAACAAGATCGACTGGCTGCGAGAGAAGCCGAAGCTGCTGGCGCTGATCGAGCAATATCGCGCGCTGCACGATTTCGCCGCATACATCCCGATCTCCGCGCGAACGGGCGACGGCGCTGGACGTGCTGCAGCGAAGAGATCGTCAAGCGTCTGCCCGAGGGCCCGGCGCTCTATCCCGAGGATTACTTGACCGATCAGCCGGAGCGTTTTCTGGCGGCCGAAGTGATTCGCGAAAAAATTCTGCACCATCACCGAGCAGGAAGTGCCGCACGCCGTGGCGGTGATGATCGAATCCTGGGAGGACACGCCCAAGCTGCTGCGCATCGCCGCCACGATTTACGTGGAGAAGCCCGGGCAGAAGGCGATTCTGATCGGCGCGGGCGGCGCGGTGCTCAAGAAAATCGGCACGCTGGCGCGCCAGGGATCTGGAGCACGCGCTGGACCGCAAAGTATTCCTCGCAAACCTTCGTGAAGGTGCGCCCGAACTGGCGCGAGGATCCCGGCTTTCTGCCGGTGACGGACTGGCGCTCGTCGCAATAGTCCGGCCTAGTCCCGTAAATTTCCGAGGCTAAGTTCTCTTTCCGTATTTCTCTCTCCGCGTATTTACCTTTAGGGACTTTCTTAAAGGCGGCGATGAGTAGTACATGGATCTTGTACTCCGGAATTGCTTGTTGGGGGCAATTCTTTCCGCCGGCCTGCTGCCGGGACAGGGCTCCCTTGTACTAAAAACTCGCACGATCAGGACGCCTGCGAAAAGCGACGCGGCCCAAGGCGCAGCCCAAATGGTGACGCCGCCCATTGGGACCACGCATTTTCTGATCCAATTCAGCGGCACTCCTGCGAGCCAGGATATTACCGCGCTGAGCCGCCGCGGCGTGCGCGTGCTGGGCGATGTGCCGACGAACGGCGTGCTCGCGACGATCCGGGAGCCCGTGGACCTGTCGAATCTGAATATCACCTATGCCTCGCCGCTTCAGGCGGTAGATAAGATAAGCCCGTTGATCACGGCCGGAGATCCCTCCGCCGCCAACGGTTTTCTGCTGGTGGAAGTCTTTCCCGACGTGCGGCTGGTGGCCGCGAGGTCCGAGTTTTTAAACCTTGGTATTACGCTTCAGGACAATCCGGATCTGGGTCCCACGCACCTGATGGTAGGGGCGCCCGCGCCGCAGGCTCTGGCCATCGCAACGGCGCTTTCGAAGCTGGATGACGTGGCTTACGTATTTCCGGCGGCGCCGGAAGTGGCAAGTGGACAATCCGGCGGCACCTGCCTGGGCGCGCTGACGTCGAACGGCGCGGTTTCGCAATTAATTCCGACGTACGGGTCCGGTTGGGACGGCGCGGGCCTGGGCGCCGCGACGCTCGGCTTCGTCTATACTCACCTCACGTCGCAGGTTGCGCCGGCCGCGGCCGAGCAGGCGGTCGCCCAGGCGATGGCCGAATGGTCAAAGGCCGTGCAGATTACCTGGGTGCAAGGAACGAATGCTACGGCTTCGCGAACGGTGAATATTATCTTCGCCACGGGCGACCATGGCGACGGTTATCCCTTCGATGGCCCAGGCGGGGTGCTGGCGCACACGTTCTATCCCTCCTCGGTGAACCCGGAGCCGCTGGCGGGCGACATGCACTTCGACGACGCCGAGCGTTGGGCCGTTGGCACGAATACCGATTTATTCAGCGTGGCACTGCATGAGCTGGGGCATGCGCTGGGCCTGGGCCATTCGGATAATCCCGCGGCCGTAATGTATCCGTACTATCACATCGTGACGAGTCTCTCGGCGCTGGACATCGCTACGGCGCAGACGCTGTATGCTGCTGCGAACGGTTCGCCGGCTGCGCCGACGCCAACTCCTACGCCAACTCCCACACCGACACCGAAACCGACGCCCACTCCCACTCCAACACCAGCACCGACGCCAAAGCCAACTCCGGCTCCTACACCAGCACCCACGCCGACGCCGATACCTACACCGACGCCGACACCCGCGCCGAGCAGCGCTCCGCCGTCGCTCACGATTACGACACCGTCCACAACGACGCTTTCGACGTCCGCCGCCACCGCCGCGATTGCGGGCACCGCGACGGACGCTACAGGGATTGCGTCCGTCACCTGGTCGACGAACTTCGGAAAATCCGGTACGGCGGTAAACACGGCTTCCGGTGCGTCTTCCTCTGGAACAGCGGCAACCGTGAGTTGGTCGGCGAGTGTACCGTTGATCACCGGCGCAAACGCGATTACCATCACTGCGACCGACACGGCGGGGCGGACTGCGTGGCGCAGCCTGGTAGTGAGCCGGCAATAAGCAGAATGAACAGCCGGATGCAATACCGGCAAATGATGTCGTTCTGCCTCGTGGTCGTAAAATTATCCGATTCGCGTGTGCTGAATGCTTAACGTTGTCGTCTATAATCGTGGGTGTAGGTGTGATGGATCAGCTGGTACCAGTAGAACCCGAAGCGCCAGAGCCGCCCAGTCGGCCTTCGTTCGCGCTTTCGGCCATTTCCTGGGCGCGCGACCTGTTCGTGAGCGTGCTGATCGCCGTCGTCATCATTCTTTTCCTGTATCAGCCGGTCAAGGTGGAAGGAACCAGCATGATGCCGGCGCTGGTGGATCAGGAACGCATCTTCATCAATAAGTTTGTGTATCGCTTCGGGATTTCGGAAATCAGCCGCGGCGATACTGTCGTGTTTTGGTATCCGGGAGATCCTTCGAAATCCTATATCAAGCGCATCGTCGGGATGCCGGGCGATCGGGTGCAAGTGGTGGAAGGATCGGTCTTCGTGAACGGCAAGCCGCTGAACGAACCCTACGTTCCGCCCGACTACCGCGACACGGTTTCAACATCGCTCACTACGGTTCCCGCCAACGAGTACTTCGTGCTGGGCGATCATCGCAGTTCCTCGAACGACAGCCGCAGTTGGGGAACCGTTCCGCGCCGCTACATCTACGGCAAAGCTGTGTTCGTTTATTGGCCGCTGGATCGCGTGGGCGTTGTTAGATAACATCGCCAGATAACAGCGCCAGATAGTTCGCCGCGGCCGCACGCGAAGCGCCAAAAAAGCAGGGCCGGCTACCAGCCGGGAGCATCAGCGATATCCGGAACCATGTAATGCATGGCAGCGTAAATTCCGCGGATGCGATTGTCCTCCATCGCGAAAATCTCCGTCAGCAAATTGCGCGGGAAGGCCGTCCCGTCGGGACGCTTCGCTCCCGGCGGGCGATTGAACACAACCATGCCGAGCACCACACCCGCCTGTTCGTCGACCACAGGGAAGCGGCGATGATCGATGGCCGCGATGGTTGCCTTGAACACCTCCATATTGGCGGCGCAATCTTCGGAGACAGGCGGGGCGCCCTTGACGGGAGCCGGGACCGGCGCACCGGGCGCATCCACGGGCTTGCCGCCGGTGGTCACTCCGTTTTCGACGCGCACACATCCTTGGTGCGCCAGTACGTGTGATCCATCGTGGCTCTGCAATCCGTCGAAGTAGCTGTCCGCGGCGGCAACCATGCCGTCGCGTGTTGGTCGAACGCTCTCCGCAACTTTTGTTCTGGGAGTATCCGGCGGTGGCGGATGCACCGTCAAGCCGTCGATGCTCAGGATGCCCTCGCCCGGGCGTGCCATCACCAGCTCGCCTTCGGTGATTTTGCGATCGACGACACGAATGCGCAGCGTCGCGATGCCGGTTGTTCTGGTCGCGCCGCTCCGCTCGTCGAGATCGCCAAAGTAGACGGCCTGGCCGCTCACCGCGTCAAGATAACGGCGCTGAATTTTTCCCAGGGCCGCGGCCGATCTCCAGAGTCCGTCGCCCGGCTTCACCACAACGGCGTTTTCCGTGTAGCGGAATGCGGCATCCAGAGGAGCCTTCGACGGATCGTGTTGCAGCACCGCATCCAGATACTGGTTCAGCGTTTTCCCCAGACACGCGCGGTCACAGCTCTGGGCCGCGTGTGCGCCAGGAGCAGAGATCACCGCCAGTAAAATCGCGGCGGCGGGCATCGGCATTGCAATCGTTCGGAGATTCATCCTAAGCGCGCTCCCTCATGATCGTGTCGTCGGACCATTCGATGATTCTCCCATCTTTGATTGAGGCATGGATCGAGGCCTGAATCCTCTGTACACGGCTGCCGTTACGCCGTCAGTCTATCAGGAAGGACGCGGGGTGGGGCACGTTATTCTGGTAGTAGACCATGAAAAATCTGCTCGCCGGTTACCAGCGATTCCGCGCCAATGAATGGCCGAAACAGAAAAAAGCTTTCGAGGCGCTCGCACAGGGCCAGTCGCCGAAGACGCTTGTGCTTACGTGCGTGGATAGCCGCGTGGATCCTGCGATGATTTTCGATAGCGTGCCGGGCGAGGTACTCACCGTGCGCAACGTTGCGAACCTGGTGCCGCCGTACGCGCCCGATGCGAATCACCACAGCACCAGCGCCGCGCTGGAATTCGGCGTCCGCGAGCTGGAGGTGAAGCACATCATGGTGCTGGGTCACGGAATGTGCGGCGGCGTGCGCGCGCTGCTGGAGGGCGCGGGGGCCAAAGCGCGCGAGTTTGTCGCCCCGTGGATGTCGATCGCCGAACCGGCGCGAGCCCGCGCTGCACTGGAAACATCGCCAGAGATGCGTCAGCAAGTCTGCGAGCGCGAAGTGGTTGGGGTCTCGCTCGCCAACCTGATGACGTTCCCGTGGATCGCGGAGCGCGTGGCGTCGGGCAAGCTCCAATTGCACGGAGCGTGGTTTGCGATTTACACCGGTGAACTGCTGATCCGGCAGCCAGACGGATCGTTCGCTCCCCCGGACCTTGAATCCGGCGCACGCCGTGCTACCTTCTAACGAAGGAGCGGGTGTAGACGACTATCCTATCCAGGAGGCGTCGCGCGAGGGGCTCGCCTGCCGGGGAGAAACGAGAATGTCTGCGAGGATTTTGAGCGGCTTTACGTCGCACGTATTGATTTACGCCTTGCTGCCGGTGTTCGCCGCAGCTCAGGCTCCTCCGGAAACGCAACAAGCGGCCGCGAAGAAACCTGATTCGCCGGCCGCGGCCGGGCACGTTTCTGCTGCTAAGAAGATCGCGGGAGCCGAGTGGGCCAGCGAGGCGCACTTCTTCTGCGAGGCTCCGGCCGCGACAGACGCCAACGCGCCGGTGATCGAACCGACGAAAATTTTCGACAACGTTTATGCGATGGGTCGCGCGGCGACCGTGACGTATGCGATCACGACGCCGGACGGGATCGTCATGATTGATAGCGGCTATGCGGCGCGACGTCGAGACGATCCTGCTGCCCGCGCTTAAGAAGCTGGGGCTTGATCCGACGAAGATCAAGTACGCGATCATCACACACGGCCATGCCGATCATTTCGGCGGGGCGTTCTATTTACAGGAACATTTCGGCACGCACGTCGAAATGTCGTCCGAGGATTGGACCACCGTGATGACCGCGCCGCCCAGCCGCGAATGGCGCCGCGGCGGTGCCCGTGCCGACGCGAGATATGATTCTGACCGAAGGTCAGCCTGTGACGCTGGGCGGAGAAACCGTCACGCCCGTTTTTATCCCGGGCCATACGGCGGGCTCGATGGGTCTGATTTTCCCGGTGAAGGATAACGGCAAGCCCCACGTCGCGGGACTCTTTGGAGGGACGATTTTAGTCGCAGGCCGCATCTCTGACGACAACTCTGCAGGAATATCTGCGCTCCATCGCACACTTCAAAGAAAAAGCGAAGGCGATGAAAGTCGACGTGGAGCTGCAGAATCATCCGACCTACGACAACATGGTGGAGAAGCTCATGCAGTTGAAGAATCGCAAGCCCGGCGCGCCGAACCCGTTCGTGGTGGGCGCGGCGAACTATGCGAAGTTTCTCGACGTGATGGCTGAGTGTATTCAGGCCGATATCGCCCGGCGAAAAGAATAACGTCCCAGTCGCGAACAGTTAGTCCGCAGGGAGGCTATCGCGCCAGGCCATGATCTCGAGTTCGGCTGAGACGGCTTCGCCGATATCGATCACTTGCTCCAGACGAAATTCGAAGGCAGGCAGCATGGAACTGAACTTGTGGATGGAAATCATGTCGGTGGTTTCCACCAGCATATAGCCGCCCCAATCGCCCACGCGGATGACGAACTGGAGGACCTTCATGCTCTCCGGAAATTTGTAGTGCTTGAACACGGACAATATGCGCTTCTGCGCGTTTTCGTAGGCCGAGGCGGAGCCCATGGGACGCTCGCGCCAGGAAATCATGACTTTCATGAAACGCTCCTTGTGGTGAATGAAGTGAGAGCTTGGTCTAGTAACCATAGCACTTCGGGCCGAACGTTTTTTGACGAGCGCGCAGGAAAGAGCGCAAGAAGGCAAGATGCGGTTCGGGTAGACGATGCGCCTAGACGGTTTTCTAAATGTGCTCGAAGGTTGACTTATGTCTATCGCCTGATTATTCGCGAGCCATGCCCGCAGGCCTTCGAGCGCGGCTTCCTTTGAGCCATAACAGCACTGTGCGCGCTGCACTCGTCCCGATTGGCCGGGAAGGCTGACGGAGAAGGTCCACTGGCCCGGGCGTCCCGTGGCTTCGATTTTCGCGCGGGGGCGTCCGGAGACGGAGGCGGCTTCAAACAAAAACGCCAGTTTGTCCTCGCGGGTGGAGGCGGTTTGTTGATCCCAACCCCACAGGTCAGCGGGGCCGATGCGAATCGATGTTGGTGCTTCCTCGATGATCTTCGTGGCCATCGATATGTCTCCTATCCGCTCACTGTTCTCCAAATCACGCTGGCAATCAAGCTTCGTTAGCTTCTCCGCGTAGCGAGAGTTCGATTCGCGCAGCCATACGCCGATAATACGCTAAACAACTCGCAATCTGATAACTCGTTGCGACCGTTTGTATCGAGCATCGTATAGGGCAGCCAAAGTTTGGCTAAGCGCGATGAAGCACCAAAACTAAGGCACGACGACCAATCCGAGTAAGGCCGTAACGACGCCACTCGAAGTACGAACGTATACCAAGCGTCGTGCAAAAACAATTACTCGCCGCTAAGCGTCCAAAACAACCGTCATGCACCTGCCGACAATTACGCACTCGAATCACGCGGACATGATACGTGGACTCTGAGTTCGCGTGCCCCATCAGCGATCGTTACGATGCTTTCGATCAGCCGATGTACGGCCTTTCCGGCGCGTAGGACGGCCGGGCTATCTTGATCCTCGGTCCGTCAGAACGGCGACTATCGTGACCGCACAAGCGCACAAGCTGCCGTCAGCGCGACATGCTTATTGCCTCGACACGAAGCACGCACTCTTGGTGTCCTCGGTCGAATGAGTCTGGAGCTACTCTCGGACAATTCGAAGCAGCATAGCCATTGAGCTCCCCAGCATAGATCGCATCACTTCTTGGAAGGATCGAAGATTTGCAAGCTGCCGAGTCGTTCTGAATAACAGCTCGGAATACCAACGCGGTGAAGAACTTCAGATACAAGACATCTTAACTGTCGAAGTGCTCATAAATCTCGCGCAGTTGCGAGAATGCGAATCCTAAGTTCGGTTCACGAAGCTTCGCAAGACCGAAGTGAGCAGCGACAGGCTAACGTTCGGTTACAGAAAGAATTGCCGTGAAGAATCAATGTTTACCAATACTCGCACGTAGTTTTAGCTACAGCCGCTGGTCCCGCCGCAGTTTTCGCACTTGTAGCAGCTGCCGTTGCGCGTCATCAGGCCGCCGCATTCGCTGCAGGTAGGGGCGTCGGAAACTGCCGGAGAAAACGCCAGCTTCTGCTGCGCCTCGGGCTCGGTCGCCGCGAGCTTGGGAGTTTCGCCCGCTTCTCCCGCTGCGTATTCGTGGCCTAGGAACTTGGCGCCGAGCCAGCGGAAGATGTAATCCATGATGGACTTTGCGTAGGGGACTTTCTCGTTGCCGGTCCAGCCGCTGGGCTCGAAACGCACGTGGCTGAACTTGTCGACGAAGAACTTCAGCGGCACGCCGTACTGCAGGCCGTAGCTGATGGCCGTGGCGAAACTATCCATCAGGCCCGAAATCGTGGAGCCTTCCTTCGCCATGCTGATGAACAGCTCGCCGGGCTGGCCGTTCTCATACAGGCCCACCGTCAGGTAGCCTTCGTGGCCGCCGATCGAGAACTTGTGCGTGATGGAGGCGCGCTCGTCGGGCAGCTTGCGGCGGACGGGCCGATAGACGATCTTCTCCACCGTCTTTTCAGCGCCCTCGGCCTGCGCGGCCAACGACGCCGTGGTGTTCGCGGCCTTCGCGCCCTTCGACGTGCCGGAGCTGAGCGGCTGCACGCGCTTGGAATTATCGCGATAGATGGCGACCGCCTTCAGGCCGAGCTTCCAGCTTTCGGTGTAGGCGCTCATGATGTCGTCCACCGTGGATTCTTCCGGCATGTTGATGGTCTTTGAAATCGCGCCGGAAATGAACGGCTGCACGGCGGCCATCATGCGCACGTGGCCCATATAGTGGATGCTGCGCGTGCCGTTCTGCGGACGGAAGCTGCAATCGAACACGGCCAGGTGCTCCGGCTTCAGATACGGAGCGCCTTCGATGGTCCCGCTGGAATCGATGTGATCGACAATCGCGTTCACCTGATCCGGGTTGTAGCCGAGCTTCGAGAGCGCCGAGGGCACCGTGTTGTTGACGATCTTGATCACGCCGCCGCCCACCAGCTTCTTGTATTTCACCAGCGCGAGATCCGGCTCGATGCCCGTGGTGTCGCAATCCATCATGAAGCCGATGGTGCCCGTGGGCGCGAGCACGGTGGTCTGCGCGTTGCGGTATCCGGCGATGCGGCCCAGCTCGTAGGCCTCTTCCCAGCACTTGCGCGCGTTTTCGTAGACGTTCTGCGGGAACGCGGCGGCTATCGATGCGCGAGGTGGAATCGCGATGCATGCGGATGACGTCGAGGAACGGCTCCTCGTTCACGGCGTAGCCTTCGCACGGGCCCGTGGAATCGTCGGCGATGCGCGCGCTGGTGAGGTATGCCTGACCGCACATGATCGCGGTGAGCGCGGCGGCCCAATCGCGGCCGTGATCGCTATCATAAGGAATGCCCATCCACATCAGCAGCGCGCCGAGGTTCGCATAGCCCAGGCCCAGCGGGCGGAAATCGTGCGAGTTCTTCGCGATCTTCTCGGTGGGATAGGCCGCGTTGTCGACCAGAATTTCCTGCGCGATGATCACCGTATCGATCGGCGTGCCGGTAGGCCTCGACGTCGAAGTGCCATCGGCCTTCACGAACTTCATCAGGTTGAGCGACGCGAGGTTGCAGGCCGAATCGTCCAGGAACATGTATTCCGAGCACGGGTTCGACGCATTGATGCGCGCCGTGTTCTTCGACGTGTGCCAGCGGTTCACCGTGGTGTCGAACTGCATGCCGGGGTCGCCGCACTGCCACGTAGCTTCGGAAATTTCGTGCATCAGGTCGCGGGCTTTCAGGCGCTTCACAGGCTGCATGGCAAGGCGCGATTTGGTCCACCAATCGCCGTCGCTGACCACGGCTTCCATGAATTCGTCGGTGACGCGGACGCTGTTGTTGGCGTTCTGGAAAAAGATCGACCCGTAGGCTTCGCCGTCGAGCGAAGAATCGTAGCCGGCGTCGATCAGCGTGTGCGCTTTCTTTTCTTCCTTCGCCTTGCACCAGATGAATTGCTCGATGTCGGGATGATCCGCGTTGAGGATCACCATCTTGGCCGCGCGGCGCGTTTTGCCGCCGCTCTTGATGACGCCCGCAAAAGCGTCAAAGCCCTTCATGAAGCTCAAGCGGGCCGGAGGCGCGGCCGCCGCTTGAGAGCAAACCGTCTTCTTCACGCAGCGTGGAAAGATTCGTGCCGGTGCCGGAGCCCCACTTGAAGAGCATGCCTTCGGTCTTGGCGAGATCGAGAATCCCTTCGAGCGTATCGCCGACAGAATTGATGAAGCATGCCGAGCACTGCGGGCGCAGCTCGCCCTGGTTCAGCTTCGTGATCTGATTGGTGGAGTCGCTGTAGTACCAGCCGTAGCCGCGCGGCTCCTTCACGCCGACGTTGAACCATACGGGCGAGTTGAAGCAGGCTTTCTGCGTCAACATAATATGCGCGAGATCGTCGCGGAAGCTTTCGGCGGATTCGGGAGTTTTGAAATAGCCCTGCGTCTTGCCCCAGTCGGCAATGGTGTTGACTACGCGGCCGACCAGTTGCCGCACGCTGGATTCGCGCTCCGGCGTGCCGATCTTGCCGTAAAAATACTTTGAAACAACGATATTGGTGGCTGTTTGGGACCAATCGACAGGCACTTCGACATCGCGCTGCTCGAAGATCACGGCGCCTTTGTCGTTACCGATGGAGGCCGTGCGCAGCTCCCACTGCACTTCATCGTAAGGAGTATTCCCCGGCGGCAGATGGGCCGTGAAATATCGCTCAAATTCCAGTCCAATCCGCTCCGCTACGGGTACCGGTTTCCGTGAACGCTTCGCCTGCATAGCAGCAACACCTAATCCCATGATCAGTCCTCCTGGCACCAAAAATCAACGCACCGCGAAACCTATGTCAGCTTCACTGGTTTTTGTTACAAAATGCTACAGGTGATTTTAGTGCTGTTGGCAATCATGACCCAAGATATAGTGGCTGTCAAGAGCGAATTAGCCATATGCAGTAGCCAAACGGTAATTACCTTTATCCTAATGGACAATGCGGGTAAGCGATGATATAGTATTGCCATGGCTTGGGAAATCAGTCACTTACAGGTCCTGGAGGCCGAAAGCATCCACATCATTCGCGAGGTGGCGAGCGAATTTCAGCGTCCGGTGATGCTGTACTCGATCGGCAAGGATTCCTCTGTAATGCTGCGGCTGGCCCAGAAGGCGTTTTATCCGGCGCCGATCCCGTTCCCCTTATTGCACGTCGACACGACGTATAAGTTCAAGGAAATGATCGAGTTCCGGGACCGATACACGGCGGAGCTGGGGCTCAAGTTGATTGTCCACACGAATCGGAAGGCGATTGAAGAGGGTGCGAATCCACTGAAGCTCGGAACGGAGCGTTGCTGCGGGTTCCTGAAGACCGCGGCGCTGCTGGAAGGTTTGCGCGCGGGTAATTATGACGCGGCATTCGGGGGAGCGCGGCGCGATGAAGAAAAATCGCGCGCGAAAGAACGTATTTATTCTTTCCGCGATTCGCTGGGCCAATGGGATCCGAAGAATCAGCGGCCGGAGTTGTGGAACATGTACAACAGCCGCATTGCGCCGGGCGAGAGCATCCGCGTGTTTCCGCTCTCGAACTGGACGGAGATGGACGTCTGGCAATACATCCATCTGGAAAAGATTCCGATTGTGCCGCTGTACTACGCGAAGGAGCGCGAAGTGCTGGTGCGCGGGAATTCGATCACGATCCCGGAGCAGAGCGTTTATGGGTCCGCGAGCGGGCGAAAAGCTGCAGGTGCGTGAAGGTGCCGTATGCGCTCGCTGGGGTGCTCGCCGTGCACGGGCGCGGTGGAGTCCGAGGCGGACACGATTCCGAAGATTATCGCGGAGCTGGTGGCGGTGAGGAAATCCGAGCGCGAGAACCGGGTGATCGATCACGATCGCGAAGGTTCGATGGAGTTGAAGAAGCGGGAGGGTTACTTCTAAGGTGCCGACCCTGACCAACATTTCTGTCGCGCAGGACGAACGTGGCGCTGCTCATCAGGCCGCGGCAGGTCCACAATTTGATGTCGAAGAGTTTCTGCGCGCAGGAGCAGTCGAAAGACCTGCTGCGCTTCACCACGGCCGGGAGCGTGGACGACGGCGAAAGTCCACGCTCATTGGCCGGCTGCTGCACGATGCGCAAGGGCGCTTACGAAGATCAACTGAAGCAGGCGATTCGCGGCGGCGAGATCGATTTTTCGCTGCTGACGGACGGACTGCGCGCCGAGCGCGAGCAGGGCATCACGATCGACGTGGCGTATCGTTATTTCGCGACGCCCAAGCGCAAGTTCATTCTGGCGGATACGCCGGGCCATGAGCAGTACACGCGCAACATGGCGACGGGCGCGTCGACGGCGCAACTCGCGATTATTTTGCTGGATGCCTAGCGCGGCATCACTACGCAATCCATGCGCCACGCCTATATCGCGTCGCTGCTGGGGATTCCGCATTTCGTGATCGCCGTGAACAAGATGGACCTGGTCGATTACGAACAGGACGTGTTCCATCGGATTCGCGCCGAGTTCGCTCCGTTCCTGACGCGGCTGGGCGTGGACGGCGCCTACTTCCTGCCGTTAAGCGCGCTGAAGGGCGACAACGTCGTCGATAAGAGCAAGAAAATGCCGTGGTTCGACGGCCACAGCTTGCTGGATCATCTGGAAACGGTGGACACGTCGCCGGTCACGGTGCATGCTCCGTTCCGCATGGCCGTGCAGCGTGTGGTGCGTCCGGACATGAACTTCCGCGGCTATGCGGGGCAGATTGCTTTCGGGCGTCGTGCGGCCCGGCGACGAAGGTCTTGACGCAGCCTTCGGGAAGACGCTCGCGTGTGGAGCGGATCGTGGCATGGGAGGGCGATCTGGAGCAGGCGCATGCGCCGCTTTCGGTGACGCTGACGCTGGCGGACGAGATCGACATCAGCCGCGGCGACATGATTTCAGAGCGGTCCGGAGCCGGTGGCGGCGCGAAAGCGATCGAAGCCACGATGGTGTGGTTCGACGTCAAGCCGCTGGACCTGGCGGGCGACTATCTGATCAAGCACACGTCGCAGATGGTGCCGGCGCGGGTGGAAGCGGTGGAGTACCGCGTGAATATGAACACGCTGCATGCGGAAGCGGTGACGTCGCTCGCGATGAACGAAGTGGGCGTGGTGCAGGATTTCTTCGGCGCGGCCGATGTTCATCGATCCTTATCGGGAGAATCGCGGGGCGGGCGCTTTCATCTTAATAGACCGACAGACGAATGCGACGGCGGCGGCCGGCATGATCGTCTCGGCGGCACCGAGCTGCGGCGGAAAGCGCAGTGGACCGGGTGGTGCGGTTGGTGCGTGCGTCCGATCCCTTCGGGCGCGCGGCTGAATCTGCCCGAGGAAGACGAAGCGGCCGTGAAGAAACTACGCAGCTGCGCAAGGGACTCATACAAGGATTATGTCGTCATGAGTGAGCTGGATCAAAAAAGCCTCGATCAAAGAAGTCGATCAAAAAAGCCTTGATCAAAAAATTCGGGACGCCGAGAGTTTGATCGCCGCCGAACTGGCGAAGACCGGCGCGCCTTGCGTCACGTCGAGCTTTCAAACCGAATGCGTGGTGCTGGTGCACATGATCCGCAAGCAGCGGCCCGATATTCCGGTGTTGTTTCTGGAAACCGGGTATCATTTTCCGGAGACGCTGGCTTATCGCGACCAGATGACGCGCGACTGGAATCTGAACCTGATTAATCTGGAGGCCAAGCAGAGCGTGGCAGATCAGGAATCGCAATTTGGCATTCTCAATCAGACCGAGCCGAGTAAGTGCTGCGCGCTGCGCAAGGTGGAGTCCGCTGTTTGCGGGGATCGCGCATCTACGACATTTGGTTCACGGCGCTGCGGCGCGAGCAATCGCCGACGCGCGCGAATCTGCAAGCAGGTGGAACCGTTCAAGCTGCCGGCGGGCGAAGTCCTGGAAAAAGTAAGTCCGCTGGCGGCGTGGACGAATCAGCGATGTGTGGCGGCTATTTGAGCAGCTACGAAATTCCCGCGCTGTCGCTCTACGATCAGGGCTACACCAGCATCGGCTGCCAGCCGTGCACGGCTTTGCCCTTCGATCCGAACGACCCGCGTTCGGGGCGCTGGCAGGGCAAGGGAAAGCTGGAGTGCGGGATTCACATTCAGGCCGAGTAGCGGCGCTGCCATGGCATACGCATTGGGGTTCGTGATTGCGGTCGCCATCGGGCTCACGGGCGTGGGCGCCGGGACGCTCACCACACCGCTGCTGATACTGGCGCTCGGTGTTCCTGCCAGCATCGCGGTGGGCACATCGCTGATTTTCGGCGCGGCGGTGAAGATCATCACTTCGCCGGTGTACATGGCGCGCGGGCAGGTGGATTGGCGCACGCTCGTTCTACATGCTCGCAGGCGGCGTGCCCGGCGTGCTGATTGGCGTGTTCATGCTGCAAAGGCGTGGATGCGAAAGATGATCACGGGCGTGATCGGCGCGACGATCGTCACCGTAGCCGTCTTTAATCTGCTTCGGCCGACGCCGCAACACCGCAGCGACAAAACGAAATGGTTGGCGTTGATTGCGCTGCCCATCGGCACCGAGGTCGGCTTTTCGTCGGCAGGCGCCGGCGCGCTGGGCGCTCTTTCGCTGATGAGCCTGACGAAGCTGTCCGCGGCTGCCGTCGTCGGCACGGACCTGGTGTTCGGCCTGGTTGTTTCACTGATCGGCGGCAGCGTAAACGCGGCGATGGGTACGTTGGATAAAGCGATTCTCTGGCAGCTGCTGGCGGGTGGCGTTCCTGGCGCGATTGCGGGCGCATACATGGCAGGCAAGGTTCCTTCGAAGCCTTTGAAGATGGGTCTTTCGGGAGCGATGGCCCTGCTGGGCGCGAATCTGTTCTATCGCGGATTCCTGGCTTCGTAGCTCCATTTCATTCAGGTTGACCGGCGGCCAGGCTGGCCGGCGGGTTAATGCAGCAGCTTCAGGCGAGCCGCTTCCGCGCACTCGCTGCCCACGACGAAGTAGCGCGCAACAGCCTCTTTACCAATTTCAAAGGGATGCGGCTCACCGGGCTTGCGCGCGGCCATCATTTTGATTTTTTGCACGGCATTGTCGAATTCGGAGTGATTCGACATCAAGACCGTTGCGTTGAACCGCGGCGGCAGCGGCGGCCATCTTGTGCTGCGATGCGATGTAGGTTTCAAAGTTCGGAACGGTGCTGGGAAAGTTGAACGCGGTGCCTCCCGAATACGCGACGTTCAGCGGACGGCCATGATCCTTCACGGTAAAGAGCATCGAAAGGGTCCCGGGCGTGTGGCCGGGCGTGGTGACCAGCGTCACGGACGCGTCGCCGAGCGTGATCTTTTGGCCATCGTCGGCCACGATATCGCGCTTCGGTTTTCCGAGAGGATAGCCGTTGACAGAGCGCTCAATCGAATCCCAATCGGGCGCGCCCATCACGATGCGCGAATGGAAACGATCCTGCATCAGCTTCGCACCGCCGACGTGATCGCCATGCGCGTGGCTGATGATCACGTACTTCACGCGCGCGGGATCGAGTCCCAGCTTCTTTAATCCGCCAACGATTTCCTCCTCCGAGTTGTACGTGTACAACGTGTCGATCAAAATGATGCCTTCGCTTGAGGTAAGGGCCCAGGAGGAATGGATCTTCGAGCCGACGAAATAAAGATTGTCAAAGACTTTCGCTGGTTCGGTATACCAAGTTTCGCGCGCGGGAGCGGGCCCGGGCGCGACGTCGCGCAGAGTAGCAGGCACAGCCTGCGGAGCAACGCACAACCGCGCGAGGGTGCCGGTGAAATCGAAACCCGCGGCGTTTCTGGCTTTGATCAGGTGCTGGTCGATGGCGTCGGGAGGGGTTTGCGCGAACGCCCTGGGTTCCCAATAGACGTTCCCCAAAAATATGAATGCCCCCGCGACCGTCATCCGGAACAACATCCGGAACAATCTTCGATCCATATTCCCCCTTGCTGAATTTCCGACGGGAAACCTCCCCGATCTTAGCGCACCGGGCGCGCGAGAATTTCGCCCATTCTTCGCGTACCATTCTGAGTGCAACTCTTCGGTCGCAGTATGCGTCCCTAGGTTGTTATACTGAGGAATTCCTGCATCGGTTAGTCATCACGCATGCAAAAACTTTTCACCACCCTCTCGCTGTCTATCAGCCTGTTCACAGGTACGGGCAGCGCCCAAGTATTTATCACCGGACAAGCAGCACGCGCCGTTATCGGCCAGCCGACGTTCACCGCCCAGAATTCAGGCGGCCTGAACTCGCAAGCTCCGTGCCCGCCTAACCAGACCACGAATTGCATTCCGACAACCTCTGTTTCTCCCTTGCCGGGAGTGCAAACACCCGCCAGCGACACGGTCTTCGGTGCGATCGGCGGATTGGCGTATGCGGGCGGGAATTTGTTCGCCACCGATAGTAACCGGCTGGGACTCCTGCCGAACAACAACCGGGTGCTGATGTTCAATAACATCGGACAGACGTTTCCGGGACCGTTCGACGAAATTGCACCTGCCACAGCGCGCTGCCCTTTGTGCGGCGGCCAGGCCAATGTGATTCTGGGACAGCCGGATATCAGCACTGTGACGGCCCTAAGCCCGCCGACATCCAGCAGCATGCGCCTGCCGTTGGGTGTCGCGTCGGATGGACAACATGTCGCGGTGGCGGACTCGGCGAACAATCGCGTCCTGTTGTGGAATTCGATTCCCACATTCACGGGCCAGGCCGCGGACCTGGTTTTGGGTCAAAAGAACTTTACATCCTTCTTATCCACTTCGCCCAACGCGAGTTCGCTGCGCAACCCCCAGGGCGTTTGGTTCCAGAACAATATGCTGTTCGTCGCCGACACGGGCAACAACCGCATTCTCATCTGGAGCTCGATTCCCACTTCCAACAACCAGCCCGCGAGTCTTGTCCTAGGCCAGCCGAATTTCACCAGTGGCGGGCAGTACAACCTGGTGGATGGAGCAATTGCGGCGGATGCCAGCATTATGGCCAGTCCGACGTCGGTCACCAGTGACGGAACCCATTTGTTCGTCGCGGACCTGGGATTCAGCCGCGTATTGATCTGGAACTCCATTCCCACGAGGAATCAGCAGCCGGCCGATGTGGAGGTTGGCCAGGTAGACATGACGCAATCGATTGCCGATGACTCGGTGCATCTGTGCTTTTCCAATGGAGTCGATAGCACCAGACACTCCGACGTATCCCCTGGCCTGCGCCAAGACGCTGAATTATCCGCGTTTCGCGCTTTCCGACGGCACACGCCTGTTCATCGCCGACGGCGGCAACGACCGCGTGCTGGTCTACAACACGATTCCAACCACGGATGCGACCGCCGCCGATGCAGTGCTGGGGCAGCCCGATGAATTCTCCGATGTCGTCAGCAGCAGTCAATCGATCCTGGCGACGGGCTTCCCGATCGTGAACTCGGCAGCGGATGTGACGCCGACGCCGACGTCGCTCGCCTGGGATGGCACGAATCTGTACGTCGCGGATCCGACGGATTTTCGCATTGTGATTTTCACGCCCGGACAACCGAACGTGCCGGTCGCCGGCATCGTTAATTCGGCCAGCCAGGCGATTTTCGCGCAGGCGGCCCTTGCGATCGGCGGTACGATCCAGGAAAACGACACGGTGACCGTGACAATCGGCTCGAGTGCAGCGGTGACGGGAACCGATTACACCTATAAGATCCTTTCCACCGACACGTTGGACACGGTGGCGCAAGCATTAGTGACGGCCATCAACTCATCGAACTCCGGTGCCGGCGACCCCAACGTGCTGGTCTACGATAGGATCGGTCTGGCCACGATCATTCTGGTGGCGCGCATCCCCGGCCCCAACGGGAATAACGTTACGCTCGCGACCACGATAGCACCGACCTCGAACGCGATGATTACGGCAACCACCAGCGGTGCGACCCTGGCGGGTGGAGGAGCGGCCGGCCAATCCGCGCCCGGTACGCTGATTTCGATCAATGCGGCCGACGGCACCACGTTGGCAGACACGACAGCATCGGCTCCGCAGGGCATGCAGACGCCTATCCTGCCGTGGGCATTGGGAGGCGTAGAGGTTTACGCCGATGGCAATCGCGTGCCGCTGCTGATGGTTTCGCCCACCCAGATTAATGCGGAGATTCCCTGGGAAGTGACCGGCTCCAATTCCACGAGTGTTTATGTTCGCACGCAGCATGCCGATGGCAGTGTCACGATAACCAACGCGATTGGCGTACCGCTCCTGGATACCGGCGCGCCCGGAATTTTCGCCGCGGCCGGACCGGAACCGCGTGTAGGGATGGTGTATCATGCATCGAGTTTTGCGTCGGGCGTTATAACGATCAACGATCCACTCGCGACCACGACGACCAATGGGGTTACGACGTCGGCACTTCAGGCGGGCGATGCGGGAACGATTACCATCGGCATTCGGCCCTATACGTACACCACGCAGGCTGGCGATACTCTGGCCACAATTACAAAGGCATACGTGGACATGATTAATGCCGATACGGAAGTAAACGTCACGGCGGCGGCTTCTGCCGTGGGTTACGCCGTCGTCGTCACGGCCAAGGTTCCCGGACCGCTGGGAAACGGAATTCTCCTGGGAACCAGTGTCACGACTGCGGCCGTCAATACCGGCGGAGCTTTGCTCACGCTCAGCGCGAGCGGTCCCTTGTGCTGCGCAAACGTGGCCAACCGCCCGGTTTCGACCTTGAATCCGGCCATACCCGGCGAAACGATCTTTTTCGTCGGTACGGGCCTGGGACTGGTGTGTACTACCGCATACCTCGATCCCCTGAACAACTGCCTGGCGGGAGATCCGGCGAAGGACTCTCTCGTGACGGGCACCGCCTATTCGGGACCTGCGGGGAATGCGCCGCTGTCTCCGATTAATGCCACGGTGGCAGGCGGCTCAGCGACGGTTCTATCCTCGGGCCTGGTGCCAGGAACAAACGGGGTTTACCAGATCGTCATCACGCTGCCGAGTACCCTCACGGCGAATCCGTTCACGCAGCTGTTTATCCAGCAGCAATTCAACGGCAGCAACATTGTGACGGTGCCCGTGGGCAACCCGCTGAGTTTCTAGCGGAACCCGCTCCTCAACTTTGCGATTCGTAAGGCCGAAAGCCTTCGCGTGTCAGGAGCTCACGCGCGGCTGTGGTGCTATCAGGAGCAACATAGAAGAAGGCGCCCACGCGTTCCGATCGAAAGATGATGCCGCCCGTGTAACGGTCGGGCTCGACCAGATAGTCCATGCCCGCCTCGGTGAAGACTTGCTCCAGGCGCAATGCTTCCTTAAGGCGCTTGGCGACGTAGACCAGGTCGAGTTCCTGATCGCCGAAATGTTCCGGCTCCTGACGCATGCCGTTCGTTACGATTTCGTGTAAAGCCCCATGCAGCGCTTCACTTTTTCCACGGTCTCGCGAGCGATGGGCGTCACGCGCTCGGCGCCCTGCTGCAGGATTTGGGCAAGGTAGCCCGCGTCTGCCGTGATCTCTTTGTAGCGCTGTTGAATGGGCTCGAGCGCGGCGACCACCGCTTCCGCTACTGTTTTCTTTAAGTCGCCGTAGCGCATGCCGGTGAAATGCGCCTTCATCGCGGCGTCGTCCCAGGCGGTGAATGCCTGGTGGATTGCCAGCAAGTTGCGCACGCCCGCGCCCGCAGTTTCGAAATCCACGCCGGGATTGGAATCGGTGGTGGCGCGCATGATCTTCTTGCGAATTGTCGCCGGTGGATCGAGCAGGCTGATCGCGTGGCCCGCTCCTGTCTCCGACTTGCTCATTTTCTTCTCGGGATCGTCCAGGCCCATAATGCGGGCGCCGACTGTCGGCAGATGCGTCGCCGGCATGACGAACGTTTCGCCGTACAGCGAATTGAAGCGCTGCGCAATATCGCGCGCGAGTTCCAGATGCTGGCGCTGGTCGTCGCCCACGGGCACGATGGCCGCCTGATACAGAAGAATGTCGGCCGCCATTAACACCGGATATTGCAAAAGGCCGTCGCTGACGCTGGGGGCGGAACCGACGACGTCGCCAGATGAGTTGGCAGACGATTGGTTCGCCTGCGCTTCGGTCTTGGCCTTGTACTGCGTCATGCGTTCCAGCCAGCCCACCGGCGTGACGCAGGTCAGCATCCAGGCTAGCTCGGCATGCTCCGGCACAGACGATTGCACCACAAGCGATGAATGCTTCGGATCGATGCCGATGGCGAGCAGCATCCCCGCGAGCTCCAGAATCCGCGCGCGCAGCTCGGCGGGGTCCTGATAGACGGTGATGGCGTGCAGATCGACGATGCAGTAAATACTGTCGTAGTCGTACTGGATTTTGGCCCAGCTTTTCAGGGCTCCCAGATAATTGCCAATGTGCGGGCTGCCCGTGGGCTGAATGCCGGATAGAACTCGTGCTCTCATGGAGTAGTGGGGGAAACTTCTATCGTAAACGATGCACAGGGCCGCGCAGGCGGACGGACGTCAACGGCCGGCGAGTCGACAGCCGTGATGGAAAAGTGGGTGTACGGCGGCGAGAGCCTGGCGCGGCTCGATGGCCGCGTGGTATTCGCTCCTTACTTGTTGCCAGGGGAGACGGCTCGCTTAAAGGTAGGCGATGATGTACACGCCGAGCTCATCGACGTGGTCACGCCCGTCGATGCGCGCGTCGATGCGCCCTGCCGCTTGTTCACGCGCTGCGGTGGTTGCCAGTATCAGCACGCTCCTTACGAGTATCAAGTCGCGCGAAAGGTAGAGATCCTGCGGGAGCAACTCCGCCGCGTCGGCAAAATCGAATTCGATGGAAAGATCGAAACCATTACCGGCCCGCCGCTCGGATATCGCAATCGGGCACAGTTTCATGTGAGTGACGGGCGGATAGGGTATCTTGCCCCGCGATCGCACACGCTGGTTCCGGTGACCGGCGAATGCCCCGTGGCCTCGCCCAAGCTGAATGAGGCGTTGGCGGCTTTGCGCGAAAAGATCCGCGACCCGCAGTTTCCACGCTTCGTGCAGTCGATCGAAGTGTTCACCGACGAAACCGTCGTGCAGATAAACATCGTGGAGTCCGATCGGCCGGTCGCCAGATGGTTTTTTGATTGGGTCGGATCGGTGGAGTCCATCGATTATCAGACTGCTTCTGGAATGTTTCGCGTGGGTCCGCGGTCTTTCTTTCAGGTAAATCGCTTTCTGATCGAAAAGCTGATCGATTCCGCCATCGGTGATTTTTCGGGACGCTCCGCGCTGGATTTGTACGCCGGAGTTGGTCTCTTCGCGCTTCCTCTGGCGAAGCGCTTCGAACGGGTAGTCGCCGTGGAAGCAAATCACGGAGCCGTGCGCGACTTGGAGTTCAACGCTTCGCGCGCCGGTGTTGCAATCGAAGCGCACGATGCCCGCGTGGAAGATTTTCTCGCCTCGGTCGAGCAGGTGCCCGGAATGTTCGACCTGATCGTGGCGGATCCTCCAAGAGCAGGGCTCGGCAAAGCCGTTTCCCAGCACCTGAGCCGCCTCGCCGCGCCGAAGATTGTGATCGTATCCTGCGATCCGGCCACACTCGCACGAGACGTCGCGGCATTGAAGGATTATGAGATCGAGAAGTTGACGCTGGTGGACCTTTTCCCGCAGACCTTTCACATCGAGACTGTGGCTCAACTGAAGCGAAGAAAGGCGTAAGTCCTTCCTTACGATAATTATTCGTCTAGTATGTTATCGTCTTGACAGTATCTGTTATAACGAATAGCATGGGGATATGGGAGCACCCCCACTCCAAACGAAGTCTCGCCGGACGGGATCGACAGAAGAAGCGGTGTTCCTCGACTTGATTCGGACCAGCGATGCCCTCTCACGCCCGGTCGCCCGGCTGCTGAAGAGTGACGACCTCTCTGCTACCCAATACAATGTACTTCGCATTCTACGCGGTACACCGGAGGGATTGACGTGCGGAGAAATCGGCAATCGCATGATTACACGAGATCCCGACATCACACGCCTGCTCGACAGGCTGGAGAAGCGGCAACTGGTTTCCCGCTGCCGCGAAACGAAGGATCGTCGCCTCGTCCTGACTCGCATTGCGCCTGCGGGCCTCGAACTCCTGGCACGCTTGGATGAACCGGTGCAGGCAACACATCGTAAGCTATTGGGTCATTTGGGCAAAGAGCGGCTGTGGATGCTCGCTGGGTTGTTGGCGGCCTGTCGCGGCGAGGACGGTTAATTTCTTTGGGGACAAAATACGTTGTAACGAATATCGTCTTAACGAATCTATTTACTTGAAGGAGAACAAACCAATGAGCACAACCTCTGCGGTCGCCCCGCAAACCACGACTTGGAATCTCGACCCCGTCCATTCGACAGCTGAGTTCAAGGTGAAACATATGATGATTTCGAACGTGAAGGGACAGTTCACTGGCATTTCCGGTTCCCTTACGCTCGATGAAGGGGAGGTCACTCACTCGCGGATTGAGGCCACGATAGACGCCACTTCCATCAACACGCGCGAAGCGCAGCGTGACGCGCACCTGAAAAGCGCCGACTTCTTCGACGTAGAAAAATTTCCGACCTTGAGCTTTAAATCGACCAGCGTGAAGCGCCGCGGAGACGACGAACTGGCAGTAACAGGTGATTTGACGATTCATGGCGAGACGCGCTCGGTTGTGTTCAATGTGGAAGGCCCAACGCCGCCCGCGAAAGATCCCTGGGGCAATACTCGTATTGGTCTTTCGGCAACGACCAAGATCAATCGGAAAGATTTCGGGCTGCAATGGAATTCCACGCTCGAAACCGGTGGCATCCTGGTTGGCGAGGACGTAACCATCACACTCGACGTACAGTTTATAAAAGCCTAATATTTTGCACGTACAACCCCGGGCCTGAGTCCGGGAATAAAAAATGATTTTGATGTGGGTTCAGTACGAACTGCCCGCACCCCAGGAGGAACTATGTCGCTTCGTCCCGTAAAACAAGTGATTCATCCGAAGTCCGTGCTGGAAGGCGCTGGCGTGAAGTTGCAGCGGGCTTTCGGCTTCGGCAAGACCAAGGAATTCGATCCCTTCCTGCTGCTCGACGATTTCCGCAACGACAGACCGGAGGACTATCTCGCCGGGTTCCCGTGGCATCCGCACCGGGGCATCGAGACGATCACCTATGTCCTCGCCGGTTCGGTAGAGCACGGCGACAGCCTGGGCAACAAAGGCAAGATGACGGCGGGCGATATCCAGTGGATGACCGCCGGTAGCGGCATCCTACACCAGGAAATGCCCAAAGGCGACCCCCAAGGCCGGATGCACGGATTCCAACTATGGGCGAATCTGCCTGCATCATTGAAGATGACCGACCCTCGTTACCAGGACATCCCGTCCGCGGCGATTCCGGAAGTAACCGATGACGACGGCACGCACGTCCGCGTGATCTGCGGCGAGTTCTGGGGCAAAAAGGGACCCGTCGAAGGAGTGGCGGCCGATCCAAACTATCTCGACATTTCGGTGCCGCCCGGCAAAACCAAGCGGCTCAAGGTCGAGACCACGCGCCACGCCTTCGCCTACGTGTTCGCCGGCTCGGGGACATTCCGCGACTCGTCCGATCCGAAGGCCGTGCTCACCGAATCCGCAGTGCAACCGGATGCGGAACCTGTGTACGACGCCACGAATCACTCGCTGGTGCTTTTCGATCGAGGCGACGAGGTGGTGGTGAAGGCCGGGCCCGAAGGAATCCGCTTCCTGCTGATTTCCGGCAAGCCGTTGGAAGAGCCGGTGGCCTGGTACGGACCCATCGTGATGAACACGCAGACCGAATTGCAGAAGGCCATGAGCGAACTGCGGGATGGGACGTTCATCAAGCATACGTGATGCAGGGCATCAAGAATTTCTCGAAGACTAGTTTTTATCAGAGTCGGGGCGCCGAAATCAATGCGGCACCGCGAACATCCGTCAGCTGAAGGAGTGAAAGCATGCGCGTTTTTCTTACAGGAGCATCTGGGTTCGTCGGCTCCGCGATCACGAAGGAACTCATGTTGGCGGGCCATACAGTGCTTGGTCTGGCCCGTTCGGATGCCAGCGCGGCCGCGATTGCCGCCGCAGGCGCTCAGGCGATGCGCGGATCGCTCGAAGATCTGGATAGCCTCCGCAAAGGTGCGTCAGCGGCCGACGCCGTGATCCACACAGCCTTCATTCACGACTTCGCAAACTTTGGGCCTGCGGCCGAGAAGAGACCGGCAAGCCATTGAGTTGTTCGGAGAAACACTCGCCGGGTCTGACCGCCGGCTGATCGTGACTTCGGGCACGGCGCTGCTGGCACCGGGCCGCGTGGCCACGGAAAGAGATACGCCCACGGATAGCTTTCCGCGCAAATCGGAGGATGCGGCCGCTGAAGCTGCGCGCCGGGGAGCACGTGTCACGATCCTTCGTCTGCCACCGTCCGTTCACGGAGATGGCGATCACGGATTCGTCCCGAGACTGATTAGCATCGCACGACAGAAGGGGCTTTCCGCCTACGTCGGCGACGGAGGCAATCACTGGCCGGCCGTGCACCGGCTCGATCTCGCTCGCCTCTACCGGCTCGCACTGGAAAAAGGTTCGGACGCACCCTATCACGGTGTCGCGGACGAAGGCGTGCCATTCCGAACCATCGCCGAGGTGATCGGCCGCCGCTTGAACGTCCCGGTGGCGAGCAAATCCCCGCAGGAAGCCGCCGAACACTTCGGTTGGCTCGCCCACTTCGCGGCGCTTGATTGCCCGGCTTCGAGCGCGCAAACACAGCAGCGCCTAGGATGGAGTTACACGCAGCCCGGACTCATCGCCGACCTTGACCGGCCTACTTATTTCCAGGGCTAATCGAAAGCGCCGAAAAAATACCCCCGTTGGAAGCGGGCCGCCCCAGACGCTCAGGACTGCTACACCGCACCAGCAATAACCGCCTTCGCCGCGGCCCGACCCGTGCGAATGCAATCGGAAATGCCGATACCCTCATACGCGTTCCCCGCCAGATCAATTCCGCCCATGCGCCGCCGCGCGCTGGCGAATCTCGGCGATCCGCAGACCGTGGCCCACGTTGTATTGAGCCATGGATCGCGGCCACCGGGCGATCACAGTTGAAATCGGCGCCGCGCGTAATCCGAGAATTCGTTGCAGCTCTTCGCGCGCGATGGCGACAATCGTTTCGTCTGATTCATTCAAGATAGCCGCATCGCCGATACCGCCGAAAAATGCGCGGAGCACAATGCGATCGTCGGGGACGCGATAAGAAAATTTCGTCCCGACAAATGTACAGGCGGCCAGGCGCTGCCTTTCTTTTTGGGGCACGAGGAATCCGAAGCCCGCACGGCGGCCATCGAAATCGCTCGCCTTATAGATCAGCGATAGGGTGACCGAAGAGCTGTAATCGATCCCGGAGAGCAGTTCGCCGAGCTTCGGATCAAGACTGCGCGTCAGTTGCCCGGCGGCCCATGCCGGACAAGCAAGGATGACGTGATCGGCGTGCAGCCAATCGCCTGCCGCGCGAACGCGGAAGCCGAAGCGTTCGCGCGAGCGATCGAACTCAATGGCTTCCACCTGCGCGTGTTGGATATCGGCACGCGAAGCCAGGGCGTCCACCATTTTGCCGAGCCCATTTTTCAGCGTCTGAAATAAAGGAGCCGGTGATGACCCCGGACGCGCGGCATGACTGCGAGCCGCGAGGACGCCCTTCACCAAACTTCCGTACTTCTTTTCCATTTCGAGGAACCGCGGCAGGACGCTCGCGATGCTCAGCTTTGCGGGATCGCCGCCGTACACGCCTGAGAGCAGTGGCTCCGCGAGATAATCCAGAGTTTCTTGGCCAAAGTGATCCGTGACAAATTCGGCGACGCTGCGATCTCCCCCGCTTTTTCAAAATTCCCCGGCTTGCGAAAATACTCCAGCCCCATGCGGAGCTTCGTGCCCCAACCGACCAGCGACGTCTTCACCATGGGCATCACGCGCGAAGGGACGATCATCATCACGCCTGCGGGCAAAGGCACCAGGCGTCCGTGTTTCAGAATGTATGTGGTTCGCTGGTGATCGTTCGAGCCGATCACTTCATCGCCGAAGCCTAGCTCTTTGATCAGGGCAACGGCTTCGGGCTTCGCGCTAAGGAAACTGTCGGGTCCGCATTCGAGAGTGCAGCCTTCGGCGATGCGCGTATCAATCACACCGCCTGGCACGCGGTTGTTTGTCGAAGACGGTCGCGGCGACGCCCGCGCGCGATAGATCGTAGGCCGCTGCCAAGCCGGAAATTCCAGCCCCAACGACGACGACGCGGCCCCGCGTATCCGGCCATGGCTTGTAACGTGCCTACAGCTTGAATTCGCGCACGATCTCCACGCACGCTTTGACGTTATCCACCGGCGTCTCCGGCAGAATCCCGTGGCCGAGGTTAAAAATGTGCCCCGGGCGCGAGCCGGTGCGCTTCAGCAGCTCATGCACGCGCATGCGGAGCTCGGGGAGCGGCGCGAACAGCACCGAAGGATCGAGATTTCCCTGCACGGCCGACCGATAGCTGATATCCATCCAGGCCTGATCGATGTTGATGCGCCAATCGACGCCCATCACGTCGCCGCCCGCGGCGTGGAGCTCGCGGAAAAAGCCCGCCGCGCCCGTGCCGAAGTGGATCACCGGAACACCCGCGCCGCGAATGCGTTCAATCAACGCGCGCGAATAAGGAGCCACATAGCGCACGTAATCATCGGGTCCGAGCGCTCCCACCCAGCTATCGAAAACCTGCACGATGCGCGCACCCGCCGCCACCTGCATCACGGCAAAGGAGCCCAACACGTCCACCAGTTTGCCCATCAGCCGGCGCCATAGCGTCTCGTCGCGATACATCATGGATTTCGTGCGGACGAAGTTACGCGAAGGGCCGCCCTCGATCATATAGCTGGCCATAGTGAACGGCGCGCCCACAAATCCGATCACAGGAACGCGTCCCGCCAGCGCCCGCACGACGGTTTGGATCGTCTCACCGACGTAGCCAAGATCGTCCGTATTGGAAATGGAAAGGCTATCGACGTCGTTCGCCGTGCGCACCGGGTTACTGATCACCGGACCTTCGCCATTGGCGAAATGCAGCTTCAAACCCATCGGCTCGACGGGCAACAAAAGGTCCGCAAAAATAATCGCGGCATCCACGTCCAGAATTTCGATGGGCTGCAGGGTGACCTGCGCGGCCAGATCCGGGCGTTTGCAGATTTCCAGGATTCCGTGGTGCGCACGAATATCGCGATACTGCTTCATGTAGCGGCCGGCCTGCCGCATGAACCAAACGGGCCGAACATCGGTCGGCCGGCGGCGGCACGCATCCAGAAAACGGCTGTTCATTGGTGCCAGACGCATGTCATCTACTCCCGTGATCCGTGTCGCGCGATCTCTCACGCAACATAATAATTTTATTGGGTTTACCCTGAAACGACTGCGTCCCCATTGGGCGCCACGTCACCAGATTTCAGGATCGGAAGCCATCTAGGAACAAGCTTCTGAAAACCAAGTTAGCACACCGCTTGTGGGCAAAGCTTTATTTTGTAGATAAAGCTTCTTTTTTTACTCTTTGGGTCGGCCGCGCCGGATTCGCTTCAAAAGTTGGGGGGCTTTGGCGCTGATCGGCGCCGGCATATCGGCATCAAAATGCAGATCGGGCGTCTTGAACAGGCTCAATCTTTCCGTTAACTGGTTTTTTAAGAATGCTTTAGCGTGTTCCAGGCCTTCGAGCGTTTGCTTCTGTTCTAGGGCATCGCCCTGCAGGGCAAGGCGGATGTGGGCATGCTTGTAGTCGGGTGAAATCAGGACCTCGGTCACGGTGGCGCCGCCGACCCGGGGGTCGGTAAGTTCATAGTTGATCAGCTCTTCCAGCTCTTCGCGAACGCTTTCACTGACGCGGTCATGACGATGCGGGTCCACGTAATCAGGATACCGTCTCGGTAACGCTTTTTGCGAGGATTCCGCTATCGCCTTAACCCGAGCTCCTTCACAAGCCCGTCGGCTTTTTGGACATCCTCCAGCAGCCAGCGCAGGAAGCGGATATCCACGCTGATGTTGCGGGCTGTATCCGGGTTATAGCCGAAGTCGTTGGCCACGTTTTCCCACGGCCGGTCGAAATTGATGCCGACGATCTCGCCGCGGCCATTTACAACCGGGCTGCCGGAGTTGCCGCCGGTGGTGTCGGCGTCGGCCAGGAAATCGACAGGGATGCGCTCGGGCGTGAGGCCGGGCGCGGTCATCTTCGCGGCGGCATCCAGGATGAACTGCGGCACAGCGAACGGCTCCTCACCAGTGTTCTTCTCGATCATCCCGGCAAGCGTGGTTTGTGGTGAATAGAACACACCGTCGCGCGGCGAGTAGCCTTTCACATGCGCGAAGCTCACGCGCAGAGTGCTGTTGGCATCAGGAGCCACGGGCTTTCCGGCATGTGCCAGCACGGCTCGTCGCCACTCAGGGCGCAGCCGCGCGATCGCTCCGTCGCGCGCTTCCACTTTTGATTGCCATTCACGCCGTTCCGGCTCGAAGGCGAGCGCGAAATCGAGCAAAGGGTCGTGGCGGGCTTTCAACTGCGCCGTGGATTCGTCGAACATTTTGAGCCGCTCGGCGAGATCGGTGACGCGCGTGGCGTCGTACAAAGCCGCGACATTACCGTTCTGAGCCGCGGCGATTCCCTCTTTTTTCGCGTGCGAGGCCCAAGATCGGAACACCGCCTCGTCCGCCGGGCGGTAGAAGCTTTTTTGATCGCGTTCGATGGCGGCTTTGAGCCGCGTCCAGTCGCGCTCCTGATAACCGGGTGCGCGCTCGGCGTCGGGTTTGGCCCGCTCTTGGGCCAGACGCACCAGGAATACGGCATGTTTCAACGCCACGGAGCCCGAAGCGGTCAGGCCGAAAACGGTATCGCGCTCCAGCGACTGCCCACGCTCGACCCCCAGGCGATCGAGATCCTCCTTCGCCGCCAATGACTTTGCGTATCCGGGACGAGCGCCGGCCCACGCGACCACCGCGTCGTCCAGAGCCTTTTGCTTTTCGATCAAGTGGCCGCGGGCAAGCCCCGCCAGCTGCCCTTCGGCATTGGTGTGTGTATTGTTCAGTGATTTGAGCGCTGCTGCCACCGCGATGGTTCCCTCGGTGTTTCCCTTCGTGGCTTGCTCGAGCGTGCGAATCCATTCGCCGTAGATATCCTGCACAAGTTTGAAGCGGCGGCGCTCGTCATCCATTTCTCCGGCCGTCAGCGAGCGGAACGTCCGCGCGGGATAACCCAGCACCATCACGAAATCGCCGGGCTTCACGCCCACGGGCGATAGTGGAAAGTAGAATTCGGGATGATACGGCTGGCCATCCTTATAGGCGCGCGCGATGGCGAAATCGCCGGTGTGGCGAGGCCAGCGGAAGTTATCGGGCTCGCCTCCAAATTCCCCGATCGCGCGCGGCGGCGCGTATACCAGGCGGATATCGGTGAGCTCGAACGTTTCCACCAGCGCGTAAGAAAGCCCGCCGTCAAAGGCGGCCACGCTACAGCGGCTTCCCGCGGTCTTCTCGCAGGCCGCGACAAGCGCCTTCTCTTTCGCCTCGATAGCTTTCGATCGCGCGGCATCGTCCGCGCCAAAAGGCACGGCCTTTTCCATTTCGCGCGTCACATCCAGGAAGCGGCGCGGTACCGTGATGCGCATGGTTTTACCGGGAAGTTCCTCTGCGGCCGTTTGCGCGAGAAAGCCGTTCGTGATGAGATCCCGCTGCGGCGTGCTGTGTTCCTGCACGACGCTAAACAGGCAGTGATGGTTGGTGAGGATCAGGCCGTTGGCCGAAACGAAGCTCGCCGAGCATCCGGGCAGGGCTATGGCCGCGGAGAGCAAACCCGTGCCGCGTTGCGGATTCCACAGGCGCGAGACCGGCAGTTCTAGCCCTTCGCGCTTTAGCCAGTGTGGATCGAGCTGCAAGACCTGCTGCGGCGTCCACTTGCCTTCTTCGGCCTGCAGCAGCGCCAACGTGCCCGGTGCGAACGCGCACAAGGCAAAACCGGCAAGCATTGCCGCCCGCGCAACCCGCCCTTTTGGCACAATTCGCATACAATAAAAATCGCATGAAATCGGGATTCGTGCTCCTGTTGGCCGCCGCGCTCCTCGCCATGCCCGGGGCCAGCCAGACATTGAACGTCTATTCGGAGTTCGCGCAGATCGACGCTCAAGGGAATGTCGTCGCTCCCGAAACGCCGCGCGAAATCCTGTCGCCCGCACTGGTGCGCAACGGCTTCACGACATTCCAAGTGGTGGTGCAGGCGCCTCCCGACATGTCATGGGTGCTCCGAATCGGCCAAAATCCGGAGAAAGCTGCCGATGTAGCGCTCTATCGCAACGTGGAAAAACACCTGGAGTTCTCCGCGGAACCGGTTGCCGGAAAAGGGACAGACATCTTCTGGATGGACGTCCGCGTTGCAAAGGACGCTCCCGTGCGCCGCATCAAAGTGGAACCGGTGGTGGAGGTGAAGGGCGAATGGGTAACCTATCCGATGGAAATGCGCGTGCGCGAAAACATCGTGCCGGACGGTCCACCCCTTGTCCTCGACCCAACGGCAACGCCCGCACCGCAACCCGCCCAGGCCGTGCCACCCGAGAGGCTTCGCGCGTATCTGTGCGGACCCAGTCAGCCGAGTGAACCCGTGCGTGTTCTGGCTGGACGCTTCCGCGCGCTCACGGCAGACGATCTTCATTCACGCAATTCGGAGCAGGACGTGGCGATGGCATCGCAGCTTTCCGCGGTGAATCGCGACGAGCTTCGTAAGTGGATGGGCGGCTGCGCTGCGCGGGCGTCCACCGATCCTGAGGCCTACCTGCGCGTCCGGGATTATTTCTTCACGCCTCTTTGGATGAAGGTGCCGCGCGATAAGTAAAGCGTTCATCATTCACGCGAGCGCGCGTTCGTTTAGAAAAATCCACTCCGGATGTTAGAATAAGAGTTCCGCTCATAAACGGAGAGGTGGCCGAGTGGTTGAAGGCGCACGCTTGGAAAGCGTGTTTAGGGGAAACTCTAACGTGGGTTCGAATCCCACCCTCTCCGCCATCGGTTTCCCTCCACTCCTCTCGCGAGCGCCCGGTTGGTAGAATTGCTAACGCGCTTCGAGATAAATCAAAAATGATCACCCTAATCGACACCAGGAAATTGGAAAGCACCGCGACTCCCGAAGGGACTGCGCGTCTTATTTTGAATCCGTCGACCGGCAAGCGGACCGAAGTCACCCGATACGAAGTAGAGGCGGGCAAGGCGCACCGCGTAGCGCCCTGCGACCGGACGCGCGTGGTTTACATCATGGAGGGCAACGGCGCCGAGGTCAGCTTCACCAGCGCGGGCAAGACTTCGACCCATAACGCCGCGCGCCGCAATGGAGTGTACCTGGAACCGGGCGAAGAGGCAGTTTTTAAGGCTTCGAGCGGTCCCCTTGTTCTGCTGCACGTCAGCGTCCCGAAGCACACCGGCAAAGCGATCGATGCCAGCCGCGGAACGCCCGCCGGTTACTTCTTCGACGAATCGAAGCTACAGGCGCTGGTGGATGAGCGGGGCATCCGGACGCGGACATTCTGGGTGAATAAGGAAACGGGCCTTTCCGGCTCCTGGGACCTGCAACTCGGCCGCATGTTATATGGACCGAAAGGCCATTCGCCCCGGCACATGCACAACGTTTCAAAGACCAGCTCCATCATTCCCGAACATTTCTACTTCATCGAAACCGGAACAGGCGAAGTGAAGCACGACAACGGCAGCATTCCCGTTGGCCCCGGAAGCATGGTATTTATTCCGGCAGGCGAGTGGCACCAGCTGTTGGCATCCGATTCCGGCTTCGATTACATCGAGTTTCAGGCGCCCTTCGACTTTGTTACCACCATGGATCACGATCCGTTGGGCAAGAACTGGTACATCCAGGGAACTGACGACGGAACCGGGAAGCCGAAACTTTGGGTGCAGAGTTAGCGTCAACTCATTACCATGAGACCCACGCGCGATCGAATCGTCATTGTCCTCTCGATGCTGTTGCTGACAATCGGGACAAGCGCCACCGCGGCGACGGGCGATGAAATGAAGCAGTACGTTCGCGCCACGAACACACAGCATGCCGATATTCCTGCAGGCGGCACCGTCAAGATCCCGAACACACGCGATGAACTGACCATTCAAGGGTGGGATCAGCCAGGCGTTGAGATCACGACCATCAAATCCTCGAAGTACGAGCTGAGCGCGGCCGATCGCGAAAAGGCGACGCATGAACTGGAGAGCATCAAAATCGTGACCGAGCTAAAGGGCAACGATCTGGAAATCACAACTTCCCTGCCGAAGGAAAGCGGGTTTCTGTTCGTGCGTTCGCCGCGCGATTTCCGGATGGAGTATCTGCTCAAGGTGCCGCGCAACGTGCATCTGATCGTCGAAGGGTCAGGCGAGGCGCACTTCGAAGACGTGGCGGGCGATATCCAGGCCAACATGCATCAGGGTGAAATCACGTTGCGCCTTCCGCGGAACGGGGCATTCGGAATCGACGCCAGTGTTCGCGTGGGCAGCGTCATTTCCGATTTCCCGGGCGACACAAAGCGCCGTACGTGGTTTCTGGGGCATACGTTCTCGGGCACCGCGCAAACCGCGCACAAGCTGTATCTGCGCGAAGGTTTCGGCGACATCCTGATCTTCAAGGCGTCGGCAACCGCAACACCGCGCGGCTAGATGAAACCGATCTAAATCACTGGCAGCGAACTGCGAATCGGAATTCCGTAGCGGGCCAGCACGGCCTCCACATCTTTCTTCATCAGGCGCGACGCGTCGTAGTCGACCGTAATTTTATCGAGCGCAGGCGCCACCTGAACACGCGCCATGCCGTAATAGGAATGGACGTCATAAATGTTGTCCAAATCCGTCTCGCTCAGCGGACGCGTTAAATCGTAGTGCAGCGTAACTTTCGTCATGTTTTGAATTCTCGAAGTTGTAGAGATATCAGAATATCAATCCTGGTCCTGCTTTTGCCCGACGCCGAGCTTCCACAGAATCTGCCGCAGCATTCCGAGCCACACCTCGGCGTCGTGCGCGTTGAGTTGCATGCGATAAATCAGCCTCCGGATTTTCATCCGCGTCGAGCCCTCGGTTCGCGCATGTACATAGCCTGAGCTGGCCAGCACTTCTTCGAGCCGCGCGGCGATTCTTTCGCGCTGCTCGGCGCTCGCGCTGCTCTTTGCTTCGGGCGTGGGCTTTGTCGCCGCCGGATTGCGAATGATTTCGTACAAGCACACGGCCACCGCCTGGCCCAGATTCATGGAGCCGTGTTCTTCGCGCGTGGGAATGCGCATGAGCCAGTGGCAGTGGGTCATATCTTCATTCGAGAGGCCGAATTTTTCCGACCCAAACAGCAACGCCACGTTACCCGACGCGAGCTTGCGCGCAATCGCTTTGCCGCCCGATTCCAGGCGCCGCAGCGGATGCTCCAACGTGCGCGGCGGCCCCAGTGACGTGGTTCCCACCACCAATTCGCAGTCGGCCACGGCGTCCGCTACGCTCGGAAATTCCCGCGCGCCATCCAGAACCTTATGCGCCTTCACAGCCGAGCGCGCTTCTTTGAAAGCAACTTCGTAAGCATCCACCAGCCGCAGCTCAAACACGCCGAAGTTGCTCATCGCCCGCGCGGCAGCACCAATATTCAAGGGATTGCGGGGAGCCACAAGGACAACTTTCAACGCGTTCAGTTTGCCTGTGGTGTTCTCCGGCGCATGCGAAGCAGATTTCGCACCGTTGCCCTTGCGCGCAGTGCTGGATGCCGAACGGGTAGACATCGCTCTTAGGTTTGCGTGGCCGATTGCCGCCGGATGGCGTCCAGCAATCCATTGACGAACGACACCGATTCATCGGTTGAGAACTGGCGCGCCAGTTCCAGCGCTTCGTCGATCACCACGGCTGCGGGTGTCTCGGTCTCGGTCATTTCGTAAACCGCCAGGCGCAGAATGTTGCGATCCACGATGGCCATGCGCTCCAGGCGCCAATTTTCCGAACTCGCCGTGATGCGCTGGTCGATCGCGGCGGTCTTCGCGGCCGTCCCGCGCGCCAGTTCCTCCATGAACGGATCGGGAGGCGTGCGCTGCGGTTCACTTTCCTCCGAACCCAGCGTTTCGTAGAAAGCCGAGATCGCTTCATCGATGCTCTTGGAGCCGTGTTCGCGGGCGAACAGGACTTGCAGCGCGCGTTGGCGCGAGCGGTGACGTGCGGGCATCGCTAAAAGGTGACCATGCTATACGTGACCATTAAAATCGCGCCATCTCAATCGCCGTCATCGCGGCGTCGAAGCCTTTATTGCCGGCCGCACCGCCGGCGCGAGCCTCGGCCTGTTCCATCGTGTCCGTGGTCAGAACGCCGAACGCCACGGGGACGCCTGTATCGAGCGCCACATGCTGCAGCCCGCGCGCGGCTTCTCCCGCCACATAATCGAAGTGCGGCGTATCGCCCCGCACCACCGCTCCCAGCGCGATGATCGCATTGAACCCTCCGCGCCGCGCCAGCTTCATGGCGGCCAATGGCAACTCGAACGCTCCGGGGACGTGAAACACCTGATGCCCCGCCGCTCCCGCCTTCTGCAGTGCTTCGCGCGCGCCCTCGAGGAGCTTCTCGGTAATCGCCGAGTTAAAACGCGCTACCACGATCGCGAACGTAAGACCGCGAGCGTCCGCAGCCTGCCAAGTGAGTGAATCCGTCGACATCGTGGGATAATTGGGAATTCCGAAGTTCCGAGTCTCATCATACCGTAATGGATCCCGCGCACATTCGAAATTTCAGCATTATTGCGCATATCGATCATGGCAAATCCACGCTTGCCGATCGATTGCTCGAGACCACCGGCGCGCTGAGCCAGCGCGAGATGATGGCGCAGGTGCTCGACACCATGGATCTGGAACGCGAGCGCGGCATCACGATCAAAGCCCACGCCGTCCGCCTCGACTATAAAGCGAAAGACGGCGAATGGTACCAGTTGAATTTGATCGACACGCCCGGCCACGTCGATTTTACGTACGAAGTCTCCCGCAGCCTGCAGGCGTGCGAAGGCGCGCTGTTGGTGGTCGATGCGTCACAAGGCGTCGAAGCGCAAACGCTCGCGAACACTTACCTGGCGCTGCATCACAATCTGGAAATTCTGCCGGTGATCAACAAGATCGATCTTCCGTCGGCGGAGCCCGAACGGGTACGCGAGCAGATTGAAACGCTGATTGGGCTCGACGCCAGCGAGGCCATTCTCGCCAGCGCGAAAAATGGGATCGGCATCGATGAAATGCTGGAAGCGATCGTGCATAAGGTGCCGCCTCCCAAGGGCTCGCCCGACGATCCTTTGCGCGCATTGATTTTCGATTCGTGGTTTGATTCCTATCGCGGCGTAATCATTCTTGCTCGCATCGTGGATGGACGCATTCGCAAGGGTCAGAAGATCCGCCTGTGGGCTACCAACGGCATCTATGAAGTGGAAGGCGTCGGCTACCAATCGCCCAAGCCGATTCCGTGTGACGAACTGGCCGCGGGCGAAGTGGGCTTCATCCACGCCAACATCAAAACGGTTTCCGACGCCCAAATCGGCGACACCATCGTCGATCACGCGAATCCTCCGTCTGAGCCTCTGCCGGGATTCGAGCCGCTCAAAGCGATGGTGTTCGCCGGCCTTTATCCCGTCGAATCGCACGAGCATGGCATGCTGCGCGATGCGCTGGAAAAGCTGCGTTTGAACGATAGCGCGTTTAGTTTTGAGCCCGAGCACTCCGCCGCGCTGGGCTTTGGTTTCCGCTGCGGATTCCTTGGCCTGCTCCACCTGGAAATTATTCAGGAACGCCTGGAGCGCGAGTTCAAAATCGACCTCATTACCACCGCCCCCGGCGTGCGTTATCTCATCACGACAACGGACGGCACGGTTCTGGAAGTCAATAACCCGCAGCGTTTCCCTGATCCTTCATCGATCAAGCAAATCGAAGAGCCGATTATCGACGCGACGGTCATCACGCGCGAAGAATATATCGGCGACATTCTCAGCCTGCTGGAAGAAAAACGCGGCACACAGAAAAAGTTCGAGTACATCGGCACAGGTCGCGTGCTGCTGGTTTATGAATTGCCTCTGAATGAAATCGTTCTCGATTTCTACGACCGCCTGAAATCGGCATCGCGAGGCTATGCCTCGCTCGACTATCATCTGGCCGGCCATCGCGTTTCGCCGATGGTGAAGCTGGATGTACTGGTGGCTGGCGAAGCCGTGGACGCCCTCTCGATGATCGTGCACAAGGATTTCGCCTACGACCGGGGCAAGGATCTCATCTCGCGATTGCGCAAGCTGATTCCCCGGCAGATGTTCGAAGTGGCCCTGCAAGCCGCCATCGGCAATAAGGTGGTGTCGCGAGAGACGATTTCAGCCATTCGCAAAAACGTGCTCGCCAAGTGTTATGGGGGCGACATCAGCCGCAAACGCAAGCTGCTCGAAAAGCAGAAAGAGGGCAAGCGGCGAATGAAGCGCGTGGGCCGCGTAGAGATCCCGCAGGAAGCGTTCCTGGCAGTGTTGAAGGTGAGCGGCAGCAGCAGCAACGATGATGAAAATTGAACGCCGGGGCTAGCGCGACATTTTCGTCGGCCCCGTGCGCCAACCCTCGACACCCTATACTTGTTTCTTCTATGGAACGCGCTTCAGCCGCCCCAGTTCCCACCACCGCCCAGGTCCCCGCTCACACATTCTGGCTGATCTTTCTGCTGGGTGCCCTTGCCGCCCTGGGGCCGTTCTCCATCGATACCTACCTGCCAGCATTCCCGGCCATCGCGCAGACTTTTCACACAACGGTAGGCGATGTGGAAGCCACGCTGGCCGTATATTTCGTGGGCCTGTCGCTGGGCCAGCTCTTCTACGGACCCTTCGCCGATAGCTACGGCCGCAAACCACCTCTGTATTTCGGCCTTGCGCTATTTATTGTGAGCGCCATGGGATGCGCCTACTCGACGAATATCGTCATGCTCACGGTGCTGCGCTTCTTTCAAGCAGTCGGTGGATGCGCTGCCACGCTGATCTCCCGCACAGTGGTCCGCGATTATTTCCCTCCCCGCGAAGCCGCCCGCGTTTTTTCGTATCTCATGCTGGTGATCGGCGTTTCGCCCGTGGTCGCGCCCATCGTCGGCGGCTATCTGGTGGTGCATGCCAGTTGGCGAGCCACGTTCTGGTTCGTCATCGCACTGGGAGCCGCTTGCGCCGTGAGCGTGGGGCTTTTCTTACGCGAGACGTTGCCGCCGGAGCGGCGGAAGCCCGTCCGCGTCGGCGACGTTCTGAAGCTTTACGGCAGTCTGCTCGCCGATCGTACATTCCTGATCAATGCGCTTTGCGGAAGCCTCGTCATGGCCGGATTATTCGCATATCTCGAAGGGTCTCCGCTCGTTTTCATCGAGCTGAATCACGTCTCGGCGGATCGCTTCGGACTCTTTTTCGGACTCATCGCCGTCGGACTGATCGGAGCCTCGCAAATCAACGGATTCCTCGTGCACCGCGTGCACCCGGGCGCCATTCTCCGTGTCGTGCTCGTCATCTACGCTGCCTGCGGCGTCGCACTTTTTGCGAGCCAGACCGCGCACTTCGGCGGATTTCCCGGATTGCTCGCGCTGCTGTTTCTGTCGATTGCATGCCTCGGTTTCGCGTCGCCGAACACAACCGCACTCGCGCTTGCTCCTCACGGTAAGGTTGCGGGAAACGCTTCGGCGATGCTCGGCTGCCTGCAATTCGCCATCGGCGGCGCCGGGGGCATGTTGGTCAGCGGCCTGGATAACGGAACGTCGATTCCGATGGTCTCGGTGATCGCCGCTGGAGGCATCCTGGCCTTGCTGCTCAACCTCACTCTGGCGCTTAAAGACGAACCGCTGCACTGAAAACCGTTCGAGCTCAGGCCGAGGCGGTTTTTGCGGAGTCCGGCTGTCGACCGCTCGCTTCACCCGAACGTGGCCCGGACCGGTCGAGCCCAATTTTAATGCGCACCGCCTTCAGGATGCGATCGTAGACGGCCGTGTTTTCCTTCAAACCGCGGCACGCATCGTCGCGCCCCTGGCCGATGCGCCCGCCTTCGAAGCTATACCAGGAGCCGGCGCCGCTTTTTTCCACCACGCCCTGCTCCACTCCAAAATCGAGCAGGTCACCTTCGCGCGAAATACCCTGCCCGTACAGGATATCCACTTCCACCTCGCGGAAAGGCGAAGCGACCTTATTCTTCACTATCTTGATCCGTGTGCGATTGCCCACCGCCCGTTCGCCGTCCTTGATCGCCGCCATCCGACGCACGTCGATGCGCACCGACGAATAAAACTTCAGCGCGCGTCCACCCGTCGTGGTCTCAGGATTGCCAAATATCACACCGATTTTTTCGCGGATTTGATTAATGAAAACCAGGCAGGCGTTGGCGCGCGCAAGCGACGCTGTCAGCTTGCGCAGCGCCTGGGACATCAGCCGTGCATGCAGCCCCATGAAGTTGTCGCCCATCTCGCCTTCCATTTCAGCCTTGGGAACCAGCGCCGCCACCGAATCCACAACCACGATATCGACGACGTTGGACGCCACCAGCGAGTTGGCGATCTCCAGCGCTTGCTCGCCGCAATCGGGCTGCGAAACGATCAGCCTCTGGATGTCCACGCCGAGCGCCTCCGCATATTGGGGATCGAGCGCATGCTCCACGTCGATGAACGCGGCCACTCCTCCGGCTGCCTGCGCCTGTGCGATGGCATGTAGCGCCAGCGTCGTCTTACCTGAAGACTCCGGCCCAAAAATTTCCGTGACCCGGCCGCGCGGCAGGCCTCCCACGCCCAGCGCGGCGTCCAGCGAAATTGCCCCCGTCGGAATCACGCCGACATCCAGCACCGTATTTGCACCCAACTGGATCACGGAACTGGTTCCGAACTGCTTCTCCATTTGCCGCAGCATCACGCCTAGCAGGCGATCGCGCTCAGCCGTTTGCATACGGGCACCTCTGGGTTAGAGTTGGGCCTACCTGCGAAAATTCTCACGAATACACGAACATTCGAGAAAATGTGCCTCTTCTCCAGCCTCACGGCCCTCCTGGTTTGCCGTAGGCCGGTTTGCCGTAAGCCGATTTGCCGTGCCCATGTTGCCGTCTCATTTTCGGCCGACCGCCTAAGGTGTTGTCGAGCTGCGGCCATTTGTGAAATGCTAGTCGGAACCGATCTTTGTTTGATAACGAGGAGAATATGGCCTGCAATCCTGAAACTTTGAAAAGCGTCACCCTGTTCGAGCTGCTCGATAAAGACGAGCTGGCGGTACTCGCTGCGCAGGTCGTGCGCCGGGAGTTCGCGCCTCCGCGGTGTATTTATAAGATGGGCAATCCTGGCGGAGTGGCTTACGTAATGGTCTCCGGCAAAGTTCGCCTTACGACGATCGACGAGGATCAGCAGGAGGTCGTGCTGAGCGAGCCGGGCCCGAACGAGCTATTCGGCCTCGCATCCATGCTGGAGGAGACGCCGCATCAAACTACAGCCGTGGTGATCGAACCGGCGGTGTGCATTGAAATCGATCGTCACGATCTGGAAGTGCTGCTGCGTACCAAGCCTCACGCGGGTCTCGATCTGATGACTGTGCTCGGGCGCCACATCCATGCCGCGCACCACCTGGTTCGCAGCCGCGCTATGCACAACGTGAACGAAATTATTGAGGAGCAAACTACGTTCGGCCAACGCATCGCCGACAAAGTCGCAAGCTTCGGCGGCTCCTGGGCGTTCATTATTTCTTTCGGAGTCGTGCTCATTGCGTGGACCTTGTTGAACACGCTTCTGGGCTCGCGCATCTGGGACCCGTACCCGTTCATTCTCCTAAACCTGTTTCTATCGATGCTCGCCGCGCTTCAGGCGCCGGTCATCATGATGAGTCAGAACCGGCAGGACACGAAGGATCGCGTGCGCGGCGAGATGGATTTCGAAGTGAACCGGCGCTCTGAACTCGGCATACACGATCTGGCGCGGCGCCTACAGCATTTGACGGATCAGGTGGACGATCTTGCCGAAGAGATGCGCTCGCAACGCGTGCCGGTCACGACTGCAGATAGAAGAGGCTGAGCCGGGGCAGGCCAGCGGTTTGCAGCAGCTTGCGTTCCAGGAATTGTTTTTCGAGCATGGCCAACTGCTCGGCGCTCATCTTGCTGCGGTACGCCTTCAGATCCTGATCGAAGGAGCGCCGTGCCTCGAACAGTGCCTCGTCGCTCATCGCTGCGCGCAGCCGCGCGATCATCTTTTCTTCAATCGCCGTGAGCCTTTGCTCCAATTGCTCCAGATCGCCGAACAACGCATCGAGATCCAGCGCGTCGAGCGACGCGGCCAAGTCTTCGTGTCCGGCTTGCCGTAGCGTCGCGGCGTTGCGTTTCACGTAATCACGCACCGTCTCGATCGGAAACGGCGCTTCGGCAGGAGTCTTTGCCGGCACGCCTGCCGCGATCGCTTGCGCCTCGGCCGCCACAGCCTGCGCGCAATAGGCCAGCGAATTCACCATGTGTATGCGCGCCTTTGCCGGACGCTTGCGCCACTTTTCGAATGCCTGATCGATGCCGCGCAACACAGCTTCGAGCGGCGTGCCCGCGTTTTTCCACGCTTCGATCAGCGCCCAATCGATCGGCGATAGCAAGAACAGTCCACTGCCGCGGGCCTTCTGGAAATGATCCTCGACCTCGGTGAAGTAATTGAAGTAATTTTCCTTCACCCTTTGTGACTGCGCTCCCAAATCAGCCGCAGCCCCTCAAGCGTCAGATGTTCGTCGTAAATTTTGACCGATCGCGAACCGCTCACGATCAGCTCGCCTTGCCCGCCCGTCGCGACAGCCTTTGTTTCCGGCCCCAATTGGTCAACGATCCGTTCGACGATCCCGTCAATCAACCCGATGAACCCGTAATACAAGCCGGACTGAATGCTGCCCACCGTATTGCTGCCCACCAGCTTTTCCGGTTCGCGGAAATCCACCATTGGCAGGCGCGCCGTGCGAGCGAACAATCCGCTGATCGACATACCGATCCCAGGCGCGATCACGCCTCCGAGAAACTCGGCGTTTTTCGAGACGACGTCGAAGTTGATGGTCGTGCCCAGGTCGACGATCACGCAAGGGCCGCCGTATTTGTGAAATCCCGCCACCGCATTCACCAGCCGGTCTGCGCCCACTTCGCGTGGATTGTCGTAGCGCACGGTGATTCCCAAATCTCCATCCGGCGCGACAAACAGCGGAGCACGCTTAAAGTACCGCTCGGCCATCGCCGCCAAAGGCTGATCCACCGCAGGAACCACACTCGAAATCACCACGCCGTCAACCTGCGCCCGAGGTCCAGTGACGAGAGGGAAAACAGATTGCGCAGCAAAATGCCCCATTCATCCGGCGTCTGGTCGCGAATGGTGCGCAACCGCCAATGGCCGGTCAGCGTTTTGCCGTCGAACGCGCCGATGGTGATGTTTGTGTTTCCAGCGTCGAGTGCCAGCAGCATGAAAGGTTTCCCAAAGTCTGAAAGCGCTACGCCGGTCTCACGCCTCCGGCAAGAATGAGGGCTTCGATCCCATTATCCTGCCTTACGCGCAGGAAGCCTGACGGGTCCAGCCCGCATGTGATTCCTTCGATAATGCCGCCCGGCTGGTCCACCTGCACGCGGCGGCCCGAAACGTAACTCGACGCGCGCGTGAACGTATCGAGAATCGCCGCCGGGCCATCGCTGTGCTAGCAGGTCCAGATGCTCATCGATCGCCTTCGCGAGCAGCGCACCAGCAGCTCTTCGCGCGAAAACGCGAGCGACCCTCCAAGCGCGAGCGAGGTCGCGAGTCCGCGGATATCCGGCGGGAAATTCGCGTGCCCGACGTTGATGCCGATCCCGGCAATGATCGCGTCGCCATCCGATCTGCGCCAGAATTCCGGCGCACTTTTTTCCGCCGAGCAACACGTCGTTCGGCCAGCGCAGATCCGGCGCCAGCGCGCTCACTTCTGCAATGGCTTGCTGCGTCGCGAGCCCCAAAGCCAGCATCACCAACGGCAAGCGTTCTGCGCAGCCACAGCGCGGCAGACCGCAGAAACGAAATCGACGACATACAGACCTGCTCCCGGCTCCGAATACCACGAATGCCCGTGCCTCCCGATCCCCGCCGTCTGCTCGGTCAGCTCCTACGATCGTGCCGTGAGCGCATCCTTCGCGCGCGAGCCGCGCCGCGCACGATCATCGTGGAATCGATCGACCGAGAACCATTCGACGCGCCGCTCCGGCAGTCTCTCACGTACCAATGCTACATCAAAGGGCTTTATACGCATATATGCCGCAGTTGATATCCACCGCCGTGGCCGAGTGCGTGATGGCGCCGGAGGAAATGAAATCGGGACCGGCCTCCGCATAGGCGCGTACGGTGGCGAGCGTCACGCCGCCCGAAATTTCGACCTTCGCACGTTTATTGATGAACCGAATCTCTTCCCCTGCCTGCGCAGGCGTCATATTGTCGAGCAGCAAAAGCTTCGCTCCGCACGCCAGCGCTTCTTCGATTTCGGCTCGCGTGCGGACTTCCACCTGTACGGCGATTCCCAGGGGACTTGCGCGTTCCATCGCCCGTTCGCAGGCGACGCGAACGCCTCCGGCAAGCGTGATGTGATTGTTCTTGATCAGCACCGCGTCCCACAGGCCCATGCGATGATTCACGATGCCTCCGGCCGCGGCCGCCATCTTTTCCAGCACGCGCAACCCCGGCGTAGTCTTGCGCGTGTCGAGAATCTTCGCGCCGGTTCCTTCCACCGCCGCGACATATTTGGCCGCAAGCGTCGCCACGCCCGAAAGCCTCTGCAGGAAATTCAGCGCCACCCGCTCGCGCGTCAGCAGCAGCCGCGCCGGTCCTCGCACTGTGGCGATCTCGTCTCCCGGCTTCAATCGATCCCCACTCGCGTGCTTTAAAACGGGATTGTCAAAGAGCAGCGTCAGCAGTTCCACGCCCGCGAGCGTCAGATCCTGCTCGCGCACGAAACGCGCCTCCGCCTGCAGTTCCGCAGGGATTGTCGAATCCGTGGTGATGTCGCCCGTGCGAATATCTTCTTCGAGCGCGACCTCCACGGCGCGTCGAACGTCGGGATGATTGATATCGAAGTTCATTGAAAATTCACGAGCCAATAAACAGCCAGTCATCCTGAGTAGCGAAGCGACTCGCAAGGATCTGCTTTTGCGTCCAAGATAAGAGGAGAAATGGGTTCACTCTCCTAGCGCCGCCTTATTCTTCGCGTAGCTGCGCCTCATACTCGGCGAGCTTCGTGCGCATGCCGTCGATCACCTTCGCCGGGGCCTTGCTGACAAACGCTTCGTTCGCCAGTTGCCGTTTTGAATTGGCGATCACCTTTTCGAGCTGCTCGTTTTCTTTCGGAGTCTGCTCGTTTGATCATGTTGCACCGACTGACGGACAGCTACCAAATCGAGCGCACGACTTCAACGTAGCCACGCCGTCTCTAGTCCTAGCGGGATGTAGCCGTGAAGCCGCCTTCAGGCACTGATCATGCCGGCTCCACAATCAATCGAGCTGCACGTTTCGAATCGCTCGATCGTCGCGAGATTGGTTCGGAATAGATCCTCGAACTCTGGTGCTGCACGCAACGTCTCCACTAGTTTTTCCTTCTGGCGCATCTCGTATCCGCGCGCACGCTGTCGAACTGTCTGGAATAATCCTGCTAGCAGCTTCATTTCGCGCTCGGCTTCCGGATCGTTCCAGCGCCGGATCGTACTGCGGATATGCCTCCAGCGCAATCGAAGTCTCATGCCCCGCCGGTGCCACAGCTCCTCGGTGATAGAAAGGCATCAGCGGATGCAGCAGCAGCAGCGCCTTCTCATGAACCTCGTACGCGAACCCCCAATCGGTGTCGGACTTCTTCAACTCCAGATACCAGTCGCAAAACTCATCCCAGAAGAAGGTCCAAACCGCATCGGCGGCTTCGTGATAGCGATGTGCTTCGAAAGCCTCGTTCGCCTTGCTTGATCGCCGCGTTCAGGCGGCTGCCGATCCAGCGATCCGCCAGCGACGTCCGCACCGGCTCGCCGCGTTCCTTGCTGAACAGCAGCCGCGAAGCATTCCAGATCTTGTTCGCGAAGTTGCGGCCGCGCGCGATCACTTCCTCGCTCAGCGCGATATCGTTGCCCGGAGCCGCGGCCACCAGCAGTCCGAAGCGCACGGCATCGGTGCCATATTTCTCATTGACCACCAGAGGATCGACCACGTTCCCCTTGGTCTTCGACATCTTCTGGCGCTCGGCGTCGCGCACCAGGCCGTGAATATGAATCTGCCGGAACGGCACCTTCGTTTCAAGCGGCGCTTCGGCGGCCCCATCATTTCCATGCCGAACATGATCATGCGCGCGGCCCAGAAAAAGATGATGTCGAAGCCCGTCACCAGCAGCGACGTCGGATAGAACGCCGCAGATCCGGCGTCTTGTCCGGCCAGCCCAGCGTGGAAAAGGGCCACAGGCCGGAGCTGAACCACGTGTCCAGCACGTCCGTTTCCTGCGTGAGCTTCGCCGATCCGCATTTCGAACACGTCGCTGGGATCTTCGCGCGCCACCGTAACACGTCTTGCAATCCCCGCAATGTCCACGCGGGAATGCGATGCCCCCACCACAACTGGCGCGAAATGCACCAGTCGCGAATGTTATACATCCACTCGAAATAAGTCTTCGACCAGTTCGCGGGAACAAACGTGATGACGCCCGTCTTCCACCGCCTCGATCGCGGGCTCGGCCAGCGGCTTCATCTTCATCCACCACTGCTTGGAGACCAGCGGCTCGACCACGGTCTTGCAGCGATGGCATTTGCCGACGTTGAGCTTATAAGTTTCGATCTTCTCGAGCAAGCCCTGCTCTTCCAGTTCCGCGACGATCTTCTTGCGCGCCTCGTAGCGATCCAGGCCCGCGAAGTTCGCCCGCGGCGGCCGTCATCTTCGCGTCCTCGCCGATCACCTTGATGCTCGGCAGATCGTGACGCTTGCCCGCTTCGAAATCGTTCGGATCGTGCGCGGGCGTGATCTTCACGGCGCCGGAGCCGAACTCCGGATCGGCCATGTCATCGAGCACGATAGGAATCTCGCGATCCGTCAGCGGCAGCTGCGAGCGATTTGCGCGGATGCAGCCGCGCGGCACGCGGATCGAGCGGATTGATGGCGACAGCCGGTATCGCCCAGCATCGTTTCCGGGCGCGTGGTCGCGACCACGATAACTTCGTCGCTGCCCCACCACCGGATAGCGAATATGCCACAAGCTGCCTTCGCTCTCTTCGTGCTCCACTTCCAGATCCGACAGCGCCGTCTGGCAGCGGGGGCACCAGTTGACGATGTAATCGCCCTGATAAATCAGGCCTTTTTCGTAGAGCCGCACGAACGCCTCGCGCACCGCGCGCGACAGGCCGGGATCCAGCGTGAAATGTTCGCGCGACCAGTCGCAGCTACGCCGGCGCGCTTCATCTGCTCGACGATGCGGCCGCCGTTTTCCTCTTTCCATTTCCAGACACGCGCTTCGAATGCCTCGCGGCCCAGGTCGAGCTTGGTGAGACCCTTCGGCGGCGAGCTGCCGCTCCACCATGATCTGCGTCGCGATGCCCGCGTGATCGGTCCCCGGCAGCCACAGCGTGTCGACGGGTTTGCCATCGGCTGTCCGCTTCATCCGCCGCCAGCGCACCTGCGCATCGATGATGGAATGCTCGAACATGTGCCCCATGTGCAGGGACCCGGTCACATTCGGCGGCGGAATCGCCAGCGAAAAATAGGGTTCGCGCCGACTCGCGTCAACAATGGGTCCCGCATCGACGTTGTAGGTGTGCTGGTCCACCCACCACTCAGCCCAATGCGGCTCGAACCGCTGGGGCTCGTAAACTTTATCGATTTCCATGGGGAAATTCGATTTTACCAAGGCCGCGTGGCTGCGCGTTTACGTGAGGGAAACAGCTCGGCAACAGGCGCCCGCGTGAGAGAACGAGCGGGCTGGATTTCTACGAGCGCGGCGGGGCGGCACCTACATGTCGCCGCTATTCCGTCCGCTGGAGGCGGATGTGTCTTGAATCGGAATCTGCAACGAAGGCGACGGCGCGGATTATTTCTTGAGGGCCACCTTGGTGACGGTGATCGTGTTGCCGGTCATATCGCCCGTGACAGAAACCGCGTTGCCGGCGTCTTTCGCCAGGTCAGCTTGCTTTTGGTTGGTGATTTCGTAAACCTTGCCCTGCGATACGAAAACATACTTCGCTCCGTTCTTCACGCAGGCCAAGGCGCAGGCATGATCGGTCAAACCGGCGTGAGCGCTGGTCATCTTTGCGTGGCTCGCGCCGCACATGCTGTCGCTGATGGTTCCGTCCATGGTCATGGTCGCGGCGGACATGAAAGTCGCGAAGCCGAAAAGCAAGCCCGCGCAATAAATATTTCTCGTGATTGTCTTCATGATGTTCCCCTCTCTCTTACTGTTTCGCACCGCTACGTCAAGACAGCCGCCGAATCGATACGCGTCGCAGCGCCTGTGCTGGCTTAAACGTACCAAACCCTCCGAGCCATAAGAATACCGTCCGGATTGGAGCATGTACCTCAACGGCGGGTGTGCGGGACTGCTAGGGGGTTCGCGAATCCAACGCGCTAATCCGCGTCCTGCCAGCTACGCCAGCGCCGGACTACGGGCGGGAAAGCCCGGATCAGCAACATCCCGGCGATAAACCCGCCGATGTGCGCAAAAAATGCCACGCCGCCGCCCGTATAATCCGCCTCGCCCAGCGATCCGAATCCGTTCGCCAACTGAATGACGAACCACAGAATCAGCACCAGCGCTGCAGGAATTTCCATCGTGGTGAAGAAAATAATGATCGGAATCAGGGTTACGATTCGCGCGCGCGGAAATTTGATGTAGATACGCGCCCATCACGCCCGCGATGGCGCCGCTGGCGCCAATGGTGGGAATCCGCGAATAAGGACTCGCCATCACCTGCACAATGCCCGATATCAAGCCCACCACAATGTAAAACACGACGAAACGCCCGGAGCCGATCAGGTCTTCCACATTGCGCCCGAACACCCACAGGAACAGCATGTTGCCCAACAGATGCAACCAGCCCCCATGCAGGAACATCGCGGTGAACAACGTATACAAGTGGCCCGAAATCGCATCCGGCACAATGCCCCAGCGCTCCACGAAACCCGCGAGAACATACTGCGGCAGGCTAACCTGATACAGGAAAATCAGCACGTTGATCGCAATCAGCGTGGCCGTGGCGACGGATTTGGAATAAACCCGTTCCGTGGATCGAAGAGGAATCATGCGCGGCGGCTAACGGTCTGATGCCCGGCGGATTGGGCAGCTAATTTCGTGCCGGCGCGTCTGCCTTCGCCGCAGGCATTTCGTACAGATAGATGAGATGAACGTGCCGGTCGTCGGCCCGTTCTATTTGTGTGGGCTTCCAGCCGGGGACGGCGTAGTCATGCGAAATCACGCGCGCGCCGGGCTTGAGAAAACGTTCCAGTCGCGGCCGCAGCTTTTCGTTCAAAGACGTCGCGAGGTAAATTGTCACGACATCGGCGTCGCTCAAATCCGTTTCCAGTAAGTCGCCTTTGACTACACTGGCCTGATCGGCGAGCCCCGCGTCGTCGATATTCTTCTGGGCCTCGTCTACCAGCTTCGGCGAAATCTCAACGCCTACCGCCTTCACTTTGTATTTCCCGGCGGCTTCGATCAGAATGCGCCCATCGCCGCAGCCCAGATCGTACAGCTTTTCGCCCGCCTTCAGATGCGCCATCTCCAGCATACGATCCACAATTTTTACAGAGGAGGTGACGAACGGAGCGAGCTTATTCGCGAAGCGCGAATTCTGCGCAGACGCCGGCAAGGAGGCCAACACTACTGCGGCGACAACAATGGGCCAGCGCATAAAATCACGGCGCAGGATTGACGAACGACGAAGACGAAGCCTGCCCCTGCTTTGATCTTACTATACGCGAGACCAGTTCGGACATGGAAAACCACAGATCGCGCGGCTTACTGATGGTATATTCCGTCCCCCGAAAAACCCGGATCGCCCGGCCGATGGAATCGCGCCACGGAATCGCCTGTGGATTCAGAGCATAATTCACGTAGAAAACCGGATAGTCGATCCCGATCAGCGGCTTCAGCGAATCTTCAGGAACCGAAGCATCCAGCATCACCTTGGGACCGGAAAATACCAGCGCATCCGGGTGATCCGATCCCTTCATTTCATTTTGAATCAACTCGGTAAGGAAGTCCGTGTCGCCGTGCTTTTGCTGCAACCGGTGTGTGTCCACGGTCCCGAGCTTGATGGACCGGAGCGCCTCGCCCAGCGCCGGGAAATCGATGGAATCTTCGAAATCCTGGCGATAAAGCACTTTTTGCTCCTGAATATTGAACGCCACCACCGAAAACTTGCCGAACTCGGGCTGGCGGGCCAGTCTTCGCAAAATGGACACCAGGGCCATGGTGTCCTGCGGGCGTAGGGAACTGGCGTTGTAATTCTGGGGAGCGAAATTCACCAGCACCTTGATTTTCAAGGGCGACGACGTCAGGCGCCTCACGGGAGGCTCATCTATGAACTGCTCTTCGTGGACCGGCTCTACGGCACCGGCCGGAGTTTCCAAGTGCATATCGCGATCCTTGGGCGCGAGCATGGCTTCCATGTCCCAGTTGGAGGAGCATACGCTTTCGGTGCGGTCGCGCATCATCCAATCGACGTGGTAATTGCCTTCTCCTAAATCCACCGTCCCTTCCAACTGTGCATCGCCCGAGGCGTCTTCCTCGATCATCGGAACTTTGAAATGCTGAATGAAGTAGGATGGCTCGCCGCTATGCTCCAGAGGCGTCACCCGGAAAAGGACATTGAGCGTGTTCTCCGCACCGGCCAGCTCTTTCAGAGGAATCGAGACGGTGTAGCCGGCGTGATATCGCAGGTCGAAGCCTAACACGGGTTTGACGGGCGTAACGGTGCAGGAAAGCTCCTTGCGGACCTCATCGGCCTCGAGGACTGCCTGATCGCTGCCTACCAGGTGCACCTTGCTCCCGCCCGTTCCCAGCAGCGCCTGCGCCTCCGACGGCTTCGGAAAAAGAGCGCCCAAGAACAACGCACTCGTGGCGAGCATCGACACGACAGACAGCGTCGAGATCTTCGAACCTAGCCTTCGCAACCAGCCTTGTACAGCCATTTGCAAAATTCCTCCGCACGGCTATTGCCAAATCATACACCCAATCGGATCGAAAACACGTAAACAAAACGTTACGGATTTGTACAGCAGTCCTGGGCCGAAAAGGGATTTTCTCAACCCGGATTTCCAGATGAGAGGCGCCCCGGCGTCCTCTATGTTACGTTGATGATCATGGCAAGCCGCAGCGTTAATAAAGTTATCCTGATCGGAAATCTCGGCCGAGACGCCGAGACCACCTACACGCCGTCGCAGACGGCCGTTACGAAGTTTTCCGTAGCCACCAGCCGACGCTGGAAAGACCAGCAATCAGGCGAATGGAAAGAGGAAACGGACTGGACCCGCGTGACCTTGTGGAAGGGCGAAAACGTCTCGCCCTACCTGACCAAGGGAACCCAGGTTTACGTGGAAGGCCGGTTGCAAACACGCAGTTACGACGACAAGGACGGCAAAAAAGTCTGGGCCACAGACGTGGTCGCCGACCAGGTGATCCTGCTCGGTGGACGCGGCTCGGGCGCCGGCGGTGGCGGCGAAGAAGGTTTCTCGCAAGAAGCGCCCGCAGGTCAAGCCATGCGGTCAGCCCCTCGCGGTCGCGCAGCGGCTCCCTCGGGTCCACCGAGCAATCAGGGCATCACCGACGACGACGTGCCGTTCTAGTCAAATGCGAGCTTTCGCACTCGGCTCGGGCTTAATACTTCTCGCGGCTTTCGGGCGCGCAGAAGATCCGCAACACGTCTCGGTTTGCGAACTTGTTAACAACCCGCCTTTCTACAACCATAAGCTGGTCGAAATCAGCGCGAATGGTCGCATGGATTTGAGGATTTCACCGCCGTGATCCGAAGTGTTCCTCGATGGCAGTCTGGCTAGAGTACGGAGCACGACTTCGTCTGGGCACAACTTATTGCTGGGAATTTCGCCTACTCGAAAGCGTGCCGAGAATTTCAACTCGAAGATGTCTCGGTCCCGCTTACCGAGGATAAGCCTTTTCGTAAGTTCGATGGCTTCGTGCGGCGTCGGCACGATGTTACCTTTCGCGCCAATATCATCGGCCGATTCTTCGCCGCCGGTCAACAGGTTTCGACCCCCTGACGCGGCCCTGCCCCGAGCGGCTACGGCCGCTTCGGGCTCTACAGTTTATTCGTCATCCATCGGGTACCCTGTCGCTAGACGCCGCTAAAACTCCGTAAGGCTCAAAGTATTCCCATCAGGATCTTTGAACCACGCCACCTGCGCGCCGCTGGGCGACTTCCAAATGCCGAGTTCGTTTTGCTCCAGCCCCGGATAGCGTTCGAACTTCACACCTGACTTTCCAAGACCGCGGACGGTGGCCGCGATATCGCCGACGTCCCATCCGAGCACCGTGTACGGAGCCAGCGTAACCGTGCCGACCGGCGTCACGCGCAGCATCGTGCCGTTGGCATCGTAGACCAGCGCGAACGGACTCTCCTCCACCAATGGCAGCCCGAGCACGCCTCCGTAAAACGTTTTCGCACGCGCCGTGTCAGAGACGGCGGCAAAGGCGACGACTTTGGCTTTCCTCAGCATGTTTGAATTTATACCTAAATTTTCGGCATCCGAGGGAACCCCGGCCGATGGTGCTTCGCACGCAAGCTCGTCAGTAAAGCCCCGTGCGTGAGCGCGGGGCTAGCCGACCTTTGGCCGATAACCGCATTCCTCATGCACACAATTCTGACCTTCTGCTCAATCACTTGGGATTCTGCCGTGCGATAGCTCGCCGCGGAGCCGTCACGTTACAACACAAGCAAGAGTTCCGGGTTCTGCCATCGGAAGCCGGGCCACGAAACACGGACAAGTGCTCGAGCTTCTCCGTGTTCAGCGTAAACAGGAGCCTTGCGCCCTGCGAGCGATGAGCCGAGCGTCCGAGCGTTACAGTGTACCGAGGTCGCGTGCGAGACAGCGAACCCTCGCCGTTGCGGGCAAATAAACGGACCTGCCTACCGTGCAGACTAAAAACCGGAGAAAGCGCGCTTTCGCTACTAATTTCGCTAGTAATTCGCTATAAGAGGGATCAAGGAGAAACATCGCGGCGCAGCGGAAAAGTATTTAGCCTCGCGCCGCCGAATACAGGTTATTCAATACATGCACAGCAATCGCCGCATACAGCGATCCCGATCGCTGCTTGATCCACCCGAGCAATAGCCCCAGCAGCCACAGGAAAACTGCGATTTGAAGCAGGCTCAATGGCGATCGCAAGCGCCCCTGAAAAAACCAGCCCGGAATGTGCATCGCGACGAAAACCAACGCCTGACGTGTGTTCGCCTGCATGAACGGCCAACCTGATCGTTCGAGCGATTCCAAATAAAACCCGCGCATTGTGAACTCTTCCACAACGGGCGCGGCTAGCAGGCCATTAAACAATGCGGCATCGAGCACCGGGATATTGAACGATGCGGCGCCGAGCACGGCATCCATCGCATAGGAGAACGCCAGCAATCCCAAGCCGGCCAATGCGCCAATGGCTAAACCGCGGCCCGGCATCCGCAAGCCCACGTAGCCTGCAATGGGCAGCGATTTCCTGCGGAGCACAATGATCACGGGCAGCACCCAGATCAGAATTTTCGCCGCGACCCAGAACGCGGTGTCCCACGTGTCGCCCCAGTGAAGGAAATCGCGGAGCGAATCGCCGATCAGCCACGCGACACTCCAAGCGATGAACAGCGCCGCGGGCGCCCATACCGCATTACGTCCTGGAAGAGCATTGGGCTTTTTCAGAGCTCCCTGTAGGTCCGAAGTGTCGCGATACGACGGGATAAGATTCATGCGCGATTCTTCTTTACAATTTCTTAACGGCAGGTCGCGGAGCGATACGCTAAACTTCGATTCGGCACAGGAGGTGCGCTTGCCTCAATCTTCTCTCACTCGCGACTTTCCGACTCGGCGCAAGGTGTTGGCCGCCGCCGCGGCCGCGCCCTTGGCGCTGCAGTCGCGCGCGCAATCGAATCGCGGAAACACAGCCAAACCCAACATCGTTTACATCATGGCTGACGATATGGGCTACGCCGATCTCTCCTGTTACGGGCGGCGCGAGTACAAGACAACCAATATCGACTCGCTGGCGAAAGACGGTGTCCGCTTCACGCAGGCCTACGCGAATTCGGCCGTGTGTTCGGCGACGCGCACCGCGCTGATTACGGGCCGCTATCAATACCGGCTGCGCCTGGGGCTGGAAGAACCGCTCCAATACCAGAGCAAGTACGGCCTGCCGCCGGAGCATCCCACGCTGCCCTCGCTGCTGAAGAAAGCGGGCTACGGCACCACGCTGATCGGCAAGTGGCACCTCGGCGGGCTGCCGACCTATGGACCCTTGAAAAGTGGTTACGACCATTACTGGGGGTTCCGCTGGGGCGCGCTGGATTATTTCACGCACAAGTATGGCAACGCGTCGTCCGACACGGAAGATTTGTGGGACGGCGACGTGAAGGTCCACGAGGTTGGTTATCTCACGGACCTGATGGGAGACCATGCGGTGAAATCGATCGGCGAGTACGCGAAAGCGCAGCAGCCGTTTCTACTGAGCCTGCATTTCAACGCGCCGCATTGGCCGTGGGAAGGCCCGACGGACGAAGCCGAATCGCAGCGCATCAAAGCGCTTATGGATCGCGACGGCGGGTCGATGAAAACGTATGCGCAGATGGTCACGCGACTTGACTTTCAAGTGGGCCGCGTGTTGAAGGCCTTGACCGACGGGAAGATCGTGAATAACACGATCGTGATCTTCACCAGCGACAACGGAGGCGAGCGTTTCGCCAACACGTGGCCTTTCACCGGCAAGAAGACCGAATTGCTGGAGGGCGGCATGCGCATCCCCGCGCTGGCGCGCTGGCCCGGGCATATCAAAGCGGGCAGCACTACCGATCAAGTGGGCATCACGCATGGACTGGATGCCGACGTTTCTGGCTGCCGCCGGGGCTCAGGCAGATCCGGCGTATCCTCTGGACGGCATGAGTCTGCTGCCGCAGCTGACGCAGGGGGCCGCGCCTGTGCAGCGACGGCTCTACTGGCGCTATCACTTCAACCAGCAGCGAGCGATGCGGGATGGCGATGTGAAATATTTGAAAATCGCCGACAACGAATTTTTATTCAATGTGGTTGACGATCCTCTGGAGCGGGCGAATTTGAAGGATCGCCAGCCCGACGTCTTCAAAAGACTGAAGCAGAATTACGCCGAATGGAACGCGACTATGCTGCCAGACGTAAACGACGTGAGCTCCGGGCCGCTGGGATACGCTGACGAACTGGCCGACCATTTTGGTGTGACGCGGAAGCGGCCGGAAGGCCGCTAGCCCAGTTTCGCAGATTCCGGAAACCGCTTCCTTCGGTCGCGGCTCGGGTCCGCACTCGAGTTGAGTGCCGCGACTTCTCTGCCGGCGGGCATCAGACACGTTTCAAGCCATTCTTCGACCAGCTGATCGAGCCAGAAGCGGCGGTCGCCGCGTGCCAGAAATCCGAGGTGCCCGCCATGCTCGGCGGCGACGAAACGCACGTACGGATTCGAAGTGACGGCCGGATGCTGGTAGCTGGCAAAGGGCACAAGTGGATCGTCCTTCGCATGTACCAGCAACGTGGGAATGCGGATGCGCTCCAAAAATTGCCGCGAGGATTGCGTTTCGTAATAGCGATCCGCCGTGCCGAAGCCGAACAGCTTGGCGGTGTATTCATGATCGAAATCGCGAATCGTTTTGACGCCTTCTAACGGACCCAGTGGAAACAAGTCAGGCGCCTGCGCGTGGCGGCGGCGAACACGCTCTTTCAGGCGCTTCACGAATCGGCGCTGGTAAACAAAATTGGAAGGATGCGCGATGCGATCCGCGCTGGCCGCAAGATCGATGGGGGCCGAGACCGCGCACACACCGTCGAACACGGCGGGGCCTTCCTCGCCCAGTTCCCCGGCAAGCTTGAGAACCATGTTGCCGCCCAGTGAATAGCCCACCGCGAACAAAGGAAGCCCGGATGCGCGCTTGCGTTCACGCGCGATCAGCAACAGATCGCCGGTCTGGCCCGAATGATAATTTGCGCGCGGATGCCATTCGGAATCGCCGCACCCGCGCATGTTGTAGCGGTGCACGACGAATCCTTTTTCGAGCGCCGCCGCTGCCATGCTGAGGGCGTAGCCGGATTCGCTGGAGCCTTCCAATCCGTGGACCAGAATCACTTCCCCTTGCGGCTCGGTATGCGGCTGTTGCACGCGCACCAGCACGCGCACGCCGGGCTCAGGCTCGTAATGTACATCGCGAACGGGCCAGCGGCTTTCGGGTTCCGGCCGTTTCCAGAAATTGCCCGCAATGGTGGCGAGGTGCGGATTCCGAAAGAAGGGACGAAACGGGCGCGGATGGAAAGGGCGCATCGGTCTCTTTAAGTTTACGCGTTCGGTGTGCGCGTTTCAGTTATGTGGAAGCTGAAATGCGCGCCTATTTCGGCGGACCGAGCGAGCACAGCGGGTCGCCAAGCACAATGTTTTGCCAGCTCAAAGCGGGGATGGCGAGGTAATAGCTCTCTGCGAGATTGCGGCCGCTATAGTAGGCCGGCAGCAAAAAGTCTGGGTGCGGCGTGAAAGCAAGGTAGGGCTCATAAACATGGCCAGAGGCTCCGGTGGCGCCTTCCAGAATAAAGTCCGCGCTGAGGGATTGCGGCGCGCCTGCGAACCACTTCTCCTTATGAGTCCAATCCCTGGAGGGCACCCAACTCTCGGGCGGACGTTGGAACGTGCGGCCGTCGGTGGAAACAAACTCCGTGGCGATGCCGCCGGGCAGCCAGCGAAAATTCGCGAAGCGACGGTCGTGATGGTCGTCGTTGGAGCCCCAGCTCGCATAGCCGATAACGTCGGACTGATCGTACAAAGGCCGCGATGTGTCGTCGAGCACAACGCGATCCAGGGGGAGCTTGGCGGCGGCATCCCTAAGCCACCCGTCACCCTCGGCATTACCGTTGCTCACATCGATGATGAACTTCCCGCGATTGGATGCCACGGATGCCCGGTCGATCATATCGCGAACGCCGGCAAAATCGAACGCGGCAAGCCGCGTCACCATATACATCTGAAACTGGGGATGCGAAAAGGGTGTGTTCGTGTGACTGAAGAAGGGATTCGGAATCACGCCGTCGGTGCGGTGCGGCGTATGCGATTTGATGTCCGCATACAAAAGAGTGAGCTCGCTATCGACCGAAGCCGCGTCGCCTCCCAACCCGGCTGTTCCCGCGATTTTCAGAGGTACGCCGAGCGTGGTGACAATATAGTAGATATTTTCCACCAGGCCTTTGTGAACCAGGCAGTCGCGAACCTCTGCTGCCAGGCGATCATAGTCCGGGCGAAGAATCTCCTCGGTGGCAGGGGCCTGAATCGCGCAAACGTTCGCGAGCGGGACGGCTCGCCTGCGCGCATAGTAGTCGCCGATGGATTTAGAAACGGGAGAGTTATTATTGACGACGATCAGAACGCGGGCAGCCGGAGTAAGATCGGCACCGGCGGCCGCGCCGGGCAGGGCGCACAGAAGGAACGCTGCTACGCCGATTCCGCCGGTAGCGCGTAAACCCATCTGCTAACAGAATACACCGCATGCGATTTACGCATGGGATACTAGAATTGGTAAGCTAGGTAGGCTTTTTCGCTTCAAATGGACCTGGATCAACTACACACCTTTTTGGAAATTGTTCGCCTGAAGAGCTTTTCTAAGGCGGCGCAGGTGTGTTTTCGAACGCAGCCGGCGGTGAGCGCTCAAGTTCGGCAGTTGGAACAGGAAATGAACGCTACGCTGTTCGACCGTCTGGGCACGAAAATCGCGCTGACGCCGGCGGGTCATATTTTTGCCGAATACGCCGAACAAATTCTGGAACTGAAGCGCCGCGCGCAGGATTCCATTCACGAGTTGGAGCGCGTGCCGCGCGGAGAGCTGATCATCGCGGCCAACGAAGCGACCTGCATTTACGTACTGCCGCGTGTGTTCTCCGAATTCAAGAAACGTTTCCCCAACGTGCAAATCCTGGTGGACCGCTCCTTCGGCGCGCGCGTGGTGGACGCGGTGGTCGACAATCAGGCCGATTTCGGAATCGTACAGCTGCCGGTGACCGAAAAACGGCTTCAGGTAGCCAAAATCCATACCGATGAAATCAAGGCGATCATGCCTCCGGCGCACCCCTTGGCGGCGAAACAAGTCATCTCCCCCGCCGACCTGATTGATGTGCCGCTGCTGGTTCCCAAGGCAGGAGCAACGCGCAGTCGGCTGAATACATGGTTGGAACCTGTGGACGAGAGCGTCAATATCTCCATGGAGCTCGATGCCACCGAGATGATCAAGCGCTTTGTGATGGCCGACCTGGGCATCGGATTTGTGGCCGGGGCGCATTGCCAGGAAGAAGTGGACGCCGGAAAACTGGCGGCCCGGTCGCTCGGAGCGGAACCAATGGAGCGTATAATCGGTCTAATATATCGGAAGGATAAAGCGCTGTCGAAGGCGGCGCTGGGTTTTATTGAAGTAACGCTGACCTACGCGGCAGCGGGCTCGGTTCCGGTGAAACGCGCGGGCGCGGAACGTTCCGCTCAAAGGGCCGTGCCGATCGAAGGTTAGAGGCGATAGAAATGCAACGTGTAACCGTGAGGACTTCGACGATCTTCATCTCCAAGGGTGGACGGACACGCGTCTACCGGTCCGTGGATGAAGTGCCCCAGCCGCTGCGCAAAGAGCTCGAAGATTCCACCAACGGCTTTAACTCCGCGACGATCCTGATTGCCGACCGGCGCGGACGCGCGGAAATCGTGCGAGCGCTAAACGGACTGCCCTCGACCTTGCGCAGCCGCCTCGCTTCGTCGCTGGCGCCGGCAAAAAAAGGTCCTGCTGTGGAAACGCCAGTGGCCCCGCCGGCTGAGGCGCCCACAGGCGTCGGGGCGTTCCTGCAACGGAACTGGCTGGAGATCGGGCTGCCGATCGCGGTGGGCCTGATTATGTGGGCGGCGTTCAACTACCGCTAAGGCTTCGGCTCGCCGAAATCGCAGTTACCGTGCCTTCGGCTCCAGCGGCTTTTTTGGGTTGATCACTTTTTGCGCTTCGCTGGTTGTCATGCGGAACGTCGCGACACTTGTGTAAGCCACGAGCCCCAGGATTGCGCCTATTAAAGCCCATCGCGGAAGTCGTGGGGCGCGAAACTTCTCTGCTTCCCGGCGCCGGCGGCGTTCGGAAGCGGTCAGGTGCTTTTTGAATCGAGTCGACATTCGCCGGTTATTTATCGGCGATCCGTATTTCACCGATAGGCAGAATCAGGACTAAAATCAAATTATCAATGCGGCGAATTCTTGCGCTTGCGCTCACGTCTGCGGCCCTTTGTGCGGCCCAGCAAGGTGCGCAGCCAACCTCTAGTCCCACGTTTAATAAAGACGTTCTTCCGATCTTCCAGAGGCGCTGCCAGGTTTGTCATCGGCCCGGCGAAATCGGACAGATGCCGCTGATGACGTACGAGGGTTCGCGCCCGTGGGCGAAGGCGATTAAGGCAGCGGTGGTCGCTCGGAAGATGCCGCCGTGGTTTGCCGACCCGCAGTATGGACACTTTCGCGACGAAAGGATTTTGAGTGATCGCGAAATTCGCACGATCAGTGCGTGGGTGGATGCCGGCGCTCCCGAAGGCGACGCGAAGGATAAGCCGAAGCCGCTGCCGTGGCCGGAGGGCTGGAACATTCGCGCCGATGAAATCTTTCAGATGACGGAGCCCTATGCCGTGCCCGCCGAATATGCGCTGGCATACGTGTACATCGTGATCCCGACCGGTTTTGTGCGCGACACGTGGGTGACGGCGGCGGAGATACGGCCGGGCAATCGGTCCGCGGTGCATCACGCGCTGGCGGTGATTCGCCCACCGGGCTCCACTTGGATGAGGGAGGCGAAGCCGTTCGTGCCCTACGTTCCTCCAGCGAATTCGTCGGATGCCTCCGCGCAGGCGATTCCCGACGCGAAAGATCCGCAGGCGGATCCCTCGGCGTTCGACTATGAACTGCTGACGGCGTACGCGCCCGGCGCACAGGCGGAGCGCTTTGACGGAGATCATTCGGCCAAACTGATTCCCGCAGGCAGCGACATCGTGCTGCAGATGCATTACACGCCTTATGGCAAGAAAGTGTTGCCGGATCAGACACGCCTCGCGATGGAGATGGCGCCGCAACCGCCGCAAAAACGCTTCATGTCCGCCGTGATGAATAACGCGAACTGGACGATCCCGCCGGGGGATCCGAACTATGAAGGCCACGGACGGCTAACGTTTGGCGAGCCGGTGGAACTGGTGTTCCTGCAACCGCACATGCATTTTCGCGGCAAGGATATGACGGTGCGCCTGGTGTATCCGGCCACGAAAGACGGTCCGGGTAAAACGGAGACGCTGCTCAGTGTGCCGCATTACGATTTCAACTGGCAGACAATTTACTACCTGAAAGAACCTCTCCATCTTCCGCAAGGAACAAAGGTGGAGGTGACGGCGCATTGGGATAATTCGGCGAATAATCCCGCCAATCCCGATCCGACGAAGACCGTGCGCTGGGGCGACCAGAGCTGGGACGAGATGCTCAGCTTACCCATGGGCGTGATTATCGATCGCTACTGAAGACCGGACCAAGAATTCGCCGGGGGACCCCTTGATCGTTATCGAGGCTCGAGCGAAACTACGCCGCGCTGCCGGTTAGGGCCGGCGCCGAGACCTTCGCGAAACTTTGATCCAGACAGCGCAGGAACTGATCCACGTCTGACTTCTGAATGTTCAGCGGCGGCGAGAGGCGGATCACGTTGCCGTAGAGTCCGCCCTTGCCGATCAGAATTCCCGCGTCCCGAGCCGCTTCGAGCACGCGTGCGGTTTCCGCAGGCGCCGGAGTTTTTGAGTCGCGGTCGGTGACCAGTTCCAGCGCTTGCATCAATCCCATGCCGCGCACATCACCGATCAACGGATATTTCTTTTGCAGATCTTCAAGGCCGGCGCGCAAGTAAGCGCCGGTTGACGCGGCGTTGGCCGCCAGATTTTCCTCCTCGATCAAATCGAGCACAGCCTTCGCAGCGGCGGCGGGAAGCGGTCCGCCACCGAAGGTAGAAATCGTCAGACCCTTGATGCTGTTGGCGACCCCTGCGCGCGCGGCGGTCAGGCCGATGGGTAGCCCATTCGCGAGGCCTTTGGCACTGGTGATGACGTCGGGTGTAACGCCCCACTGTTCGATTCCCCACCAGCCATTCCCTGTCCGCGCCGTTCCTGTTCGACCCCAGGCCGTCTGCACTTCATCGCTGATGAAGATGCCACCGTGTTCGCGCACGATCGCCGCGACGATCGAGAAATATTCCTTGGGCGGTGTGATGAATCCGCCGACGCCTTGGATAGGCTCGGCGATCATGCCGGCAACGCGGCCGGAGGTGGTGGTCTGGATGAGCTCCTTCACGTCCTGCGCGCAGCGAACATTGCAGCTCGGATATGTAAGGCCGAAGGGGCAGCGGTAGCAATAGGCGTTGTGCGCGAAGACGATGCCGGGCTGCGTGGCGGGTCCCAGGCGCCAGGTGCCGTGCCCTGTCGCGGCCATCGCGAGTGACGAGCGCCCATGATAAGAATGCCGCAGCGCGATGATCTCCGACGAGCCCGTATAGCAGCGCGCGGCGAGGATTGCGGTTTCGTTGGCCTCTGTACCGCTAGTCGTATAGAAGGACTTCCAACCGGGTTCCGGCGCGATGGATGTGATTTTTTTCGCGAGCGCCGCCAGCGGCTCGTTCGCGAACAGCGTCGAGCTGTGCACCAGCGCGTCGGTTTGCTTGTGAATCGCCGCACTGACCTTATCGTTGCAATGGCCGACGCTCACGGTGACAATGCCGCCGAAAAAATCGAGGTATTGGCGGCCGTCGGCGTCCCAGACGAACTGATCCTTCGCGCGCGCGAGCACGAGCGGCTCGGCAAAATAGTGGAAGACTGCCGGGAACAGGCATTCCTGATGGGCGAGAAGAATTTCGTCTTTTGTCATAGAGCTTTGCGGCTTTCTTTACAAGTATGCGCAGATTCTGTTCGACCGACAACCTGCCACAATAGTTTGCGGAGGCGAGTATGGCCATTGCGGATGTTTCGGCTGGAATCGATGTAATCAACCATTGGATCGGCGGCAAGCCGGTGGCGTCCAAATCGAGCCGAAGGGGAGACGTGTTTAACCCGGCCACTGGTGAGGTGCGAGCGAGGATCGGTTTCGCCGACGCTGCCGAAGTAGATGCCGTGGTCGCCTCGTGTTTGCGTGCGTTTCCCGAATGGCGTGCCACCGCGCTTTCGCGCCGCTCCGAAATTCTGTTCAAGCTGCGTGAACTGGTGGACGCGAATCGCAGAAAGCTGGCCGAGCTGATCACGTTGGAGCACGGCAAGACCGTGGCCGACGCGATGGGCGAGGTGGCGCGCGGGCTCGAAAATATCGAATTCGCCTGCGGCATTCCGAATCTGCTGAAGGGCGGCTTTTCCGAACAGGCGAGCCGCGGCATTGATGTGTATCAGATCCGCCAGCCGCTGGGCGTGGTGTGCGGTATCACGCCGTTCAACTTTCCTGCGATGGTCCCCATGTGGATGTTCGCGAACGCGATTGCCTGCGGCAACACATTCATCCTGAAACCTTCGGAAAAAGATCCGTCGGTGAGCCTGCTGATCGCCGAGCTGTGGAAGCAGGCGGGCCTGCCCGATGGCGTGTTCAACGTGCTGCAGGGCGATCGCGTGGCGGTGGACCGGCTGCTGGAACATCCCGACGTGAAGGCCGTGAGCTTCGTCGGTTCGACGCCGGTGGCGAAATCGATTTACGAAACCGCGACGCGCAACGGGAAACGCGTGCAGGCGCTGGGCGGCGCGAAGAACCATATGCTTGTGCTGCCGGATGCAGATATCGATATGGCGGCGGATGCGGCGATCTCCGCCGGTTACGGATCGGCGGGCGAGCGCTGCATGTCGATCTCGGTCGTGGTGGCCGTGGGTGATATCGCAGAGCCCTTGATCGGCGCGATCCGCGAACGCATTCCGAAAATCCGAATCGGCCCGGGAATCGAGGAGGGTAACGAAATGGGGCCGCTGGTCACGCGCGAACATCGCGATCGCGTGGCGTCATACATTGCCGGAGCAAAATCCGAAGGTGCGGAAATTGCGGTGGACGGCCGGACTGATGCCGTGAGTCAGCGAAAGGGCTTTTTCCTGGGAGCGTCGCTGCTGGATCACGTCAAACCCGGCATGCGCTGCTATGACGATGAAATTTTCGGACCTGTGCTGGGCGTGGCGCGCGTCGCGACCTATGCCGCCGGGCTCGATCTGATCAACAAGAATCCGTTTGGCAACGGCGTCGCGATTTTCACGCGCGATGGTGGTGCCGCGCGGCAGTTCCAATTCGATGTGGACGCGGGCATGGTCGGAATTAATTTGCCCGTACCGGTGCCCGTCGCCTATTACAGCTTTGGCGGATGGAAAGCGTCGCTCTTCGGCGATCTACATATGTATGGGCCAGAGGGCGTGCAATTTTATACGCGCGCCAAGGTGGTGACCAGCCGCTGGCCCGATCCGGGAACCAGCAAAATCGATCTGGGATTTCCGCAATCGCGTTAGGCGATAGCTCGCGGCCAAAAACGGGGATGAAAAGCGTTGATGAGCTATTTTCGCTGAAAGGCCGCGTGGCGATCGTCACGGGCGCGTCGCGCGGGTTGGGGAAAGAAGCCGCCGAGGCGTTGGCCGAAGCCGGGGCGAGCGTAGTGCTGGCGGCGCGTCGGGCGCAGTGGTTGGGGCCGACGACCAAGGAATTCGAAGATCGCGGCTTCGAGATTTTGGCGTGCACATGCGATATCGCAGACGAAGCGCAGGTGCGGGACGTCGCCGAGCAGACATTGGAGCGTTTCGGTCGGATCGACATCTTGATCAACAATGCGGGCGTGAGTTGGGCGGCTCCGTTCGAGGAAGCCAGCGTTGAGTCCTGGAATAGAGTGCTCGCGACGAACGTGATCGGCACGGAGCTAATGACACGGTCTGTACTGCCTGCGATGCGCAAGCAGGGTTACGGCAAGATCGTGAACGTGGCGTCGGTGATGGGCTTGGTCGGGGCGCCAAAAGATATTTTGGAAGCCTCGAGCTACACAGCAAGTAAAGGCGCGATCATTGCGTTGACGCGGGAACTGGCGGTGAATTATGCGGCCCAGGGAATCCGCGTAAATGCGATTGCGCCGGGATTTTTTCCCACGCGGCTTGCATCGGCGGTGATCGATCGCGCGGGCGAACGCATTCGTGCGCTCACGCCGTTGGGCCGTGTGGGCGAGGAGGGCGATCTGAAGGGCGCGATTTTATTTTTGTCCGCGTCTGCGTCAGACTACGTCACCGGCCAGGTGCTGGCGATCGATGGCGGTATGACGGCCGCTTAGGCTTTCCTTAGAGGATTCATGCGAACCAGGGACCAATACATCGAAAGTCTGCGCGATGGGCGCGAGGTTTATTATCGGGGCGAGCGCGTTGCGGATGTTACTCTGCATCCGGAATTGCGGTTGGCCGTGACGCACGCAGCGATCGATTACGAGATGGCGCACGATCCGGCGTGGAGGCACCTCGCCGTGGAGGGCGAGGGCAGCGCGGCTTATAGCAGCTATTTCAAGCTGCCCAAGTCAAGCCAAGACCTGCTGCATCGCAGCGAGTTGATCGAGGCGGCAACCACGTTGGGCGGCACGTTGGTCGTGCTGGTGAAGGAAATCGGCACCGATGCGCTGTTCGCGCTGCATCTGGTGGCGCATGAAATGGACGCGAAGAAAGGTACGCGGTATTTGGATCGCGTTCAGCAATTTCACGATCACGTCAAGAACAACGATTTGGCGATGGCCGTCGCGCAAACAGACGCGAAGGGCGACCGTTCCAAAGGGCCGCTGGAACAGGAGCATCCCGATTATTACCTGCGGATCGTCGGCGAAACCGCGGAGGGGATCATCGTACGCGGCGCGAAGGTCCACACGTCGGTGTCGATCAACAGCAATGAGCTGATCGTGCTGCCGACGCGCGCGCTGAAGCAGGATGAATCGGCGTACGCCGTGGCGTTCGCGATCCCGATGAACACGAAAGGGCTGAAGCTGATCACGAGCCCCTACGGCGCGCATCACGACGATTCGAACTTCGATGCGCCGCTCGCGTCGAAGCATCGCATGATGGAAACGCTGACGGTGTTCGACGACGTGCTGGTGCCGCATGATCGCGTGTTCCTCAACGGCGAGTGGGAATTTGCGGGAGAGCTCGCAAAAACGTTCGTGGAGTTTCATCGTTTCACGGCGATTTCCTACAAGCTGCCTTTAGTTGACGCGCTGGTGGGCGCGGCGCTGCTGATGACGCACTATAACGGCCTGGAGCGCGCCAAGCATATTCAGGAAAAGCTGGCGCGGCTGATTGCGTATGCGGAAACGCTACGCGCGCTGATTCGGCTTGCCGCGTTGGAGCATCACACGGGCGCGCTGGGGATTGCGATTCCGAAGACGCTGGTGGTGAACATGGCGAAGCTCCACTTCGCGACGAATTTTCATCAGATGCTGGCGTACGTGCAGGACATTACTGGCGGCCTGATCGCGACGGGTCCGGGCGAGGCCGATTTGAGTAATGAGGAGACGGGCAAATGGGTGCGTCGCTATCTAGGAGCGCGCAAGGGCGTCAAGGTGGAAGACCGGCTGAAGGCGATCAACCTGGTGAAGGAACTCACGGCGACAGACTTCGCGGGATATCAAGCGGTGCTGGCGATTCACGCCGAAGGGTCGATTGAAGCGGAGAAGCTGGCGATGGCGCGCGAGCACGATTCGGAGCGCTGTATCAGCCTGGCAAAGATGCTCGCGGGGATTACGCGCCCGTGACGCGCCCGGCGAAATAGCCGACCACGCACATCAGCACCACGCAGAGTATTTGAGGAAGCGCCAGATCCATGGACCTTTCATCGGCAGGCGCGCCAAAAAGTATAGCTCCTGCTACACTAGTGACCCGCCCTTTAGGAGGGGCACCGGATGTCTTTTCTCGCATGGCTCGTTCTAGGTTTGATCGCGGGTTTTATCGGGAGTAAGATCGTCAATAAACAAGGCGACGGCCTTGTTCTCGACATTCTTCTGGGCGTCGTGGGTGCGGTGGTGGGCGGCTGGCTTGCCGGATTCCTGGGCTGGGGTGGTGTGTCGGGTGTGAATCTCTATAGCATCGGGGTTGCTGTGGTCGGCGCCGTGGTTGTGCTGGTGGCATACCACGCGATTCGCAGAGCCGCCTGAAGGTTCACGAGTGGCGGGTGCGCGTTAGCGATTGATGGACGACGGACGATGACGAAGCTCGCGCATTGGGTTTTCCTCGCCGCAATTGGATCAACTGCTTTTTCGCAGTCGCAGAGCGTTCTGTACGAAGGTGGACGCTTAATTCTGGGCGATGGCGGCGCGCCCATCGAAAATGGCGCCTTTCTCGTACAGAACGGGCACATTCGCGAGATCGGCAATCGCGGTTCGATTGCGCTGCCGAAGGGCGCGGCTCGCGTGGATCTCACGGGCAAGACCGTGATGCCTACGCTGATCAATGTGCATGTGCACATCGGGTATGAAGGCTACACATCCTGGGGCGCGAAAGATTACACGCCGGAGAATGTGCTGGATCACCTGGAGCGCGAAGCATTCTACGGCACGGGCGTAACGCAATCGGTCGGCAGCAGTCCGACGGACGCGTCGATTGAATTTCAGCGCGATCAAGCGGCGGGGAAATTTCCGCTCGCGTCCCGATTTTTCTTCATGCCGGGGATGGCGCCGCCGCATGGCGGTCCCGACGAAGTGCTGCGTGAGGCGACCACGGAGACGCACGCCATCTACGAAATCTCGACGCCGGAAGAAGCGCGCGCGGCCGTGCAATCCATGGCCAAGAAGAAGCTGAAGCAGGTAAAGATTTGGGTGGACGACCGGCGCGGCACGTATCCGAAGATGACGCCGGAGGTTTTCGAAGCGGTCATTGACGAGGCGCATAAGCATCGAATGCTGGTGAATGCGCATGCGACCACATTGGCCGATCAAAAAGCGGTGGTGCGCGCAGGCGCCGACGTCTTGGTGCACTTAATTCAGCGGGAAAAAGTGGACGACGAGTTGATTGCGTTGCTCAAGGAAAAGAAACCGTACTGGGCCACGGTGATTTCGCTCGGTGATCCCACGGCAGTGTGCCAGCCGGATCCGTTCTTTGAACAGTCGCTGCCGCCGGATCTGGTAGCATCCATCCGCATCAATCGAGATCCAAAGCCCCTCACGGCGAACTGCGCCGCGCCGACGGCGGCTTCTGAAGTGCGGGAAGCGATTATCGCTTACAACTTTCCACGAATGCTTGCGTCGGGTGTACGCGTGGTGCTCGGCACGGACACGGGAATAGAGCCGGGCCACACGTTCGGCTCAGGCGAGCATGTGGAATTGGCACGGTGGGTGCAATTGGGTATGTCGCCGCAGGATGCGATTGTCGCAGCGACCTCGCGGCCCGCGGAGTTATTGGGGCTCAAAGACAGCGGAACGCTGGCAGCAGGGAACCGCGCAGATTTTCTAGTGCTGGATGCGAATCCGCTGGCGGATATCAAGAACACGCGGCGGATTTCGGCGGTGTATTTGGGCGGCGTGAAGCTGGATCGCGAGGCGCTGCTCGGCGCAGTGGAAAAAGCGGTTCGCATCGAACTGACGATATCCGAACGTCTACGATTTTGCTTGTCAAGTTCTATTTGATCTGCTATTTTCGCGTGAATGAAAGCAAAGAAGCCGTCTGTCTCAGAGCAACAACGGGCGACCATCCGGCGCTTGTCAACGGAAGGGTTGAAAGCCCCTGAAATCGCTACGGCCACAGGGCTTCCGGAACGAACGATCGCGGGCATAACCGCTTGGCTCAACAACCCCGAATCCTGGAAGCGAGTCAGTGAAGGAAATAGAGACATCGCTGCAGAGGTTGTGGATGCCGTAGAGACCACCTTCGGCCTTGAGCGCGATTTGCAAAAGTTTCTTCGCGAAAACATCGAACAGCTTGAGGCGGGCCTAAAAATTGCAGATGGCGGGAAGGAATCACGGGTTCCTTCTGGCAACATCGACATAACCGCCGAGGACAGGAACGGAACGATAGTCGTGATCGAATTAAAGGCTGGAGAGGCTGATAGAGATGCCATAGGGCAACTGTTGGAGGCTACATACAAGGCGGCGCAGGACAGCAGTCTTAATCTCCCAGATGATGTCTCCGCTTTTTTCTTCCCCTTTGCTGCATCGATCTTTCACGTACCGAGCTGCATGGAACAAATTGTCGGGGTCTGCTTTCTGGCGGCCTTTTACGGAGTGCATCTTTCCCCTGCACAATTGGCTGTCCTCGCTTTATACGCCATCGCGGTGAGCATGAGCACGCCGGGCATACCTGGTGGAGGCATTATCGTGATGGCGCCAATGCTTGCCTCTGCAGGTGTCCCGCTCGAAGGGATGGCCATGTTACTGGCCGTCGATATGCTCCCTGACATGTTTCGCACCGCCGCCACAGTCGCGTGCTGGCTAGGTGCCGCAAGCCTGCTGAAAACCCGAGCACAGTCAGCCACAATCGATAGCACAATGGAAGTCGTCGACCGCGATCATCTAATCTCAAATGTCCGTGAGCCTGAAAGTTAAGACGGTGTTAGTCCAGCCATCCCCATCTCTTGCAAGCATTCTGTTGTTTCTTTCCTCTGGGTCCTGAAAAAATTGCGCGGCAATGCGAGAAAACTCTGGCTTGAGAGGAACTGGCGTCTCCTGAATTATCTTCCATTGAAAAGTACCCGTTTCGAGCGCTTCCATGATTTGTCGCTTGCCAAGGATCGACCACAGGAGGAATATTGCGTCAGGTCTCGGCTGTTTGAGACGGGCATACCATTGGAAGAAGCCGCGCGCCAGCTTTAACCCATCTGGGCCGGCTAAACGGTAACGGCATCTAACAGGATCGGCTCTGAATGTGGATAAGTCAGTTTGGATTGCAAAGTCCTCTGGATACTGCGGGAGATTGAAAACAATCATATCGTGTTGGTTAACGACTTCTGGAGAGATTTGATCGAAGGACATCGGATCCATGACATTAACTTGCGACGGACTGATGGCGCCATTTTCAATCTTGGTTCTGACGTTGGCGCGAGTGATATCAATCCATTCCTGCATAACGTCAACGAAGGTAACACTGCGGGCCTTCTTTTCAAGAAGGCAGTAGAGACCGATAATTCCAGTCCCGCAACCGATATCCAGTAACCTCTTGGCACGTGGTTCCACAGGAAAGGTTTCAGCCAGAACCTGGGAAAGCCTGGATGGTTTTTCACAACCATAATCGGCTACGTAAGACTGCCACCATTCCGTCAGAGCACTCATTGGCCTCTTCTCCCTCATACAGCCATTTTTGTTCCGGCGGGTAGAGATGGAGTTTAACTCGGTGACTAGATCTGTTCCGGAATAACGAATGGCGGACGATAGCCGCGGTCCCCATCGCGCAACAGATAGTTGGCCTCATCATCGTTCTTTACCAGCTGAGTCTCCGGATCGAAGGTCAGCGATCGCCCAAGCCGGTACGATGCGTTGGCCAAGTGCGCCAATCCAGAAGAAATATGCCCCTCCTCAATCGGTGCTCTTAGGTTTTCTTTTCTCCGGCTTATTACGCAAGCGATAAAATTTGCATAATGGTCTTCAAGTTGCTGGGGCGCGGAGGGCCCGGGGTGCTGGTCTTGTCCCATCCAAGTACGATAGCCGCCAACGATGTCGTCCAGAGCCAGGTACCCTTTCGATCCATAAAATAAGTTGCCGATGGTATTGAAGGAGCCTTCCTGAGGTCCTATACCGCCTTGCGCTGTTTCATCCAGTCGAATGGAGGAGTTGAAGCCAGCTCCAATGCCGGCCTCGTGGTTCGACATCCAATGGCGGACCTCGAATTCAAGCATCTTGCGCTTTCCGTTCGGAAGATCATATTGGAAGGCACAATTCAAGGTGTTAGGTGTCTGCTGGTCATCGTCAAACATAAAGTGGCCGCCAATGGCGGAAACTTTGTTAGGGAAGCCAACATCCAACCCCCATCGCGCAATATCAAGCTCATGAACGCCCTCGTTGCCGAGATCGCCATTCCCGTAGTTCCAAAACCAATGCCAGTTGTAATGAAAATGGTTTTTGGTGAAAGGCAAATAAGGCGCCGGCCCAGTCCAGAGATCGTAGTCGACGCCAGCAGGAACCGCGGATACTGGCGTGTGGCCGATCGTATCTCGCCATTTTAAACAAAGGCCACGAGATAAATATATGTCGCCCAGCAGCCCATTATGCATCTCTTTCACCGCCTGCATGACTGTGCGATTGGAGCGATACTGTGTTCCGTGTTGCACGATTCGGTTATATTTCGCTGCAGCACGCACCAGTTGTCTGCCTTCCCATAGGTTGTGGGAACAGGGCTTTTCCACATAGACGTCTTTGCCTGCCTGGCATGCCCAGATAGCCATGAGGGAATGCCAATGGTTTTGTGTGGCGATCGAGACGGCATCAATCGACTTGTCTTCCAAAAGCTTGCGTATATCGATATACGTTTTCGGTCGAAAGCCGAGCTTCTGCGCCAGTTGAATTTGCTCCCGCATCACACTGTCGTCGATATCGCAGAGCGCCATAATCTCGACATTTGGGAGCGCTCCAAATCTGCGAATATGTTCTGCTCCGGCGCCTCTCAGGCCGACGATCGCTACACGAACTCGGTCACTGGCGCCCAGGACCTTCCGTTGCGTATGCCAAGCCTCAAAACCCTCCGTGGCTGCAGACGCCGCCAATGCCTTGGCTCCCGTCTTGAGAAATCCTCTCCTGCTCTCGTCCATCCCAGCATTCTCCATTTTTTAATCCCCTTCCGTAGGACCACTCTTCGCCTGGCAAGCTAACTACAAAAATATGAGTAACCCCAAGGCGATTTGAACACTTGCAACTTCCGAACTCTGCTTGCCCCCTGCAGGGCTATCGTTACATTATCCGACGGGCAGCACTGGGCAAGTTCCGAAAACGGCTGGAAGGCGGCGCGAACAGAATAAATAGAAGAGCAAAAGCGAGCTTGATGGCAACCCAGCGGCGGAAGACAGTCAAAAACGCCATTCGATGGGCTGTCATTTTTCACCTCTGAGCCGATGGGCGCTGCGCATGTATCCGATTCTCGCGCACAGCCGCAAAAAGAGGGCTGCTTACTCCCTCTTGCGGAAAGCCAGTAATGATTGCGTGCCCTGTCTCGCAGGCAGCCTGCCAGAGTACCGCCTGAGAGACATATATTCCTCAGAGATGGGGAGCCCACCCCTTCTCGTACTCGCGCGACCACAGCTTCATGGCATCTGGGTCATTCTGAATATGCGCGTTATCACTTGCTTCGAGCGTTATGGGGCGCTGAACATCCCAGGAGATGTTCGATAGGAGCATCAGCGTAGTCGATTTGGCGCCCTCGGAGATAGGCGCGTGAAGTAGTTTCTCTCCGTTTCGGATTCCATCGATGAAGTTGGCGAAGTGGGCCGTCGTTATCGGGTCGCCGCTGTCGTGATGTTGGCCGGCGGCGCGACGTTGGCCGCCTTGTGGCCGCCTTGTTGGCCGCTTGGACGTTGGCCACCACCTGCTTGACTGGGCGGACGAACAGAGTCGGGGTCATGTATGTCACTCTTGAACACGCCAGTCGATCTCCCCCTGAGATCAAAGGTTTCATAGCCATCGCCACCGTCTCCATAGATCATCACCGAACCGGTGGTTCCGATGATGACGCACGCGGAATTACGTTCGATGTACGGCACTGAGGCGCAGCTTCTTCCCTCCCAGGTAATCAACTTATCTCCGTAATCAAAGTTGACTGAAAGAGTGTCGTAGAACTGCTGGTCATCTTTCATGGCATATCTTCCGCCCGTAGCTACGACACTCTTCGGATAGTCAACCCCGAGTGCCCACCGGCATATGTCGATATTGTGTACGCCATTGTTTCCAGCTTCACCAGTACCCCAGTGCTTGAACCAATGCCAGTCGTAAGGCTGATAGTTATCATGATAGGGCCTCCGCGGTGCGGGTCCCTGCCAAAAATCCCAATCGAGCTGTTGTGGCACGGGAGCCTCTTTTCCGAAGCCGATCCCTTTTCCTTGAACTGCCGTACCAGGCTCTAGCGAAGTATGGTGTGCCGATCAATCCATTATGTATCTTGTCGACGGCTTCCATAGTGTGCGGGCACGAGCGCTGCTGCGTTCCTATCTGCACACACTTTTGATATTTCTGTTGAGCCTGCACGATCATCACGGCCTCGGCGGATTGTGGGAACATGGTTTTTCAACATAGACGTGCTTGCCCGCCTCCACGGCACGAATCGCCAACGGGGTGTGCCAGTGGTCGGGAGTGGCAATCGTGATGGCGTCCACCTCCCGGTCTTGGAGAATTTCACGAAAGTCTTGAACGCTTTTAGGAGCATAGCCCAACTGCTGTTGCGCGACTCCTGAGAAGGTAGCCATAGTGTCACGATCAACATCGCAATTGTAAGCGACACGAGCGGTATCGCTATCTTTGCAAGCGCGCCGAGATGAGAATAGCCGCGGATATGGAGGCCGAGGATTGCAAAGTTCACTCGGCCGTTGGAACCGAGAATGCGACCGTAGCTTTTCGCGCTCGAAGTCATTGCCAAACCCGTCGCGCCAATCGCAAGGGTATCGAGAAATTCACGTCTGTTAATCATTTTGTAGCTCCTGACCATTCCATCTTTTCGCGCGAGAACCAATGAGGTCACATCTCCGCACCGTAGGACTCCCGTGGATGGGGCCGAATCAATTAGCGCGCATCAGTTCGGGCTAGTGGCACAAGGAAGATGCCAAAGAACCGTCGTTTGTGCTGGAGCTATTGAAATGAGCCTTGCTGCGTTGAGCAAAAGCCAGGGCGCAAAGGAACAAACGCCAATAGCACCCCCGACCACCTTCAGCTTAAAAGACCCTTCGTGCAGGCAGCTGCTAACAATGCGATCAAAATGTGACCAGATACCCGTTCCGCATATTCAATCAACCGACGCGATGCTGTCAAGAAAAACTTTCTATTCATCGTGAAAGTTTCTCATAAGTCGATCTGAACAACAACGGATAGCATCAGGCACAGGAGCTTTCGGCAAGAGAGCAAGAACGCGGCGACCCGCGAATTTCCAGAGGAACTGGGCAAACAGCTTGTAGAGTTAGTTCTTAATCGCGTTGCCGAGCCGAGTCTTCCTCCCCAAAACGTGAACATCCCACGGAATTAGTCAGGCGAGATTCCTGTCGCTCAGTTTTGCCTTCGAAGGGTGGGCTTTCCCGCGAAACTTTCCTTGAAGCAAGCAGCACACACTGACTGGGCCCGCACATCGATTCTGCGTTCGCCCACGGGTTGGTGATGCAGATAATGATACGAGCATACGCATTTGACCAGAGATGCAACTCACCTGTTTCTGCATGACTCGCCTTCAGATCCGTCATAAATTGCGGCGCGGCGTGTTGGATACGTTATAGCTGTTAGCAAGATTGTAGTTATAGGTTACGGGCGTCGGCATTTTGAATAGCGGGCTGGTCAGGGCTATTCCGAGATCGTTGCCCAGACCTGCCGGCGCGGGGGACGCAGTGAGAAGACCCGGTTAAGCCCGGCTGGGGTCGCTCAATGAATAGGGAGCAGCTAAGTCGTCCTTTGCCGGTGCCGCACAGCCCGGACTGTAATAGACGCTATTGCCGGAAGCGTCGATGCAAGAATCGTTCCAGGTCGTAGTAGCGGAGTATCCAGGTTGCCGGTGATCCGGTCTCGCTCTTGGAGGGACCAAAGAAGAAGCCCCCACCATTGCGCACGACTAGGTGGGGTACAGGCTGCCAAGCAAAGCCCAAGCGCGGGCCCATGTCGGTTTTATTATCTATGGGTTCTACACAGCGCGGGTTCTCGGTCGGTTTGGTTCGACCTCAGGCCAGCCGGGGTTAGTTGAATTCACGTAGAGCGCGAATTCAACGCCGCATATTTGATCAAGAGGGATCCGGGTACTGTGGAAAATTGGATCTCCGGACTGTCGGGTTCGTCCGCCTGATGAGCCAACCGAAAGAGATGGTATACAATTCCGGCTTTGAGGCTCACTTGAAAAATGGCCACAACTAACGATGTGGGAGCGGCCTCTTCGCATCGCTTCGTGAACATTATTTGCGGAAATATACTCTCATGATGATTCATCAGTTCATAAACGAGGACCAAATCCGGAGTTCGCAGTCCCCACCTCACTTCTTCTATGGCTGGTGGATTGTAGGTGCGGCATTTCTTAATCTTTTTCTTGTCGTCGGTGTTATTTTTTATGGTTTCCCGGTTTTCTATCCTGCGTTTGTAGTCTCGTTAGGCTTTACGCGAGCTCAGGTAACTCAAGGATTCCTGCTGGGTTTTCTGTTGGCTGGACTTCCTTTCGGCCTGCTGGCCGGTGCGTTGATCGATCGCATCGGCGCCCGTTGGGTGATCCTTTCCGGAATCGGCTTTGTCGGACTGCCGCTGATTCTGATGGGCTCGATGACCAAATTCTGGCAGTACGAGTTGCTCTGCATCATTGAAGTCATCGGCTACTCCCTGGCGGGACCGATTGCGAATCAGGTGCTTGTGTCGCGCTGGTTTCGAGTGCGACGCGGCCGGGCGATGGGTTATGCCTATTTGGGTCTTGGGTTCGGTGGTGTCGTCTCGCCTCCCGCGATCAGTTTATTTATCCGGAGTTTGGATGGCGTCACGCCCTGGAAATCACAGGGGCGCTGATTTTGATCACACTTTTTCCCGTCGGGTTCTGGGTTACGCGCTCGACTCCGGCTGATATGGACCTGACACCGGACGGGGTGTCTCTGCCTCCGAGCGCGCATGGGAATCCGGACGAGCCGGCGTCACGCGGAATGTCAGCGGCAGTTCGCACCGCCAACTTCGGCTGCTCTTAGTTGGGGCCACGCTGGTCATAGGCGCGATCAACGCCGTGATTCAACATTTTATTTTGGCGATGAAAGATGCAGGATATTCAACCTTTGGCGCCGCCCGCTCTTGATCGATTATGCTTGCCACGAGCTTGGGTGGCCGCGTTTTGGTGGGCTATATCGCGGATCGCTACAAAAAGAAGAACACAATGGCAATTTTTTACTTGCTGCTCGGCGCGGCTATACCTTTAATGTGTTTTGCTCACAAGCCGGTTGCAGTCCTGGCTTTCGCCGCGATTTTCGGCTTTTCCATGGGGGCCGACTACATGCTCATTCCCCTGGTAACGGCGGAGTGTTTTGGAATGGCCTCGCTGGGCAAGCTACTGGCCTTGATCATTATGGGCTATTCAATCGGGCAATGGATTGCGCCTTGGATGGCGGGGCGAATCTTCGATGTGTATCATAGCTATCGATTGGCCTGGACAATTTTGAGTGTCGCGGGACTAATCGGGGCGGCTGCAATTTATGCTATCTATGTCCCGCTGGGGACGAGATCTGTAAATACCGCTACTTATTCGGAGGAATGCTAAGATGCCC
>CAVOVW010000007.1:0-312766 GCA_963699945.1 Terriglobia bacterium
TCTTTTAACCATTTCCCACAACAACCCGTTAAGGCTGCTTCAGGAAATGATTATTGTGGTCCTGCAACCCCGGCTCTCCTTTCGGATCGTCCGGTTTAGCCTGTTCCGCGTTCGCTCGCCACTACTAGCGGAATCACTGTTGTTTTCTCTTCCTAGGGGTACTGAGATGGTTCACTTCCCCCCGTTCGCTTCCTACGACTATGTATTCATCGCAGGATAACCATGTTCGCATCGGCTGGGTTCCCCCATTCGGAAATCCCCGGATCATAGATTGCTTGCATCTCCCCGAGGCTTATCGCAGCTGGCCACGTCCTTCTTCGCCTACTTGCGCCAAGGCATCCACACGCATGCCCTTAGTAGCTTGACCATAAAATTTACTCTAAACACAGAGTAGTAATTCTCAAAGAGCGTACCTTGTGGCCCACACTTCTCTCACGCTACCGCCACCAGATATTTGGCTGCTACCTCCCACCAGACCTCGAAGGCCGGCTTTCAGTAGCTTTTCCTGGTGGCATTTGCAACTTTGTAGTTGCCCGTCAATATTCAATTTTCAAAGAACTCGCTGACAAGAATTCAAGTCATCAGCACGCGCCGGATTCTGATCCTACTGCTCGCTTCTGATTTCTGATTTTTTTGGTGGGCCTGGATAGACTCGAACTATCGACCTCGCCCTTATCAGGGGCGCGCTCTAGCCACCTGAGCTACAGGCCCATTTGGTGGAGCTGGTCGGGATCGAACCGGCGACCTCCTGAATGCAAATCAGGCGCTCTCCCAACTGAGCTACAGCCCCTGATTGACCGCGCTTTACTTCGCTCAATTACTGAGCGCAGGCGTTTTCGCCTGCGCCTCAGTCGAGGTCAGGGGCCAGGCTTCCATAAGATTTCTCTAACGGAAACCCAGCCCGGCCCTCTTAATATGTAATCGAGGCCATTGGACGCGGGATCATCAAGACCAGCTCAAAACCCATAGAAGATTCACATATTTAACTCGAGATCAAGAGATACTGAACTTGCTTCGCCTTCCTCTTACGAGACCGCTTAGACGTATGGACTGGAACGACTATCACTTACTTTGGATTCGGCTTGTAAACCTTCCGACCATTAGTTCGGTGATTCCAGCCACGTTCTCTTAGAAAGGAGGTGATCCAGCCGCAGGTTCTCCTACGGCTACCTTGTTACGACTTCACCCCAATCATGAATCATACCTTGGGCCTGTTTGATTAGGACTTCTAGTACAATCCACTTTCGTGATGTGACGGGCGGTGTGTACAAGGCCCGGGAACGTATTCACGCCATCGTTCTGATACGGCATTACTAGCGATTCCAGCTTCATGCAGGCGAGTTGCAGCCTGCAATCCGAACTGAGAACGGTTTTTTGCGATTAGCTCCCCCTCGCGGGTTTGCAGCGCTTTGTACCGTCCATTGTAGCACGTGTGTAGCCCTGGACATAAAGGCCATGATGACTTGACATCATCCCCACCTTCCTCCAACTTATCGCTGGCGGTCTCCTGAGAGTGCTTCCCTTACAGGAGTGGCAACACAGGACAAGGGTTGCGCTCGTTGCGGGACTTAACCCAACATCTCACGACACGAGCTGACGACAGCCATGCAGCACCTCGACTCCGGTCCCTTGCGGGAAGATCGTGTTTCCACGACGGTCCAAAGCCGTTCGAGCCCAGGTAAGGTTCTTCGCGTTGCGTCGAATTGAACCACATGCTCCACCGCTTGTGCGGGCCCCCGTCAATTCCTTTGAGTTTCAGCCTTGCGACCGTACTCCCCAGGCGGCATACTTAACGCGTTAGCTCCGGCACGAACGAAATGAATCGCTCACACCAAGTATGCATCGTTTAGGGCGTGGACTACCAGGGTATCTAATCCTGTTTGCTACCCACGCTTTCGTGTCTCAGCGTCAGAAATGGTCCAGTAAGCTGTCTACACCACAGGTGTTCCTCCTGATATCTACGCATTTCACCGCTACACCAGGAATTCCGCTTTCCTCTCCCATCCTCTAGCATTCCAGTTTCCGCCGCACCCTCCCGGTTAAGCCGGGAGATTTCACGACAGACTTGGAGCACCACCTACACACTCTTTACGCCCAGTAATTCCGAACAACGCTCGCTGCCTACGTATTACCGCGGCTGCTGGCACGTAGTTAGCCGCAGCTTCTTCTCCGGGTACCGTCATTATCGTTCCCGTCGAAAGAGCTTTACACCCCGAAGGGCTTCATCGCTCACGCGGCGTCGCTGCATCAGAGTTTCCTCCATTGTGCAAGATTCCCCACTGCTGCCTCCCGTAGGAGTCTGGCCCGTGTTTCAGTGCCAGTGTGGCCGTGTGCCCTCTCAGGCCGGCTACCGATCTTCGCCTTGGTGGGCCATTACCCCGCCAACTAGCTAATCAGCCGCGGACTCCTCTTTCAGCGCATTGCTGCTTTCCTCTTACGAGCTTATGCGGTATTGTCTCCGGTTTCCCAGAGGTATTCCCCACTAAAAGGTAGATGATCCACGTGTTACTCACCCGTACGCCACTTTACTTAGGATTGCTCCCTTTCTCGTGCGACTTGCATGTGTTAAGCGCGCCGCCAGCGTTGATTCTGAGCCGGGATCAAACTCTCGTTTGAACCGTTTGGTATAAACCGGACCTTTAAAATACATCACGCACAACTTACGTCGCACGCTTAAGCCGATCCGGCCTATCGATTTGTTTGAGTCGCTTCAGTTAATGAACTCAGGTAAACTGACGAACTTACTGCTTGCACGCCAGTAATTACTTTCGGGCGGCTTTCGAACGCAGGAGCATCTTACTGTTTCGCGTCCAACCAGATTTTCAAAGATCTGCGCAGTTAGAAAAAGCGATCTTGCGAAAGCGATTCTCGCTGCCGGCCTCGAAAGCCGTTCGGATAACAAGCCCTGTCAGAGACAGGAAGCCTATCATCCAGAATTCGTTAAGGGAAGCTGAAGAATTTCAGCTAGAGGCTATCGGGACTTCAGTGGAAGTTCTGAAAACCTCCGTACCGCGTCTTGGTGCCTACCCTAGCGCTTGGCCTTAGTACGTGCCAAACGCACATCGTCAATCCTAGCAAACCGTCGCCCATTCTGCAAGAGGTGCACAAAACTTTTCTGTGGAAGTTTTGATCGCCCTTCGAACTTGCCTTCAGGAAGCTCGAAAGAGCGGAAGAAGGAACAGCTGCGTTCAACGACTTTTGTAGCATAGCAGTGTGGCAGATGAAAGCGCAAGCGAATTCGAAAGATTTAATTTGGCGGCCCAGGGGTTAAGGCTAACCCGTGTGGAATTAGTTGTTTGTGGCGTACGCGCTCGGTGCGTGCCCTATCGACAATCGTGTCGTTAGGGCGGAGATTTGACAAATCCGGGCTGCCGTCGAGATGAGTCTCGACGCGGCACGCACGAGTGCGTGCGCCACGGCTGGCAGCAGCATCTGTTGCGATTGCTACGATATCCGGATGACGCCCAAGCTTCAAACAGCTCGTCTGCTGTTGCGGCCACTGGAGCTTGCCGATGCCGAGCAGGCGCAGGAACTGTTTCCGCGGTGGGAGATTGTGAAGTATTTGGCGCCCGCTGTGCCCTGGCCGTATCCGCCGGACGGATCGTTAACGTATTTTCGGGATGTCGCGCTGCCGGCGATCGAGCGCGGAGAGCAGTGGACGTGGACGTTGCGGCTGAAGACGAGTCCGGGGCAGATGATCGGCTTGATCACGCTGCAGAAGGGCGCGGAGTTTAATCGCGGATTCTGGATGGGGCTGCCGTGGCAGGGGCAAGGACTGATGACCGAAGCGGTGTTGCGCGTGACGGACTATTGGTTCAAAGAGCTGGGAGAGAGCGTGCTGCGTGTGCCGAAGGCGATCGAGAATGTGGCGTCGCGGAGGATTTCGGTGCGGAGCGGGATGCGAGTGGTGGGGATGGAGGAGCGGGATTATGTGGGCGGGAGATTTTTGAGTGAGATTTGGGAGATTACGGCGGAGGAGTGGAGGGCTCGACGTGGCGGAGGCGGCATTGATGAATGAGCTTTGCGTCGGCAGAAATGGGTCCTTGGCGTGCCGAATATTTTGGGGAGGAAGAGTCGAGATGACTCTCGACTCAGCAGACCTGGCGGTCTGCGCCACAGTGTGGGCAAGAGATTTGGATTCCGAGGCGGTGCTGCTATTCCTTGGCGGCGTTCGGGTCGGCCTGTTTTTTCTTACCTTCTAAGAACGTCGACAGGCTGCCCGCGAAGTGAACGAAATCGGCCGGCATCATGATTACGGTGGTGCTGTTATTTTCGGCTCCGACTTCGGCGACCATCTGCATGCGGCGGAGTTCGAGGGCGGCGGGATTGCCGACCATCATCTGCGCAGCCTCCGCCAATTTTCGCGAGGCCTCGAGCTCGGCATCGGCTTTGATGATGCGGGCCCGGCGTTCGCGGGAGGCTTCCGCCTCCATCGCCATGACGCGCTGCATGTCCTGTGGGATTTCGACGTCCTTCATTTCCAGGAGCTCGATGGCGACGCCCCAGTTGCGTGTGGTTTCGGTGACGTTCTTCTGTAGGATCGTGTTGATTTTGTCGCGCTCTTTGAGCACCTCGTCGAGATCGTGCTGGCCGATCACGTTGCGCAGGCTGGTGAGAGCAACCTGCTGAACGGCGGAGCGATAACTTTCGACAGTCAGCACGGCTTTTTCCGGGTCCTGCACGCGAAACCAGAGCACGGCATTCACTTTGACGGTCACGCTGTCGCGCGTGATGGTCTCCTGTTGCTCGATGGGATTGGTCACGACGCGGAGACCGAACCCGCACTTCGTGTTCGAGGAGAGGGATCAGGTAGAACAATCCCGGGCCGCGCAAACCGGTGAAACGGCCGAGGCGGAAGACGACGGCACGCTCGTACTCGCGGGCGACGCGGATTCCAGAGAGGGCGATGAGAACCAATACGAGGACGACAACGAGCTGGACGAGATCCATGCCGATAGCGTACTACGGTGATGAGTTTTCAGTGGCCGGCTGGGTTCACTTCCCCGCGCTGAGGCACGGAGTTTTCGAATTTGGTTTCGTTGATGAGCTGTACAGTGTGGGCAGTAGGCGGGTAGCGTAGAATCAATTCATGTCCACGAGCCAGACATCGGCGCCTCCGAGCTGGGGCGGTCGCTGGAATTAAATTCCACACGTCGGGGTTGGTGCGACTGACGAAGCCGCAGTTGGTGGGCACGCTGCTGGGGCTGATGCTGACGATGTTGTTGGCGGCGCTGGATCAGACGATCGTGGGGACGGCGGAGCCGCGGATCATCGCGAGTCTTTCGGGGTTCAACCGGTATCCGTGGGTGGCGACAACGTATATGTTGTGCTCCACGATGGCGATTCCGGTGAGCGCGAGGCTTTCCGACTTGTATGGGCGCAAGTGGTTTTTCATGGGCAGCGCGGCGTTGTTCGTGGCGGCGTCGGGCATGTGCGGCGCGGCGGGGCACCTGAGCTTCACGGGCCTGGATGGAATGAATCAGCTGATTCTGTTTCGCGGGCTGCAAGGGATCGGCGCGGGCGGGATCATGGCGCTGGTGTTCACGATTGTCGCGGATATTTTCGCTCCGGCGGAGCGGGGCCGGTATCAAGGATTTTTCTCGGGCGTGTGGGGCGCGGCGGCGATTTTCGGGCCGACGCTGGGCGGATGGCTGACGGATCACATTTCGTGGCGGGCGACGTTTTATGTGAACTTGCCGGTGGGGTTGCTGGCACTGGGCGTGACTTGGTTTCTTTTCCCCGAAATTCACCTGAATAAAGGCAAGCGCAAGCTGGACTGGCTGGGCGTTCTGACGCTGATGCTTTCCATTGTGCCGTTGCTGCTGGCGCTGACGTGGGTTACGGATTTCGGATGGACGGCGCCGCGCGTGGAAGGGCTGCTGCTGTGGAGCATTGCGCTGCTGGGCGTGTTCCTTTATATAGAGACGAAAGCGGCCGAGCCGCTGATCCCGCTGACGCTGTTTCGCGAGCCGGTGATCAGCGTGTGCTCGGTCTGCATTTTCGTGCTGGGCATGGGGATGTTCGGCGTGATTATTTATTTCCCGCTGTTTATGCAGGGAGTGCTGAATGTGTCGGCCACGAAATCGGGTACGCTGCTGACGCCGATGATGCTCGGGACGGTGTTCGGAATGTTTTTGGGCGGGCAGGCGACGTATCGGATGCGGGGCTACAAATTACCGGCGCTGGTGGGTGCGGCGCTCTCGGCGCTGGGGATGGTTGCGTTCGCGCTGATGACTCCGGCGACGCCGCCATCGCAGGTGATCCTGGGCATGGTGCTTTCCGGATTCGGCATGGGATTGCTGATGCCGGTGTATACGGTGGCCGTGCAGAACGTGGCTCCGCGTCAGCAGATGGGGGCGGCCACGGCATCGACTACGTTTTTCCGCGCGATCGGCAGCACGGTGGGCGTGGCGGTGTTCGGCAGTATCCTGCTGCAGAATTATCATCGCGACTTCGGACGGGCGGTGCCGGCGGGGACGCCTCCGGAACAGTTGGGATTCTTTTCGAATCCGCTGATGCTGGCGCAGGTGCGTCCGCAAATGGAAGCGGTGTTCGCACGGCAGGCCGACGGTCTGGCCACGATGGAGCGGTTGATGGCCGCGGTGCGGCTAGGCCTGGTGCATGGCCTGCATCAGATTTTTCTCACCAGCGCGGTGATGATGTTCGCGGCACTGGTGCTGAATATTTTTCTGAAGAGTGTCCCGCTGCGGGCGCATCATGAAATGCCGAAGGCGGAGCCTCCGGCGCACTAGTTATTTGAAAAGCGAGCGCAAGCCGCTTGATCAGCCCCGATGGTGAGATGGGGATCCAAATTTCATAAGGAATTGCAATCCCCTCGCTGACGGGTGAGGCTGGCGGGGTTCTTGTTATTTTGCGTCCGGCGTGTTTCCACGCGGTCTCTGATGCGCGAGGCCTCACGGTGAAGGGTGAATGGGGCCGACGGTTGTTCACCGTGTCGGCCTATAGGCCTAGAAGATCCTTTCGCCGAGACGATAAGCCCTTTATCGGAGGCGAAGGCGGCGCGCTAAGACTTTCACTTTGTGCGTGGTCGCCGGTTTCCGCCTAAATATAATGTTCGCAATTATTGGAATTCTGGTTGTGTTGGGGGCGGTGGCCGGCGGATACACTGATGGAGCATGGGAACTTCAAGGTTCTCGTTCAACCGGCGGAGCTGCTGATCATTGGAGGCGCGGCCGCGGGAACGCTGCTGATCGCGAATCCTTTGGCGGTGGTGATGAAGATTGTCCACGGTCTAGTGGGCGTGATCAAAGGCAGCGCGTATACGAAGGCGTCTTACCTGGAAACGCTCAAGATGCTGAGCGACCTGTTCATGGTGGCGCGCAAGAGCGGCATGGTGAAACTGGAAGAGGACATCGAGGCGCCGGAAAAGAGCGCCGTGTTCACCAAGTACCCGCAGTTCCTGGCGAACCACCACGCGGTTGATTTTGTATGCGACACGATTCGCATGTCGATCACGGGCGGCGTGCCGGCGTTCGACCTGGACCAAATGATGGAGATGGACATGGACGTTCATCATCAGGAGCAATCGGTTCCGGTGCAGGCGCTGACCACGGTGGCGGATGCTCTGCCCGGGCTGGGTATCGTGGCGGCGGTGCTGGGGGTGGTGATCACGATGGGCGCGCTGGGAGGTCCGCCGGAGGAGATCGGCGAGAAAGTGGCGGCGGCGCTGGTGGGAACGTTCCTCGGAATTTTGCTGTGCTATGGATTCCTGGGGCCGCTGAGCAGCTTATATGGCGAAGATCAACGACGCCGAGACGCATTATTATCGTTGCTTGCGCCAGGGCGTGATTGCGTTCGTAAAAGGATCGCCGCCGGCGCTCGCGGTTGAGTTCGCACGACGGAGCATACCGGCCGATGTGCGTCCTTCGTTTAAAGAAATGGAAGCGGCGTGCAAGGGAGGAAGCGCCGCGGCGGCGCCTCCGGCAGCGGCGGCGTAAAACGCGGACGTGGGTAGTGATGCAAAGCGAACAAGGAACGGGTCTTCGCTTAAAGGCGCATGAAATCGTGAACAATCAAGCGCAGCCGCCGATCATCATCATCCGCAAAAAGGCCAGCCACGGAGGCCACCACGGCGGGGCATGGAAAGTGGCTTACGCCGACTTCGTGACGGCGATGATGGCGCTGTTCATTGTGCTGTGGCTGCTGAATTCAAGCGTGCAGGTGCGTAAGGCGATCAGCGCGTATTTCCAGGACCCCTCCGGCAGCGGTGCAAATTCGGGAAGCGCGAGCGCCGGAACGGGTGAAACGGTCTCCGTGGGCCAGGACGACATGGAGAAATTAAAAGACAAGCTGGAAGCAGCCATCAAGAAGAAGCCCGAGTTCCAGAATCTGAAAGACTATGTTCAGTTGAGCGTTACGGGCGAAGGCTTGCGCGTGGAGCTACTGGAGAGCGAAAAGGGAGTGTTCTTCAAATCGGGCAGCGCCTTGCCGAGCGCGGAGGGTGAAGAGCTGATCGGGAAACTGGCCGAACAGTTGGTGAAGCTGCCAAATCAATTGCTGATCGAAGGCCACACCGATGCGCGGCCTTTCGGGCGCCGCCAGGATTACACCAACTGGGAGCTTTCGTCTGACCGTGCGAACGCGGCGCGCCGCATTATCGAAGGCGCCGGCGCGCGGCCGGGACAGATCGCGCAGGTGCGCGGGTTCGCGGATCAGAATCTGCGCAATCGCGCCGATCCCGACGATGCGTCGAACCGGCGCATTAGCGTGATCGTGCGGTATCAGAACGCGGTTGCGTCCGAAGAACCGAAGCCGGGCGAAGCGGGCAATAAGGAAGGCGCGGGGAAGAAAGAATCGCCAGCGCCCGAGAAGAAGGAAGGTCAATAAACCGCATCACCCGCGGCCGAGGTAAGGCATCTTCGTCGCCATTACCGTCATGAACTGCACGTTGGCGTCGAGCGGCAAGCCGGCCATATAGACTACGGCGTCTACTACTGGCTTTAAATCCATACGGGCCTCTTTGCGGATTTCTCCGCCCGGCTGGAGGATGCCCGCGCCCATCTTCGCGGTGCCTTCTGTGATGGCGTTGCCGATGTCGATTTGTCCGCACGCGATGTCGAACTCGCGCCCATCCAGGGACAAACATTTCGTCAGTCCGAGAACCGCGTGTTTCGTGGTTGTGTAGGGCGCCGAATGCGGTCGCGGCGCGTGCGCCGAGATGGAGCCGTTATTGATGATGCGGCCTCCACGGGGCTGCTGCGATTTCATGATGCGAAAGGCTTCCTGTGCGCATAAGAAAACGCCGGTTAGATTGATGGCCACGACGTCGTTCCATTGATCGTGCGTCAGTTCGTCAAGCTTCGCGGCGGGACCGAAAACGCCGGCGTTGTTGAACAGGACGTCGAGCCGCCCGAAGACTTCCGCGATGCGCACGAAGAGCGCGTGAACAGCGGCCGGATCGCGCACATCGGTGGGCACGCACAGCATGGGAGGACCATCCACGCCGAGCGCGGCCGTGGCATCCAGTTCGCCGGGCCTGCGGCCTGCGATCGCCACAGCGTAGCCAGCTGCCTGTAATCCCAGCGCGACGGCGCGGCCGATGCCTGAACCGCCGCCGGTTACGAGTGCAAATTTCTGTGTGTCGGACAAGTTGCTCCTTAATGAATCGATTCGAACCAAACGCGAAGTGAGGCGATGGATTCCAGCGCCACGTCGGGTGTGACGCCGCGCTCAAAATCCGCGGGGCGGAACTTGCCGGTCTTGACGATGGCTGCCATCATGCCGGATTTCTGCGCGCCGCCGACGTCTATTTCCATATCATCGCCGATCATGAGAATATCGGCAGGCGCGACGCCGAGTTTTCCGGCCGCGGCGTTGAAAAACGGAGCCGCGGGTTTTCCAAATACGATGGCCTGTTTGCGCGAGGCGTGCTCCAACGCGGCGACGAAGGGCGCGACGTCCAACTGCAGGCCTGCGGGCGTCTGCCAGTAACGCGTCATCCCCAAGGCGATCAACTGTGAATCGGGATTCGAATGCAACAGGCGAAACGCGCGGTTGATGGTGCGGAAATCCCACGCCTCGGCGAGATCGCCGATCACGACGTATTGCGCGCCGGTTTCGGCATCGGGCGGAAGGGGATGGAGGCCAGCGAATTCCGCACGTGCATTGGGCGGGATAAACAGCGCGACCTGTTCTGCAGTGGATGTGCCGCGCGCATGTTCGCGCAACCAATCGGCGGCGGCCGCAGGAGGGCATAACACATCGCCGGCGGTGGCTTCGATGCCCATCGTATTGAGTTTCTCAGCGAGATGCTGGCGCGATTGCGAACTGGTATTCGTGAGGAAGAGATGCGGGATTTTTTGTGAGCGCACCCAGGCGAGGGCTTCGCGCGAGCCGGCGATGGGGACGGTGTCGTTATATAGGACACCGTCCATGTCGAACAGAAAAGCGCGCGGCTTGCGAATCGGCACGTTGGTTAGCCGGGGTCCTGATTGATCATGAACGTCGCCATGTTGTCGAAGAATTCGCGGAGGGGCTGCGCGGCTTCGGCCGGCAGATTCGCTTCGGCGAAGGCGCGGTCCATCAGCAATACCCAGCGGTCGCGGGCGGCTTTGGTGATGGCGAACGGCATGTGACGGCCGCGAAGGCGCGGATGGCCGCGCTGCTCTATGTAGGTGGGCGGGCCGCCGAAACGGTAGATCAAATAATCGCGCAGGCGCTGCTCGGCGCCGTCAAGATCATGCGCGGGGTACATGGGCGCGAGCAGATCGTCATGCGGAACCTGACGATAGAAGGCGGCGACCAGGCGCTGGAAGCCGTCCACGCCGACAAGGGGGAAAACCTGCTGTTCATCCATTTATTGGCACTAGTTCGATGCTAGCAAGTTTGATTTGGGCGGCGCGTGCTTTGCGAAATGGGAATTAGTGAAAATCGTGCGAGCCTAGGGACGCGGCGTCGAGGCGCAGGCCTTCGGCCTTTTCTGCTTTTACCGATACTGATCCGCGCTGATTTTGCAAAATGCCTTCCAGCAGCAGGAAGGGCTCTTCGACGATTGTCAGCTTGTATGTTTCAAACAAATCCGGCAGCACCATCGCATTGGAGATGCCGGTTTCGTCTTCCAGGCTCAGGAATACGAGGCCGTTCGCGGTGCCGGGACGCTGACGGCAAATGACGGCTCCCGCGATACGCACGCGGCGGCCGTCGGGGATGTGCGCGAGAGCCGATGCGCGGAGCACGCCGAGCCGATCCATGGCATCGCGATGCATGCGCATGGGATGCACGCCGATGGTGAGGCCTGTAATGCGATAGTCCGCGGCAAGGCGCTCGAGCGGAGTCATGGCGGAGAGGGGCGAGGCGTCGTCGAATTGCTCGCCTGCACTTTCTTCTGCCGTTCTGGTTTCGAACAGCTCCCCGACCGGACGTGCTGCGAGTTCGCCGCGCCAGAGCGCTTCGCGCCGATGCAGCGGATCTTGCTCGATAAAGTTGAGGGCACCGGCCTCCGAGAGCGAATCGAATTCTTCCTTGCGAATGCCGGGCACGCGGCGCACCAGATCGCGAATGCTGGCGAATGGTTCGCGGGAACGCTGCTCCACTATGCTTGCGGCGGTTTCGCGGCGCAGGCCTTTCAGATAGTTGAACCCGAGACGGACAAGCCACTGATCGCCCGCTTCCGGATCGCGCTCCAGGGTGCAATTCCATCGGTCCACGTGACATCGATGGGCCTGAAATGCAGGCCGTGGCGCTGCGCATCCTTGACCAGCGTTGCGGATGGTAAAAACCCATCGGCTGATTGTTGAGCATCGCCGCGGTGAAAGCCGCCAGATAACGGCACTTCAAATAGGCGCTGGCATAGGCCAGCAGCGCAAAACTCGCTGCGTGCGATTCGGGGAATCCGTAAGCCGCGAACGATCCGATGGAGCGCACGATCAGATCCTGCATTTCCTCTGCAATGCCGTTGCGCGACATCCCGTCGCGCAGCTTGCCTTCAATCTCCCGCATGCGTTTTTCGGAGCGCTTGAAATCCCATCGCGCGGCGCAATTCTTCGGCCTGTCCGCCGGTGAATCCGGCGACGATCATCGCCATGCGCAGCAGCTGTTCTTGAAATAACGGCACTCCGAGCGTGCGCTTCAGCACCGGCTCGCAAAGCCGGATGCGGATAGGAAACGGCTTCGAGCCCCTGCCGGCGGCGCAGATAAGGATGCAGCATTTTCCCGACAATGGGGCCGGGGCGGATGATCGCCACCTGCACCACGATGTCGTAAAAGTGTTTCGGCTGCAGGCTGGGCAGAAACGACATCTGCGCGCGGCTCTCCACCTGAAACATGCCGATGGTGTCGGCCTTCTGCAGCGCCGCGTACACTTGCGGATCGTTCTCGCGGCAGATGCGCCAGGTCCACTTTTCGCCGTAGTGCTCGCGAATCAGCCCGATGGATTCTTTCATCACCGCCATCATCCCGAGGCCGAGCAGATCCACTTTGACGATGCCCATATCGGCGCAGTCTTCTTTATCCCACTGCACGACGAAGCGACCGGGCATGGTGGCGGGCTGCAAGGGCACGATGGAATCGAGCTGGCCCTGGCAGATCACCATGCCTCCGGAGTGCTGTCCCAAGTGCCGAGGCAGATCCTGCACGCGCTCATAGAGCGATAGGAATTTCTGCACCAGCGGCTCTCGCAAGATCCACGCCGGCCTGCTTGAATTGGCGCTCCGCGGTGTCCGTTTGTCCTGAAAACCCCAATGCGGGACGACTTTCGACAAGCGGCCCAGCATCTCTTCATCGAATCCCAGCACTTTGCCGATATCGCGCGCGGCGGAGCGTCCGCGATACGTAATGACGTTGGCGGTCATGGCCGCGCCGAGCTTGCCGTAGCGCTGGTAGACGTATTGAATGGCGCTCTCGCGTTCGTCGCCACTGGCGAAGATCAAGATCGATGTCGGGCCATTCGCCGCGCTCTTCGGAGAGGAAGCGCTCAAAGAGGAGATCCATGCCGACGGGATCGACGGCCGTAATTTCCAGCGCATAACAAACGGCGCTGTTCGCGGCCGAGCCGCGCCCCTGCACGAGCAGACCATGCTCGCTTGCAGAAGTCCACGATATCCCACACGATCAGGAAATAGCCCGCCAGATCGAGCTTTTCGATCATGGCCAGCTCGCGCTCAATCTGCCGCTGCGCTTTTTCGTAATAGGGCTGATAGCGCTCGCGCGCGCCCGCTTGCGCCAGCTCGCGCAGATACGAATTCATGGTTTCGCCCGGGGGGACGGGATAATCGGGAAATTTGTAGCCCAGATCTTTTAATGTGAAGCCCAGGCGCGATGCTAGGTGACGCGTGTTTGCGACGGCCTCGGGCATGTCGGCGAAAAGCTTTTCCATTTGCGTGGCGCGCTTGATGTGGCGCTCGGAGTTGCGCGCGAGCAGCCGGCCGGCTTCATGAATCGTGGTTTTGTGGCGCACGCAGGTGAGTGCGTCGGCGAGATCGCGGTCGTCTTCCATCGCGTGAGTGACGCCGTTGGTGGCGAGCAGCGGCAGTTTTAATTTGCGCGCGATTGCGATGGCTGCCTGATTGCGATATTCCTCGTTGCGATCGTAGTGGCGCTGTAGTTCGACGAAAACGCTTTGCTTGCCGAAGATGCCGGTGAGTTGATCGATTTGGTGGAGAACAGCATCAGCGCTTCTTGTATGCCCGCTCATTGACATTCGCGGTTCTGTTTGGAGCGCATAGGCGAGCGGGCCTTCGTCGCCTCCGGTGAGGCAGACCAGGCCTTCGGCATGCTCGGCCAGATCTTCGGGATGCGCTACGGCATCTTCCTGTTCGCCATGGCCGGTGCGTAGCTTGATTTTTGTGATCAGGCGGCACAGGTTCTGGTATCCCTTTTGCGATTCGGCGAGCAGCGCGTAGCGGAATCCTTCGGACGCGGCGATTTCGGCTCCGATGATGGCGCGCAGGCCGGTCTTGTCCGCCGCTTGTGAAAGCGCACGGCACCCGAAAGGCTGTTGCGATCGAGCACGGCCATGGCGGGGATTTCGAGCTGCGCGCAGCGGCCGATTAAGTCTTCGGGCGCGGAGGAGCCTTCGAGGAAACTGAAGGCCGAGCGGGCGTGTAGTTCAACGTAGGACATGACAGCGTGTGTGCATCTCTAAAAGAGTCGGCATGACTGCCGACTCAGCAGGCCTGGCGGCCCGCGCCACGTCTGGCGATCCTAGTCATATACGCCCTCCAAAAACCATTCCTTCGAGGCTCGGAATACGCGATACAGGCCGCCGTCGCTGAGTTCGATATCCCATTCCTCACGATCCCAGGGCGCGGGGGTCCACCAATCGCCCGATGCTCGCCAGGGACCGGCGGCGGCCAGTACCTCGCGTGTGTTTACCTGAGTTGGGAACTTCACTGTAAGTGGACGTTCGAGTTTCAACTTCACCTGAGCCGATAGCGCAGGGCGTGTGTAGCGAAACGCGAAGCGCAAAGCGCCCGGTAGAGGAGCTGTTCGTGCGAGTTCATTCGCAGGTGCGGGAGCGAACGCTCGCATCTGGAATGCATCGGGCCGATGCGTGTTCAGCAATTCCGGCGATCCGGCGTTGCCTTCGCCCACCAGCGCCGTCAAGCGAGCCAAGGTGAGCGATAACTTTTCGGGCGCGGGAGTCTGAGGGATGAACAATCCGTGTTGCAATGCGCGAGGCTCTACGGGATTTAGTTTCACTTCGACGCCCAGGATCGCGGCGGAGGGCGGATGCGCTTCCAGATCGAACTGCAACTGTTTGAGGATCACTTGTACGTCGCGCACAGGAACGGGGAATTCCAGCGTGCGTTGGTGCCCATTCTCGTTATGCGGTGACCGCTCCCTCTGGTCGCGGCTCGTTTGTTGGCAATCTGGTTTAGTTGCCGTGCCACGTTTGACCAGTTTCAAGCTGAGCGTCACACGATTCGTCGCAAGCCCCTGGCACTCAAGGGCGGCCAGCAACTCCTGCAGCATTGAGGAGATGACGAACAGGAGCGGTTCCAGGAGCGCTTGCGGATGGTCCAGGTCCACGCGGCGCTGGTAGGTTTCGGGGGCTTGTCTTACTCTTAATGCCCTTTGCGTTTCCCCACGGGCCAGGCGCAATAAACGTTCGCCCAGTTCTCCGAAACGCGCGATGAACCCGAGCGGCGGCAGCGCCGCGATCTCGCCCAGTGTCTTGATGCCCCAGCGATCTAATGTGTCGAGAATCTTTAAATCTCCGTCTGCGATGAAATGGCCCAACACATGAATGGGCAGGCCGCTCAACCGATCCTCTTCCCTGCCCGGAGGAATCATCGTGAGGCCGCCGATGTGGCGCGCGGCGATCATTGCGGCATCGGGATCGGCAGCAATCGCCAGATTGCCCTGGATCTTCGCCGCCGCACCGATGCGCGCGATTTCCGATGCGATGTTGTCTATCGTGCCAATCAGCTTCGACAGGCCGACGATCGAAAAGATGACGATACCGGGCGCAGTGTCTTCGACCAAAGGCGAAAAAGACGATGCGAGCGTCAAGAGTACAGATTGCGCCGCGGATGAGGAATAAAGACAAGCAAACATATATAAAGACCGCGATCAGAACCAGTCGCTCAGCCTGCCAGGCGCGCGCGCTGCTTCCGGTCCTCGATCGCATACTCGATGCCGTTAAATAAAGGAGTGGAACCGATCCACAACACGCCTTCGCGACGCGTCTCTAAGGGCAGGCGCGCGCAGGATTTCGCCAGAGGCACGTGGCTCGCGACAATGAAGCGGCCGGGGGTGTTCTCTACCGCTCCGCGAAAACGATACCAGTAGGAAAGAGGAATGCGATTCAGTTCGGCTGCAGGAGCTTCGCACAAATCCAGCACGATGACGCCGAACCCGCCGCTGTGCAGGATCAGGTCGGCTGCTTTCAGTGCCGCTTCGAAGCGCCCGTTCGCGCGAACCCATAACAGGCGCATGAGATCCACGCCTGCCTGAGTGGCCGACCAGGGATCGAACGCGCCTGCGCCGTCCACCATCGCGCAGCATTCGCCTGCTTCGGTGGCGCGCGCCAGAATCGCATGGATCAAGGAAGTGCGGCCGGAGGAAACAGGCCCGGAAATTTCGGTGATGGCCCCGCGCGGAGGCGACAGCGGAGTGGCTTGTTCATTACAACCTCCTTCTACATTTTTCTGTTGAAAATCAAGCGTCTGCGGCTTGTTTATGGGGATAGCCAGTTTACTGAGGAAAGAGGAGACGTCCGCCGACATATTCGCCTTTTGTTCGCCACTCCATTCTGCGGCGGACGGTGGCGGAAGTCAATAGGAAGAACGTGGAAATGAGCGGCTCGCGATAAACAGTTGAAAAAGCAGATCCCTCGACTTCGCTCGGGATGGCAGCAAATTAGCTACGCGGTCGCCGATTCCTTCTGCGTGAGGAAATCGGTGTAGGGACCCTTGAAGTCCTCGATCTGGAAGTGTCGAAATTCCAGATGCGGGTGGCGACTTCTTCGACCAGATCGTGATCGTGGGTGACCAGCAGGACGGTTCCGTCGTACTTCTGCAGCGCGATGTTCAGCGCGTTGATCGATTCCAGATCCAGGTGGTTGGTGGGCTCGTCGAGCATCAGGAAGTTCGGTTTCTGCAGCATCAGGCGGCAGAAGATCAGGCGCGCGGCTTCGCCTCCCGAAAGATTTTCGGTGCGCTTGGTCGCGTCGTCGCCGCTGAACAGCATCTGGCCGAGCAGGCCGCGCAGTTCCTGCTGCGAGCCATGGGATCGAACTCGTGCAGCCACTCGATGATGCGTCGAGCCCGGCTGGATGGATTCCTTGTGATCCTGCGAGAAATATCCCACGGCCACTTCATGGCCCCAGGTGACCATGCCGCCGTCGACCGGAAATTCGCGATCCGGCGCGTCGACGTAACCCGTTGCATTGCGCAGCAGCGACCGCAGCATGGTGGTCTTCCCCGCTCCGTTGCGGCCCAGCAGCGCGATTTTTTCGCCGCGCGCGATGGACGGCGCTGAAGTTCTGAATCACGTGCAGATCGCCGTAGGATTTCGAGAGCCTTTGATTTCCAGAGGATGCCGGCCCGAAGGACGTTCGTTCTGAAAGCGGATGAAGGGGCGCTGGATGTTGGATCTCGCCAGCTCCGAAGTCTGCAGGCGCTCGACTTCTTTCTTGCGCGACATCACTTGCGACGGATCGGGTGCCGGCCGAGAAGCGCTGCGATGAACTCCTTCAACTGCGCGATCTTCTTTTCGCGCTGCGCGTTGCCGGCTTCGACGCGCGAGCGGATCTGGGTCTTCTGCCAGCACCATGTCGTCATAGCCGCCGGTGTAGGTGATGATGCTCTGGTAATCGATGTCGGCGGTGTGCGTGCAGACTTCGTTCAGGAAATGGCGATCGTGCGAAATGACGATCAGGCAGCCTGTGTAGGCCAGCAGATAGTTTTGCAGCCAGTGCACCGATTCAAGATCCAGGTTGTTGGTGGGCTCGTCCAGCAGCAGCACGCTGGCGTTGCTGAAGAGCGCCTGCGCCAGCAGCACGCGCACTTTCTGGCCGCTCTGCAGCTCCGACATCTTGCGCTCATGCAGCTCTTCGGGAATATCCAGACCCTGCAGCAGCGTCGCGGCGTCGGCTTCCGCCGTGTAGCCGCCTTCATCGCCGACGATGCCTTCGAGCTCGCCCAGACGCATGCCGTCTTCGTCGGTCCAGCTCGGCGGCGTTCGCGTAGAATACTTCGCGCTCCTGCAAGGCGTCCCACAGCGGCGCGTTGCCCATGATCACCGTGTCCAGCACGCGGTACGCATCGAACGCGAACTGATCCTGGCGCAGGATGCCGATCTTCTTCGGCCGCGTGACGGAGCCCTTGGAGGGCTCCATTTCGCCGGTCAGGATCTTCATGAACGTCGACTTGCCGGAGCCGTTCGGGCCGGTGATCGCGTAGCGCCGTCCTTGCTGGAACGTGGTGGTGACGTCTTCAAACAGGATGCGGGCGCCGTAGCGCATGGTGAGATCGTTGACAGAGATCATTGTTTACAGACCGGGATAGAAGGTTTACTGCCGGGGATGCACGGACGCGGGACAACAGGGCGATATACAACCCGCGTCTGCAACAATTATAGCGCGCTGTCCCCGGACTTACGCCCGGGATTGTATCGACGATGTGGGGCTGAAACTAAAGGCGCCCGGCGGCTTTTGCTTCGGCCTTCTTCTTGGCCTTCTTTTGCAGACGCGGCAGGCGCGACTTATTCTTCGGCGGCAACTTGCCGGCCCGCGCGGGTTTGGCGGCAGGCGCCGGCCCGGTGTTGGGAACCTTCGCGACTGCGATCTCTTCTTTTTCTTTTTTCTTGGCCAAGGGAACCTCTACTCAACTGTACAGGGTTTGGGGCGAGGAAGTACACAAATCGGGTTACCAGCCGCGAGTCGCCGAGGCACCAGGCCATGCGACTGCCGTTATTCCCGCTCCCTCGAGTGGGGTTGTATTGCATCGCGCATCATGAACCACGGTACGTTTTCATCCGCCACGTTGTCAGATTGGCTTGTGGCACATTCGTATAAGTGACATCGACTTGGATACACTACACGCTCTGGCCTGACTGGGACGGCACATAGCTTGACCCGGATGGCAGAACGCCATAACCTCAAATTGATATGGCAATTACACTCAAGGTCAACGGCCAAAGCCATACGGTCGACGTGGATCCGTCCACACCTCTTTTATATGTATTGAGCGATGAGATCGGGACGCGGGGGCCGAAGTTCGGCTGCGGGTTGGGGCAGTGCGGAGCGTGCACGGCGATCGTAAACGGAACGGCTGTGCGCACATGCGTTACGCCGGTGAGCGCGGCGTCCGGCAAAGAGATCATAACGCTGGAGGGGCTGGGATCGCCGGAGAAGCCGCATCCGCTGCAGCAGGCGTTCATTGATGAGCAGGCCGCGCAGTGTGGTTTCTGCGTGAACGGAGTGATCCTGACGACCAAGGCGTTTCTGGACAAAAATCCGCAGGCCACGGCGAAGGATATCCAAGAGGTGCTTTCGAATGTATTGTGCCGCTGCTTCAGCCACGTACGAATGCACAAAGCGATAGAGACATATGCGGGCCTTGCGAAGCGCGCGGCGAATGGGTCCACGAAAGGGCCGGCGAAAGGGGTCGCGCGATGAAACCCGCCACGAGAAAAGATATTCTCGCATCCCTCACTCCGGGCGCGCGCGAGGCTTTGGTAACGAACGGTTTCGCCGGGACAACCGGAGGCTTGGCGAGCGGCAAGAGCCGCCGCGACTTCCTCAAAGTTTCGGGCGCGCTGATCGTTGGCTTCTCGATTGCGGCGCCACCGCGGGCGAATGCGCAGTTCGCAGGCGAAGGGCCGGGTGCGCCTCCGCCTAAAGAGGTGGATTCCTGGATTGCGATTGGGGTGGATGGGCGCGTGACTGCCTATACCGGCAAAGAGGAACTGGGGCAAGGGATCGTTACAGCGCAAATTCAGCTTGTTGCGGAGGAGATGAACGTTCCCCTGGAGCATGTCACGCTGATTTATTGCGACACGGCGATGACGCCGGACCAGGGCGTGACGTCCGGGAGCCAATCGCATTTCGCGAATTTCAATCACGAAAATCTGGCGCAGGCGGCGGCGACGGCGCGCGAGGCGCTGATGCAGATGGCTTCGCAAAAGCTCGGCGTCGGTGTGGATCAACTTACGGCGTGGGATGGTGTGATAAGCCCGAAGAGTGACGCATCGAAAAAAGTCACTTATAAGGAGCTGCTCGGCGGTAAGAAATTCGCGCTCGCGGTGAATAAAGACGCCAAGCGCAAACCGCCAAGCGAGTGGAAGATCCTGGGCACTCCGGTAAAGCGCGTGGATTTCCCGGACGTGATGACCGGCCGCATGGAGTACGTTCACAACGTTAAACTGCCCGGCATGCTGCATGGACGCGTGGTGCGGCCTCCGGTGGTGGGCGCAAGAGTGATCAGCGTGGATGAGAGCTCGGTGAAGGATATTCCGGGCGTGAAGGTGGTGGTCAAGAAAGATTTCGTCGGCGTGGTTGCGGAGAAGCAGTTTCAGGCCGTGCAAGCGGCGACGAAGTTGAAGGTCACGTGGAGCGCAGGCACGGGCTTGCCGGCACAATCCAGCATCTACGATTGGATGAAGAAGCAGCCGTCGCGGGATCAGACGATGGTCGATTCGAAAGATACCGCGCAGACCATGGCTGGCGCGCGCGCAAATGGTGAGCGCGACTTATCATCATCCGTATCAAATGCACGGATCGGTGGGTGCGTCTTGCGCCGTGGCCGACGTGCAAGGCGACAAGGCAACGATCTACTCACCGACGCAGGGCGTGTGGCATCAGCGAAGCTGCCAGGCAACGATCCTGGGCCTGAAACCGGAAAACGTGCGCGTGATTTTCCGCCGCGGGGCTGGCTGCTATGGATTGAACAATGCCGATGCCGCAAGCTTCGACGCCGCGGTGCTTTCGCAGGCAATGGGAAAGCCGGTGCGCGTGCAACTGACGCGCAAGGACGAAATGGCGTGGGAGAATTATGGCCTGGCGTTCGTGCTGGAGCAGCGCGTCGCGCTGGATGCCAAGGATAACATCATCGCGTGGGAGCACGAGTCGTGGTCGCCCACGAAAGGCAACCGTCCTCTGTATCAGTATCCCGGCAACGTGGTGACGGGCGGCCTGTTGGGATTCGAGCCGCAGGAGTTCAAGCCGGGACAGGCGCCGGCGCCGCGCCGCTTTAACAACAATTTGAATGGCATTCCGTCGTATGTCGCGGGACGTGTAGAAGGCAAGGACGGCGGTACAGGTACGATCCGGAGTGAGAAAGTTTTGACGCACGTGGTCGGGTCGCCTTTTTACACGGGTCCGCTTCGTTCGCCTTCGCGTTTGCAGAACACGTTTGCCCACGAAAGCTTCATGGACGAAATTGCGTCCAAGGTGAAGGCGGATCCGGTGGAGTATCGCTTGCGCCATCTGCGAAACGAGCGCGTGATCGATGTGCTGAAGGGAGCCACGAAGCTCGCCAAGTGGGAAACGCGTCCATCGCCTAAACCGGGGAATGCGCGCACGGGCGTGGTCACAGGGCGCGGCGTGGCCGTTGTGGCGTACGAAGGCGACAACGGATACACGGGCATCGTGGTGGAAGCGGACGTGAATCAGGACACCGGCAAGATCCTGGTGCGGGGCATTTGGGTGGCGATCGATGCGGGCCCGATCTCGAATCCCGACGGGCTTCGCAATCAGGCCGAGGGCGGCGCGCTGCAAGGCATGAGCCGCGCGCTGGGCGAAGAAGTCACCTGGGATAACGAGAAAGTTACGTCCATCGACTGGCGCACGTTCCACTCGCTGCCGTTGGGCTTCGAAATTCCGAAGATGGAATGCGTGCTGATCAATCGTCCGGACGAGGAAGCAACGGGCGCGGGTGAAACGTCCATCACCGTGATGGCCGCGGCGATCGCGAATGCAGTGTTCGATGCGACGGGCGTGCGGATTCGCGAGATCCCTCTGAATCCGGAGCGGGTAAAAGCGGCGCTTAGCGCGCGGGCCTGATACGCTAATTCGCGATTGCGGCCACTGGGCCATCGGTGAAATATGCATGCCGAGGAGTGAGTTCTCATGATCGGCACCCTCCGAGACGTCGACTGTGTGGAACCGAAGTTTGACGCTTGCTGTTCTACCGGATGTTAGAGTGACTTCATGACCATCGCCGAAGAGTTTCAACGCCTGGCCGGTCAACTTCGGCACGAACAACCGTCGTACATTCTTGCTGAAATTAACGATCTCCTCACCAGCGCCTCTGGGAGCCAAATCGAGTGTCTCTCCAAGCCATCGATCTCCGATCCCTATCTGGCTAACTATGTCGCCGCTATGGTGGAGCAGGCCGCTCACTTGAAAGGCACCCGGCCGCCACTTTGGACCTCGCAAGTTGTGCCCCTTGCCCAGCCTGTGTTCGCAACGCCGTGGATGGCTTTGCGTGCTCACCTTCTCCTCGAATCGCCGGTTCCCTTCCGCCGCAGGAATATCTTCATCGACTCGACGATTGGCGACCGTGTCTGATGCTTACTTCTCAGCGAATCCGTGAGTTGTTTCGCTCGCTCAATGAAGAACTCGGCCGAAGGCACGTTCGTGGCGAGGCCTATCTGGCCGGTGGTGCAGTGATGTGTCTGGTATTTCAGGCGCGCCCTGCCACCAAGGATATCGATGCGATGCTTGTGCCGCCTGCCGAAATGCGCGCTGCCGCGCAGGCGGTTGCCGACGAGAAGGCTGTCGAGCGACTGGCTAAACGACGCGGTAAAGGGATTCTTCAGCGAGCGCGGCGCGTTCGAAATATTCGAAGAGTTGAGCAACTTGCGGATTTATGTTCCTCATCCTGGATATCTCTTGGCGATGAAATGCCTTGCAATGAGGCTCGGCGAGGAGTTTCGGGATCTGGACGACATCGCCGTCCTGGTTCGGAGCTCGGACTGCGAACCGTCGCCGCGGCTGAGTCCATTCTCGGTCAATACTATGATCTTGCCCGATATCCGGCCAAGGCGCGCTATGCGCTGGAAGAATTGATAGACGGCGGTAACACTTCGGCGGAGTGAGGAGCACCCTTTAAAAAAGCAAACGAGCGTAGCGACGATCAAGCCGCTACGCTCGCTTCACTACTAAACTAAAAGCGCTGAACTACGCGGATACTTTGGTGTACTTCTGGAACCATCCGATGGTGCGGTCCCAGGCCAGGGTGGCGGCTTCTTTGTTATAGCGCTCCGGCGTGGCGTCGCAATTGAAGCCGTGCACGGCGTTCGGATAAATGTAGCCTTCGTGCGGCACGTTGATGGCCGTCAATTGCTTGTCGTAGCCGGGCCATGTTGCGGAGAGCCGCGTATCGAGCGCGCCGTGATGGACCATCACCGCGCATTTGATTTTCGCGACTTCGGCTTCCATCGGCACGGCGCCGTAGAACGGAGCAACGGCCGCGATATCGGAACCCATGCGGGTGGCCAGGTTATTGGCGATGCCGCCGCCGAAACAGAAGCCCGTGGCGCAAACTTTGCCCGTGCTATCGGCGCGCGCTTTCAGCCATTCGGCCGAGGCCAGCATGTCTTCCATCATCTTCTTGCCATCCACCTTGCGGAACAGCAGAGCGCCGTTGTAATCGTCGCCCGGATAGCCGCCGACGGAGCTGAGCCCATCCGGCGCGAACGCCATGAAGCCCTGTAGCGCGAAGCGGCGCGCCACGTCTTCAATGTGCGGATTCAGGCCGCGATTCTCGTGCACGACGATCACGCCCGCCAGCTTCGTCTGCTTCTCTTCGCGCGTATCGGCGCTGATGGGACGCACCAGGTAGCCCTTGATGTATCCGTTGCCGTTGGGCGAAGGAATGGTCTCGTACGTGGCCTTGATGCGGTCGTCGTCCTTGCGCACCTGCTGCGCCTGCGCATACTGCGGCATCAGCGCTTCCATGACGGCGGCGACGGTCACTCCGCCGATGGCGTATTTCTGCAGGCCGTCCATGAACGCGCGGCGGCTGATCACATCGTGGATGAAGAGCTGGTAGAGCTCGATGGCTCCGCTCGGCATCTTCGATCTGGTGGTTTTCACTTCGTTGGCTGCTTCAGTAGCTTGCACTTGGTGGCTCCTTTCGAGGGAATAATTGATGGTACGCCCAGCGCGTGCCGGGTGGCAACCCCGGGCTTGACGCGGGGATACCGCAAGCGGCCGCTTTTGGGGGTTCGCGCGGGACAGTGCGGGGCGCCGAGGGTCGGCTAACCTTAGGACTATAGCCTCTGGATGGGGACTGGCAGGTGGGATGGAACTCAATGTTCAAACCGCAGCGCTGCTGCTGCTGATTGCCGCCGTTGTCGCGATGGTGACGCGTCGCCTTCGCATGCCTTACAGCGTCGGGCTGGTGGCGGCGGGAATTCTGTTCGCGCTGTTCCCGTTCGCCGCCAGAATCGCCCTGACGAAGGACCTGATTTACACCGCGCTTCTGCCGCCGCTACTTTTCGAAGCGGCCTTCTTCATCCACTGGGAACAACTGCGGCGCGATTTCCCCGTCATCACCGTGCTGGCGACGCTCGGCGTCATCGTGTCGGCGAGCGTCACCTCCGCGGGCATGCATTTACTTGCAGGATGGCCGTGGACCAGCGCGCTAGTGTTCGGCGTTCTGATCGCCGCGACCGATCCCGTTTCGGTGGTCGCGATCTTCAAAGAGGCCAAAGCCAAGGGACGCCTGCTGGTACTGATTGATGCCGAAAGCCTGTTTAACGACGGTACGGCGGCGGTGGCGTTCGGTGTGGTGGTGGCGATCGCGTTAGGCCAAAAAATGAGCGCGCTCGATGTCGGCTTCATGCTGATCAAAAGCATCGGCGGCGGAGTTCTGTGCGGGTTCGTTGTCGCGCTCGCCGCTCTCTTTCTGGCTGGGCGGACGCAAGATCCGCTGGTTGAAATCACGGTCACGACGGTGGCCGCGTATGGATCGTTTTTACTGGCGGAGCATTTCGGCATGTCCGGCGTGCTGGCGACGATCACGGCCGGGCTGGTGATGGCCAACTTCAAACGCTCCGGCACTGCTTTCCTTCGCAGGGAATCCGTGGAGGCGTTTTGGGAATACGCGGCGTTCGTGGCGAATTCCTTTATATTTCTGTTGATCGGCATGCGTGAGGCCGAGCAGTCCGTTTCGCCGGTCTGGCTTGCCGCGGTGATCGCGATCGCGCTGGTGACGCTGGGGCGTGCGGTCGCCGTCTATCCCTGCTGTTTCCTGTTTTCGCGCTCGTCACTGCGCGTGACGGCGAAGCATCAGCATGTGCTGTTCTGGGGAGGCCTGCGTGGCGCGCTCGCTCTGGCGCTTGCTCTGGGACTTCCGCCGGAGATCCCACAGCGCGAGGAGATCATCACGATCAGCTTCGCGGTGGTGGTGTTTTCGATATTCGTGCAGGGGCTGACGATGGCTCCCTTTTTGCGGAGGATGGGCGAGATTGCGCGTTAGGCCTTCGGCCTCATGTTAATCTTCAAGCCATGCCGGAAGAAAATTTGTCGATCGCGGAATATGTGACTACGCTGAAGTCAAAAGTCCCTGCGATGGAGCACGGCGCCGTGGACTCGCGGCTGGAAGCGCTGCTCAATGATTCGAGCGCTACCGAGGAAGAAGTGATTGCTATTCTTCGCGACGAGTTCGATCCCGCCGGTAAGACCTAGTCCGTCTCGCGCGTCGATCAGGATTGCGAGCGGTGAAAGACCCAGAAAAATATGGTTACGCACAGGCTCGCGAATAGATAAATCAGCGATCTGATAATCGTCATCGCCGGGATCAGGCCGCGGACGACGCCCAGGATAATGTTGACGAAATCCGCTGCGGTGAGAATCGTCAGCACAAGCATACCGACTAGGGCGAGAAACGCCGCACTTTTCAGATTCATACCTGGAGTATGAGGCGGCGGTCGCAACAAGAGCAAGTGGCTCGGCGGCTGCGTCTCGGCCTGTTCGATTAGCGAAGCTCGATAACCCGGTCGCCAGAGTCCAGGGCCGCCTCAATCTTCGGCCACAAACGTTCCATTGCCGCCAGGAGCGTTTTCGTGCGGCAGTTTCCAAATCGCACCCAAATCAGCCCCGCCGTGGCGGACGGGCTAGTGGCCAGATACAGGAAATTTTCGTCCTTGCTGATGACCACATAATCGTGTGTACTGGCGAATTCCCAAATGGCTGCGTCTGAGACTGCTTCCAGGTCGAGGTCAAGAACGTGCAGGCAGTAAATGCCGCTCGAGGAAAGAAAGCGGGTAAGCGCCGCAGGAAGTTGGCTATCGACGAGGAACTTCACAACGCCTGAAGGACGGTGTGGTCGGCCTGATGAGCAGCGTACTCGATAGAGGCGTAAATATCTTCGATTTCCAGGAACGAATAATCGGCTAATATTTCGTCAAAAGTTGCGCCGTTTGCGAGAAGTTCCAGGATATCCGTGACACGGATGCGCAGACCACGAATGCAGGGACGCCCGCCGCAGTTGCCTTCCTCGAAGGTGATTCTTTGGAGTCTCTCGGCGCTCATTTTTTTTAGTCCCGGCATACTTCCTACCAGACGCCGAGCCGAAATGGTGGGGCTGAAGAGACTTGAACTCTTACGTCCTTTCGAACGCCAGAACCTAAATCTGGTGCGTCTGCCAATTCCGCCACAGCCCCAATAAGTACAATCTAGCACTGTATTGTCACAGCGGACCCTCGATCGCCTCGCGAACCAGGCTACCCGACTCGACACCAGGAGGGCTCCGCCGATTGACTGGCTATCCGGCAGAAGCGGCGGCGCGTTTCTCGAAGGTGACCTTCGGCTGCACGCCGAAGCGCGGCGTCTTACGCCCGCAGGGGCAGAGCGACATGTCGACCAACTGCGCGTCGATCCGCAGGCCGGGAGCCTCAAGGTGCAGGCCGTCGTGGGCTTCACATTCGCCCGCGAGCAACTGGCCTTTGGGGCCGATAATCTGCTCGAACACGGGGACGCGAAAGGCCCGCCAGAACAGGTCGCGATCGGCTTCGGAGAGGCGCGCGGCGCCTGGCCGCTCCAGCACAATGAGTGCGTGCGTGAGCGAGGGAATCAGGATACGGGATAGCTTCCGGCATTGCGTGAGCGTGGCGGCGACGGCCGCCGGTTGGAAGCGCTCCGCTTCCGGGCCCCAGCCGTTGCGAAAGATCCGGATGGGCGAGGAGGGAAGCAACGTTGGTCTAAATACGGGGGACTTAAATACGGCGGGACGAAATGCAGTGGGGCTAAACACCGCCTGATTCAACCAGGTCTGATTAAACCACGCGACTAACACAGCGGTGCGCGGCGCGGGCGCTACGGGATAAACAAACGGTTCCAAACTTCGACCCCAGAGAAAACCTTCAGCCACACCCTGGTGGTAGATTTCCTAGCCCGAAATTCTCAGTAGGTTTTCCCCGAAAGTTAGGTCGTGGGTCAGTTCTGGTAAGTGGCGTCATCTATTCCCCCGCTCGATGACTCTCGCGGCTCCGAAACACTGCTGCATATGGACGATTTTACTGAGCCGCGACAGTAATGGAGCGGGGCATATTGGCTCGAAGTGACCCACAACTGAAAATTCCCGGGGTTGCTGGTGAGTTCGGCTGCGCCGACGCCTCAGGCTATCGACTGCGCTGAACTATGTGCCGTACCGTCCGTGAGCGACGTCAGGCCGGTGGAAAGCGCCAGTTGTGTGAGGCCTGCGACGTTGTTCACGCCCAGCTTTTTCATCATCGTCTTGCGATAACTGCGCACGGTCTGCTCTTTCAAGTCGAGCATGACGGCTATTTCCTTGCTGGTCTTGCCTTCGGCCACTAGGCGCAGCACCTGCAGTTCCCGCGGAGAAAGTCCGCCGAGCGCGGGTGAAGGAGCCTTGGCGTTCAAGTCGCCTTTTTGAATGCGCGCCAGCAAGCGGTCCGATACCTGGGGACTCAGATAAGCTCCGCCGCGCGCTACGGTGCGCAACGCTTCGAGAAGATCGTTATCGGAAACTTTTTTCAGCACGAAACCGCGCGCGCCGGAGCGCATGGCGCCCACGACGGAGTTTTCGTCCTCGTACATGGAAAGCACGACGATCTTACATTCGGGATGATGCCGCAGAATTTCGGCTGTGGTTTCGACGCCGTTCAGGCCGGGCAGTCCGATATCCATCAGCACCAGCTCGGGACGGTTTTTCTTGATGAACAGGATGGCTTCGGCGCCGTTATCGGCCTCGCCCACCACGCGAAAACCACCATCACGGTTCAAGATGGCACGAATGCCGTCTCGAACGATCTTATGATCGTCGACCAGGAGGACGTCGCAAGGCATAACGAATAGCAACAATTGTACCTTGTTTTGTTGTGACCTCAAGGGCCAGGCCGCCGTAGTGCGCCAGAAGCTCCACCGGGCGCAGCTTGGCCCGCAGGCCGCGCGGGTTTCCGTCGAAGGAAATGCGCACGGCAGGAAATCGGGACCCGGAGACTGCGATCGTGATTCGCCTGACGCGCGGCGTGAAGGCCGCGATGCCCAGCACCTCGGCCGCCGCCAGATACATGCCTTCGGCGATGTCCGGCTCGGCCCTGGCCGTCGCTGTGTATTTCACGCGCACATCCACGCCGAAGCCGTCACGGTAGCGGTTTGCCAGATCGATTAAGGCGTTCTGCAGGCCGGTGCGCGAGATCGGCGACGGATCAAGTTCCTTGATTAGCGTGCGGATGTGGCGCATGGCGCCGTCGAGCGCCGCGGCGAGCTCGGATGTTGCCTCGCCGGCTTCCGGATAATCCATTTGCAGCAGTTGCAGCCGGAGCCCGGCGACCGCGAGCAGCGAACCCACCTCGTCATGCAGCACGCGGCTGGCGCGATGCCGTTCTCGCCGCGCGGCGACGCACGCCTCGGCGAGCTCTGCCGCCGTCGATGGACCGGCCATGCGTTAGCGCTTGCGTCCGAGGACGCGCTTAGCCGCCGCGACGATATTGACGGCGCGCATGCCGTACTTATCCAGCAATTGATCCGGCGTGCCGGATTCGGCGTAGCGATCCAGGCCGACAAACTCCATGGGCACGGGCTGCGTCTGCGCCACGGCCTGCGCCACGCGCACGCCCAGTCCACAATCGCCCAGGTGTTCTTCGGCGACGACAATCGCGCCGGTTTCGCGGGCGGCCCGTGCGATCGCTTCCGTATCCAGCGGCTTGATCGTGTGCATATCGATCACACGCGCGGAGATGCCTTCGGCCTCCAGACTCTCGGAGGCGCGAATCGCTTCGGCCACCAGCAAGCCATGCGCGATCAAGGTCACCGCCGAGCCGGGGATCAGCTCGATCGATTTGCCGATGGTGAAGCTTTGGCCCGCGCTATAAACCACCGGAGCCTTTACGCGACCCGCACGCAGAAAGACGGGACCGATGTGATCCGCCGCGCAATGCACCAGCGCCGTCATGGCAATTTCGTCGGCCGGAGAAATCACCGTGAACCCGGGCAGCGCACCTGCGAGCGCGAGATCTTCGATGCTCATTTGCGAGGGTCCGTCTTCGCCGATGGAGATGCCGCTGTGCGTGCCCACGATCTTCACGTTCACGTTCGGATAGGCCGCGGTGGTGCGCAATTGCTCGAAGCCCTTGTTCATCACGAACACGGAAAAACTGGACGCGAACGGAATTTTTCCGGCCGATGCCAAACCGGCGGCGATCGCCACCATGTTCGCTTCCGCGATGCCGCATTCGAAAAAGCGATCCGGAAATTCCTTCTGGAAATACGACGTCATGGTGGACTTCGACAGATCGGGGTCCAGCGCGACAACCGCCGGATTGACGCGCCCCAGTTCGACCAGCGCGCGCCCGAAGGCCTCGCGCGTGGCGGCGCCCATCTTCAATTCGAATTTTGTGTTGGTAGGCATGATGCTGCGTTCCTCCTGATGTCCTGTCCTACGCAAGCCGGTTAGGCGAGCTCCGCCAATGCCGCCGCGCATTCGGCGGCTGTGGGAGCCGTGCCGTGAAACTTCGGATTATTTTCCATGAACGAAACGCCTTTGCCCTTGATGGTTTCCGCGACGATCACGGTGGGCTGGCCCTTGATGCGCTTGGCCTCGGTGAACGCGCTCTGCAGCGCCGTAACGCTGTTGCCGTCCACGTCGATGGCGTGCCAACCGAAGCTACGGAATTTTTCGGCGATCGGCTCCACTTCCATGATGTCCTTTACGAAGCCGTCGAGCTGGATGAGGTTGTGATCGACAATCGCGACGATGTTATCCACCTTGTGATAGCCCGCGAACATGGCGGATTCCCAAATCTGCCCTTCCTGGATCTCTCCATCGCCCAGGATGACGTAGGTCCGCCAGGACGCTTTATCCAGCTTCGCGGCAAGGCCCATGCCGATGGCCAGCGACAAACCTTCGCCCAGCGAGCCGGTGGAGGCTTCGAGGGCCGGCAGAAAACGCACGTCCGGGTGGCCCTGGTAAATCGAGCCCAATTTGCGGAGCGTATTTAATTTGCTCTTATCGCAGTAGCCCCATTCGGCCATCACGGCGTAAAGAATCGGGCAGGCATGGCCTTTGGATAGGATCACGCGGTCGCGCCCGTCCCATTTGGGCCGCGCGGGGTCGTGATTCATCACGTCCCAATAAAGGGTGACGAGCATTTCCACGGCGGAAAGTGAACCGCCCGGGTGGCCTGAGCCGGCCTGGGTGATCATCTCAACTACTTCGCGCCGCATGCTCTTGCAGATGGCGGCAAGCTGGGTGGCGTCGCTGGTCTTTTGCATCGATTTCACTTTACCATCCGGGTTAGTACGAAGGCATTCACGCTACACTGAGGCAATGTCCCTGGAGGCCAGTGTCCTCGCGCAACTCGATGAATGCAAGGGATTATTCGCGCCTGAGGCCGCGCGCCGGACGGAGGGGCTGTTAAAACAAATTCGCGGCATACGTTTCGGTGCAGCTCTCAAAGACCGGCGTTTCGAATCGGCCTCCGCACTGATCCACTTGCATGAAACGCTGCTGTTCCTTCGCGCGTATCCGCAGAGCGCGGAGGTGGTGCGCTTGTGCGACGCCATTCTGTTCGATTTCGCCCGCTGGGTGCGCCGCGTGCCGCGCGAACAGCTCGCCGAGTTTGAGTATGCCGAGGTTTCAGGCATCGCGGGTACGGGATCACCACGAATTTCAGTTACGTCTTCGCGAAGTCACTGGCGGAGCGGCATGGCCGGGAGACGCAGCGCAGAGGAAAGCGACGCGAGGCTACATTCAACCGCGCTCAATTAAACATCGACTGGCAGCATTTCGAACATGTGGATCGCCTCGCACCGATCCTTGCCCAGGTGGTCCCTGCCGCGCGCGAAGCGTGGGCCGTGGGCCGCCACATGGATTGGCGGAAGTGTTTTGAATCCGCCGTAGCGACAGAAGGATCAGGCGAGGTCCGGTGGCTGCTGGAACATGTGCAGCCCGAAGTCTACGATCTGCTGGAAGTTCCGTTGCGATTCGAAGTGGGTGATTCCGCGGCGTCGCGGTCGCACGCCCGCATCGCGCGCAGGTCCATCTACTTTCACAACGGCGCTTTGCTGGCCCGCAAAGACGTTTCCTTTGAGCATGAATTCGCCGCGCCTCCCATTCGCGTCACGCGGCTGGCGCAGGTTCGCGCGCACCACATGCTGGGTGTGATCGTCGATGCCTCCGCCGTGCGCTATCGCGAGCTCTACGGCTTCGAATATCCCGACGAAACGCGCGTCCATCACGCCGCTTTGGGACGCGGCATGGATTTCTTTTTCTTCGGCGTGCCGCGGCAGTGGCGACTGCATGATCGCGAGTATTGCGCGGGCATGTATTTCAAGAATGGCGTCCCCATCGGATACGTGGAAGTGATGTGGCGCGCCGGGGTGATGGAGGTGGGCTTCAATCTCTATTACACGTTCCGCCAGGGCGAAACGGCGTGGCTCTATGCTCGTTTATTGAAGTTGTTCCGGCAACAATTCAAGGTCGAGGCCTTCACGATCGATCCCTATCAACTGGGCCACGAGAATGACGAGGCCATCGAGTCGGGAGCATTTTGGTTCTACTCAAAGCTGGGCTTCCATTCGACGTCGCGCAAGATTCGTAAGCTGGCTGAGCGCGAACGGGAGCGCATCGCGGTGAATCCGAAGTATCGGACGACTGCGCGAACGCTGCGGCAGCTGGCGGAAGCTCCGATGATTTACAGAGTGCAGTAAGCGCGAAGAAACAGCAGATCCCTCACCTGCTGAAGCAGGATTCGGGATGACGCGGTGTTTGTATTGAAAATGAACGACCCGTTGCCGCGCCGTGTTGATGGAGTTTATCGCCGCGGTTTCTGGCCAATGCTCAACTTTTCACCAGTCTACGTCTAGTAAGAAAGGCAGATCCCTCGTCGAAGGCTTCTCGGGATGAGAATGCACCGTTTATTTTTTCATCGGTGCGATGCGGCCGCCGAAGCCCATGGCGTCTTCGATCCCCGCGGCCACTTGCAGCACGAAATCGTCGGCGTCATGTCCTTCGCGCCGCGCGCCGCCGATGATCTGCAGGCCGATGGGCAGGCCGCTTTTCGAAAAGCCGCAGGGTATGGAGATCGCGGGCAATCCGAGCGCGTTCATGCCGCGCGTGAAACGTGTCCCTGCCGTGCGAACCTCTTCTTCCACGCCGTTGATCTTCACGAACTTTTCTCCGATCGCCGGAGCAGTCATCGGTGTCGACGGCGTGAACAGGCAATCCACGTCATCCCATAATTTGGCGAATTCGCGGCCGATTTTGCGGCGCAGGCGGATCGCTTCCAGATAGTCAATCGCCAGAATCTTTCGCCCTTGATCCAGGCGCGCCAATACTTCCTCGCTGAATTGATCGCGCCGGTCAAGATAAGGCCGCAGCGTCGCCGCGGCTTCCGAAAGCAAACACGTGGCGCCCGCTTCGGTGAGTGCCACCATATCGGGAACGTCTACTTCCACCAGCCGCGCGCCCAGCTTTTTCGCATGGTCCAGCGCGCGCTTCACGGCCGCGCTCACTTCCGGGTCCACGCCATCGAAATAATAGTTGCGAGGCACGCCGATGCGCGTACGGCTCAGCTCGGCAGCCTGCGGCGGCACATAGCCCGTGGGACGGATGGCCATCGCCTGATAGGCAATCGCCGCGTCGCGCACCGTGCGCGTCATCGGCCCGACGTGATCCTGCGTAGGGCCCAGCGGCAGAACGCCCGTCACGCTGATTTTTCCAAACGTCGGCTTGAATCCCACAATCCCGCAGAACGATGCCGGCACGCGGATGGAGCCTCCCGTATCGGTGCCGGTTGCGAACGGAACGATGCCTGCTGCCACGGCCGCGGCCGACCCGCCGCTGGAGCCGCCGGGTATGCGCGACAGATCCCACGGATTATAAATGGCGCCGTGGTGCACATTGTTCGACGTGATGCCGTAGGCCAGTTCATGCAGCCCCGTCTTGCCCACCGAAATCGCACCGGCGTCCGTCAGGAAGCGCACAATTTCGGCGTCGCGCTGGGGAATGTAATTGGCAAAAATTTTGAGCCGGCGGTGGTCTTCACGCCCTTGGTTCGCACCAGGTCTTTATGCGCGATCGGGATGCCGTGCAGGAGGCCGCGATCCAGGCCGCGCCGCAGCTCATTGTCCAGCACCGCGGCCGCCGCCAGCGCCCGATCTGCGGTCACTGTCATAAAAGAATTCAGCCTGCCATCCAGGTCGCGAATTTTGCGCAGGGATTCTTGCACCAATTCGCGCGACGAGACTTTGCGCCGGCGCAGCGCGTCGTAAGACTCGCGAATTTCGGACCGGATAGGCATGACGTTCATTTTACAATCGGAGTTCATTCTACAATCGGGGGGATGCCGGCCCTGACCGAACTGAGCGAGGAAGAGCGGCTTTTTCAATCCACGGTCCGGAAGTTCGCGCGCGAGCGCCTCGCTCCGCATGTCCGCCAGATGGATGAGAGCGGCGTGTTCCGCAAGGATCTGCTCGGCGAGCTTTTCGAGCTCGGCCTGATGGCGATCGATGTCCCTGAAGAGTACGGCGGCCAGGGCGGCAACTTTTTTCAATCCATTATTGCCATCGAAGAGTTGGCCCGCGTGGATCCTTCGGCCGCCGTGATCGTCGACGTGCAAAATACGCTGTGTACGAATCTTCTGGCACGCTGGGGGACGCTGGATCAGAAGCGCCTCTATCTACCGCGTCTGGCGAAGGACACGACCGCGTCTTACGCGCTTTCGGAGGCAGGCTCCGGGTCCGACGCCTTCGCGCTGACCACTCGCGCGACTCTCGCGGGAGATGAGTATCGCATCACGGGCCGAAAACTGTGGATCACCAACGCGGCCGAAGCGGGGCTCTTCGCCGTATTCGCGACGATAGATCCTGCTGCCGGGTACAAAGGCGTCACGGCGTTCCTGATCGAACGCGATTTCCCCGGCTTCCAGGTGGGCAAGAAGGAGGACAAGCTGGGCATTCGCGCGTCGTCCACGTGTGAGCTGATCCTCGACGATTGCCGCGTGCCCGCCGGGAACGTGCTGGGCGAAGCGGGTAAGGGCTATAAGATCGCCATTGAAACGCTGAACGAGGGGCGCATCGGGATCGGCGCGCAGATGACGGGTCTGGCTCAGGGAGCCCTGGATCACGCGATCGGCTACGCGAAGCAGCGCAAGCAATTCGGTCAGAGGATTGCCGATTTTCAAGGCGTGCAGTTCGATCTGGCCGAAATGGCGACGGACATCGAGGCCGCGCGCCTGCTCACCTACAACGCCGCGCGTTTGCGGGACGACGGCAAGCCGTTTCTCACCGAAGCGGCCATGGCGAAATACTTCGCGTCGCAGATCGCGGAGAAGGTGGCATCGAAGGCCGTCGAAATTTTCGGCGGCGTGGGCTTCACGAAGGATTATCCGGTGGAGAAACTGTATCGCGACGCCAAGATCGGCCGTATTTACGAAGGCACCAGCAACATGCAGCGCGTGACGATCGCCAAGCAGCTTCTCGGCAAGTAGGGTTAATTGCCCTCGTTGAGGCACGCCGGGATCTCGAACGCTTCCACTTTATCGACGTCCGAAAAATCCATATTCATAGTCACGCCGCGCATCTGCGGGTCGGACATTTCAAGGCGCATAGGCAGCCCGCTGTCTTTCGCGATGTGCATCAACATCGGGCCGTGATATTCGTCCTTCTGTTGGTCGTGGACGTAGAACTGGAAGGACGTCACCGGCATCCCCGCCACCACTCTGTCTCCAACAGCACTCAAATCCGTTAACGGAGGAGGAGCGCTCCGGTCCACCGGCGGCAGCGGCTTTGATTTCACACACTGCCATTCGAAGAACTCGTGCGCGGTTTTGACGGCCTTCACCAGCTCAACTTCCGAAAGCGCGGTAGAGGCAGCCATCACTCCCGCGCTCACCCATCCCAGCGGCCCGGACGCCACCGACTGCGTGATGGACCGGGCGGCCATGCTGTTCATTTTCGCCAGTTCTTCCGCCGCCTTGGCATCGGTTCTCGCCAGAAAGCGCGGGGCGGCGGTCGAGGAGAACTTTCGCGCGGCGCGTCCGTTGATTGAAATCGCCTGCACATCCCAGTCGTCCACCAGTCCGGGAACGTCCGTCGCCGGAATCTTCATGTGCATGATGACGAGCTTCGCGCCGTTCGATACCGCCGTCTCCGAATTGCCGATGCCGAACTGCGCCAACATCTGGGCCATCATCGGATCGGGGACGTTGAAGTTCATGCGCGTTCGGTAGGACGAATGCTGCTCCAGTTGCAGAAACGCCTTTACCGGTGCGCTATCCATCGATATCGGCACTCCAGGGGGCCTGACCGCGGCCGGTTGCTGGTTGTTGTTGGGTTGGCGCCCACGCCTGCCCTGGTTGCCACCGGGGGGCATGGTCATCCCTGGAGGCATCTGCATTCCAGGCGGCATCTGGAATCCCGGCGGCAGGCCGGGCGGGTTGGACTGCGCCATAACCGGGCGCGTTGTGAAGGCGATCGCCACGCACCCTAAAAACAAAGTAATACATTGGATTCGAAAACATCCGGCAGGAACCAGTCTCATCTCATCACCTCCGAAACGACATGGGAACTGTGGACCATTCTAGACGAAGAAATTAGCCGCGTCCTGCTACATTGGCTTAAGGAAACCGTGACCGGAGCGCACACTGCAAGGGTGAGTACAGGGGGACTTTTCTGGACGGCGTTATCGTAGTGGACAAACCAGGCGGGTGGACGTCGCACGATGTCGTGGGAAAAATGCGGCGGCTCGCGAACATGCGCAAAATCGGGCATCTGGGGACGCTGGATCCTTCGGCCACGGGAGTGCTGCCGCTGGTGTTGGGACGGGCCACACGCCTGGCGCAGTTCTTCACGCGCGACGAGAAGCTGTATGAAGGGACCATCCATTTCGGCTATTCCACGGACAGCTACGACGCCGACGGCGAGCCTACTTCGCCAGAAACATCCGTGCCGCTCGATCGGGAATCACTAAACAAGCTATTCGAGCGCTTTCGCGGCGAGATTCTGCAAACGCCTCCGCCCGTCTCGGCGAAAAGAATCGGCGGACAGCGCGCCTACAAGCTGGCGCGCAAGAATCAGCCGGTGGATCTGGAGCCCGTGCGCGTCACTATCCACCGGCTCGCAATTCTTTCGATCGACGGTTGCGAGGCGCGCGTGCAGGTGCACTGCGGCGGCGGAACGTACGTCCGATCGCTGGCGCACGATGCGGGGCAGGCGTTGGGATGCGGGGCGTTTTTACGCGATCTCCGCCGACTCTCGTCGGGCGATTTCCGCATCGAACAGGCGCGCACCATTGACGCGCTCACTACGCTGGCGGCGGACGGCCGCTTCCATGAAGCGCTCATCCCCGCCGCGGAGCTGCTGCCGGAGTTTCCGAACGAGATTGTCGACCTGGTGACCACCGGCCAGATCCGCAACGGCCGTGATTTCCGCGTTTCCCCGTTTCACCAGGCGCGCGATGCCCGCTATGTGAAGGCCGTCAGCACGCACGGCGAGCTGATCGCCATCGGCGAGGCGAAACTGCCGCTGCTGTACCACCCAGTACTCGTACTTTAGGCCGCTTTCCGCCTGCCACTTGCGCAACGCCCTCCATTTGCGAGACACTAACAGGTTTTCCGCACCACATGCGCGTTCGAATCCTATATCACGACCATTGCTTCGACGGCGCGGCCTCTGCGGCGTTCTTTAGCCGCATGGCTGAAGACAAGTTTTATCCCGGCGCGGAGTTCTGTTTCACGGGCATGGCGCACAAGGCGTCGCAGCTGTTCGAGCCCGAATTATTCGACGGCGACGTCAACGCGATTGTCGATTTCAAGTACTCGCCCGACCCGCGCCTGACGTGGTGGTTCGATCATCATCAGAGCGCGTTTCTGTCTCCCGAGGACGCCGCGCATTTTCGCCAGGACACCAGCGGCAAAAAGATGTACGACGTCTCCTTCCGCTCCTGCACCAATTACATCGCCACGGTCGCCCGCGAAAAATTCGATTACGATCCCGCGGACCTGTACGATCTTGTGCATTGGGCCGACATCATCGACGGCGCTTTATATAAGGACGCCGAGGAAGCCGTGGAACTCCGCTCGCCTGCCACGAAGCTGACGCTGGTCATTGAAGGGAGCAAGGGGTCGGAGACGGTGCAGAAGATTATCCGCATGATGCGCCATCGCACGCTGGACGCGATCGCGGCCGATCCCGAGATACAGGTGGTCTACCAGCCTCTATACGAGCGCCACCTGCGTTCCATCGATATTATTCGCCAGCAGGCGACCTGCGAACGCGGCGTCGTCTATTTCGATCTGGTCGGCTTCGACCTTGAAGGCCATAACAAGTTCATTCCTTATTACCTGCATCCAGATTCCATCTACACCGTTTCGGTCAGCACGTCCAGCTTTCGCACGAAGGTGTCCGTGGGCTCGAATCCGTGGGTGAAGGAGCCGCTCAAATACAACCTCGCCACCATATGCGAGCGTTACGGCGGCGGCGGCCATCCTAAGGTGGGCGCCATCAGTTTCCCCATCGGCGCGGTGGAGGAAGCGCGCAAAGCGGCGCAGGAGATCGCGGCTGAGTTACGCAGCTAACACCTGCTTACGCCACTTCGGCTAACCACCTGTTTTTCAACCTTATATCCATCCCTATATCAGGCACATAAAGATTCTGGATTGGACGCCGAAACGTTCCTCGGGTATTCTGTGGTTGCCAAGTAGTTCATCCCGCGCCTGCTGACTGAGTCGTCAAGAATTCACCCTCCGTTCACCATGCGGTGAATACGCAGCAGGTATCACATAAACAGGTTCTAAGACGCGTTAGAACGAGCTCGCTTCCACGCAGGAGCGGGCCGCCGGAGACGGCGAACCTTTGTCGGAAGGGCCGTCGACGGAACCGAAACAAAAACATTTCCTGTCGGAGGATATATGTGTAATCACTTTTCTATTTTCAAGTTGTTCTTCACGCATAGGGCGATAGGTTCCCTGACGCGAGGTGCTACTGTTGTTGGTCCTGTGGTTGTGCTGTGCGTCGCCGGATGCATGGCTGCACCGGCGCAAATTCCCGGGCCCCTGCATTCCATTTATGTAAGCGCCAGTGATGAATTTGAAATGATGGGTTCCGGCGTGCGTGTTTACGAGGAAAGGATCGGATCGTTTCCCGCGCCTCGACAGGCGCCGGATGCTTCCGAGCTAAAGATTTCGGCCGATGAGTTGCGGCACCCTCTCACGGATAAGGCGCGGCGCATTCTGCTCAAAGCATGGACCTATGCGAAGAAGGGCGAGCACTCAAGCGCCATCGCGACCATGCGGGAAGGCGCGGCCAAGGTGCGCTCCTTGATCCCTTACTCGCACGGTTTCCTGGGGATCGAATACGTGCGAACCGGCCGCGTGCAGGAAGCAGTGCCGGAGCTCAAAGAGTCCACGGAGCTGTTCCCGCACGACGCGGCAGGACACTCGAACCTGGCCTTGTCGCTGTGTCTCACGGGCGAACTGGACGGCGCCGAGCGCGAAGCGAGGCTCGCGCTCTATCTGGAGCCTGCACTTACGTCTGCGGCCGAAATCGTGCGAATTGTCGAAGAGAGCAAGGTGAATCGAGCATCCGCCGCGCTTCGGCCGCGCCAGGATTGACTAGGGGCTTGCGTCAATCAGTGCAGCAAACTTAGCGTGTTATTTCCGTCGTTCACGAAATACACAGCCGGCCGATCCGGCCCAATCGCCAAGCCGAAGAGAGTTCCGGCGCCCGTGTTGGTTACATCCACCGCTTTCACTGAGACCTGTTTCCCTTGCGGCGTAGTCTCAACCATGTTGCCATCGCCGCTATTGACGGAGATGAGGTTGCCGGTGTTGGTAGGCACAACCGCGACGCTGTAAGGATTTACGTCGCCGTTCGCCGGAACGGTAGATGCGGCGTCGGTGATTGAGTTGAGTGGTCCGATAAAGCTCGGCGGTGCGGCAAAGGCTGGAATGGGGAAGACCGCAGACAGAGCTGAAATCATCAAAAACGTCGATTTCATGGTGATCTCCTCGCGAGATAATCATGTGCCAAGGTCTTCACCCCATTGTTTGAAAATCGTAAATTCTTTGTAAAACCATTGGCGAGCTGTTTACCCAATCGACACATGGTCCGAAGACTTTTCGAAGCGCCCCCTTGACACCCATCCCGTGGGGGCGTATGTAGGATCGTGTAGTTTCGGCAAAAGGAGGACGTCATGTCCACGTTATCTCCGCTGCAAGTCACGATCGGGATCTGGGCCTTGGTCACGATCATCTATATCGCGCTGTTTGTTTACCGAGCCATTGTCGGAGCGAAGGAAGAAGACAGCCTCTTCCTGAGCGCCGGCGAATCTCACATGGCGGCCGAACAGCGTCAGATCATGGCGCGCGTCAACAAAGTAGAACCGGCGACTCGCGGCTTCGGAATCGCCACCGCCGTAATGACGGTCGTCCTGATGGGCGTGTGGGCCTATTCGGCATTTCGCGAGCTGTTCTAAATTTGCGCTGAAAACCGGCCCGGGCATCGTCGGAGGAACTTGACGAACGCCGCGGCTCGTCGGGGGATGCCCGGCCGGTTCGAGCGACTGGTCTTGGAAAGCGGTGGTCCTGGAAAGCGTAGGATGTGTGTGCCCGGAGGGCGTTAGAGCACAGGCTCCATGCCGAAGCGGCGCAGCAGCAGAAACTCGGACAGATTTTCGGTGGTCAACAGGCCCAGCAGTTTGCCCTGGTCGATGACCAGCGCGCAGCGGCCCGCGCGAGCCATCACCGGCAGCAATTCCGACAGATCTTCGTTCGGCGTAAGCTCCATGAATTCGCGATCCATGACGCCGGCGACATAAGCCTCCGGCCCCTCGTTGGCAATGGCGCGCAACAGCAGATTGCGGTCCAGCATTCCGACCACAGCGCCGTTATGCATCACCGGGAAATCCTGCTGCGACGTGGAGAGCAGCAGATTCGCGGCGTCGCGCACGGTGTTGCCGTGCTCCAGCGTATGGAAAACCGTGATCATGGCCGCGCGCGCGGGGATGCCGTGCGTCAGCGTGCGCCCGAAGGCCGCCACGCCCTCCTGAGCCGCGCCCAGGTAGATGAACAGCGCAAAGAAAACCAGCAGGAATTGCTTGTCGACCAGGCCGTACAAGCCCATGCCCATCGCCAGCATCCGCCCCATCCACGCCGCGACGCGCGTCGCTTCATCGTGGGGCCGGACGAAGGAAAGCAGCGCCCGCAGCAGGCGTCCGCCGTCCATCGGGAAGGCCGGCAGCAAATTGAAGATCGCGAACATCACGTTGCCATACAGCAGCAGGGCTGTCGCGCTGGAATCGCTGGGACTCAGCATGTCTTTCAGGCTGATTTTGCCGGGCTGCTGATGCATCAGCATCAGATAGCCGAAAATGCCGCCCGCGAGAATCAGATTGATAATGGGCCCGGCCGCGGACACCCAGGCCTCCGCCGCGGGCTTCAAAGGACGCTCCATGCGCGAAAGGCCGCCGATGGGGAACATCACCACCTCCACCGTGCGATAGCCGAAATGCGCGGCCATGGTGGCGTGTCCCAACTCATGCAGCAGCAAGCTGAGCACGGCGCCCGCCAGGAAAATGGCGTAATTGCTGCCGCCGCGCGCGCCCCCCAGGAACGTCACCAGGAGGAACAGAACAAACAGGATAAACGTGAAATGTAGCCGGACGGGAACACCCATCAGTCGGAACCCGGGTAGGGTGCCGGCCGTCTTCCCTCGGTCTATGTGAGTAATACTACTGGCCACAGGTGTCACGGTATCAGAACTCTCACCTATAGTTCGGCCTGTGGCGTTCGGAACTTTAGCGGCTGCGGGAATCGCTGTAAGCTACTAATACTACAAAGGGAGACGGGGAAGAGGGGAGGCCTGGTTGCGTTTGCTGGGCGCCGGGCCGCCGGAATCGCTCGCGCTGGAACGCCGCGGCATGGCGTTGGAGAAGTCCAATTCGCCCTCGCCGAAGCGCACCTGGCGGTCGAGGATCATTTCAATCGTGGTTCCTTTGGCGAGGACCGCGTCCGGACCGCGCGTGAACATCACGCCGATCAACGCGGCAGCCGCGCCCGCGCCTGCGCCGATCGCAGCGCCCATTCCGGGGCTGCCGGCGATGCTGCCCGCCAGCGCGCCGATGCTGGCGCCTGCCGCAGCCGTCTCGCCGATGGCGCGTACGTCGCCCGCCTTATTGCCTTCGCTGCGGATGGTGCCTTCCTTATGATCCAGCTCTTCGCTGGCGCGCCCGTCGAGCCCGGTCACGTGCGCGCGGAAATCGCGCGTGGTGCCGTTCGGCAGCGTGAGCGAATCGAAGCGCAGGTGAAACTCGCCGCGCCCTTTCACTTTGCCGGGACGCCTGATATCGGTGATGGTCCCGGCCACGTAGCTGCCCGGAGGAATGACGATGCGGCCATCCACCAGCACGGGGAATACGGTTTCCAGATAAATGCGGTCGCCGACGATGGCATTCTTGGTGCTGACGCTGTTGATCAGGCTGAGCGGCACGTGAGTGCCTGTATCGACCAGATAGTTTTTGCCCGACAAAGGCGAACGATCGATCGCGGCTTCGGCGGCAGCCGCTGCCGGATTCTGCGTCGCGTTCGGCGCGGTGCCATGATCTTCAGCGGCACCATGATCTTCATTTGAAGCGGCCACTTGGGCTTGGCTTGAAGCGGCCTCTTGGGCTTCGCTTGAACCAGCCCCTTGGGCTTGGGCCATCGGCGCGAGGCACAGCACAGACGCGGCAAAGGCGGCGGCGATTGCGGGGGTCATCACCATACTTCTCATAAAACTTCCTGGTAAAGATACTGCTTCTTAAGAGTGTAGCGTACGACGAATCTATTTGACCATCCATGGTTCGCCTTATGCAAGGGCCAGCCCCGGGGGTCTAATGAACGGGACGTCTGCGTGCCGACCCAGGTTTCCTACCGTCCTCACGGAAGCGTTCCTCCTTTGTCGGGTGAGCGCGTCTTCGTAGCGTGGGGAAACGACTCCATTTAGGGGCTCGCAACGCCGCGTGACGTAAAACTTTCCGGTCGTCGTCAGCGCTCTTTCAGAAGTGCCCGGATGTTCGCCTCCACGTCGTTTTTGTCGGCCAAGCCGTTGGCGTAGGTTGCTGCAACGCGTCCTTTCTTATCGATCAAAGCGGTGATGGGCAAAGCCATGATGTCATACGCCTTCCCCACTGACTCGTCACCCATCAGGATGGAGTAGCCCATGCGGTTTTTGCGGACGAATGGTCTCACTTTCATCCAGCCCTCGTCGGCGCTTTTCAGTTGCTCGAACCAGACGTCCATCGACACGCCAACCACGCCGAGTCCCTTCGTTCGATATTTCCTATCGAACTCCATGTACCAGGGAATCTCGATCCGGCACCCTCCGCACTCGGTCGCCCAAAAATCGAGAAGCACAACTTTGCCCTTAAACCCGGAAAGAGAAACCACCCGGGCCGCCGCATCCGGCAGACGAAAGCTCGGTGCGGGCTTTCGGGATGACGGAGGTTGAAGGACGGCTCGGACCGCCGGCGACTGCCCAAAAGCGGCTGGATAAAGCGTAGCTAAAATAAGCGGAAGAACAACTCCGCGGTATGGCGAAGCCATGTGCGACACCTCCTGATCGTTGCCTGGGTCTGGCGCCAGGCAGTTCAGGACTTAGACGACAGAGGACCGGAAATCCTTCCGGGTTTCGCCAATCGCGGAGTTCGGCGGCTTATGCTGCAGCCCGTTAGTGTGCACGTTAGCGGTTAGCCGGGGCGCGACACAAAGGGCGCCGTAGGCCCCACCTGTGAAGGTGGGGATTCGGATTTCTTATAGAAATTGGATCCCCGGTCTAACGACCGGGGCTGGCCGAATCAATGCGGGCGTTTATGCCCTTCGCGCTGCACGGCGATGTTGTACAAATACGCCGTGCGCTGACGATCCAATTCGATATCGCGCAGCGGAGCGAAGCGATCGGACGTGAGCGAGGTCATGAAATTGACCAGATCGTCGACTTCAGCAGGGCTTAGTCCCAGTGGCTGCATTTGGGCGTCCAGGTACGGATTCCGTTCGCCGCCATGGTTGAAGAACTGGACGACATCGAACAGCGTCTCCAGACTTCCGTCGTGCATGTAGGGTCCGGTCAATAGGACGTCGCGAAGAAACGGCGTCTTGAACGCGCCGATGTCCTCCCGATTCCGTGTGACCAGATAACGGCCTAGCTCTGAATAGTCCGTCTCCAGTGCCAGCATGTCGATCTGCTCTTTGTTATCCTTCGCGGCGTTATCCTTCGCGACTTTGCTGGCCGCATGTTTAGCGAACTGATTCAAATCCTGCTTGTGCGTGACGCCCGTATTGTGAAAATGATTGTCCCCGAACAGCGGAAGGCTCGCGTCGTAGGTATGGCAGGTTGCGCAACGGGCTTTGCCCGTGAACAGTGCCCATCCCCTTTGTTGCGATGCATTCATTGCCTTCGGGTCGCCTTTTAGAAAACGGTCGAACGGCGCTTCCGTAGAGAGCCTGGTGCGCTCGAAGGCGGCGAGCGCTCTTGCAAGGTCCTCCGAGTTCACGGGGTGGCCGAACACCCGCTGAAACGCTTCTACGAACTCCGGAATAGCTGAGAGCTTCGCGACGACATCCTTCAGGTCCTTCTGACCCATCTCGACCGGATTCAGGATGGGAAGAGTGGCCTGCTCTTCCAGGGTTGCGGCGCGTCCATCCCAGAACATTGTTTTATAGAACATCGCGTTCAATAGCGACGGAGCGTTGCGTTTACCGAGTTGGTCGTCCACGCCTCTCGCCGTTTCCGTATGAGTGGTGAAAGCGTTGCGGGGAGAATGACACGTATTGCAGGCCAGCGAGCCATCGGCAGAGACCCGCTTGTCATCGAAGATCATGTCCCCGAGCTTTACCTTGGCGTCGTTTATAGGGTTGTCCGCCGGGCGTCAGAGAGTTGATCGCGTCCGCGGAAAAGATGGCGACAGAGGCGGCCGCGGCCGGCAACGGCGGCTGCGCGTGAACGGAAGCGACCGCCGCGAACCATAGCAGCGTAAGGATCGGAACATGTTTCATGTCGTCAACCTCCCGGCAGATCATGCGCCCAGAACGCGCTTGCAGGATTTTGACAACATGCTATCACGCGGGACGCGCGAAAGTGGGCCGTGGATCAGTTAGAGCGTTGCGATCCCGCTCTATGACTGTCGCAGCTCGGTAGTGGTTCGCGCGGCGATGCTATGCGGCGTTTCGAGTCGCGACAGTTAGAAGCGGCGTGTAAAAAAGCGTTACTACTTCCCGACGTTCCCGTCGCGGATCAAATTATTAAACTTGAGCTCTTCCGACGGCACGCAGTAGATCTGCTCGTCCCATTGTTTATCCCAGTCCTTGATCAGCTTCCACACTTTGTGGTCGCTCTTGAAGGGCTTGGAATAGTACAGCGGGTCGACGATGGTTTCGTCCATCTCCATGATGTCGGCGTCCTTCTTGTGATACCGCTCCTCCAGCTGCATCTCTTCGCTGTGCGGATAGCCGTTGTGATCCAGCCATGCCCGCGCGTCGAAGCCCACCGAGTGCACCACGAACGTATCGCCTTCCCACGCGCCCACCGAATAGCCGTTCCACCTGGGCTCCGCTTCGTCCACCTTCGGCAGGGCGCGGCCGTCCGTGTAAACGATGCGGTAATCGTGGTGCCACGCCGCAAACATGAACGTGCGGCCTTTCGTCACCAGGATCTCGAGCGTAGAATGCGGACCCGCCACTTGCCCGTTCAGCATGCGCGGCACGCCCCAGGGATCGCACATGGCCTGCGGATCGTTACCCAGGCGGGGAGCCGTAATACGACGCCCATAGGAAGGAATGTTTTTATCGAACGCCTTCTGCCCGGCGGTCGTGAACGGAGCCTCCTCCGTCGGCTGGTTCAGCTTTTGCGGCGCGGCGGCCTGCCCCAGCAGGAACGCCTGCAGCTCATTCGCGCCGCCCGGCACGTTGCTGTAGGTCTGGAACGGCGTCTCGCGATGATAGATCCCCGTCAGGTCCTTCGGATCAAACTTCGCGGCCGGCGCCTGCGCCATCGCCATCAGGGAAACCGTGAGTGAACCAACCAGTATCTTCAGCGTTCGCATGTCGTGGAAATTCTCCTCAGGCCAACTTCTCGCTGTTACCGCGCGGCTATTCTTCCTTCTTCTTGCCGTTTCCGCCGCCGCCGAGCCTCATCTTCGTGCCGTTGACGGTCAGTTCCTTCATGAGGCAAGCGGTGGCCGTTGCCACCTTATGCGGATTGCAAACAACGTCCACCTTGTCGCCGGGCTTGATGGAATCACGCGTCCAGCCCACGTTCATATTCTTCAGCATGAGCGGTGTGGGACCCCACTCCGTGCCCCAGTGCACCACTTTGCCGTCGGCGCCGGTCACATCGAAATAAAGCTGCGGATGCGGATATGAGAACGAGAATTCAGTCACGACACCGGACATCGAAATGGTCTTATCGGTTTGATAAGTCACCGACGTGCCATGGTGGGCAAGCATCGGGACTGCCATCAGCGCGAGGCCCAAGGTAAGGGCGCTCATCAGTTTCATTTTCATTGGTGACCTCACTTATATGTAAAACGGAAGGGCGCCGCGCAGGCGGGATACCATGCCGCGATCCAACGGAAATTCTAGCATTTGGCCGGAACGGCGGCAAGTAAAGTTATGTAAAGCAGCGGCGAATGCTATGGTGCCTGGCGTTTGCCTATGCCCAGCTAAATCCGTGCTTCGCGAGCGGCAGTGAGCGAAAGCGCTTGCCTGTGACGGCGTAGACCGCGTTCGCAACGGCGGGAGCCACGGGCGGCATGGCGGGTTCGCCCAAGCCTGTCGGCGGACTGTTCGTCTTCACGAAGTGCACCTCGATTTCCGGCGGCGCCTGCGCGATCCGCACCGGCGGATAATGATCGAAGTTCGATACTGCGTCGACGCGGCCCTTGTCGATGGGGATTTCCCAGGCCATGGCGTGTGCCATGCCTTCGATCACGGCGCCCTGTGCACATGTTTTCCGCGGCGCTGGGGTTTACGATGTGGCGGCCGATGTCGCCCGCCACGTGACCTTGTGCACCTTCACCTTGCTCTTTTCGTCCACGCTGAGATCGACCACGTGAGCGAAGTAGCCGCGATGGCTGAACTGGAACGCGACGCCCATGCCGCGGCCCTTTGCCGTTTTGCGATTCTTCCAGCCGGAGACGTCGCGAATGGTTTCGAGCACGCCGATCATGCGGGCGGCGTCGAAATCGAAGCCGTTGGCCACGGGGCTGGGCTTGGTGTTCACCACGCGCTCGTTCTTCAGCAGCTCGCAGGCGGAACTCGATCGGATCCTTGCCTGCCGCGATGCGCCAGCTCATCGAGGAATGACTGGAACACGAAGCAGAACGCATTCGTGCGCGGCGCGCGCATGGCGAACGTCGGCACGCCGAGCGGCATCGTCGTCGCTTTGAACGAGAAGTTCTTCAGGAACGTGGCAGGAAATTCGTTGGGCGCGATTTCGGCCGCCGATGAAAACTTCGGGCCTTCGCCGAAGCTGACGAAGTGGTTTTGCCACGCCGTGATGTTGCCGCCTTTATCCACGCCGGCTTTGAGGAAATGGAAGCCCGCCGGGACGATAGTGATCGTGCGTGCATGTCGTCTTCGCGCGTCCACAGGAGCTTCACGGGCACGCCCGCCTTCTTGGCGATGGCCGCCGCTTCCAGCGCGTAATCGTTCGTCAGGCGGCGTCCGAATCCGCCGCCGACGCGCATCAGGTGCCAGGTGATGTCGCTTTCCTTCAGACCGAGAGTCTGAGCCACTTGGGCGCGGCCATTCGCAGGGGTTTGGCTGGGCGCCCACAGTTCGAGCTTCCGCCGTCGAACTTGGCCAGGCAATTTTCCGGCTCCATCGGCGCGTGCGAAAGGAACGGATACGAATAGGCGGCCTCGACAACTTTCGCCGACGTCGCGAGCGCGCCTTCGGCATCGCCGTCCACGCGAATATCGAACGCCGGAGGCTGCTTCGAAATCTCATCGGCGCGCGTCTGGAACAGCGCGCTCGATTGCTGCGCGGTTGTGCCTTCGTCCCACTGCACTTTCAACTTTGCCGCGCGCGACCTTCGCCTGATACCAGCTATCGGCCACGATCGCGACGCCGCTATGCAGGCCCGTGAGCACCTTGGTGCCTTCGAGGATGAACGCCTGCCGCACGCCGGGCATCGCCTTGACCTCATCCAGGTTCGCGCTGAGCGCCTTGCCCGCGAACACCGGGCATTTTTCGTAAACCGCCCACAGCATGCCGGGGATGGTGAAATCGATCGAGTAAATCGGCTTGCCGACGACGATCGCCGGATTGTCGTAGCCGTGCATCGGCTGGCCGATGATCTTGTAATCTTTCGGATCTTTCGGCTTCACGCTCTTCCCATCGGGAGGCGTCATGGTCGCGACTTTCGCGGCGAGCGGTCCATAACCGACGGAGCGTCCCGAAGGAACGTGCATCACTTTACCGGAGCCGGTGGTCACTTCCGCCACCGGCACGCCAAGATTTTCCGCGCCCGCCTGCATGAACATCGCGCGAGCCTGCGCGCCCACGACGCGCAGCGGATCCCAGTTGGTGGGCATGGCGGTGACCCGCCCGCGTTCTGGCGGCCCGTACTTCACTTCGTCGAGATCGGCTTGCACGATGCGGACGTCCTTCCAATCGACGTCGAGTTCGTCGGCGATGAATCATGCGGCAGCGACGTTTTAATTCCCTGCCCGATTTCCGGATTCTTCGCCATGATGGTCACGATGCCGTCCGGCGCGACTTTGAAAAACGAGTGCGGCGAGAGCGGCGGGGCCGCGGCCGCTGGAGCTTGCGCCGTCAGTGATGGCGGCTTCATATACAACGCGAACATCACGCCGCCGCCCGCGATGGAGGAGATCTTCAGAAAGGAGCGCCGATTGATCGTCTTTTTTTCGAGTGTTTTCATGATGGCCTCCTTATCTGTTCTGCGCAGCCTCAACGGGCTGCTTGCGGGTTTGCGACGTCATGATCGTAGCCGCGCGCTGCACCGCTCTGCGAATGCGCAGGTACGTTCCGCAGCGGCAAATGTTGCCGTTCATCGCGGCATGCACTTCGGCTTCGCTCGGCTTATTGTTCTTGGCGAGCAGCGCCGAGGCCGACATCATCTGTCCGGCCTGGCAGTAGCCGCATTGCGGCACGTCGATCTCAAGCCAGGCTTGTTGCACGGGATGCGATCCGTCGGCCGAAAGACCTTCGATGGTCGTGATGGCTTTCGTCGCGGCGGTTGATACCGGCGTCTGGCAGGAACGCACCGCCCTGCCGTCCAGGTGCACGGTGCACGCGCCGCACAATCCGGCGCCGCATCCGAATTTGGTGCCCTTCATGTTGAGGACGTCGCGAAGTACCCATAAGAGGGGCATGTCGGCGGGGACATCGACGGACGTGGATTTGCCGTTGACCGTAAGCTTGTAAGCCATGGTGTTCGCTCCTGATTGTGGATTTTACACCATTGGAAAGAAGGCCCTGACGGCAAGAAAGTGTATTGACTTGTATAGATTACATGGTCCTTAATACAAGTCGAATCAATCCGTTCGCCGCACGAACCCGTGAACGTCGCGAGACGGGTGATGCATCCAGCTTTCCAGCCCGCTCGATGACTCTCGCGGTTCTGTTGATGCGCCTGCCCTCGGCGCGGAAAATGCGACTTTTGAAAAAATCGAAATGCCCTTTCCCGGGCCGCCAGGGGGCCTAGAATCGATTGCAGCTCGCCGCCTACCTGCAGGTCGAAAACTCGCCGGAGCAGGCCTAAAAACGCCTGCAAACGCGTGTTTTTGGACGAGTATTTTTTCAAATCACGATGACGTTGATCCCTGAGATTTATCGAACGCGCGCAACGGTTTCCGCATGGCGAACATCAAGCGAAGAACATGGGCGAATTCGTCATATAATTCCACTCGACAGCCGAATTTGCTTGTGTAAGATAGATGCATATGTTGGAAGGTCCATACTGGTGGCATTATCGATGCAGTCAATGCGGTCTTCTTACCCGTGCCTTACAGGTCACGGATGAGAGAGCTGGTGAGATCCAGAAAAGCGGGGCACCTTCTCCAAAGTTCCCATGTCGGTTCTGCGGCGAGGAACACGAGGGATATCTGGAGCGCTCGCCGTATCCCCCAGATTAGTTTGCTTCCGGCGGCTACTCAGTTCCTCAAATCGGAACTGCGGTGCGCCCGACATCTCGCGCACGAATTATTTGTCGAGGAAAACAGGCTGAAGCAGGACGGGCAGCGCCAAGAGCGAGAGAGTGATTTCCCGCCTCCCGATTTAGGTGGCCCCATCGCCGTGACCTCGCGGGCCGCCGCCAGCGCTTCCTCTAGAGTGATTTTGAAAGCTCTCTATTCGGTACTCGGTGTTTTTGAAGCCTCCTGTGTAACGTGGCTTCGTCGGCCTTCGGGTCGGCGCTTTCGAAGGTAAGGGCTTCAACGCTAAAGGCCGTGGGGACGCCAGTCGCAGAATTGAGCTCAGGGCAACTCGCGCGGAGACGGGACGCGTCGTCACGCGGGCGATTTTTCAGAGGCTCCAGGCAGGTATGCGCATTGGAGAGCACGGACGGTATCCTGGAAGATTTCGAAAATGGCATAAGTTGCGCCGCAATATTGACAGTCGAACTGCTCCTCCTTCAAACCGAAAGTCGTCGCAGCAGTCGTCTTCCCGCAGTTCCGGCAGTCGATCGTGATCTCCAAAGGCATGCTGACGCGTTTTGAGACGACGGCGCGATATCACTAATTCTAAGCTCGCGCAGTTCCCTACAAGTGTTCGGATGCTGGCGTAGGAGGCGTTCACGCCCTTCAATCCGCGTGGCAAATGCAGTAGCCCGCGTCGATCGGCATTCCTTTGCACCAACTGGCGCTGGCGTCGATGGGCGTGGATATTTTCGACAACCTGGATTTCGAAAGGGCTGTGGAGCACTCGCGACAGATCAACCGTTATGAGTTTCTGTTCAGCGCCGCACCTCTGCGGGTCGCGCTGGGAACCGGGTCACCGCTAAATCCACTGGCGATTTTCTAACACGCTTTTGGGGGCCGCGCGGCTGCCTTGTCTGGTGGGAATATAAGGATATGCCTAAAGAATCCACACAGCGCCTCCCCGGCGTATCGCATGAAGAGGCCACAGGCCTCGCCAAAGAGATCCTCGATTCGTCCGACATCCTATTAGGGCGCACTGCCAATCTGGTGCGCATTCTTTCGATGCACAGTCCGTTCCTGGCGCGCTGGTATCTGGGTTTCACTGCTGCCGTTCGCCAGCCGAATCTGGGCGCGATGAGCGACCCCCGGCTGCGTAGCTTGGCTTGCATCAAAACATCGCTGGTGAATGAGTGCACATATTGCACCGCGCACACGGCCATCTATGGGCAGGCTCTCGGCCTGAAGACCGAAGAGTTCGAGGCGATGCAGGGCGATTTTCGCAACAGCTCGCTGTTCAACGAGCGCGAAAAGGCCGTGATCGCCTGGTCAGAGGCGATGACGCTCAACAAAGCGAAGAGTGATGAGAAGCTGTGGCAGGAGATGAAGCGGCTGTTTAACAATATGGAGATCGTCGAGATCTCGATGGCCGTCGGTTTGTTCAATATGGCGAATCGCTTCAACGACACGTTCTGGAGCGAGTTGGAAACCGTGGAATATAACCAGCGTCAGGCGGGCGCGATCCATCGCACGGTGGAAGATATCGAAGCTTTCGCCAGCCGCTTCGCGCCTACGGGTCAGGCCGAGCGCGAAAAGCGCAAGGGCAGCGTCGCGGCGGATTAGGCGTTGCCATGCTGCGCTCTATTGGCCTTCCCGAGTTGATGGTCCTGGGCATCGTTGTCGGGATTCCGGCCGCTATCGTCGCAATCGCTTTTCTTTCTCGCCGAGGTTCGCGGTCGGCGGTAGATCCTGGGGGACTCTTGTGCCCGAGTTGCGGAGCGGTGGTATCGGCATCAGCTCCCTTCTGCAGCAGGTGTGGAGCGCGGCGCACAGCGTCCGGCTAAAAGGACCGCCGAACGGTCTTTCGCAATAGCAGTTCCGCAAGATTAAACACAATCGCGAACGCGAGCAGCCATGGCCACAAGTCAAACGTGACAGGCACAGTGCGGCCGCCGGAATCGAAGACGTCGGATGCCGCGGGTTGAAAGCGTCCGCCCGTGAAATCGGCTACTTGCTTCAACAACGTTTCGTCCGATCCGTATTCCGCGAGTTCGGCTTCGGGGCGATACAGGGCCGCTTCGGGGAAGGCTACGGAGTCGTCCACGGGGCGGACGCGGAAGAGTCCTTCGCGCACGCCGATGTTCGCGCGGCCATCGTAGGTGCCGAGCGCGGTTTTCTTTACCGTGAGCGGACGCTGATAATGATCGGGGCCGATGACATACAGATTGGGGATGGCAGGAGATTCGGCCACGTTCTCTCCCAGGCGATAGCGCGCGACAAGATCGCCGGAGGACGCATCGTATTCCAGGCGCGCGTCGTTGGGATTGGCGTGCGGCAGCAGATCGCGGCAGACGTTCACCCAGAATTTGTCGTAGCCCTTCCACGTGATCCAGTCCGCGGCCCAGCGGGCTTTCGCATCCGACGCGAAAACAGCGGCGCGGCCCAGACCGTACTGCCAGCGCGAATATAAAGGATCGCGGCCATCCACGCGCAGGACGACCTCGGCGTTGGGCTTGGCCTCGAACCGGACGTAGCCTTTCAGAGCGGGCGCCTGCGCGATGGCAACGTCGTTCAGGATCTCGGCGTCGTGCAGCACTTCGGGCACCAGCGGCTTTTCCACTGCGGTGATGCCGGTGTGTTCCTTCACGTCACTCAGGACGATCTGCTCCAGGCCTACGGGTTCGCTCAGGAAATAGGATTTGCCGCCGGCCGAGGCAGCAAGCCGGGTCAGATAATTGCGATTCACTTCCGTGCCCAAGCCTACCGTTGAAATTGTGATCTGCATGTTTAGGGCTTCGCGCGCGAGGGCCAGCGAATTGCCTTCGTCGGAGAGGCCATCGGTCAGCAGGAGGATGTGTTTATAGAAGGCGTTCGTCTCGAGAATGGTGCGATAGGCCTCGCCCAGCGCGGGCGCGATGCGCGTGCCTCCGTTGGGATTGATGCGCGAGATGCGCGCGATGATGGCATCGGGGTCGTCGGCGAAGCGCATGGGCACTTGCCAGTTAAAGATCGTATCGAAGGCGATCACGCCCACTTGATCCGTGGGTCGGAGATTCGAGATCACGTTGGCCGCGGCCTGCCTGGTGAGCTCAATCTTTTTGCCCAGCATCGACGTGCTGCGGTCCAGCACCAGGACAATCGCGCGGCCATCGGTGGAGCGCGGCACGAGCCTGGCGGGCAGCGTGCGGTCGAGCGGATCGTCGGGCTTCATGGCTTCGGCTAGCAGATTATTTTCGCCGCCGATCACCAGCAGCCCTCCGCCACGACGGACGTAGGCTTCGAGAGCCGCCTGATCCGCTGCGGAGACTTTATCCAGCTCCCAATTATTGAGAAGGACAAGCTGATAGTCCGAAAGATTGCGCTTGCCGAATTCCGCCGCGCGCTCGACATCGAACTGCGCGGCTTGAAGGGCCGCATTCAAATGCATGTCGGCGGCTTGGTCGCCTCCGGAGAGATGTAGCAGGCGGGGACGGCGCACGGCGACGGGCTGGACCCATTGTTCCGCCGGCGCTGTTGCGGCGGCGCGCGTCTCGGTATGGGACGCCTTCAGGGTAATCGAGACAGGCAGCGCTCCCGGTGTATCTAGATTTGCGCGCAGATGCAGTTCGTTCGATCCCGCGGCGAGTTTCACGGCCGTGGCGCCCAAAGGATTTCCTTCGGCCGCAAGCTCAAGCTGCGCGTCGATAGCGGACGCGGCGAAGACCGTGACGTCGATGTCGAAGGGCTCGCCCGCGAAGACGGCTTCGGGCATGCGAACGGATTCCAGCTTCAACGCTCCTCGCGATTGACCAGCCAGCGCGAACGTATCGATCGGCACGCCGAACTGGCGGGCTTGCCACGCGGCGCGCGCTATGTTGCCGCGCGTTTCGCGCCCGTCGGTGATCAGCACAATGCGGCCCACGCGCTCCGCGGGCAGAGCGGCGATGGCGTCGCGCACGGCGGATTCCAGATTCGTCGCGCGGCCGGCTTCGCCCGATGTGTTCGCCAGCGGCAGGTTGCGGCCCTGTTCGGCCGACGTTAAGACGCGTGTGGAGCGGGCGAAAGGAATTACGCGCATCCACTGACTGCCGCGCGCTGCCGCGATGCGTGAAGCTATTTGCGCGGCTCGCGCCAGATCGGATTGCGAGACGCTGGCCGACGTATCGACCAGCACCGCGACGGCGACGCGTTCGGGATGCAGCGTGAGGCGCGGCAAGGCAAGGGCTAGAAGAATCGCGATGAACGAGAGGCTCTTCAGGATGAGCAGAGCCTTTCGCCGCGTACCGCGCCAGGAAAGAACGGCCCACGCGGCGGGGAGCCACGCGATCGCCAGAAGCCAGGGCCGGTCCAAAGTGATGCCGGGCGTCATGCCGGGCGAGGCTCCGCGAGGCTTTGAATGAGGCTTGGCTTGACGCAGGGCGCGCTAATGGCGCGTTTGCGCCTGGTCGAAGCTGACTCCGTTGTCATCCAGTATCGATCCTACCGCACGCTGCAAGGACGCCCGGGCCTTGATATAGGCTCCTTTGGCGGCGAGTTCGGTGGAACGCGCCTGCGCGACGTAACTCTGATATTGGATCACGAAAAAGCTGGTCGAGGCGCCTTCCATGAATTTGAGTTGCTCGGCGTTCAGCGATTCGACCTGCAATTTCGTGGTCTGGACGGCCGCGTCGTAGGCCGCGCGGGAGCGGCGCATGCCGATCAGCGCGTCCTCCACTTCAAGCTGCGCCTGATTGCGCAATTGGCGCTCGCGGATCTGGGTCTGGCGAAGCTGCAGCTCATCGCGCACGGCGTCCGCCTGCGCCACGCGGTTGCGCACCGGCAGCGTGAGCTGTAATCCGACGGCAACCGTGGGATTTTTGCCGGTGAAAACCTGCTGCAGCGCGCCTCCGTAGCCGCCGATGAAAGCGCCCGCGGGGATGGCATTGTTCAACGAATTCGGATCGCCCGCGAGCGCGTTGCTCTGCGCGGTGCCGACCAGATCGAGCTCCGGCCGCAAGCGCGTTGCGGGTGCCTTCGAGGCTGATGCGCGTGTTTTCGGTTTGCAGATTCGCCTGTGCCAGATCGGGCCGCAGTTGCGACGCTTCGTTCAACAGATCGCCGATGGGACGGGTTTCATCGGTCACGGGGTTGTTGAGCGGGTCGGTGGCAATGATGCGCGCATCCCGTAGCTCCGCATCTTCGCTGCCCTGGCGCGTGATGACATTCTTGAGAATGATTTCCTGCTCTTCGAGCAGGCCTTGCGAGTTGATCAGATCCTGCTGCGTGGCGGAGACCTGCGCGCGGGCGCGCGTCAGCTCGATGGGAGCCTGCGTGCCTTCGTTCACGCGATCCTGCGTGTCCGTTAACAGGGCCTGCGCAAATTGGTAGGTATCCTGCTTTACCTTGACGTCTTCGGCCAGCGAGACCAGATCGGTATAGAGGCGGACGACGCCGTAGACGGTGGCGATCAATTGCTGGCGAAACAACAGGCTGGCGATTTTTTGTTCGTTGCCCGCGATGCGGATAAAGCGGCGATTGAGTTCGCGGCCGAAGCCGCGCAGCAGAGGCTGCGTGACGGTAACGCCCAGGCCGGAATTGATGTAGGGATTGAAAGAGTTCGACACCGAATTGGTGGACTGCCGGGCGTTCAGAAAATTGGCGCTGATATTGGTGCCCGGGCTGAAGCCCTGGTTATAGCCGAGGTTCGCGTTTTGCGAATTTGTCTCGAGATCGCCGTTTTGTGCGAACGCGGAAGTCAACTGCGGCGTGTTTGTGTGTTGGAAGTTATATTGCGCGCTGACGAACGGGTCGTAAACCGGGATCTGCGAGCCGGGCGACAAGGGAACGGTGCCAAGGATCGAATCGTTCACCTGCGGCTCGCCAAGCAGCGCGAGCGCGGAAGCGTTCGTCGCAACCGAGGTGCCGGGAGTGGATTGCGTGGCGGGCGTGGTGACCAGCGGACTGTTCGGGCCGCCGATGCCGGTGGGGGCTTCGTTGAAAGTATATAAAAGACCGCGGAGCTGCCCGCCGCCTTTCGCACGAAGCAATTCCGAATCGCCGGTGGGCAGCAAATAGCGCTGCAGTTCAATGTCGAGATTATTCTGGACAGCGAGCGCGATCGCATCCGCCAAAGAAAGATAGAGATTGCCCGCGCGGATGAGGTCGTGCACGTGCGTGGAGTTGCTGAAATCAAGGTCCGTCACGTTCTTGGCGACGTAGGGCCGCTTGATGCGGCCGCGCCATCCCTCTAATCCCTGGGGATCGGTAACGAGATTTGGGGTAGAAGTGCTCGCCGAGGGCGGACTTCCTGAGGACGGCGCGATGGGCGGCGCAGCATTATTCGGCGCGGCGGGCGGCGCCGCAGGAGGTGCGCCGGCGGCTTGCGCTTGAACGAATAGAGGCAGCGCGGCGGCACACGCGCAGACGGCCACAAAACGGTGGAACATGCTTCACTCCTCACTAACACGCGCACGGCGGATGCCCTATTGCGGACACCGCCGTGGCGCTGGGTTTTGAGATCTTGCCGCAAGCGCATAAAACCGCGCGGCTGCTGCGGCCGGGAAAAAGTTAACCTACGGAGTCTTCGGCGTGGGAACGGCTTGCACCTTGACTCCTTCGCGAATGGAATCGTTCGGATGCAGAATCACGCGATCGCCCGCCTTCAGCCCGCCCGCGAGATCGATGTGATCGCCATAGTCGCGCGCGATTTCAATCTTCTGGAAGTGCACAGTGTCGTTGGGGCGCAGCACGGCGACCTGGGTGCCGTCGGCACGCACCACCAGCGCATCGGCGGGCAGCGAAATCGGCGGATCGAGGACCGGGATATTCAAATCGACATCGGCGTACATGCCGGGCAGAAGATCGCCCGCGGTATTGGGAACCTGCACTTCCACCAGCAGCGTGCGCGTCGCGGGATCAAGGGCGCTGGCCGTGCGCGCCACGCGGCCCAGGTAGACGTGCCCCGGCATATTGGAGACGGTCAGCTTGGCGGTTTGGCCGACTTTGACGGAATCGGCATCCGCCTGCGGGACGTTTACGTACGTGCGCAGCGTGCCGATCTGCGCGATGCGGTAGAGCAGGGTGTTGCCCGCCGTGATCAATGCGCCGACGTCCACGTTGCGAACCGTGACAACGCCGTCGAAAGGAGCCTTGATTTGCTTGTACGCCTGCATCTCCCGCAGACGCCCGAGGTTCGCCTGAGAGGACACTACCGCGCTTCTGGCGGCTGCCACGCCTTTGTCCAGGGCCGCCACTTGAGACTGCGAGGCCTCGTAAGCGCTCTGGTATTGATCGTTGTCCTGGCGGGAGACAACACCCTTCGAAGCAAGATTCCCGTAACGCTGCGCGGTCACCTTCGCGAGAGACAGATTCGATTTACCCTGATCGTAATTGGCCATCGCCTGGTCCAGCGCGGCTTGCGCCTGTTTCACCGCGGCTTCGGCTTGATCCACTTGCTGATCCAGCTCCGGCGCTTCGATATTGGCCAGGAGCTGACCCGCTTTGACGCGATCGCCGATGTCGACAAGGCGATCCTTAACGTAACCCGTAGAGCGGGCCAGAATCGGAGCTTCGGTCAGGGCTTGAACATTGCCGGGCAGCACCAGCGAATCGCCGCCTTTAGACGGCTCCACTGTGGCGATGACGACGCGCGGCGGCGCCTGTTCCTGAGCGCTTGCTTCGGCGGTAATGGTCGCCTCCTGCCGCTGGCGCGGTAGATAGCCCGCGAAGAACGCGATGGCGGCGATCACCAGGGCAAGCAATCCGATCCCCCATATCGCGACTGAGGAGGGGCGGCCCGGCTTCGACGCGGCGTGCGCGCCGGCGGTTCGCTCGTCCAACAGTAGCTGATGTTCGTAAAGCCTCTGCCGCAGTTCCTCCACTTCGCGGCGCAGTTGTTGTTCGGGAGTGTCTTTGTCTTCGATGTCAGTGGAATCGGATGTTGTGTGTCTCATGAACCGTCAAATAAATAGAAATTATGAAATCGGATCGAACCCGATGCGGCGTCCCGCAGCCTGCTCCTCGGTAATGCGGCGGGCGTGGTCGATCGGGGGTTTCTTGCGCATAAAGCTGTAAATCACGGGCACGATGACCAGCGTGGTCACCGTAGCGAAAATCAGGCCGCCGATTACGGCGCGGCCGAGCGGCGCGTTCTGTTCGCCGCCCTCCCCCAGACCGAGAGCCATCGGCAGCATACCGAGGATCATGGCTGCGGCGGTCATCAACACAGGGCGAATGCGAGTGAAGCCGGCTTCCAGTGCAGCCTCGCGCGCCCCCGCGCCTTCGCGGCGCAAATCGTTGGCGAAGACGACGAGCAAAATGCTATTCGCCGTGGCGACTCCGACGCACATGATCGCCCCCATCAGCGAGGGAACGTTGAAGGTAGTCTGGGTCACGAACAGGATCCATACGATGCCGGCCATCGCGCCGGGAAGGGCCGTAAGAATAATGAAGGGATCGACCCACGACTGGAAATTAACCACCATCAGCAGGTAAACCAGGATCACGGCCGCCGCCATGCCGAGCCCCAAGCGGAAAAACGAGCTTTGCATGGTTTCGAACTGTCCGCGAAGGATCAGCTGCGTGGCCGGCGGAAGGTGGCCCTTTTCCTGGGCCATAATTTTCTGGATATCCGCGCCGACGCCGCCCAGGTCGCGCCGGTCGACGTTGGCATAGATATCAAATACAGGCGTCGCGTTGTAGTGGCTGACAAGGGCCGGCGCCAGGCCTCGTTTCACTTCGACGAGATTGGAAAGCAGTTGTGTTCCGCCGGCGATCGAACCGGGATTTCCATACGCGGCCGAGGCGCCGCTGGGTGACGCGCCGACGGAATTGCTCATTTCATTCGCGGTGCCGGCCTGGGACAATGCCGTGTTGGAAGCAACCGTGCCGCTGATGGAGCCGATGGGAGTGCGCAGCAGCGCATCCAGCGAATTGATGTCGTATTGCGGCGTCTGCACAGAAACGTTGTAGTTCACGCCGTTCTGCCAATTCACCCAATGCTGCGGCGAAACCTGTGAGCTGGCGCTCAGGGAGATCAGCATGTTGTTGCTGACGTCGCGCTGGGTCAGGCCCAGCTGCACGGCCTTGGAGCGATCCACGTTCAACTGGATCACCGGATAGTTCATGATCTGATGCACGTGCACATCGGCCGCGCCGGGAATGCAGGCGATCTTTTCCGCCAGCTGCTGGGCGATGGCAAAGTTTTTGGGGCTGCGGCCGAAGACCTGCAGATCGAGCGGCGCAGGGAGGCCGAAGTTCAGAATCTGGCCCGTAATATCGGCTGCCTGAAAGAAGAAGCCCATGTCGGGGAATTTCCGGGCGAGATCTTTGCGCAAGCGGCGCTCGTAAACGGCTGTGGGCGTATGATCCTTCTTCAGCGAAATCAGAATTTCGCCGTCGCCGGAGTCGATGGTTGAGGTGTCGGTCAGCGCCAGATTCCAGCCGCCGTTGGGAAGACCGATGTCATCGATGATGGAGTCGAGCTCCTGCGGCGGAATAATTTTGCGGATCTCATCCTCGAGAGCGTGATAGCGGACTTCTGTTTCTTCAATCCGCGTGCCGGCGGGAGCGCGCGCGTGCAGGCGCAGCATGCCGGCGTCCACCGACGGGAAGAAGTCGCGGCCGATCATGAAGGTAAGCCCGAGCGAGGCCGCGGTGCCGAGGGAGAACACGAGGATCACCGTGACGCCGTGGTCCAGCGCCCAATCCAGAAATCCGTAGTAGGTCCTGCGCACGGCCTCGAACACGTGATTAAAGGCGTAATGCACTTTCCAGATAAGGCCTTTGCCGCCCGCTGCGTGCTCGGAACCCTGGTACATCTTGGCTTCGTTATGCAGCAGGAAGTGCACCATAGTGGGCACCAGCGTTCGCGAAAGCACATAGGAGGCTCCCATGGCGAACACAACCGCGAGTGCCAGCGGCGTGAACAGGAACCGCGCGGTTCCGGTCAGCAGCAGAACAGGCACAAACACAATGCAGATTGCGAGCGTGGATACGAAGGCAGGCACCGCAATCTGCTGTGAGCCTTCGAGCACGGAATCCACTAGCGACTTACCGAGGCCCATATTACGATGGATATTTTCCACCGCGACCGTCGCGTCATCCACCAGAATACCTACAGCCAGCGCCAGTCCTCCCAAGGTCATGACGTTCACCGTCTGGCCTATAAAACCGAGAATCGCGAGCGACGCGAGGATGGAAAGCGGGATGGAAACGCACACAATCAACGTGCTGCGCCAGCTTCCCAGAAAGAGTAGAATCATCATGCCGGTGAGGCAGGCGGCGATGATGGCCTCGCGCACCACGCCCGCCACCGCGCCCTTTACGAACACAGATTGATCGAACAACTCCGAGACTTTGAGTTCCTTCGGCAGGCCCGCAAGGATTTTCGGCAGTTCCTTCTTCACGCCTTCCACAACATCCAGCGTGGAGGCCTGGCCATTGCGCATCACGGTGATCAATGCGCCCCGGGTTCCGTTGGTACGGACGATGTTCGTTTGCACCGAATAGCCGTCGCGCACCTGGGCGACGTCCTTCATATAAACCGTGGCGCCGTTGATGGTCCGGATCGGCAGGTTGTTGAGCCCTTCGATGGTCGTAGGGCTGCTATTCAGGCGGATCTGATATTCGGTATCGGCGAGTTTCGCGGTACCGGCGGGGATAACCAGGTTCTGCAGTCCTAGCGAGTTTGAAACATCCTGCGCCGTAAGCTGCTTGGCCATCATCTCACGCGGGTTCAGATCGACCATCACCTGGCGCTGTTTTCCGCCGACAGGGTTCAGCACCGAAATGCCCTTCACTACGGAAAGGTCCTGGCGGATGAAGTTGTTCCCCAAGTCGTAAAGTTGCGCTTCGCTCAGCGCGTCGCCGCCCAGGCCGAGCTGAATGATGGGAACCGTCGATGCGTCGTATTTCAAAATTGACGGCGGACCGATGCCCGGCGGCAAAATGCGCACGAGAGTCTGAGACAGACCGGTGACCTCCGCCATCGCCATATCGATCTTGACGTTGGGCTGAAAATAGATGCGCGTCACTTCGATGCCGTTATAGGACTGCGATTCCATGTGCTCAATGTCGTTTACCGTGGTGGTGAGCGAACGCTCGTAGACGTAGACAAGCCGCTTTTCCATCTCCTCCGGGGATAGACCGGAGTACTGCCACACTACCGAGATAACTGGAATATCAATGTAGGGGAAGATATCCACCGGCATCGTGACGATGGCGGCGCCGCCCAGGATGGCGATGAAGAGGGCCATTACGACGAAGGTATATGGGCGGTTTAATGCAAGTCGAACAATCCACATAGTTTAGTTGCAGCCGGTTGCGAGGGGAACTACCATTCTCGCAGATTTCCTGTACATACGTTAATGATGGTTCGCGTGGGGCGAAGGTTGCACGCCCCCGGGAATATACAAGCTCGAAGGTAGGAACGAAATGGTCGAGCGCGAAGCTACTTGATTCGAAAGTGTTCCCGGTCCTTTTCGTTCTCAATACAATTGTAATCCAGCAGTTCGGTATTCAGCGCGATGGTCTGTACGAAGGGTACAGTCCAGGGCCGGGTGTAGGCCTTAGGATCGTCGACGGTTATTTCGATTTCCATGCGTCCGTAGGCGGGGCGGCGGATGCGCTCCGTCAGTTTCATCGCCTCGGTGGAGGGAGAGCCGCCACGGTCCAGCCAGCCGTCGTCGCGAAAGCCGTTCGAGTGGACCACCAGCGTGTCGCCTTCCCACTTGCCAGTGGAGTAGCCGTCCCAGGTGGGCTGTGGATCTACGGGCAGCGGCCGGCCGTCGGTGAAGATCTGCCGGAAGGAAGAGTAGCGCTCGCTCAGGATGGCGATCCGGCCTGGTACCTGAATCCACCGCCTGAAAAAAGGCTGGGTGTGGGTGGCGACGACGCCGACAGGCAGGCAATTCGTGGCGGGGTCGTCCGCTCTCATGCGGGCCGTGCGCGTTTTCTTGAGTTCTGCCGCCCAGGGAGTATAGGGCAAGCCTCCCTTAAGGCTCCAACCGATGTTGCCGAATTCCTGCGGAACCTGGATGTCGTCGCAGCCTTCGGGCGGGCAGGGTTTGTTCTTGAGAGGCTCCCAGAGGCCGGAGAAATCAGGCTGGCCGTCCGCGGTGCGCGGAGCGGGAGCGTTGAGATTCGGCGTGCCGTTGGGATTGCGAGGTACTCCGGCGGTGGGATAGTCCAGCCACTGGGCCGGCGCGGTCGTGGAAAATGCCACCGAGAAGACGGTCAGCGTCGCGAGTCTGATGCCGGCTCCTGTCATAGGCCGTCCTATTTGCGAGAGTCTTTACCCGTAATATGTGGGATATCGACGTTATTTTCGTCGCAGATATATTCCATCAAGTCGGTCTTCGCCAGCTGCGCGGCGTGGCCGGAAATTGTGAACGGTTTGGTGTACGCGCCCGGATCGTCGATGGTGATATCGATGTTCAGGTGGCCCATGTCCGGGCGGCGGATGCGCTCAATGGTGTGGAGCTTTTCCGTATGCGGATGGCCCGCGCCGTCGAACCAGAAGACGTCGTTGAAGCCGATGGTATCGATCACCAGTTGGTCGCCATCCCAATGGCCTATGGATTCGCCGTAATACGTGGGATCGAGATCGGTGGAGTGCTTGTCGCGGTCCAGGAAAATCTGCCGGTAGCCGTGCGTGCCGCCTTCAAACAGGAAGACGATGAGCTTGGGCGTCTGCACAATTTTCCACGGATAAGGCGTTTGACGCGGAATGCCGGACGGGCGGCAGCGTACGTTCGGATCGTCCTTGGACATGTGATCTTTGGTGGCCTTCAACGCCCAATCCTGAAGAGGCAGCGTTTCGCCGGGCTTCAGGCCGCTGGAGATGTCATACATGAAGGTCTTGTCGGGACCCCACACGCTGGAAAGATCGGGCGTGCCGTCAGGCATCTTCGGCGCAGGAGCGGTAGAGTTCGATTGCAGGCGCATCAGCGCGGTAAGCGCCTGGCCGCCGCCTTCCTCCGTGAGCAGTTTCTGGGCGCTGGCCGCGCAGGCCAATAGCAGGAGAGCACTGGAAAGGCGGTCGCGCGGGAAAGTCTCATATGGCCTCCGACCTATTTTCCGCCCGTGGCGTTGGCTTCGTCAGCCGACGAGCCGACGTTCATCACGCGTCCGTCAGCCAGCGCCACTGAATTCGCATTGCCCCAAGCTGCGCCGTCCTTCGACTGATGCCCCTTTACCGTAATTGTGTCGCCGGGCTTCATCATGTCGCGATTCCAGCCGAGGCGCCGCAGCACGTTGGGGCTCGCGAGCTCGAAATTCCAGTTGGCGACCTTGCCGCTCTCGTCTTTCACGTCGATATAAAACCGCGCGTGCGGATTCGTCCATTCGAATTTGGTGACGGTACCGGTAAGCGTCAGCGGCCTGTTCACGTCGTACTCGGCCTGAAACGAGTGGTGCGCGAAGGACGGAACCGTGAGCGCGAGGACGGCGGCACATATATATAGGATGCGCGATGTCATGAAAATCCTTACTTGGGGAGCGCCGGAATTCTGATATGTCGGATCAGGCACCCCCATTCCTGATTGGAATGCATTGGCGTGCCCGTGCGCAAGTGCGTCGGCCTACGTGATACGGCGACGCATATATATAAGGATGCGGCGGTCTGCGCCTGTCGCCGCTGCTCAGGCCGTTATGCCCTTCCATCTGGGGAAAAGCCTTTCGGCATTGCCGCGATAAATTGTCTTCAACAGATCGGGCGGCAAGTTCCGCTTGCGCAGCTCGATCTGCTCGTTGCGCGGATGCTCCGCCGGAAAGTCGGTGCCGAATAAATACTGGGATGGCGGCGCGAAGTGCATCAGCGCGGCGAGGGGCGCTTCGTAGGCCGCGTGCGCAATCTCGTAGTATAGCTTTTGCAGTTCGTAGAACACGCCCTTCGGGACTGTTCGGCGTGATGCCGTCGGTCTGCGGCTTCGCAGGATAGCTGGCCGCGCCCGGCATGCGATCTTTAATGCGGCCGGCCATGGCGGGAACGGCGGCGCCGGAATGATTAATGATGTAGCGAATGTCGGGCATGGCGGCGAGCTGGCCCTGATACAGCATGTTGGTTACGGCGCGCGTGGTGTCGAAGTCGCGCTCCACCGAGGCTTCGCCATTCTCGATCAACTTGCGGCAACATGTCGGAACATACGGATGCAGGAACCCAACCGCCTTGCGCTTATTCAGTTCCTGAAACACGGGCCAGAATTTCTTGTCGCCCGGCCACGTATCGCCGATGCTGCTCAGCAGGCCGAATCCATCGGCCTTCAGCGTGTCGAACGAATATTCGATTTCCTTCAGCGCGCCGTCCGTATCCGGGAAATGGAATCACGGCGAAGAAGCCGAAGCGCTTGGGATGATCGCTACAAATTTTAGCCGCGTACTCGTTCATGCGGCGCGCCATGGTGCGGCTCTTTTCATCTCCGCCATAAACCTGGCCGCCATAGTTGCCACCCGAGACGATGGTGGTCATGATGTCGTTCTGGTCCATGATTTCGAGCGCCATTTCGGGCGTCCAGCGGCCGCCCTCGGCACCCGTGAACGGCGCCTGATAGTGCTGGTGGACGTCGATGGCGTTGTACTTTGTCTGTTGTGCGGACGAAGTCTCGCTACCGAGCAGCGCGGCGGCCCCGGCAGCGGCCAGCGTCTTCAAGAGATCGCGGCGGGAAGCGCCGGCGTTCTGCACATTCTCATTTCCGTTGTTCATTGCGTCTTCTCCCTAGCTCACATCAACGCACCTGTCATCCCGAATCCCACGAAGTGGGTGAGAGATCTGCTTTTTCTTCGGGTGCCTAAAAGCAGATTCTTCGCTGCGCTCAGAATGACTTACTAAAAACAAAATAGCTTCACATCGTTCTTAATCGCTCAGCTCTTGAAGCGCGGGAATAAGCGCTCCGCATTGCCGCGATTGAGCGCCTGCATCACCTGCGGCGAAAGATGGTTCGTCGGCAATGGGTCGAGCGTGGATTCCATCGGCTCGGCGGGCCAATCCGTGCCGAATAGATATTGCGTGGGCGGGGCAAACGCCGTCAGCGCGGCCATGGAGGGTGGATAAGCCGCGTGCGCGATTTCGTAGTAGAGCTTCTTCAATTCATAGAAGACGCCGTTGGGAATGCGATCGACGCGGCCGTCGCGATTCGCCAGCGGCTTGCCGCCGTAAGTGGAAAATCCGGGCACGCGATCCTTCATCCGTCCGGCCTCCGTCGGCACATCCGCGCCGGCGTGATTGATGATGTAGCGGATATCGGGGTACTTCGACAAGGTGCCCGAATAGAGGAGATTGGTGACGGCGCGCGTAGAGTCGAAATCGCGCTCCACGGAGCCTTCGCCGCCCGGATACAGGTTCCGGCAGCAGGCTGACGTGAACGGGTGCTGGAAGAGAATCGCCTTGCGGCGGTTGAGTTCCTTCCACACTTCGTCGAAGGCGGGATCTCCGGGGAACTTGTCGCCGATGCTGCTCATCAGGCTCACGCCGTCAGCCTTCAAGGTTCCGTAGGCGTATTCGAGTTCCTTCATGGCGCCCTCGGTATCGGAATACGGGATCACCGCGAAAAAGCCGAAGCGTTTCGGATTGTCGCTGACCACTTTCGCGATATATTCGTTGTTCTTGCGGCAGAACGTGCGAGCCTTCTCGCCGCCTTCTTCGGATTCGCCGCCGGGCCGCGAGAAGATGGTGGTCTCGATGCCGTGCTTATCCATTTGCTCCAGCGCCGCCGAAGGCGTCCACACAAAGTTGCCGTTGTTCTTTTTCTTGGCGGCTCCCGGCTCCGGCGGCGGAGCGTAATGATTGTGTACGTCGATGCGGCGCGGGTTCGCCTGCCCGTAGGCCTTTTGCACGGCGGCCAGCGCGGAGAATCCGGCGGTTGCTTTGAGAACATCTCGGCGGGAAAGATGGATCACGTAGGCTCCTTTAATCGGGCACTAAATTTTGAATCGCGGGAATAACTTTTCCGCGTTGCTGCGTTCGATGGCCTGTCGCGTGGCAGGCGGCAGCTTCAAGGCGTCGAAATTGCGAACCGTGCTTTCCATCGGCTCGGCCGAATAATCGGTCCCGAACATGATGTGATCAGGCTGCGCGAATTTCTGGAGCGCGGCGAATGGCGCGGGATAAGTGGCATGGGCGCATTCGTAATAGAGCTTCTTTAATTCGTAGAACGCGCCTTTGGGGATGTTCTCATTCACGCCGTTGACTTCGGGGCCGCGATGATCGCGGCTTTCGTTGCCGGGCACGCGATCTTTAATACGACCCGAGAGCACGGGTACGGCCGCGCCTGAGTGGTTGACGATCATTTTGATATCGGGACATTTCGATAGCACGCCGTTGTAGAGCAGGCTGGTCACGGCGCGCGTGGTGTCGAAATCGAATTCGACGACATAGTCCTGGACGCCTTTCACCAGACCGCGGCAGCACTTCGGCACGAACGGATGGATGAACATCACGGCCTTGCGGCGGTTGAGCTCCTGAAAAATGGGAAAGTACATGGGATCGCCCGGCCATTTGTCATAGATGTTGCTGAGAATGCCGACGCCGTCGCACTTCAGTTTGTCGTAGGCGTATTCGATCTCCTTCATGGACGCGTCGACGTCGCCGAACGGCAGGATCGCCAGGAAGCCGAACTTCTTGGGATGCTCATCGACCAGCTTCGCTGCATAGTCGTTCGATTTGCGCGCCAACGTGTTGGCGTTCGCCGATCCGTCGTAGACTTCGTCGCCATAACCGGCGGTGGAGAGAATCGCCGATTGGATGCCAAACTTATCCATCTGTTGGAGAGACTGTTCAGGAGTCCAGCCCTTGGGAGGCGTGGGATAAGCGCCCGTCTTCGAAAACACATATTGATGGTGGACGTCGATGCGGCCTCCTTTGGTCTGCGCGGTCAGGCGATCGCCGGCGAGCAACGCTCCGGCTCCCGCGGCGGCGAAGGCTTGCAGCAGTTCACGGCGCGATGTTTTCAACGCAAGATTATAGTTCGTCATGATTCCTCTAAAAACAATTCCAGTATTCGATCTAATATCCCCTGGGGCGGACTGGCATGCCAGTGCGCGGAACTCAAGTTAGTATGCTGATCGGGCGCGTCGGCGTCAAGCGGTGCCGCGACTGCTTCGCTGAGCGATGTGCGCGTTCACACGGACCTTTGACACTCGTGAGCCGCGATGATAGAGTTTCTCGGAACTGAACGTGAGCTGAAGCGGGCCAGTTCGCGACTCAGGTTCGCGGACAGGTGAGTGAGGAGACTATGCTAAATCGAATCGTTGGTCTGAGTTTCTCCGGTATCGCAGTAGCGGTTCTGACGGCAGCCCTCTTCGCGCCCGGAGTTCAGGCGCAGGGGCGCGGAGAGGGCGGCCCTGCAGCGAAGCTCGCGCGGACTCTTCCCGTAGACAAGCCTTTCGATGCGCACAACCTCGCCGGCGTTTGGACGCGCAGCAACACGGCTCTAGGCTGGGGCGGCGGATCCACTTGCTGGGATTGCGGCGATCGCGGCTTCAGCAACGATGTTCCCGCGTTCACGGCGGCGGGCAAAAAGGCGTTCGACGCGAATAAGCCTTCCTACGGGCGTCTGCTGGGCTCGCCCGACGCGGCCGCGCATACCGAAGAGGATATCGGCCGCCGCCGCGCTGTCTCTCCCGCGAATGGCACCGATCCTTATCAATACTGCAACCCGATGGGCGTGACGCGCGCGCTGATTTATCCCGATCCTATCGAGTTCGTGCAGCTGCCCGATCGGATTTATCAGCATTACATGTGGGGCTACGGCATCCGTCCCATCTGGCTGGATGGACGCAAGCTGCCCGATGATCCCGACCAGGCGCGCTGGTGGGGTTATTCCGTGGGCCATTGGGACGGCGACACGCTGGTGGTGAATCGACAGGCCATGACGAGCGCACGTGGGTGGATCATTTCGGCTATCCGCACAGCGAGGAGATGAAATTGGAAGAGCGCTATCGCCGCACGAATTACAACACAATCGAATTGAACTGGACCATTACCGATCCGAAGTATTACACCAAGCCGTGGGTGGGCCAGACGAAGCGTTTTCATCTGGTGACCAACATCAAGACCGTGGACGGCTGGACGGGAATGCTGGAAGATGTCTGCGCGCCGGCCGATGAGGTGGATAACTTCGACAAGCGCGTGCGCGATCTGACGGGTCCGGGGAAATAATTCTAAAGGCTTAGTTCGGAGATGGCTTCGCGACTTTGTCGATGATCATGACATCCACGGGCGTCTTGGTTTTTTGCAGGCGCAAGCCGAGTTGCTGTTCCATGGCGCTGAACAGGTCGGGTGGCGCGTCGGGATCGGTAGCGACCGTTTGCCCCTCGGGCGGCCCGCCAGCGCCGCCGAAGGGCCGCATTCCCGGATCCGGCGTGAACTTCATCACAAACGTGTAGCGAGTATCGCCGAGGTCCGTTCGGTCGACAACCGGCAAATCCATGAACTGGGCCTGCAGCATGCTGGCGAATTCGGCGAGCGTCGCGTTGCGCACGCTAAACCCTCTCTGCGGTTGACCGCCAAATCCGGGAAGCGGAAGCTTGAGGTTCTCTTCTTTCTTTATTTTCGAGCCGCTCTTCACGATTGTGATGGCATACGCGGACAATTCTTTTTTGTCCATGTGGGATGCGATCGAAAAGCGCTCCTGGAGCAATTTCTGAAGCATGCCCTTCATCTGGTTGATGGTCGGCATACCGGGTCGATCCGGCTTGGCTTCGATATCGAATTTTTCGGAATCGGCCCACGCAGGCGCGCCGACGATTTGGTTGGCGTGCATATCGTAAGCAAATTTGATCAGGTCGTTGAGAGTGGTGTTGTGAGTGTGGAGAACACCACTGGGGTTTACGTTGATGCCCCAGCCGGGCCGGGCGGGATCTGCCGGCTTGATCGTGGCGACCTCGAACTCAGGCGTTGCATTCGGGTCCATCATCTTCGGCGGGGGCAGCGGCTCGGGGATATTCCATGCCGTTTCCGGCGTCGCGCGCGTGAGGTCGAGCGGCGCGGGGTTTCCCAGCTGGGTCCATGTGCCACTGATCGTCTTTCCATCCGCGCTCATTCTGCCTTCGTAGGTGCCGTTGATTCGCTCAATGGTCATCTTCAGCGTGTTGCCGCTGGCGTTGATGCTGGTGGCGGGAATGGCCGGGGTTCGCTGATCAATGCTGTAGAAGTCGGCAGCAAGTTTGTCCTCGGCCGTCGTCGAGATTTTCAGAACAACGCGCAGTTCTCCGTTCGGAGCCTGCGGAGCTTTTATCGCGCCCTGCCACGTGCCGGGAAAGGATTGAGCAAAGAGCGCGTTTCCGCAGCAAATCGCGAAAGCGAAAATCCATAGCTTCTTCGGCATCGTATTCGCCGTGCTTACGATTACTTGTCCGACGCCGCCTTCTTCAGCTTCGGGCGACCTATCTTTCAGGCTGGTGTAGATCGCTTCGACGAACATGTTCGTGGTCCAATCGCCGGAGGTTGCTCCGTAGCGGTCGTTGTAGTCGGCGGTCAACTGCGCGTCTTGCACCTGTTGTAGGGTGGCACCGCTCTTGATCATCGCCTGCACGCGATCGCGAATCACGGCGAGCATGTCGCGATACTCGGAGACTTCGTACTCGTCGCAAATGCGGCCGTGGCCGGGGATGATGAGCGTGCCGCCCTCGCCCTCGTGCTTGTAAACGGTCTTGTCGAGAATATTGTTCAGCGCGTCGATCTCGCCGAAAATGCTCCCGCCGTTTTTCACGTCGATGAACGGGAACCGCGTGGTGTCGAAAATATCGCCGGTGGCGATTACGTCGGAGCGCCGAAAATGCACGATGGTATCGCCGTCGGTGGAGGCGCTCGGTTCCCAGAAGACTTCGATCGCTTCGTCGTTATAGTATTTGCGGCGGCGGCCTTCCAGAAACGTGTCACTGGGCCAGCCATCGGGATCGGTAGGCGCGACCTTGCCCGTAGGAGCGCTCATGCGGTTCAGCACGTTTTGATGGCCGATGATCGTCGCACCCACGCCCGCATCGGCGAATGCCTGCGCGCCGACTGAGAAGAACGAACCGAGCACGCTGGGATCGGCGCCCGCGGCCCGCACCTTCGCGTTGCCGCCCGTGTGATCGGCATGGAAGCTGGTGCTGACAATGAACTGAATTGGTTTATCGCCGACCAGCTTTCTGATCTGCGCCACCACTTTGTCGGCCAGCTTGCCTGAGCCCGCATCCACCACGAACGCTCCCTGATCGCCGGTCTGCACCACGATGTTCGACGTCTCGCCCGCCAGCAGGTACACGTTGCCCTGCACCTGCATCACGTGAATTTCGCCGTCGTGCGGCGTCGGATCGACGGCTTTACTGGTGTGCTGCGGACCCGGCGCCGGAAACTGCTCGGCCTTTGCGACCGCTTCCAGGCCGCCCGGGTCTTTGATTTTCGCCATGTATTCCGGGTACGTGGTTTCCGGGCCGCCCAGCGCCGCCGCCAGCGGAATCTTGTACTTCGCTGAGAACTCCGTCAAATAAGGATTCTTGCCGTACAGATAATTTGGCGACTGATCCAGCGGGCGCCCCACCACTTGCTCGCCGTCGTCGCAGGCGTAGAGCCACGCATCGGGATTGCGCGTCGCGCGCGCCATGTCCGTGGTTCGCATGAACGGTTCGCTCAGATATACAGGATCGGTCAGCACCGACACATACGTGATGCGATCGCCATGACGGATAAAATGTTCGATCATGGTCGCCTGATCGCTCTGCGTCATGCCGTTGGCCTTGATCCAGTTGCGCTTCATGTGGGTGGTGTAGACCGTCAGCACGTTGCCTTCGTACTTGCCGGTGGAGAATCCCAAGAACGTGTGCTGCGCGTAAGCCGGCGGATGCGGGCGGCCATCCATCCAGATGGTGCGCGTGCCTTCGGTGATTTGCCCGTACTGCTTGATCGCGATGAGCCGCTGCGTGAACGGATCGCGCTCCTCCCAGAAGCGATAGTTGCCGCCGCCGTGCAGCAGGAAGTGCGGGCTATACTGCGCGCACTGCTGCTGGCGCTCGGTCATGCGCGAGGGGTCCCACGTAAGCGCGTACAGGCGTCCCGCTTCGTCCAGCGGATAGCCGCCGTAGGCCACCAACGGTATAGTGGCGTTCGAATCCGTGCCCTGGTAGACGTTGAACCAGGAGCCTGAGATATCCAGCCCGGAGGACTGCTGGCCGAAGGCCGCTGCGCCTAGAAAAGCCACTGCACTGACAAGCAAAACCACGCGAGATCGATTCATCGACAGATGACGCTCCTTAAAGTTCATCAAGATCATACTTAAGCGCTCCCTCGTGCGCAATGGTCGGGCGCGACCAGTCAGTTTCCATATGATATACTTCACGGCCTCAGGTTGTTACCGGGCTGCGAGTACGAGTATCAGTCGTCGAACCACCTGGGCTGTACGCCAATTTTGGGCGTACAGAGGCGTTAAGAAAGGTGCGGAAATGAAAACTCTGAGGCTCGCTTTGAGTGTCTTCATGTTTATGGGCGGTTCAGTCGCGTTCGCCGACAACCTGAATTCTGGATCGTCCACGGCAGTTTCCTCGGCCTTCAATCCCTCGGGATCGTTTTGGAATAATACTTCCAGCGACGTTGTGAATGGAAGTTCCGCGGTAAACGTCGGCAATTTCCTCTCAGATACGGGCGCGTTTGCACAGAACGCGAACGTGACTGCGGGGTGCTCCACTTGTGGCGTCAACTACATGGCGAGCGGCGGACAGATGTTGGTCAATAACGGCAACACTCCGAATTACGTCTCGAATTTGAATTTCCTCCGGCAGAAAGGCGGCCTCTCTGTCACCCTGCTCTACGCCAACAGCGCCGCGAACAGCATAGCCGAGTTCGGCATCTACGATGCAACCAGCCAGGTGAATGCCCAAAACAATCACATTGTTCTGCAGGCAGCCAACGCGATCAATCTCAACAACAGCATCGGCGCCGTGTACACCTCCGGTACCATGTTCACTGGAGTGGTGAATGATGGCACCTACAATCTGGCCAGCGGCAGCCCTTATGCCACCTGGGGCATCTACGTGAAGACTTGCACGGAAGGTTCGGTCAGCCTGGCCCAGTGCGGGACCGACGGCGACCTGGTGACCTACTACATGGGCGAGCCTTCGCAGTTGAACGCGGCTCAGACTCCCTACGACGTGTCGCACCAGCACTTCGCGGCCTTCCAGGCAGGGACGAACGCGAGCCAGTATTACATCGGCCTGGAAGATTCGGCCTTCACGGCAGCCCTTCCCGCGGGTGGCGTGGAAGGCTACGGCGACTTCTCCGATCTGATCTTCGGTGTTGTCACCACCGGTGCCACACTGCCACCGCTCCCAGTTACCACACCGCTCCCACCCAGTATTCTCCTCATGCTGGTGGGTGCGCTGGCAGTCGCAATGCTGGAGTGGGCGCGGAATATCCGAGCGAATCGAAAAGTGCGGCTATAGAAGCGTCGGAGATGCGCCGAACATCTCGGCACGAACGTATTGCACGTTCCCCAATCGCTGCCCGTTGACACTCCGTCGGGCCAATGAGAAAATCTGCGTGAGGTTGCGCGAATCCGCTGACCCGTTTGGGGAGGAAGCATGGCACGAAGGTCATCACAGATTGCGATTCTCGCGGTTGCAGCTGTTCTGGGTTCGGCGTTGTGCGCAGGACAAGCTCAGGACGGCGGGGGAAGGGCCGCCGCTGCCGCTCCGACAAAGCTGGGTGAACCGGCGCCCGCGCACCAGCTGGGCGGGCCCTGGATGATGCGGGCAACTCCTGAGAATAAGAACTTCTATCTCTTTACCTTTTCGAAGGACGGCCCGGAGATGACGCCGTGGGCGCAGGAAAAATTTAAGCAGGCCAAGCCTTCGAACACCGGCGCGTACACTCTCGATACGACTAACGATCCGGTTCTCACGCACTGCGCGCCTCCGGGCACACCTCGCGTGTACTTCCATCCGTATCCGTTCGAGTTCATTCCCACTCCGAAATTCACGCTGATGATTTTCGAATACGATCACACCATCCGCCGCATTTATACCGACGGACGGCCCCTGCCCACCGATCCCGATCTCACGTGGATGGGAACGTCGGTGGGACATTGGGAAAGCGACCACGTCTTTGTCGTCGATACGAACGGCCTGAACGACCGCACGTGGATTGATCGCGCGGGGCATCCGCACAGCGATCAATTGCGCGTGAACGAACGCTTCAACCGCGTCGACAAGGATCATATGGAAATCGAGATCACGATGACCGATCCCATAGCCTTCGTGAAGCCGTGGAAATCGGCGACTTTCAACGCGGAACAGCGCCCGAAGTGGGAGCTCGGCGAAATTTCCTGCTCCGGCGATTACCTGGATTTTTCGAAATTCGAGAAGTAGTCCACAGCCTACGCGCGGAGGCGTTTAGCGGCGTGCTTGCTTGTCCGCTTCCGGCCGCGAATACAGCGTAAGCTTCGGTGGAGTCTGGTCGGCCTCCAGCAGCCACGCTTCGCGGTCGTGATAGTAGTCGACGAACGGCCGATCTTTGTCTGGCCCCATCTCGCGCGCCCACACGACTTTCGATGCGTCGATATCGGCGGCGTTGAATACCCATTCGTTTTGCGTATTGTGACCGGGTGCGTAGCGCACCAGCACTAACTGCTTGCCCGGCATCGCCGTCAGGCGCGTGTTCATAGCGGCCCGCGCCGCACCAAAGCCGGCCGAGCGCTGCGCCAGAATCGCGCTGAAGCCGTCGCGCCCTGAAAACAGGAACATCACGATCACAGCGCCGGCAGCTGCGCGTCCCCACCATCCGCGCCACGATCCTAATTGCGCGATGCCCTGAAAGAATCGCAGGAGAAACGCGGGAGCGAAAGCCGCCGCGTAGTGCGGATAGACGCCGACCAACGGAATGAGCGATGCGAATCCCGCAGCTGCGAATATTGCTCCGGCCCGCTGCTCGGTGGTTTTGAGAGCGAATGGCCACAGCAGAGCGATCACGGCGATGGGCCACGCGCCGAACAGGAAGTTGATGACGATGTACATGCGCCCGAGCAATTGAACCACGGGCTGCGCGCGCGATTCTTTCCAGATGTCTAGAGCGGCGCCCGTGTAGAAATCGCGCATCACCGGATGGCGATACGCGGGCTGCGGCGGAAGCTCGACGAATAAAAACGGAGACGCCGCGACATACTCGCGATCATGCGCGAGGTACGGCAAGGTCAACGCATTGCCGGTAACACGCAGATCGATCCAGGCCATCGCGGCCAGCGCGATCACAAAGACGGCGGCCGTGGGAATCGCCGCGTGCGTTAGCGCCGACCTCCATGTGCTTTGCTTCTTCAGCATGAGCCACGCCAGAACGATCGCCGTGCACACTCCCAGCGCTGCGGCATCATAGGGACGCGAATGCATCAGGATTGAAAGCCCCAGCGCCCATGTCGCGGCGTGACGATATTCGGCGCTCATTCCCACGCGCGCCACGGCGCCCAGCGCGAGTGCTCCTCCCATCGCCGCAATCGCGCCGCCTTCGAACGAATTCATCCAATAGCTCAGCACGCCGGTGCGGAACGCGAAGCATAGCGCGCCCGCCAAGGCCCACTCGGCTGAAATCCAACCTTGCAGCATCCAGCACAGGGCCGCGCCCATTAATGCGCATGTCAGGACCACTCCGGTCCAGGGCGACGCAAAAACTTTCTGACCCAACGCCAGCGCCACGCCTTGCAGCACCGGATACTTCGACGCGTACACCGGCTGCAGCAATTCCTGAAACGTTTCGAAATGTTCCCAGTAGCGCGGCGCCGCGTTCGCCAGCCGTCCGTGCGCGTAGGTGTCCGCTGCCAACAAATAGCTGAACTCGTCGTGAATGGTGGGATTCGGCGGAGCCATCCACGGCAGCAGCGTGCAGCGCAGCCCGATGGTGAACAGGAAAACCACTGCGCACGCCAGCGTCCGGCGGTGCGCCAGTTGACGGTAGGCTCGGAAGAGTCGCGCGAACGGCGCGGCCTGGACATGGATCGCCACGATCTTCTATCGGCCCGATGCACGTGAAGGTTTAATGGCAACGCCGCCCGTGTAGAGTGGTTTCCGCGCGGCAGCAACTAGACGACTTCCTGCTCGCCGATGAGTCCAACGAAACAACTCCCAGCCGCTTCCCCAATTCGGTGAGATCCGAATCAGGATAGCGGGGCTAGACACGGATTTCCATCTGATATATGCTTGCCGCTGGAGAAAATCGGTCCAGTGGGGGTGTCTATGAAACGCGCAATTTTTGCGGCGACGTTGATGGCTGGCTTATTCGTGAGCGGCAGCGCTTTATTCGCGCATCACTCATTCGCCGCGACTTACAAGGAAGACGACAAACAGAAAATCGAGGGGACGGTGGTGCAGTTCCTGTTCCGCAATCCGCACTCGTTCCTGCATGTAGACGCTCCCGACGAGAAGGGCGTCATGCAGACGTGGGCCATAGAATGGGGCGCGGGCGGACAACTGGGCCGTCAGGGCGTGACGCGCGACAGCATCAAGCCGGGCGACCATATCATCGTCGTCGGCCAGCCGGGACGGAACCCTGATGATCATCGTCTGCGATTGGTCAGCGTCGAGCGCCCGGCCGACGGATGGAAGTGGGGCGGCACGTTCGACTAATCCGTCCGTTTCAGGAGCGACGCGGTATCGGAGATCCGTACGTTCAATATGACAAGGGGAAAGAATTGATGCCGATGCCACGTTGGATGTGGAAAGCGATGGTTGTCTGTGCCGTGGGCGCCGTGAGTTTGTGCGCGCAGGGACGCGGCGGACGCGGGCCCGCGCCGGTTCGCACTCCGAAGGAAGCTGCGCCCATCGACCTGACCGGCTATTGGGTTTCGGTTGTCACCGGCGACTGGCGCTTCCGCATGGTGACGCCGCCCAAGGGCGATTTCACCAGCATGCCGTTGAATCCCGAAGGCCGCAAAATCGCACAGGCGTGGGATCCCGCCAAGGATGAGGCGGCCGGCGAGCAATGCAAGGCGTATGGCGCGCCCGCGCTGATGCGGGTGCCCGGTAGGCTCCACATCACGTGGCAGGACGACCAGACGTTGAAAATGGAAGTGGATTCCGGCGAGCAGACGCGCCTGTTTTCCTTTGGCGCGCCGCAGAGCAAGGGCGGCGATTGGCAAGGCGTTTCCAAGGCCTGCTGGGAGCTGATGCCCGGCACGATCACGGCTACGGATGGCGGACGCGCGGGATTGGGCTCCGTGGACGGGCGCGCCGGATCGCTCAGAGTGGTCACTACGAATTTCAAAGCCGGGTACCTGCGCAAGAACGGCGTGCCGTATAGCGACAAGGCCATTGTCACCGAATTTTTCGATCGCGTGAACGAGCCGAATGGCGATTCCTACATCATCAACACATCAACCGTGGAAGATCCGATGTACCTGACGGCTCCTTTTATGCTGAGCACGCACTTCAAGAAAGAAGCGGATGGTGCGAAGTGGAGTCCGCAGCCTTGCACGGCGCGGTAGCCATGGATTGTGCCGCCTAACGCGCGGGCGGCTTGCCGAACTTCGCCGCGTCAATCGCCGCGTTCGACTGAACGTCTGTAAGCTCGAACGTCTGTCTGCCATCCAGCCAGGTGGCGGTCCATTTGAACGGCATCTTCACGCCGGCCACATCGCGATAATCCGAATAATCCACGCGCGTCGGGATTCGCCCCACGGGCGAATTCGTGTAGCGCACCGAGCGCGTCAGCAGATGTGTCTCGGCGTCGAAGTACAAGGTGACGATCTCGCCCGCCGCGCTGATTCCCTGCACCACCTGCACGTCGTTATCGTCGATCTCGGTGGGCGTCCCGGCCTTCCATTGCGCCACGCCTGTTTGGCGCGTCCGGGAAAGAAGAGCAACCCATCCACGCGCGCGCCTTCCAGGTCTTCTCCCACCAGCGATAGCGGCGGGCACTTCGAGATTCGGCCCCGCGATCTGCGGACCGGCCATCCACGCTTCGTGTCCGTCATAGCTGTTGCTGGAAACTCCCGTAGCGCCGTGAACAATCGTCGCTCGTTCGCCGGTGGCCTTGGCGTAGATCTCCGTCGGATCTTTATCCACTCCCAGTCCGTATCCAGCGCTTGTGCCCTTGGCGACGTAACTGGTCAGCGTCGCAAGCTTCTGCGCGCCGCCGATCGCCTGCGCGTACTGAGCGAAAATCTGATCGGCCGTCGGTCCCGCGCCGGCAAGATTCACAATATCGGTAGGTTCTTCAGCCGGAGAAGCATAGAGTGCCGTTAGATCCGGCGTGATCCTCGGCTGATTGACGCCGTGATGGCAGGAATAGCACGTCACCACCTGCCGCCCCGCGAAGAAATTCTTATTGATGGTATTCACCATCGCCACCATCCCGCGCGCGCGTCGCTTCTTGGCCGGTGCGTCGGAGATGTAATTCTCCCAGGTGTTGCCGTCGTGGCAATTCTCACAAGAATAGCCCAGGGAGGCGGAAAAGAATCCCATCGTCGCCATGAATTCGTTGACGGGAATGCCCTTCAACACTTGAATGTTCTTAAAAAACTGCTCGGACATCAGTGCCTTGCTTTCGGTGGCTCCCGCGGCCTGCCCGTAAGCAACCGCGCCGGTCATGGACAGAGCGAGCAACAACGTGGCGGGCAACATCGGCATCCCGGCGCGCGCGAACATGCGATCGGATCGGAGCATGGGGATATCGTTATTGCGGGATACCGATCATTCCGCTGGCATGAACGGCGTGGCCAACCCTATTTTGTTTCGGCAGCCGCCTCCGCCGCGGCGCCGGCGCAATTCGGAGCCTTGGCTGCTCCGCCCATGCCGCAGACGGAATCGCCATTCGGCAATACGATGTGGTTCATCTCGGCCACGGGCTTCCCGTTACGCGCGGGCTGGATCGTGATCATGATCTCGGTGCCGGGCGCCAGCGCATTCATCGTCTTTTTCTTGCCCCAGCCCACCGCAACCAACACCGCCGGGTCCGGCCCTTCGGCGCTCCAATGCGTCACTTCACCCTTGTCGTCCTTGATGTCGAAGAACAACTGGATGTGCGGATTCGTGAAACGGAACTCGGTGACGGTCGCCTTGGTCGTGAACATTTTCGTCGCATCGTAGGAAACAAACGTCCCGTGATGTGCGAATGCGTTAATCCCGAACAGCAGCAGCGCTGCGAACATGGTCACTTTCTGCAGTCTCATAGAACCTCCTCCGAAAGCGGTTTTACAAATTCTTGAGCCGGGGATAGAGGCGCTCGGCATTCTCCCGATACATCACGCGCTGGATCTCCGGCGGAAGATTGTCATCCGGCAAATGATCGACGGTCGATTCCATGGGCTCCGCCGGATAATCGGTGCCGAACAAATACTGCGTCGAAGGCGCCAGCTTCATCATGGCCGCCATCGGGAAAGGATACGCCGCGTGCGCGCATTCGTAATAGAGTTTGCGAAGCTCGTAGAAAACGCCTTTGGGAATCTTCGGATTGATTCCGTCGCTGTTCGTCTTCGGCGTGCCGAAATTCGAAGTCTGCGCGCCGGGCACGCGATCCTTAATACGCCCGGCCAGCATGGGAACCGCCGCACCCGAATGATTCACAATCACCTTCATATCCGGGCACGCGGAGAGCGTACCGTTGTACAGCATGCTGGTGATGCAGCGCGTTGTGTCGAAGTCGTATTCCACCACCGATTCCGGAATCCCCGGCATCAGCACCTTGCAGCACTTGTTCACGAACGGATGAATGAACACGGACGCCTTGCGGCGCGAAATCTCCTGAAAGATCGGCAGGTATTGCGGATCGCCGGGCCACTTGTCGCCGGTGCTGCTGCCGATCTGGAATCCGTCGGCCTTGAGCGTATCGAGCGCGTAGGCAATCTCCTTCAATGCGCCGTCGGTGTTGTTCATCGGAATCGCGGCGAAGAATCCGATACGCTTCGGATATTTCTGCGCGAGCCCCGCGCCGAACTCGTTGCTGCGCCGCGCCGCGGCGTTGCCTTTTTCCGTGCCGTCGTACGCGGACGTGGACGCGCCCGGGTTCGACATCATCGCGAACGCGACGCCGTACTTATCCATCATTTCGAACGACTTCTCAGGCGTCCACCATTTCAATCCCGCGTTGCCGTCGGTGGGCGGCTGAAAGTGATGATGCACGTCGATGCGGCGCGGATTAGCCTGCGCGGATAGCACGCGCAGCGAGGCATATCCGGCGACCCCTGCGCCCGCGAAAGTCTTGAGCAGTTGCCGCCTCGTGGCGCCTTGGATGCTGTTAAAACGATCAAGATGATTCATGTGGCTGTTGCGAACTCCCTTTGTCCTGGATGCCCCGTTCAATATGACCAGTGCATTCTATGTGAGCCCGCCGCGGGTGTCAACCATCGCCGAACACATCACCGAACCCCGATGGCAAGACCCTATCATCGATAGGAAACACGGCGGCAGTCGCGATGTTATCGTCCCCGTACAATCGCGTCGAGCGGCGCCGAGGAACACGCGTACGTCTGCACGAATTCGCGGCGCTGCTCTTCCGCCAGATCGCGCCGGCTCATTTCCACGCGAGCCTTCAGCACGTCCGCGGACAGCGCGCACACCCGTTCGCGAAACGGCCTGCACCGAGGATTCATCGTATGCCCCGCCCCCGTTTCCACCACACTGCACGTGCCATCCGCATAGTTATATATAGTGCCTAGCGCGTCGGCCAACCCGGCGCCTGAGGTCAAGAGCAGCCCTTCGGTCAGAGCCGAGGCCGCATCCTCCCGCAAGCTATGGTTCATGAATACATTGGCTACTTGCAGGTACCCCGCCGCGCTGCGGGGGTACAAGCGTAGTGCCTCGCGCGCGGCGCCTACGGCCTTGCCTGTGTCCCCCAGCCTAATATAGGCGGAGGAGAGCATTAAATAAGGTTGCGGATCTCCCTCCGGCGCCAGCATCCCCGGCGGAAGTTTGGCGAGGTATGCCGCGTGGACGGCTTTGTCGATGGCCGCGCATCGGTGAGCCCGCGCGATCCCTTTGTCGTAGGCCGCAGCCGCTTCGCCGGAGAGACTCGCCGATGTTGCCGGGTTCTCGAGCTCGCCCTCCAGAAAATCGTACGCGGCGGCGAGACAAAACGGCTCGGCCGTGCTCTCGGGGTCGGGCAAGTCTTCGATCAGCGCGACGCTCTTTTCGGCTTCGTCCTTTCCACGACGTATATTTTCGGGCGTCCGTTCCTCGCCATAGATCAGCGCGGCCATTTGACGATGCAGCTTAAAGCTGTTCGGACTAGCCTCCAGGCTCGCAACAGTGATCGAGCGGTCATCCAGCCAATCCGCGTTCCGTGCCCACGTGCGGATTGCGAGGCAGGCAATCATCAGGCAAATCGCGACGGGCACAATCTTCGCAACATTCATACGCTCGCAAATCCAAAAGATCGCGAGAACCAGACAGGCCGTAATGCCAATCGACGGCAGATACAGGAAGCGCTCCGCCATGATCGTGCCAATCGGCAGCGCAAGGTTCGACATGGGGAAGAACGTCACCGCTGCAAAGCACAAAAAGAAGCAGGCCAATCGGCTTCGCTTGTATAGGTAAAGTAAAAGCGCGAGCGCCAGCACGGCGACCATGCAGCCGATGGAATCGCCAAGCGTGCCGCGAAAGAGAGGAATTTCCGGGTACGAATAATCGCTCGAAAGCTTGGCGGGCCACACCAGCAGCCACAGATACCGCGCGATTACTTTCAGCGCCGTCAATCGTCCGATCCAAAAACTCGCGCCCACAATCGGGTTGTCCGTAAACGGGAACTCCGGCGGTAGCGATGCCGCCAGCACTCTGGATCGCTGCACCAGCATTGCGACGATGGGAATCGCGATTGCGATGCAGCTCATGGTAAGCGCCCCTCGGGGGCTCTCCGCGCCAGGTGAAGCGCCGTCCGTTGGGCGGATGAACTCATACGCGACGATCACTCCGATGATGCAAACGGCGCTCTCTTTAGAGAAGACCCCGGCGAAGGTAATCGCCATCAGGCCAACCAGCCACGCGATGCGCCTCCATCCCTTGGCATCCGCGGCGCGCAAATAAATCAGCAAGCCACCGAGCGTCGCCGCGCCCGCCAGCAAATCCGCGCGGCCGACAATGTTCGTCACGGATTCCGTCAACACCGGATGTACGGCCCATGCAGCGGAGATCAATCCCGACACTTTCAACTCGCCCGTCAATCTAAGCAGCAATGAGAAAACGAGGAGCACATTGACAGCGTGCAGTATGAGATTTACCCAGTGATAGCCCGCCGGTTGATCACCATCGCCGAGGATCGCGTAGTTGAAAAGATACGAAAGTGTCGTAAGCGGGCGATATAGTCCCGACTCTCCGCTGGGCCACCAATAGCTGTGATCGGCGATCAGCCCGAGATTGTGGGCGGTCGCCTGCTGCACGCGCGGGTCGCGCAAGAGCCCGTGATTATCCAGCGTGAATCCCGCCTGAAACGAGTTCGAATACGCCAGCAGCACAAGGATCACTAACGCGAGTTCCATCGCGGGCCGCGTCCATCGCTGGGGCCATACGCGGGAGGCGGCAGGAGAATCTCGGCGTCGTTTCGATTTCATGGACTCTCCAGCCTACCAAAGCAGTGCTGCTCGCGAAGGCACCGTTGACACCGTCATTTTGTTCAAGGATACTAACGCGAACGTTTTGGTGGGCGCTACTGCCTTTCGCAAGGAACGCGGCGTTTTTCGAAGCACATGGATGTTTTGAAGTGCGTCGTCGTTGATTCAGTAGTCGAGAAAACAGGGGGGTCACATGAAGTCTTTACTTGCCATAGTTCTTCTCGCCGTGTTGAGTTGCACCGCGGCCTGGGGACAAGCGACCGCGCAAATGCACGGCACTGTTGTGGATTCCAGCGGAGCGGCCGTTGCCGGCGCCGAAATAAAAGCCACACAAACAGAGACCGGGCTGGCGCGCACTGTCCAGGCCGGGGCGGACGGCGGATTCGTTTTGACGAATCTCCCGCTGGGCCCTTACCAGGTGGAGGTGACGAAGGATGGTTTCACAAAGTATGTGCAATCCGGCATCGTCCTGCAAGTCAATAGCGATCCGGTCGTCACTGCGGCACTGAAGGTGGGACAGGTTACCGAGCAGGTCCTGGTCGAAGCGAACGCTACGCAGGTAGAAACGCGCAGTTCCGGCATCGGCGAAGTGGTGCAGACGCAGCGCATCGTCGATCTTCCGCTGAACGGCCGCAACGTGACCGACCTGATTACGCTCGCCGGCGGCGCGGTGAATTCCGGAAACATCCGCGGCAGTTTCTTTCTGAACTTGCCAATGATCTCGATCGCCGGGCAGGCCGCCAGCGGCGAGCCCTTCGGCACGGATTATTCGCTGGACGGCGCCAACCACGTCAATTTCATGACAGGCACCACCATGCCGATCGCGTTTCCGGACGCGGTGCAGGAATTCAAGGTGGAGTCCAGCGGGCAGCAGGCTTCGCACGGATCGGCCGCCGCCATCACCATCGTGACCCGCTCCGGCGGCAACGATTTTCATGGCAATCTATTCGAGTTCATTCGCAACAGCGGGCTGGGCAGCGCCCGCGAATATTTCTCGGCCGGAGTCTTCTCCTACAAACGAAATCAATGGGGCGGCACCGTGGGCGGCCCCATCATCAAGAACAAGCTGTTCTTTTTCGCGGGACTTCAAGGCACCGGACTTCGGTCGAATCCCAATAACACGATTACGTTCGTCCCCACGCCGACGATGCTGGCCGGCGACTGGACCGCCTTCGCTTCGGCTGCATGCAATGGCGGCGTGGCGAAGGCGCCGCTGAGAGGTGCCTTTAATAACACCTATACGATCAACCCGGGTCTATACTCGGCGCCCGCCGTTTACATTGCCGACAAGATTGTCGGCAGCCTCGGCGGAATCACGCCCAACCAGTGCGGGCAGATCACCTACAACACACCGGATGCCGAAAACTATATTCAGGGCGTCTCGAAGGTGGACTATCAACTGAACGACAAACAGTCGGTGTTCTTCCGCGTGCTGGAAACGCACAATCTGATGAAGAATGCGTTCTCGATCACACCAAATTTGCTGACTGCGGCCACCACGGGCCTAGACCAGCTGGGACAATCGTTCGCCTTGGGTCACACATATGTACTCACTCCGAACGTGGTGAACTCCCTGCGCGTGGCCTTCGATCGTACAGCATCCGGCAACATCGAAAACCCGTCGTTCGATTTCTGCGACGCGGGGCTTATCAATTATTGGTGCGGCGCTCAGAATCACGAACTCGGCGGCGTCATCATATCCGGCGGCTTCACCGCGGGCGGCGGAGCGGGAGGCAGCCAGGGTAAAGCCTACTTCAACGTCAACTCCGGCGCTGTGAACGATGACGTGAACTGGGTGAAGGGCAACCATCAAATCGCATTCGGCGGCGGCGTCCTCCGGGGGCAATACAGCTCGCTAAACGATTTTGCGGGCGCCGGCCAGTTCACGTTCAACGGCTCCGTCACCGGCGTCGGCATGGCCGATTTCTTCACCGGCGCTCCCAGCAGCTTCATGCAGGGGTTGCCGAACACTTCGGCCAGCCGCCAGAATTTCTTCAATCTCTACGTCACCGATAGCTGGAAAATCACGCCGCGCCTCACCTTGAACTTCGGCATTCGCTGGGAGCCATACCTGCCCATGTCCGTCAGCAACGGCCAGATTTCGAACTTCTCCATGGCGCGATTCCTCACGGGCGCATCAGAGAAAAGCACCGTGTTCTTGAACGCGCCGTATGGCTTCTACTTCCCGGGCGATCCCGGGTTCCCCGGCACGGACGGCATCTACAAACAGTGGACCCATTTCGATCCCCGTGGAGGCCTCGCATGGGATCCGAAGGGCAATGGAAAAACCTCCGTGCGCGCCGGCTACGCCTTCGGCTACGCGTATGTGCCGGGCATCTCCCGGCAGGATCAAGCCGGCTCAAACCCGTGGGGCGGACGCAGCACGTTCGCCCAAACCGGAACCAATTTCCAGAATCCTTACGCCGCGATCACGGGCGGCAATCCCTATCCGTATTCGATCACGCCCAACGTGCAATTCACGCAGGCAGGCCAGTTCATCACCAACGATTACAACCTGGGCACGCCAGTGACCTACTCGTACAATCTGGCCGTGCAGCAACAGATTGGCACCACGTGGGTGGTTTCGGCCAGTTACATCGGCAGCCGCATGCAGCATCTGGCGATCAATCAGCCCATCAACTACGCCGAGCTGCTGGGAACGCCGCTGGCCACGGGATGCGCCGCTACGGCACTTACGTGCAGCGGCACGTCCAACACTCAGGCTCGCCGCGTGCTGAGCGTCGCGAACCCGTCGCAGGGACAATTCGTCGGCAACATGGATCAATGGCAGCCCGCGGGAACGCAAATCTACAATGGACTGCTGACTTCCGTCCAGAAGCGGCTCAGCCATGGGCTGAACCTCAGCGGCAACTGGACCTGGTCCCACTGCATCGGCGTTTTCCAGGGCTATGATTCGAAGTCTGATCAAACATCGACGATGTACGGCAACCTGGATTTCGACCGCGGCAATTGCGATGCGGACCGCCGGCACATCGTGAACATCACCGCCGTGTACCTGACGCCGAAGCTTGCGAACAAGGCGATGCGCTGGGTCCTAAGCGACTGGCAGGTTTCCGGAATTTACCGGTTCACCTCCGGCACGCCGCTTTCCATTCAGGACGGCACGGGCGTCGACCGCGAGCTAAGCGGCATCAATCACCAGCGCCCCACGCAGGTTCTGCCCAACGCGTATACGGGGAACTCGGGTCCGAACCAATTTTATTTCAACTACAACGCCTTCGCGCAGGTTTGCAGCGCCACGGTTCCGGCCCCGTGCCAGCCTCTCGGCACGTTCGGCAGCCTGGGGTGGAACAGCGTCGTGGGTCCCACATTCTGGGATATGGACTTCGCGCTCTCCCGCATCTTCCGCTTCCACGAGCGCCACTCCGTGGAGATTCGCGCGGACGCGTTCAATTTGACGAACAGCTTTGTTTCCATGCCGCCTGGCACGGCGGCTCCGGGCAACGCCGTGGTGCCGGCCTTCGAGGGCGTGAACAACAGCTCCACCTTCGGCCTGAACAACGTTGCCCAGCCGACGCGCAAGATTCAGTTCGCATTAAAGTACAGCTTCTAGCAGACAACCCCGCGGCAGGAGCGAGGCCGCATTGTTCAAAGCGTTCCAACGGGCTGCTCCGCGCGATTCTCTGCCGGGACGCGCTATGCTCTTTCAAAGGTGAAACCGAACATGCTCAAGACGCTCAACACTCTCCGCAGGCACGCGGGGACGTTCGCCTCGCTGGCCCTGGTGACCACAGTCGGCTCGCTGGCTGCATGCGCCCAGGAAATCGTGAAGTTCGACCCGGCGCTCGACGCCATCCTCTCGCCCGGCGCGAAGCTGGAGAAGCTTGCCGCCGAGGGATTCGAAGGCGGTGAAGGACCCGTTTGGGTCCCGACCGGCAAAACCGGTTATCTACTGTTCAGTGACATTCCCGCCAGCAAAGTTTACAAATGGGTTCCGGATTGTTTCAATGATGCGTGTCCGGTGACCGGCAAGCTCTCTGTCTTCCTGGAAAACGCCGGCAGCAAAGACGGACCCAAGCCCGTCGACGAAGGTGGGCGTGGGACCAACGGCCTCACCCTGGACAAACAGCATCGGCTGGTGATGGATGCCACGGGCGACCGCGCCGTGGAGCGCGTCGAGAAGGACGGCAAACGCACGGTGCTGGCCGATCGTTACGAAGGCAAGCGCCTCAGCTGCCCCAACGATCTGGTCATCAAATCGAATGGAACGATTTTCTTTACCGACGGCGGAGCCGGATGCCTCAAGGGAGGCGAGCAGAGCCCGCAAAAAGAACTTCCCTATCACGGCGTCTACATGATCAGGAAGGGCAAGCTGACTCTGCTCGATAAGGACCCCGGCGGACTGCCTCCCAACGGCATCGCGCTCTCGCCTGATGAGAAGGTTCTCTACGTGACCAATGGCGGCCCACAACCGGCCATGCGTAAAATCTTCGCCTACGACATTCAGCCGGACGATACAGTAAAGAACTCGCGCGTCATACTCGACCTGACTGGCGAGAAAGGCCTGGGCGGCCCGGACGGCGTGAAGGTGGATCGCAAAGGAAATATCTACACCGCTGCCACCGGCGGCCTATGGATCGTTTCGCCCGAAGGCAAGCGCCTCGGCCTGGTGCGCGCTCCCGAAATGATCCGCTTCGCGAACAACGCGTTTGGCGATCCCGACAGCAAGACCATGTACCTGGTCAGCGCCAAGAATTTGTGGCGCATCCGCGTGAACGTCCCCGGCGTCCGTCCGTAAATCGCTTCTCTAACAAAATGCCCCCGCGATGGATGCGTGTGCATCCAACCGCGAGGGCATTCGCCTCAAGGTGCGTTGACTAAAACGTAAACTTCAATGCGAACTGCATCTGCCGCGGCGTAGACCCGAGATTGCTGGCCGTGATCAGTCCTGCGGTCGGGCTAATGGTCCCCGCCCCAGTGAACATGTTGTTGTTCGGATTGCCGAAGTTCTCGTGATTGGTGATATTGAAAACCTCCCAGCGGAACTGAACCCTGAGCCATTCGCGAACCGATGTTTCCTTGGAGAGCGAGAGGTCCATGTTGAAGAAGCCCGGGCCTCGCATTGTATTGCGACCCGCGTTCCCGAAGGTTCCCGGGGCTTGCAGCGTAAAGCAGTTCGGATTGAACCACAGCGTCTGCTGGCCGACGAACGGGCTGTTGTTGCAAGCGGGATAGGTGATTGAGCCGACCGTCAGAGCCGGGTTGTTGGGAGCATAGTTCGCGCGCGGCGTACTGCCTGACGTGAAATCAGCGCGATCGAATCCGGAATTCGCATTCAGCGGCACGCCGTTATAGTGGTTCATGATCCCGCTGAGTTGCCAGCCTTCCACGAATTTCTTCGCGAAGGAATTACCTACGTGAATTGGCAGAACCCACAGGCCATTGATCCGCAGCACGTTGGGGATATCGTAGCTGCACGGGCCTTTGTCGATCTTCTGATTGAATGGGTTCTCAATCGCGGAAGGCGTTACGTTCAATCCGTTGAAGCTGCCCACGCCAAACGCGCCGTCATCTATACACTTCGACCACGTGTAGGATATCTGCGCCTGCACGCTGCGGCTTAGCCGGCGATTCGCCGAAACCTGCAGCGAGTTGTAACGCGAATCGGAAATCGGCCGGTCCGTCACCATGTAAACGGAGCCCGGGATTCACGCGCGGATTTTGGCTGGCGCATGCCGTGCCAGCGGCATTGAGAGCGCAGAACGAATATTGGCCATTCGTAATCGTCGGAATCGGCGGATTCGCTTCGATGCCGGTGAGCAGGTGCGTTCCCTTGGAACCAACATAGCCGACACTCAACACCGTGTTCGGCAGGATTTCATGCTGGATGTTCAGGTTGTACTGAATCATATAGGGCGTCGACGAGATCGGGTAATACCAGGGCAGCGTCTGACCAATGATGGGAATACTGGTCGGCGCGAACGGATAGATCGCCGGCGTTGTAACACCGTTTACTGTCACCGGAAGTGACGCTTGTTGCCACGGATACGCGCCGCCGAAGCCGGTCTGATACGCCTGCACCGAAATCGGATCGTGGAACAATCCAAAACCGGCACGAATGGCTGTCTTGTGGTTCGAGAACGGATCGTACGCAAAGCCGACGCGTGGATCGAAGTTCTTCGTCGACGGATTCGTCTGGAACACATGCGGCACACGCGAGAAATTTGAATCGTGAAGATAGTCGAGAACCGTGTAGAGCAGATCGTGCCGCTCCGTAACATTGGAAGCCCCTTCGTAGCGGAGTCCGAGATTCACGGTAAGTTTGGGTGACACCTTCCAGTCGTCCTGCACATAAGGAGCATAGTGATATTGGAAGTAATCGCGGTGTGCCGTGTTGCCCGGTGCCGGAATCACGCCGCTTTCGGTGACTGCATTGCCCGAGAGAAAGCATCCGGTCGTGGTCGGCGCAGCCGCGCAGCCAAAGGACGAAAAGGTCCAGACCACATCTTCGGAGATCGGATTCCAACTGTTGTTGAGCAGCCGGTCGCCCTGGAAGCCGACGCGGATGCTGTGGGCTCCTAGCGTCCAGAGCACGTCATCTCCCAGCGCGTAGCGATTCTGCGCGAACGTGAAATGCCCTGTCCCCGTGGCCGGCCCGAGCGGCGTCAGACCCGCGGAAGCCAGGTTTACGAATCCGTCTTCCAAGTCCGTGGACTGCGGGAAGAACTGAAGGGGATGGGAGCCATCCGGCGCCGTCGCCTTATCCAGTTCCGCCGAGCTTTTCGTCGGGCGCGAGTAGCTGATCTTAAACAGATTCACAACCGTTGGGCTAAAAATGTGGCGCTCTTCAATCGTCGTGTACTGCGCGTGAGAGTTATCTGTTCCAGGCCACAGCGCAATCGGGCCTCCGCCGACGGATTGCGCGGCACCGGCAAAAGGCGAGAGCTGATACGCCTGATCCGAGAAGTAACGGGCGAAGATCGAATCTTTCGCACCGAGGGTGTAATCCAAACGGAAGAGAACGTAATCTTCGTGAATGACCTGATTGCCAAAAGTCGTGAGCCTTTGGATTCCGCCGGCGCCGGGGTTCGGCGGAGCCGGATAGAGCCGCAGCGTGTTGGCGATCGCCGCGGCCGTGGTCGGGTTCGTCGCGGTGATCGCGCAGAAGCCGGTCGTGAAGCCAGCCGAGCAATCCGGAACCAGCGCTTGACCGACGCTCTGGTTCAGGAACTGCCGGATGCCCTCATAGTCCACAAAGAAGAAGAATTTATCCTTCTTGATGGGACCACCCACGCTACCGCCGTACTGATTTTTGCGAAACGGCGGCGTACTGGAGCGCGAATTGAAATAGTCGCGGGCGTCAAAGACGCTGTTACGCAGGAAGTCAAATGCCGATCCGTGAAACGAATTCGTGCCGCTCTTGCTGGCCGCGTTGATCACAGATCCGTTGCCGCCGAACTGGGCGCCATAGGCATTGGTCAGCGTCTGGAATTCCGCAATGGCTTCGACGCCGAGAGAAGAACCGGTAACAGAGCTGATGCCGTTGTTCCAGAAACTCTGTAGATTCTCATCATCCAGCATGATCGATTGGCCTTCGGGGCGTCCGCCTGCGATCGAATATTGCGCCGCGCGTCCCTGCATGGCGTTCGTGCTGAACTGCACCGTTGATACGCCGGGCGCCAATTGGATCAACTGCTCGAAGTTGCGCCCGTTCAGCGGCAATTCGCGCATCTGCTCCTGCGAGGTCTGCGTGCCCACCGCCGCGTTCGTAGTTTCCACCACCGCAGCCGCAGCCTCCACCGTAACCGTCTGTTGTTGCTGGCCGACTTGCAGCGTGAAATCGACCACCGCCTGCGAGTTCACCGAAAGCGTGACGCCTCTGCGAACCACCGTGTTAAACCCAACCTTCGACGCCTGGATTTCATAATCGCCGATGTTGATTTCGGGGACTCGATAACGTCCTTGCGCATCGGACGGTATGATTTGCGTTACGCCTGTGGCGGTGTTTCTCACCTGCACCATCGCCTCGGGAATCGCGGCGCCCGACGCGTCCGTTACCGTTCCCAACACCGTCGCGGTCGAGCCTTGCGCGCTCAGCCGGCTGACCCCTACGCCCAAAAGTAATGCCGACACGACCGCCAGTGTCAGCACAAATGGACTACCCGTGCGAGATCTGATCCCCATTTGCATTCCCCTTCGTTGAGTTATTTACAACGCGAGCGGAGGGAAGCATATCATCGGTGCTGCTCAGTGACAAGGGGCCGATGATCCATTGTTCTTAACACTTCTTTACAAGAGTTTGGCTGCAACTTGTGCGGCGTCGCGGCGCCTGATATATTACAACGCCAAAGGAGTATGAAAATCATGTCTCGTTTTCGGCTCGCATGCGTCTCGATCGCCCTCGTCTCCGTGCTGGCGCGTGCGCAAGCTCCCAGCGCGCCCTTCACCGCGAAGCAGGCGGAACTCGGCAAGGCGATGGCAGCCACCTCCACCGAAGTCCGCATGCAGATCAAGGACAGCACGCTGCCCGCGGAGCCGTTCAAGATCATCGGCAATCTCTATTTCGTCGGCAACAACAACGGAGAGGTCTTTCTGCTCACGTCGCCGCAGGGACACATTATGCTGGGCGCAGGCTCCGCGGCCACGGCCGAAGGCGTTCAGAAGAATATCGAGAAGATGGGCTTCAAAGTGACCGACATCAAAGCCATCCTCCTGAATCACAACCACGGAGATCAATCCGGCGGCGCTGCCTATTTTAAGGAGAAGTCCGGTGCACAGCTCATGGCCGGCTTCGGCGAGGTTCCCTACATCGAGCACGGCATGTTCAATCCCCCGGCGATTCCCCGTCCTCCCGATCCGAACGCGAAGGGCGGCGGACGTGGCCCTGCGGGATATCCGCCTGCGAAAGTGGACCGCGCGCTGTTCGACGGCGATGTGGTGAAAGTCGGCCCGCTTTCCGTGACGGCGTACCTGATCCCCGGCCACAGCCCTTCTTCGACGACCTTTGCATATACAGTTCGCGATGGCGGCCGCGATTATAAGGTCGTGGAATTTTGCTGCTGGGAATATCCTGAAGATCTCACCACCAACGGCTTCATCACCGAGGCCAGCGTGAAGCACACCTTCGAGACGTTCAAAAAGCTCTACCCCATCGACGTCTATCTGGAATTAGGATCTTACGCGTGGGGCGGCGTGTTGAATCAGCCCTCCGGCACGATGGCCGAGCGTCTGGCCGCGCTGCGCGCGAATCCCAAGCTATTTATTAATCGCGAAATCTTCAATCAGTTCTCCGCCGCGCGCGAAGTGGAGTTTCAGGAGAAGATGGCGAAGATCAAGGCCGTCCATTAAAACTGGACAGTCATCCTGAGGAGCGGAGCGACGAAGGATCTGCTTTTCAGCCGAAGGCTCTGCCTTTCAATGGACCGTTTGCTCGTCCGCCGAGCTAGGCGAACTTCGGCAGCAGCTTCGCCGCCGTCCCGCGCCCGATCGCATCCAACTCCGCCTGCGACAGCTTAAAGCTCATCAGCCGATTCAGATTCTCGCGTACGGCATCCGATCCGCCGTAAGGATTGTCCGTGCCGAACATGATCTGCCCCATCATGCCGAGCTCGCGCAGATCCTCCATAGTGTCCTCGGAATTCCCGGCCGTGTCGACATAAACTTTTTGAAGTTCATGCAGCACGCCCTGCGGCGCGTACGCCGGATTCCCGCGTCCGCCCGCTCGCCCTTCGCCGCCACCACCACCAATGTGATGCGCCACCCACGGCAGCGTCTTGTCTCCATGAGCGTGAATCAGCCGCATGTCTGCGCAGCGTGCCAAAGTCCCGCCCGTCAGCAGGCTATTCAGCGCGCGCAAATCATCGATGATGAATTCCTTGTCTCCGGGAAGGCCCCGCAGGTTCATGCAGCAGCTCGCCACCGTGCGATGCAGAAACACCACCGCCTTGCGCCGGTTCAGTTCGTCGAACACCGGCGCGAATTCCTTCGAGCCCACCGGCAGACTGTCGTAGCTGGTCATCAGTCCGACACCATCGGCCTTCAGCGTATCGAACGCGTACTCGATCTCCTTCATGCTGCCTTCGGTATCCGGCAAAGGAATCGCCGCGAACAGACCGAAGCGGCCCGGGTAAGTGTCGCGCATCTTCGCCGCGTAATCGTTGATCTGGCGCGAGAGCTTGCGGCCCTCTTCCTTCTGCCCGAACCACGGACCCGGCGTCGAAATCGAAAGGATCGAAGTGGCCACGCCGCTCGCGTCCATGCGTTCAATGGCCTGCTGCGGCGTCCATTCGAAAATCTGCGTGATCCCGGGACCCACCTTTATTTGATCTCGCCGGTGCTCGTGAATATAGAAGGGCGGCATGATGTGGTGATGCACATCGATGATGCGTTTCGGCTGCATGAGCTTCGACTGCGCCTGAGACGACGAAGCTCCCGTCAGTGCGACGCCGATCGCGCCCGCCGCCATCGTCCCCAATCCCGCCAGAAAATCGCGGCGCGATTCGGAGCCGGACGTATTTGTTTTCGCTGTGAGCATGAATGCGTCTCCTGGGCGGTGGCTCATACGTTGTACTTCGGGAACAGCTGCCGGGCCGTCTTATACTCCACGGCCTCGATCTCTTCGCGGCTGCATCCCATCCGCTCGCGCAGCGCATCCAAATTGTTTTTCACGTTGCCCCAGGGAACATCCGTGCCGAACATCGTGTGGTTCGCCAGCATTCCCAGCGCCCGCAACTCATCCATGCTGAATTTATTATTGCCCGCCGAATCCACGTAGACCTTGCGCAACTGCGCCTGGATTCCTTCGGGCGCCCACGCCGGATTCGCACCGCGCTGCGGCCCGTTGATGGGAGCACCGTTCAACTTCGCTACCCACGCCATGACCTTATCGCCGTGCGAATGGATCAGTGTCATATTTGGGAACTTCGCCAGCGTCCCGCCCACCAGGAAACTGTTCAGCGCGCGCACGTCATCCACGATGAATTCCTGATTCGCCGGATCCTGCCGCAGATTCAGGCAGCACGTCGCCGCCGTGCGATGCATGAACACCACCGCCTTGCGGCGGTTTAATTCCTCGAACACCGGCCAGAACGATTTGTCGCCCGTGGGAATCGTATCGTAGCTGGTCATGATCCCGACGCCGTCCGCTTTCAGGACGTCGAACGCGTATTCGATTTCCTTCAGCGTTCCATCGATGTCCGGCACGGGAATCGCCGCGAACAGCCCAAAGCGTCCTGGATGATCGCGCCCCATCTGCGCCGCGTATTCATTCACCAGACGCGCCATCTTGCGCCCGTCCTGCACGCTGCCGAACCACACACCGGGAGTCGAAAGCGAGAGGATCGACGTGGCGACTCCCTGCGAATCCATCTGCTCCAGCGATACCTGCGGCGTCCACGCCTGCACATAGGGCTGCCCCGCCCCTCCGCGCACCATGTCTTCGACGTGCGCCGCCTTGAACTGCGGCGGCACAATATGATGATGCACGTCGATCACGCGACGGCTTTGTTCCTGAGAACGCGCTTGTGCCCGCAAATCGCCGCGCAGTATTGCTCCGGCACCCAACGCGCCGATCCCCGCCAGAAGCTCGCGCCGCGACAACCGATGCGACGCGTCAGTATGAGGTTGTACTCTCGCCGAATGTGGACCCATGGCCCGGTAGTATGTCGGACCCGTCTCCATTTGTCAATCGCCCACAGCCGGGTGCGGCTCATCTGCTTTGGTGGAGCAGGCTTTAGTTTGGTGGAGCAGGCTTCAGCCTGCGACGGGAGCTTCAGCTCCCGGCCCAGCATCTACTTCGCCAGCTTAATCTCCGCCATATCGCCGGTCACCACCACGTTCGTGCCGAAAGGCCGCGACAAATCCGCCAGCCTATTTAATATGTAGTGCGCCTGCTCGCCTGTCACCGGCTTCGGTAGCCCGCGCGTCTGCAGAAACAAGTTGTCGGTGTGCTCATCGTGCACGTCTGGCTGACCCTCTCCAATCTTGTTCTGCACAATGGGCCGAAACTTGATGGATTGCAGATTGCGTCCCTTAAACTCCACGTACGCCACAACGTTCTGCCACAGAATCGGCTCATCCAGCAGCGTGTCCGGCGGCGGCACTTGAAAAATAAAATTGCCGAGATCGAAGAAAATCGGGCGACCTTTATAAATCTCCACACCATGCAGCAGGGGAGCCCCATGCATCACCACGATGTCCGCGCCCGCATCGATCTCCGCGTGCGTCCATTTCTTCAGCCATTCCGGAGGCCCAAGCCTCTCCGGCAGCTCCTCCAGCATGATCGTTTGAAACGGCTTATCGAAAACATGATTGTGCTGGTACACAATCACCAAATCCGCTTTCTTCCGAGCCTCCGCGATACTCGCTAGAATGCGCCGCGTATCGTCCGCGTTCGGCTGATTGCCCGCCACGTGCAACTCGTTCACGCCCGCGCGCGAAGCCGTGGCGTTCCCGCCGTCCGGTACCAGTCCCGACGCCATCGCGATCAACGCGACGGTGCCTTTCGGCGTTTTCAAATAACCGGGCGCCACCGCTTCGTCGATTGTTTTACCCACGCCCGCACGTGCGATGTTCAGCCGCGCCGATTGTTCCAGTACGTTCTGCACGCCCAAAGCTTTCAAATCATACGAATGATTGTTCGCCACCGAAAGCAGATTGAACCCCAGCGTCTTCAGCGCCTCCATCGCCTCCGGCGGCGAAACGAAGCGGCCGTCCGTGCGCTTCTGGCCCTTCTTCGGATCGAAGATGGTCGTCTCGAAGTTGGTGAACACCACGTCGCCCTTGAGCAGCCCCTGAATCACCGGGATCGCGGCGGCCGAATGCGCGCGAATATCCGTCCGGATCATCGATTGGCCGGTGAGCGTGATGGTCATTGTCGAAGACTGCGACTGCGCCCATGCGGCCGACGGCGCCATCCACAGCGCCCCCAGGATCATCGCGCAGGCCGCACAGGCCACCGCCGAACGCCCGCCCGCCGTCCCGGATTTTTCCCTCGATTTCATCTAAATTCTCCTGCGCCCTCGCGTTTGGAATCCGGCGCGATCTCAATACTAACACTCGTCACCTGGCGGCAAGCCGGTTTGATTGACACATCCGTCAAATTGGGATAGACTCTCCCAAGCTGTTATTGGGGCAAGTGTTACGCCGGACGCGGGGAAGTATCCTGCGCCGGAATCCTCGGGGAGGTCTTCTGATGTCCTTACATCTTGGTGTTCGCCGCTCGTTCGTACGAGCCGCGTGTGTTCTCGCGATCATGTGGATCGCCACCTATTTTGCAGGCGGAGTCGCGCACGCCCAGGCCACCGCGCAAATCGGAGGCACCGTAAAGGACGATACCGGAGCAGTTGCACCCGGCGTGCAAGTCAGCGCAACCCAAACCGAAACCGGGTTTAAAAAGAGCACCACGAGCGACGACGCCGGCAACTACATTCTGACCAATCTGCCGCTCGGGCCCTATCGCATAGACGCGACTAAGATGGGCTTCCGCAGCTACGTGCAGACCGGCATCGAGCTCCAGGTCGGCAGCGCACCCGAAGTTCCGATCACACTCTCCGTCGGACAGGTGTCTGAATCCGTCAGCGTCGAAGCCAATGCCACGCAGGTGGAGACTCGTAGTCTCGGGGTCGGAACCGTCATCGAAAACCAGCGCATTTTGGATCTCCCGTTGAACGGACGCCAGCCCACCGACTTGATCACATTAAGCGGCGCCGCGGTGCAAACCGCCGTTTCGCCCGGCTACGGAATGCGCACCGGAGCCCTGATTTCGGTTGGTGGCAGTGGCATTGAGGCCGTGCAGTACAACTTGGACGGCGCTCCGCACTTGAACCCGCTCGACGGCACCAGCATGCCGCTTCCCTTTCCGGACGCTCTGCAGGAGTTCAAGCTCTCCACCAGCGTCCAGGACGCTTCCAGCAGCGGACACTCGGGGGCTGTAGTTAATTCCGTCACGAAGTCCGGGACGAATACCTGGCACGGCGACGTGTTCGAATTCCTTCGTAACTCTGCCGCGAACTCACGCGACTTTTTTGCCACTGGTCCCGATGGTCTGAAGCGCAACCAATTTGGCGGCGTGGTGGGCGGCGCGATTGTAAAGGACAAACTCTTCTTCTTCCTCGGCTATCAGGGCACCACGGTCCGCCAGACTCCCATCAGTTCCACGGCGTTCGTCCCGACTGCCGACATGCTGAAGGGCGATTTCACTACTTTCGAGTCGGCCGCCTGCAACAATGGCACGGCCAAAACATTGGTCAATCCACCTGGCTATACGAAGACCGGCTTTGTGGGGAATAAGATCGATCCGACTGAATTGAGCCCGGCCGCTCTCAATATCGCCGCGCGTCTGCCCAAGCCGGTAAATGCCTGTGGACTGACCCTCTTCGGTGCTATTACGCACGAAAACGATCATCAGGCCCCCGTCCGCGTTGACTACCAGTTCAGCGATAAGCAGACCCTCTTTGCCCGCTACCTGATCACGCAGCAGACGCTGGCTGTTCCCTTCTCGCTGAGTAATAATCCGCTGGACGAAGCCACGCCCGGTTTCGACGATCGGGCACAATCGTTCGCTCTAGGCGATACCTATATTCTCAATGCCAATATGGTGAACTCCCTGCGCCTGTCGCTGAACCGCGTGGCGTCGCTCAAGCCCGGCGCGAATATGTTCGGCGCCAACGACGTGGGCATCAATATGTTCACCTACCTGCCGAACTACCTGCAGATGGTGGTCACCGGCAACTTCACCTTGGGTGGCACCACCAAGGACGCCTTCGACTACGAGACCAGCTACGGCGCAAATGACGACTTCAGCATCGTGCACGGATCGCATCTGTTCGCCTTCGGCGGCTACTTTAACCGCTCCGCTACGTGGCTGCTGGCTCAGGCCTTCGCCGACGGGCAGTTCCAGTTCGGCTCGACTACCGGCAACACGATGGCCGATTTCCTGTTGGGCAAAGTTTCCTCCTTGCGCCAGGCAAACCCGAACCCGTTGAACACCCGCCAGAACTTCTTCGCTCTGTACGTGCAGGATACGTGGAAGGTCACATCGCACCTCACCCTGAACTATGGACTCAACTATGCGCCTTTTATCCCCGGATACTGGCCCCAGGGCGATACGTATAACTTCAACCTGGCCCAATTCTACGCCGGCCAGCATAGCACGGTCATCCCGAGTGCTCCTCCAGGATTCACCTACCCGGGCGATCCCGGCTTCAATGGCACTTCGGGCATCAACTCGCATTGGAAAAATTTCGATCCACGCATCGGCCTCGCCTGGGATCCTAAGGGCGACGGCAAGACCGTCATTCGTGCTGGTGCCGGCATCGGCCACGATTTCATGACGCACAATATGATGATCAACAACGAAAGCGGCTCACCGTTCCGTTTGACCGTCATTCAATCCGGCGTCAGTCTCGATAACCCGTACGCCACATATCCGGGCGGAAAGACGCCCTTCCCCTATAACTACAATCCTACGAGCCCAGTGTTTGCGCCCTTCGGAACGTACCTTCCGGTCCCGCCGAATCTGAACACAACGGTGCAATATTCCTGGAACCTCGGCGTTCAGCACCAGATCACATCGAACTGGTTCGCGTCGCTGACTTATTTGGGAAATCACATCGCCCATATTTGGAATGCGGTGGAGCTGAATCCCGGCGTAAATACGACAGCGTTCGGCGCGCCAACGGCCGCCAATCTCAACCAACGCCGTGCCTTGAACCTCGCCGTACCCGGCACGCAACTCGGCAACTTGACGCAGTATGACGACGGCGGCACGCAGGGCTACAACGGTATGTTGTTTACTACAAACTACCGTATGCGCAACAATCTTACGGTCAACGGCAACTATACGTGGTCGCATTGCATCGGCCTGCCGCTGATCACTTTGCTCAATCCGGGAGCGAACTACATCCACCAGGGTTATGGCCAGAACATCGGCGACGTAAACCGCAACGAGGATGTTGGCAATTGCGACCAAGACCGCCGCCACGTCGCAAACATAACCCTCGTCGCACAAACGCCCAAATTCTCGAATCGGACTGCGCGGATCCTGGGCAGCGGCTGGACCTTCGCGCCGTCCTTCGTTGCGCGCAGCGGCCATCCTCTCACTATCTTCACCGGAGCCACCGATCCCATCACCGGGTTCGGCGGCAACTCTCCCGGCACGCAGCGCGTGAATTTGCTGCTCACCGATACCGCGTCGCCCAACCAAGGGCAATCCTGCGTCACGACCGGCTGCGTACAGTATCTGAATCCGAAGGCATTTGGCCCGCCCGCCCCTGGAACTTTTGGCAACCTGGGCCAGGGCGCGATCGTCGGACCCGGATTTTGGGAATGGGACGCCGCTCTATCACGTCAATTCGCCATTCGCGAGAAGGGTCGCCTGGAGGTGCGTTTCGAGGCCTTCAACTTGACCAACAGCTTCCACCCCGGCGATCCCGGAGTTTCTACCGGCAGCGCCAATACCTTCGGCGTCATTCAAAAGGATGCCACGCCGCCTTCGGCGACAACTGCTCCTGCGCGCGTCATGCAGTTCGCGCTGAAGTACGTGTTCTAAACGAAGAACCAAATCTCAAAACTCATCGGCCGGATTCGCAGCAATGCGGGTCCGGCCTTAATTTTTGCAGACCGGGATAGAGGACGCTCCCGGCCATTACCGATCGCAGCGATTATAATGCGTGCGTGCGAGGGTTCATTGCCATCTTTTGGTTGCGGCATCACTCGTCGCCCACGCCGCGGACTGAAGTACTCGACTACAAACGCATTTCCGCCAGGTCTGTGAGTCGGCAAGTTCATGGGTGCGGCGTTTGTGTCACCGTCAACGGCAGCACTATTTTTTCGGGGGCCTGCGGGCTTGGCGGACGCCGAGTGGGGAGTCAGAGAATGCCGATCGATACAAGGTTCGACATTGCCTCCATCACGAAAGAGTTCACCGCCGCGGCGGTCCTCCTTCTGCATGAGGAAAAGAAGTTCTCCCTGACCGATCCTATTGGGAAATACGTCCCGAATCTGCCGGAGTCATGGCAATCGGCCTCCATCCACCAACTACTGACTCATACCTCCGGCGTGCCGATTTATACCGCTACAGCCGATTACAGAGACAGGGACAATCCTGATCTCAAAAAGCTGAATTTGCTGAGAGACGTCCCGACCGAACTGCTCGACTTGGTCCGTGACCGGCCTCCTGATGTTTGAACATGGATCCAAGTTCCGGTACAACAACTCAGGCTACATTCTTTTAGGGATGTTGATCGAGAAAGTCTCCGGTATGTAATATCCCGAATTTATTCAAAAGCGCATCTTCGACAGGCTAAACATGCGCCGATTCTGGCTATGACGATTCCCGCAAGATCGTCCCCCACAAAGCGCAGGGCTACGGTCTTTCCGGCAAGGAATTGCAAATTCCGCCGTCTTTCCCATGCCGCGATAGCCTGGTCCGCAGGCGCGCTCTATTCGACCGTCGGCGATTTGTCGCTTTGGTCGGAAGCACTAGCACACGGTGCGCTTCTGAATGCGGATTCGATGCGTCTAATGTTCCGTCCTAATCCTGAGGCCGACCGTGCGGAATCGAATAAGGCGCTCGCGCACTATGGATACGGCATCGTGCTTGTCGATCGGTTAGGTCACCAGCTGCAATACCACGCAGGCGGCTTCAGCGGCATCAATTCTGTGCTCCAACGTTACCCGGATGTGGGTCTGGCCATCGCCGTTCTATCGAACCTCGACTCCGATTAATGTAGTGCCTAGCTGGACACTAGCCGACGACTTGGCGAAGATTTGGTTCGCCGCCCAACCAAAATAATCTCCGCGTCTAGACCGCTAAGAGAGGTCTTTCTTACTCCTGACTCCGACTCTACTCCTGACTCCTGACTCCTGACTCCTGACTCCTGACTCCTGCCAAAACAAAAAAAGGCGGCCGCCCTTTCGAGCAGCCGCCTGAAGTTTGAACTACTCCCTAGAACGTGATCTTCAATGCCAGCTGGATCTGCCTCGGTTGGCTGTTGGTAGCTGTGATCTTACCTGCGCTCGGGTTTAGAGCCGCTCCGGCAAAGATGGTGGAGTTCGGATTCTGGAAAGTAGGATGGTTCAGGATATTGAAGAACTCCGCACGGAATTGCACGGCGAACACTTCAGAAATCTTGCTTACTTTCCAGTCCTTGGTCAGTGAGTTGTCCAGGCCCCATAGATTCGGCCCGATGATTGTATACCGTCCCGCGTCGCCATAAGTTCCCTGAGCCTGGAGGCTGAAGCAGTTCGGATTAAACCACAGGCCATGCAGCTGCTGGAACCCGGAATACAGGTCGCATCCGGAAACAACGTCCGGACGGCCCGCGTTCTGGCCGGTGCCTGTAAATACGCGATTGGTCGCCGAAAGCGGGTTGGCGGGAGCGCCCGAAAGGTATTGATAGGCTCCCGTAATCTGCCACCCGTCGATCACCTGGCCTACGAAGCCTTTCGCTCTAAACGGCAACGTGTAAAGCGCGCTAAGCCGGAAGTTGTGTGTTCGGTTGAAGTTGGAAAGCCCTTCATCGACGTTCACGTTGTTTGGACGCGACGCGATGCCGCCGCCGTCCAGCCCGTAGGTGCCAGAGCTGTTGTCGATCGACTTCGACCACACGTAGGAGGCTTGGTATTGGAATCCATTCGCAAATCGGCGGTTCACACTGGTTTGCAACGCATGATAATGCGAGCTGGCCAGGTTATCCGCAAATTGCAGGCTGTTCCACGTCGGATTGACGCGCGGATTGGGAGTACCTGCCGTGCTGGTGATGTAAGTGGGAGCGCCGTTATAGAAACAGCCCGTTGCGCTTTGCAGCATGTAAATGGTGCCCGTAGGAACCTGGTTGGGCGAAGTCACGCACGGCGTCGGATAATTGAAATCCTCCTGCACGAACATGTGCAGGTTGTGCGAACCGATGTAGCCCGCCGTCAGCACCGTGCCATTCCAAACTTCGCGCTGGACAGTGAAGTTCCATTGCATTTGATAAGGAGTGGAATGGACACCATAGTAATTGCCGTTCGTGACGCTCAGCGATCCGTTCGTCGGTATGGGCACCGCCGTGGGATCCGATGCGATGGGAACGTTCGAGAACAGCGCCGGATAGGCGAGGCCCTGTGCCGAGGTTTGCGTTGCAGTAAGGAAGGGTGGCTGCAGCCAGTGGTTCAGGTCGCGCGAATAGACCACGTTGTGGAACATGCCGAAGCTTGCCCGGATAGACGTCTTGTGATCCGAGAACGGATCGAAGGCCAAGCCGACGCGCGGGTCCCAATTCTTGAGTGACGGGTTCGACGCGGTTTCGGTGGTAACCGGCACGAACGGACCGTTAGGCGGATGCGACGATGTCGAACATCTGATGGCGGACCGAGTTGATGGAGGTGGTGGGCGAATAGCGCACGCCGGCTGTTGACCGTCAACTTACTGGTGGCTTTCCACTGGTCTTCAATGTACGGAGAGAAGACCCAGTAGCGATAGTCTTTCGTCGCATCGGCCGTCGGGTCCTGTGCGTCGCTCACTTGCCCTTGCACTTGGGCGGCGGTCCCGGCCAAAAAAGTGCTTAAGCTAGCGAAAGTCCAATTGCCGCCCACCACGAACGGCGCCCAGGTGTTCTCCCGTAGCCGCGTCGCGTTCATTCCAGCCTTAATGCTGTGCGCGCCGGCCGTCCATATGACATCATCGCCGAACTGGAACTTGTTAGGCACTAAATAGAACGGCAAAGTAGTACTGGCGCCAATTGCTGTCAGCCCGGAGAACGTCGCAATGGTTCCATCTTCGCGGCCCGCGGCCGTTCCGAAAAATTGCAGCGGATGGTTACCGGAAGCTTGATGGTGCCCGGCGTAGACCACGCCGTTCGCCACCGTGGGGGAGCCGTACACGTTCGCATCCTCCCAAGTTCGCGAGAAGCTGGCGTGCGCCAGGTTAACGATCTTGGAGGTAACGATCCGGCGCCATTCCGTCGCGATAAAGTGGTCGCGCGTGGTGTCAAGCTCCGGCCATAGCGGAATGTTGGTCGTGAAGTCGCGCGTCGCATAATCGCGTACGTAGCGCACGAACAGAGAGTCCTTCTCCGTCAGGTTATAGTCCACGCGGCCGATCAAATAATTCTCTTTTCCGATGTTGGGATCGAGAACAAAAGCCTGACCCGTGCCGGAGCCAGTACCGTTGCCAGTTCCCGGCAGCTCGTTAAACGCTGTATTGGGCCAGAGGGCCATGGTGTTCGCGATTGCCGCAGCCGTGGCTGGATTGGTGTTCTGAGCTACCGCCGCTCCGCAAACGCCCGGACTGGAGTCGACTGTCAGGAACTGGTGCGCGCACTGATCCGGAACCGTAACAAGGTTCGTGATGCCCTGAGTGGAGCGCAGGCCTTCATAGTTGACGAAGAAGAAAGCTTTGTCCTTCTTGATCGGGCCTCCCACGCTGCCGCCGAACTGATTGCGGCGATACGACGGTGGACTCGCCCCGTCAAAAAAGTTGCGCGATTCGAGCTTGTCATTCCGCAAAAATTCGAACGCTGAGCCGTGGAATGCGTTCGTGCCGGATTTGCTGGACGCGTTGATCACCGCGCCATTGCCGCCAAACTGTGTGCTGTAGGTGTTGGTCAGCGTCTGGAACTCGGCGATGGCTTCCACGCCAAGCGCCGTGCCCAGACCGCCCGCGCCCGGCCCGTTGTTCCAGAAATTCACCATGTCCTGATCGTCCAGCAGATAGGCTTGGCCCGAGGGACGCGAACCCGCGATCGAATACTTCGTGCCATTTCCGTAGAACGTGCTGCCTGCGCCCGCTGCGCCTTGTGGAATTTGCGTCACGCCAGGAGCCAGCGTCAAAAGGCTCGTGAAGTTGCGTCCATTCAAGGGCATCTCGCTGATCTCCTTGGACTCGACCAGCGCGCCAACCGCGGTCGATTGCGTTTCCACCTGCGATACTTCGCCCTGCACCGTGACGGTCTGCGTTTGCTGACCGACAGGCAGCGCGAAATCGACCACCGGCTCCGCGCCGACCGTCAGCGTCACGCCCGGCCGGTTCACGGTCGAAAAGCCCATCTTCGACGCCGACAGTTCGTACGTGCCGATAATCAACTCGGGCAAACGATAGCGGCCCTGCGCGTCAGACGTCGTTGTCTGTGTCACGCCCGTACCGCTATTTTTCACCTGTAGATTGGCGCCGGGAACTGCGGCGCCCGAGGCGTCCGTCACCGTGCCGACGATTGTGCCGGTTGCCTGTGCGCTCAGCCGGTTCGTCCCGGCGAGTGCCGCCAGCAACACGATGCCTGCCAGGAATCGCGCGAATGTAAAAAGGAATTGCTTCTTCATGCCGACCAACCTCCTGCCCCCATCGTGGGGGCTGTTTGACCCTTGGACGCCGGAAGACCACCGCCCGGCGCAAAAAAAAACGACCCGTTACCAACTTCCCTCACTCCAATGACTCAGACCCAACCCTCGAACCATGCGTCTTATCAAGACGCATTCCCCTGCAAAGACGCTTACGACCGTATGCGTCTCATAACATCGACGCTTCGCGTCTCATGCCCCGGACACTTTCGTGACTCATGCCACCGACACCTTCGTGTCGAGCCAACCTCGAATCGCCTCGAACACCTGCTTGCGATTGCTCTCGATCATCATGAAATGCCCGTTGCCTAAAATGCCGTGATCTTTTAGCTGTAGTTCTTCGGCGCTGCACCCCGCCTGCTTCAGGAACGCCACCACCGCCGGACCCTGCATGCGGCCCGATCTTTCCGCCGTCACGAAAACAATCGGAATGCCCGCCAGATTTTTCAGCTTGCGCACGCGGCCTTCGGCTTGCAGCTTATACGCCGGCACGCCGTTCAAGGCCGCCACATCCTGCGTTGCGAATTCCGACGGATCGCTCACCGCGGGCTCGTAGGCCAGCGGAATATCGGTCAAGCCCCACGGCGTCTGCGGCGAAAACGGCGCTCCCGCGCCTTCCACGTTGACAATCGCTTTCACCAGCTTCGGCCGCTCATTCGCGACAATCCACGAAAACGGGCCGCCCGCCGAGTGCACCTGCACAATCGCCGGCCCAATGCGATCCAGCAATTCCGCTCCACCGCTGGCCCACAACTTATGCGCTGCCACGTTGTCGGCCGGCGCCGCGTTCTGGCTCGCCATGAACTGATCCACGCCCGGATCGCCGATCTCGCCCGTCCCAGGCCATTGCCGGTTCGGCCCGCTCGCCGACCTGCGAAAATCCGGCACGATCATTTCATAACTCGGCTGCGCGCCAATCGGCCCCAGCGCGTCCGGATGATACGGCGCGCGTCCATGCCCCGGCCGATCCACCAGATACACGCGATATCCGGCTTGCAGATAATAGTGAGCCCATCCGCCCATGCCGTCGCCGTTGACCATGCCGTTGCCCATATAGTGCAGCATCTGCCCGCTGCCGCCGTGCACCAGCACTACGGGATACGGATGCCGCACATCCGCCGGCGTCCAACCCTCCACGTACATCTGCCCGGCGGGAACAGTGCCATAAGGCAGCTTGCGCCGCTCGATGCCCACCCAAAAATGGCCGTGATCAGAAACGCGGATCGCCGTCTCCCCGGCTTTAGCTTTTTTAACCGCGCCTTTAACCGCGTCTGCCCCGCTCTTCTCAACTTTTCCGATCCACTCCAGAATCGGCTGCAGCACTGCGCGATTATTTTTCTCCATCATCATGAAGTGCGCGTTGCCGCGAATCCCTCGTTCGGCGATCTTGATATGATCGACGCTCACGCCCGCTTGACGAAGAAACGCCACGGTGCCGTCGTCGTATGCTGTGTGATACGACGCCTCCGACGTGATCACCGCGGCCGGAATGTTTTTCAAGTGGACAAGCTTGCGCGCGGGCTCAGCCTGCATCATGTACGGATCCACGCCCTCTGGCGTTGACGTCACTTTCGCCAGCTTGATCTCGGACGCTTCCGCTGCCGGTGGATCGTAGGTCATCCTGCAAGCCGTTGCGCCCCATTTCAGCGCGCCGAACGGAGGCCCTGCCGGCTCCACGCCGATCATGCCCTTCACCAGATTCGGCCGCGCCTCCGCCGCGATCCATGCATTCGGGCCGCCCATCGAGTGGCTCATCACCATCGCGGGACCGATTTTGTCCAGCAGCTCCCCCAGACGCTCTTTCCAAATATTGTGCGTCGTCTCTAAATCCGGAATGAACGATCCGCCCTGCCCCGCCGCCACTTGATCCAGCGCGGGATCGCCGATCACGCCCGTGCCCGGCCACTGGGTATGATGCTTCGCCTGCGGACCGTACGGCTTCTCGGCTTTCTCTGGCGCCGAGAATTGATGCATGACACCTTCGTAAGTGGTTGCCTGCCGCGGGAACGGACCCTGCAGATCGGGATGATACGGCGACCGTCCGTGCCCTGGACGATCGACCACGTAAACCTTGAATCCTTCGCGGACGAAATAATCCGACCAGCCTGGACGGCCATCGGGCGTCGCCATCCAATCTAGCCCCTGTCCTCCGCCGCCGTGCACCATGACGATCGAATAAGGATGCCGAACCTCGGCCGGGATCATGTACTCGACATACATCTGTTTCCCACTGACGACGGTGCCTTTGGCGAGAGCGGCCCGCTCCACGCCCAGCCAGAAGTAGCTCCATTCGGCCAGATCGAGAGGATTGCCCGCCTGCGATGACGCTGCGCCTTCCGCCGGGGAATTTTTGGCCGAGACGTTCGCTTGCGCGCGCAACGGCGCGGCCCACGCCATTGCCCCGGCAACGGCTCCTCCGGCGGCTACAAAATTCCGCCGCGTCAGCTTCTGAAACTTTTTGCGCACTGCCCCCCACGGGCCCAAGACTATCGCCCGATGTACCATAACCCGAATAAAGTCAGCGTAGCTTGCATAATTCTCACGGTTTGAACAGATTTATGACATTGGGTTTTCACAGACTTGGCTCGTCGCCCACGCGCCAAAAGGCAAAAGGCTTCCAGCTTCTAGCGGCAAGGTCATGATTCTGTTCCCTGAGCGGATTTCATGCAAGCCTTTATGGCAGCAATCAGACTACGGTCAGTAGGGGCGTGTCTTTCCGTGCTCATGTGGGCCCGGGGACACCTCCGGTCAGGCGAACTTGGAACCAGGCAAGGCGTAGAGAATTTATCGGCAAGTTCGCCGAACTGGATGGTCCGTAGTGCGCAATAATAACTTCAATCGCCGGAACCCAATCAGCAATAAAGTGCGAGGAGAATAGTCATGGCTACTTCCGAAACCGCGTCGCCCGCGGGTGAACTTCCGATCTTTCGCTCCAAGCCCTATACGGGAAAAGAGTACCTGGAAAGCCTGAAGGACGGGCGCGAAATCTGGATCTACGGAGAACGCGTCAAGGACGTCACCACGCATCCGGCCTTCCGCAACACAGCGCGCATGTTGGCGCGGCTTTACGATGCCTTGCACGACGAGAAGCATCACGACAAGCTGTGCACGCCCACCGAAACCGGCAACGGCAGCTACACGCACAAATTCTTCAAGGCGCCGCGCAATGCCGAGGAACTCCTGGGCGGACGCGACGCCATCGCCGAATGGGCCCGCCTCACCTACGGCTTCATGGGCCGCAGCCCCGATTACAAGGCGGCTTTCCTCGCCACGCTGGGCGCCTACCCCGAGTTCTATCAGCCCTTCGAGGCGAACGCGCGCAAGTGGTACAAGAAAGTCCTGGAAGAGGTGACGTTCGTCAATCACGCCATTGTCAATCCGCCAGTGGATCGCAACAAGCAACTGGAAGAAGTCCGCGACGTCTACATGCACGTCGAAAAGGAAACCGACGCGGGCCTGATCGTCAGCGGCGCGAAAGTGGTGGCGACCACGTCCACGCTGACGCACTACAACTTCATCGCGAACAACGGCCTGCTGCCGATCAAGACCAAGGATTTCGCCTTCGTCTGCATCGTGCCCACGGGCGCCCCCGGCGTGAAGCTGTTCTGCCGCCCTTCGTACGAATACATGGCGACCGCCATGGGCAGCCCTTACGACTATCCTTTGTCCAGCCGCCTGGACGAGAACGATTCCATCATCGTTTTCGACAAAGTATTCATCCCGTACGAAAACGTGTTTGCGTATGGCGACATCGACAAGGTCAACAACTTCTTCCCACGCTCCGGCTTCCTGCCGCGTTTCATGTTCCACGGCTGCACACGCCTCGCTGTGAAGCTGGATTTCCTGGGAGGCCTGTTGCTGAAGGGTATCGAAGCCACCGGCTCGAAGGATTTCCGCGGCGTGCAGGCGGCCGTCGGTGAGGTGCTTGCCTACCGCAACACCATCTGGGCGCTGTCGGAAGCGATGGCCCGCAAAACCTCGCCGTGGACGCCGGGCTATGTTTCGCCGGATATCGAAGCCGGCCTGGCGTATCGCGTACAAGCCAATCTCATCTACGGCAAACTGCGCGAGATCTATGAAAACGTCCTGGCCAGCGCGCTGATCTATCTGCCGTCGCACGCCAACGATATGCGCAATCCCGAGGTGCGTAAATATCTGGATCCTTACGCGCGCGGCTCCAACGGCTACGACGCCGAGGAGCGCATCAAGCTCATGAAGCTGATCTGGGACGCGATCGGCTCCGAATTCGGCGGCCGCCACTCGCTTTACGAACGCAACTATTTCGGCAACAACGAAAACATCCGCACCGAAGTCATCCTGGTGGCGGAGATGATGGGCGAAGCGAAAAAGATGAAGGGCTTCGCCGAGCAGTGCATGGCCGAATACGATCTGGAAGGCTGGAAGGTGCCGGATCTCATCAATCCGGACGACATCAGCTCTGGTGATGAAAAACGTCAAAGGCAAGAAGTAAGACCAGTCCTTACAAGTATGAGAAGGGACGCGAAACAAAGAGGGGATGGACTGTTCTATCCCCTCTTTTGCCTTTAAAATAAAATTGCCGGGGCGCGTAACCACTTCCGGCCGGGAGCACTACCATCGATAACGTAACTGCCGATCACGCATCTGCCGATAACGCATCTGCAACGGTCGAACCCGCCGCCGGGTCCGCGCCCGACTCCGAAAGAGCCAAGCGAACTTTCGATCCCCGCCAGTTCCGCAACGCACTCGGGCGCTTCGCCAGCGGCGTGACCGTCGTCACCACGCGCGATTCCGAGCGCATCCACGGCATGACGGCGAATGCTTTTATGTCCGTCTCACTCGACCCGCCGCTCGTCGTGATCTCCGTCGACAACCGCGCGGCCATGAACACGCTGCTTCCCACCACGCGCTACTTCGGCGTCAGCGTCCTGGCGGAGGGGCAGGACGCGCTCAGCAATCATTTTGCGGGCCGCGTGGAAGAAGGCCTGGAATTCTCTTTCATCGATAAGCACGACGTGCCTGTGATCGACGGCGCGGTGGCGCATTTTGTCGCCCGCGTGGTGGACGTCCACCCGGCCGGCGATCACACCCTCTACGTCGGCCACGTCGAGCATTTCGAATTCGCCGACGGGAAACCCCTACTGTTCCACGGCGGCCGTTACCATCGGCTGCACGAAGATAAATCATAGGCCGATAAGGCATCTCTTCCCGATTTTCGTAACCAGCGATAGCTTGCGCGCGTCCCCACCGTGCAGTAAAGTATGCTTGGCGGGGTTCCCAACGCATGGGAGTTACAGAGGTACCTGTTGTATGATGCTTTCCAAAAGCCCGGTTTTTCGCATCCGCGAGACCCACGGCCGCGCCGGCCGCGACGTGAATCGCGTGGTGGCGCATTCCGAGGAACTCGGCTGGCGCTCGCTCTACGCGGCCATTCTTGAGGAAAGCCCGCTCGATGCGGAAGAAGCCCCCATTCAGCATCCATCGTTCATTTACCACCTGAGCCGCCCCACCGAAGTGATGCGCCAGGTGGAAGGCTCCCGCAGGGAGCAGGCGCTCATCGGACCGCGCCGCATGTGCGTGACGCCGGGTGAGGCGGCGACACATTGGAAGCACGCCGGCCATCCCGAAATTCTGCAGGTCTACGTGCGGCATTCCGTGTACGAAGCCGCCGTCAACGAACTGTACGGCTGCGAATCGTCGCAAGCAGTACATCGTTCCGCGCTTCGCCATCGTGGATCCGTTTCTGGAGCAGATGGCCATCGCCACGGCTACCGCTCTGCGCGAGCGCCGCGAAGACGGCCTGTACATCGATTCTCTGGCGCAGATGATGGCAGTGCATCTGGCTTCGCACGCATTCATCCCGCGCTACGCAAAGCGCCATGCCGCATCCGCCCGCCAGCCTGCCCAGTTGGAAGATGCGGCGCCTCATGGAATTCATCGAAGCGAATCTCGATGGCGATTTAAGCCTGGAACGTATGGCCGGCGAAGTGGACATCAGCCCTCTCTATCTGCCGCGCGCCTTCAAGAGCGCCTTCGGCCAGTCGCCGCATCAATACGTCCTCACACGCCGCATCGAGCGCGCGAAAGATCTGCTGCGCAACACGGGCGAGCCGGTGGTCGACATCGCCTTCGCCTGCGGCTTCTCCTCGCAAAGCCATCTTTCCAACTGGTTCGTCCGCATGGTGGGCCTGTCTCCGGCTGCTGTATCGCAAGCAGGGATAGATAAAACCACCCGCCCGCGTCATCCCGAATCACGAAGCGCATGAGAGATCTGCTTTTGACGACGGCAAAGCTGTCGCCGGAGTCACAATTCTGCTCACGCTAACGGGTTTCTGCAAGCTTCGGGCGCCCGATTTGATTAACGTAATGTATGCTGCGGAGGGCGTGCGTGCGGTTCGAAAATCGCGTGTCCGCCAGCCGCGGCTGGGGTTCCAGCAGCTTCCGGCTTCCGTCCGGGCTTGGTTGGCGCTCCGCCCATGGATTTTCACCGGCATTTTGTTGCGCTAACGTAAAAGGCAGGAGTACACGCATGAAACCGCTAGCCAGGACCGCGCTCGGCGCCCCTCTCTTTTTGACCATATTTTTCGCGGCCGCGCCCGCCTGGGCTCAACTGGAGCCGGTCGGCGAATGGGCGCCCCGCTTCCACGAGGATCAGCCCGAGCGCATCCCCGGTCCCGAAATCGGCGACTATCTCGGCCTCCCCATCAACGACGCCGCTCGTCTGCGCGGCGATAGCTGGGACGCGTCGCTGCTGACGCTGCCCGAACATCAGTGCAAGCCGCACCCCTCCGACTACGGCGTCCGCGGCCCCGCGAACCTCCGCATCTGGAAAGAGGTGGACACCGAATCGCAGCGCGTCATCGCCTATCACACGCACATCTCCTGGCAGGCGCCGGAGCGTACATTCTGGATGGACGGCCGCCCGCATCCGCCCGATTACGCCGCCCACACCTGGCAGGGTTTCTCCACCGGCAAGTGGGAAGGCGACGTGCTTACCGTGACCACCGATCATCTGAAAATCGGCTGGATCCGCCGCAACGGCATCCCGCGCAGCGATCGCGCCACGGTGACCGAGCACTGGATCCGCCACGGAGATTTCCTGACGGACGCGGTCATCATCACCGATCCCGTCTATCTCACCGAGCCGTTCATCCGGACCACGGATTGGCAGTCCGATCCCCGCCAAACCATCGCACCGTATCCGTGCGAATCGGTGGATGAGATCGATCGCCCCATGGGCGCAGTGCCGCATCACCTGCCCGGCACCAACACGTTTTTGAAGGAATTTCCGGAACGCTACAATCTCCCCGAGCAGCCCACCCGCGGCGGCGCGGAGACCATGTACCCGGAGTATCGTCAGAAGCTCGCAACGATGACGCCGGCGAAGTAAGAACTACTGGGCCGCGAGCAGTGATGGAGCAGGGAGCAATCTGCCCGGAAGAAGTGTGCAGCATGCCCAATGAGTGGGGCAGATCATCTTGTGGGGCAGGTTGATTACCTGCGGCGGGTTGATAACCCGCCTACTACGACCGAACGCGTTTTTTAGGAGTCTGTCAATGAAAGCGACTTTCAAGCGGTTTGCCAACAAGCGCCTCGCGGCCATCTGCGTGGCCATCACCGGAGCAGTCGTATTCGGGGCCTTCGGCGTCCGCGGCGTGCTCGCGCAGCAGCAGAACTTCGATAACGTGCAACTGCACATCCTGCCCGTGCAGGGCAGCATCTCAATGATTGTGGGCGATGGCGGCAACATCACCGTGCAAGTCGGCAAGGAAGGCGTGCTCGTCGTGGACGCCGGCTTCGCGCCGCTCGTGCCGAAACTCAGCGCCGCCATCAAAACGCTGAGCGACAAGCCTCTGCGCTACATCATCAACACACACTTTCATGGCGATCACACCGGCGGCAATGAAGCGCTCGCCAAAACCGGAGCGATCATCGCCGGCGGCAACTTCGCGGGCTCCACGCCAGACATAGGCAACATCGCCACCATCGTCGCTCATGAAAACGTGGAAACGCGCATGTCGGAGCAGAAGCCCCCGCCTTCCGGCGACGCCCTCCCGCGCGATCTTTATCACACCGCCAGCAAGGACATGTATTTCAACGGCGAAGGTATCGAGATCATTCACATTCCCGACGCCCACACCGACGGCGACAGCTTCGTCTACTTCCGCAAGTCCGACGTGCTCGCGGTCGGCGATATTTTCACGCCGCAGAATTATCCCATCGTGGATATCGATCACGGCGGCAACATCAACGGCCTGATCGCCGGCCTGAACAAGATCATCGAAATCACGATCCCCGCCGACAAGCAGGAAGGCGGCACGTATGTAATCCCCGGTCACGGGCGCCTGTGCGATGAAGCCGACGTCGTCGAATATCGCGACATGGCCACCATCATCCGCGACCGCGTGCAGGACATGGTGAAAAAAGGTATGACCCTGGAACAGGTCCGCGCCGCCAAACCCACCCGCGACTACGACCCCCTCTACGGAGCCACCACCGGCTTCTGGACCACCGACAAATTCGTCGACGCCGTCTACGCCAGCCTGACCAAGAAGAAGTAATTCGACGTGGCGCACGCACTCGTGCGTGCCGTATCGACACTCGTGTCGATACCTGCAGAACCGTCCACCACGCCAACAGGCGTCGAGAGAAGTCTCGACGCGGCACGCTGAGAGCGTGCGCCACATCGAACCCACGTCATCCTGAGTAGCGAAGCGACCGAAGGATCTGCTTTTCGCCAACCGATCCGCGCCCACCTACAGTCCCATGCGTCAGCTTGGGGGCTCGCACAATGGAGTCCGTGGGGCAGGTTGATTACCTGCGGCAAGTTGCCACCCCGCCCGCTGCTCATATCAGACTAGCGTGGCGCCGCGGCGGCTCCCCCCAAATGAATTTGGTCCCGCTCATTTTCCGCGCACACGTACTCAAGCACGTCTCCACCGGGTACGACAACATCGGTCGCTTTGACCGTGAAGGCACGTGTGTACATCCTCGGATCATCGACGGTCAACTCCAGATCCATGTGGCCGAAGTCGCGCCGATGGAAGCGCTCACGAATCCTTAGCTCCTCGCTTTGCGGGTGGCCCATCGTATCCAGCCACCCCCGATCGTTGAATCCCGCCGAATCGATGACAAAAGCGTCACCTTCCCATTTCCCCACCGAGTAACCCAGCCACGTAGGCTGCGGATCCACCGGAAGTTTTCGGCCATCGGTGTGAATCTGACGAAAGGTGTTGCTCTGCTCATAGAGCATCAACGTGAGGCCCGGGTGCTGGACGATTTTGAACGGTAGATAGTTATCCAGGTCGCCGCGCGGGATACCCTGAGGAACGCAGCGCGTTGACGGGCTTTCAAGAGTCCCCTCGGGGGATGTATGCCTTCGCAACAACGCGATACCTTCTGGACGCATCAGTTCTTCAGGAGCAAAGTCGGCCAGGATATTCAGGAAATATTTCGAGAATGTGCGTGGGTCGTCGCCTGGCACAGCGAAGGTTTCAAGGCGTTTGCCAAAGATACGGTCGTTCTCACCAGCGCGCGCATAGTCCGCTTGCCACACCCCGGAAAGATCCGGCCGGCCGCCCGTGCGGGGAGCGCGCGCACTGAGGTTGGGCTTGCCGTCCTTTGTGCGCGGAATTCGCGGATCAGGATAATTCAGCCATTGCGAGTATGCCGCGGTCGACACGAACGCGAGCACGAACATCAGCCGGTAGTTCGCCATCTGGCGATCAATTCTACATGAATCGGAACCGCGGCGGTCACGGAGCCGGGCGTTCTCAACTGCTCGTAACTTCTTTGCCCCATCGCAACACCTTCGTACGGTGTTGCACTTGATTCGTGAACTCAAGAGGATCTGCTTTCGTCCGTCGCAGACCAATCACGGCAGAAGGTTATCGCAATTTATTTCAACGAACTTCTCGTTAACATGTCGTGCCTGACGGTGCGTTGAGTGTTGCTAGTTGTTTTTCCTCTGCGCGCCGTCAACAATCGGAAAATCCAAGCCAACCTGAATTCTTCCGCTGCTGGATATTTCAATTCCTTTTAGCTCGAGGTCATCGTCGAAGGAGGCGATGCATTCAACTCTAACGGCTCCCTTCCGTGCGAAGTCGCCGTAAAATGAGACCTCATCCGTGCCTTTGAAGACATAGGGAACCGATTTACCACTCATCATTCGGAAGGTGCCGCGCTTGTTCTCTTTATTTAGCGAGACAAGAATGCCGTCCAGGCTCAATGGTCTCGAAGTTGCGGTCTTCTCTTCTCCTCGGGGGCCAAAGAAACCCTTCTCGGCGCTTGTGACTACTACGGGGGAAACGATATCTTCGCCTACCTGATCTTTGGCTGATAGGGTCGCTGTTTCAACTCGCTGCTGCCGCAGTGGCGCTACAATCTTTGCCAATTCAGAATCGATCAACTTAGCAACTACGTCCGGAACCATATCCGGATCAATCGCTATTTTTCCACCGTCTGCCTTCAGCACGAGTACTGTGTTTCCGTTACCCTCGACGTTAACGCTGAACTGCTCGCCCTTAGTCTCCTTTTTCAATTGGATGTGCTTGATAAGTGTCGTTACCACCCATCTTGCGGCCTCTTCTGAAACTTTCAGAATTGTCTCGTGATTTTGTACGGCCCATGCGGCGATGATAACAGCGAACGACGATTTGCTAATGCCTGCTACGCGAACTTGGTGCTCACCGCTTGGATCATGCTTCGACGCCAATTTCCCGTAGGCGCTGGCAAACCCCTGGAGGGCAGAGACCACGTCTCCGATTGGCATCGATCCGTCGTCAACGTCGGTGCCGTTATATTTCAGTGTTATCTGAATCTCGCCCTGAGGCATTGGTTTATAGTGTGAATGAAACAAGAACGAAAATCCAGGACAATGTTCCCAAGCCACTAGCTCCGCGACATCCCATGGGAACGGGGACAGGCCGTATTTTTCCTCCTTCTCTATCGTGGGTTCACCGCAGCCCCGACATTCTTAAACTCCGTCCCACGAATGACATCGCACTTCCGCCTAACGCGATCCTTCCATCGCTCCCGTTATCATTCAGCCGAAAGCAGTTCTTCTTCCGGGCCCGGGAGCCCCAGCCGTCAGGCTGGGGAACTAAGAAACTGTGCAGTACGTGGTCCTGATCTCGCGGAGGCCGTTAACGCCTTGCGTCAGCACTCAATGTAGATGCTGGCGACGGGAGACATTGAAACCGGTTTCAGCACGCCGAGCGGCGGCCCTCTTAAAGGGCCCACCTGTTAGGGATAGCAGGGAAAAAGCGACTAATTTACTTTCGCCTCCCGCTTGGTCATCAGAGAGCAGGTATTCAAATCGGGCGCTGTCCGTTTCTGATCCACGAGCGGATAACCCGATGAGAAGCTGTTCGATTCCACCGGCGGTTGGGTGACGATCGTTACCGCGATCCATCTCGCCCAACCCGCCGCAACTTTGATTCTTTTTGGTGGAGCAAGCTTCAGCTTGCAACAGGAGCTTCAGCTCCCGACTACGCGTACAGCCGTAGTGTCGCTCAACACCGCCCCTTGTCATCCCGAGGAGCGAAGCGATTCGAGGGATCTCGCGCCGCAAAATCCCCAGAGCTTCCAGGGCGACATTCTGAAGGATCTGCTGTCGAGAAACCTACTTCGACGTGCACGCCGTCGGCATGAACTTCGATCCGTTGGCTTCCTTCTTAAAGTGCGTGCTGGTCAAAAACGGCTGCGCCAGATACATCGGATCGTCCACAATCGTCGTGATGATCAGCCACGAGTCACCGTTCGATTCATTGGTCCGCGTGTAGTATTCGGTCACGGTAGCATTCGCACTATAGGGCACGCCGTTTTTGCGCAGGTAGCCGGGCTTCAAATGCGTGGTGACCACCTTCAGTGACCCGCCCGTCGTCGGTTTTTCCACAACGGATCCTGGACCGCTGGATTGCGCAGCAGCGCCGCCCGTATTCGCACCGCCCAACGGTGCCGGTGGAGCCTCCCATGTGGCAATCGAAAATCCTTGGTACGAAGGCGCGCCGGTCGCCGTGAGCGTTTGTCCAGCCGGTGCGAAGTGGAACAGCCGCGTCTGCGTGCCGGCGTCCATATCCACCTTCAACGTCATGTCATCCTGCCACTCAATGTGGATGCGGCCCGGCACGCGCATGATCGCCGGAGCGCCGTAGGATTTGCACTGCTCACCTGCAGCCTCGTCCTTCGCTGGGTCCCATGTATCGGCCATCTTGCGGCCTTCCGGGTTAAGGGGCACGCTCGCGTAGTCGCCCTTTTTCGGCGTCACCATGCGAAAGCGCCAGTCTTCGGTCACGATCGATACCCAAAAGCCGGTCAGATCTTCCGGAGCGCCGGCTTTACCAATTCGCGGCCCGCCTCCGCGCCCCTGCGCAAAGCCGGGCACAGCGGTGACAAGCGGAAGCGCGACAAATGAAAGCACCGTCGCCGCCGTCAGGACGAACCTCAGTTTGCTTCTCAACATAAGATTGCCGAATCCTTTAACTAACCCGGTTTGCCAAGCCTAAATTCTAGCGCGCGGAACTTCCCTGCGGCGCGAACAGACAACAGGCGCCTTTCTAAAGTAGGCGATTTACGCCTGTTTAGGCTTGCATAAAGCGCACACGGATACCAGAAACGTGACCCGCCGAAACCCCTCGAAACTCGCTGATTTTCGGCCGATTGCGTTATTTGCCGCGACCCTTGGGCCCTTGCGCGATCATCGGGATCGAGAGAATCCAATCCTTGTTCTGCTGGCCGTCGCGCGCCACCGCATAAAGCGTCTTGCGGCCCGGACCGCTAAACGTCACGCTGATGAAGCCGCGCGGAGTCGGAATGATGCCGAGATATTTGCCTTCAGGGCTGAACACCTGCACGCCCGGATTCGACGTGACGTACAAACGCCCCGCCGCGTCGAAAGTGCTGCCGTCGCCGTTGCCGCCGCCTTCCAGTTTCGCGAACTCGCGTTGATTGGTGAGCGACCCATCGGCGTTCACATCGAACGCTGCGAGTGTGGGACCGTTCGTCACAATGACGTGCTTTTCGTCCGGTGTCAGGATGATTCCGTTGGTGGTGAGATTCTGGCCATAGCGCGTGACGTTGCCCTTGGGGTCCGCGTAGAACAGGCCGCCCATGGTGAAATAGACGCCGCCTTTGCTATCGGCCACGATATCGTTCAGCACGCCGCCGAGGCAATCGAGCGGATCGCCGTTGATTTTATTCGCCAGCATCTTTTTCTGCGGCGAGAGTTCTTCGATCGACGGATTCAATCCGCGATTGGCGACGAACAGCGCGCCCTTCGAATTCATCGCGAGAGAGCCGCTGGTGTTCAAACCCGAATAGACGACCGACGTCTTGCCGTTCTTGTCGAGCTTGATCACGGTGCTGTTGTCGTTCTGCGCGATCAGGATGCCGCCGTCTTTGGTGGCGACGATGCCGTCCTGATTGTTGCCGTCTACCGGCCAGACTTCTTTCCACATTTGTCCTGCGGCGATCACGCCGGGAATTGCAGAGACCGCGTAAGCGCGCGGATATTGCTGCGGCGCGGGTGCGGCGCCCTTCGCTTGATTTCCACGTCCGCCCCGGCCGGCAGGCGGCGGAACTTTGCAGGTTTTCAAAACGTCCGGCTCTTTTTCATCGGCCGCGGCCTGGACACCGGGCCCCGTGGTCTTCCCGGAGGGACGCGGAATCTGGCTGAAAGCCACTACGCTCGTGACGCCGAAAATAATCGCGATGATTCGTGTTTGCATGAAATCTCCTTTACGGTTCGCCGCCTGCTAAAGTTTATTCACGACGATCTTGCCGCTCTTCAGAACCAGCTTCACTTTGAGCATGTTCCAGTAGCCTTCGAGCGGATTCCCGTCCAGCAGGATGATGTCGGCCAGTTTGCCGGGCTCGAGCGTGCCGATCTGATCGGACATGTGCAGATATTCCGCGGTGTTCGGACCCATGATCCGGAAAATGTCCTCCATCGAGAACATCGATGCTGTAGGACTTCAGCTCGTGTTCCAGCACGACGATATCGGCGTAGTTCTGATCGGTGCAGTAAGCCGATGCGCCTTCCCGCCGCTCGGCATCCCAAATCGTGCGCGCGTTGACGATGGCGTAGCCGGCCTCAGTGCCCATCGCCTTGCCATTCGCATCGCGATTCGCCCCGGCGATTGCTTCCGGCCAAGGCTTGCCGTCGCGGAAGCGCGCCGAGTTGTCTTGCGGAAACACCACCTGCGCCGGGCGCGGGAGAATCGCGGTCGATAATCGGCGCGCCAAAAGCGATCGGTGCCCAAGACGATGGAGTTGGTGGACGCGACCTTCGCGGCGGCCTCGTGGCTGGTCCAATCTTTGTTCGGCAGATGCACGAGGCGCGCGCACACCGGCGTCGATCGCGGCGACCATGGCCGGGCGTGCTCACCGCGTGCACGTTCACCTGAACGCCGGCCTTTGGTGGCTTCGTCCACCACGGCCTTAAGCACTTCGATTTCCTGCGGCGGTCGGTCCCGGCTCCGGCGTGAGAGCGATCTCACCGGTGTGCTTGATGCCCTTGGCGGCCATCGCGCGGATCGCCGCGCGGGCTTCATCCGGCGTGCCTCTCAGATTGACGCGTTCCGAAGGAATGATGCGCGGACCGTTGATCATCCCGGATTCGATGTGATCGCGCAGCGTGATGTTGCCGTCGCCCGGCCCGCCACCCGAGAGGACGGTCGTGTAGCCGGCTTCGAGCAGCGATTGCATCTGCGCCTTCTCAGTCGGGTCCGGTATTGATGTGCTTGTGCGCGTCGATGAAGCCGGGCATGGCGCTCATGCCCTTCGCGTCGATCACGCGGCCGGCTGGGCTGACAGGCTTGCCGGCGGAGACCGACGCGATTTTGCCGCCGCGTACGACGATGGAACCGTTTTCAATGACGGTGCCGCTGCCGACGATGATGCGGGCGTTGGTGATGGCGACGTCCTGCGCGAGGACACGAGGAATAAAGCACAGCAACATCGCAAGAGAAGAAGCCAGGCGAGTGAGCATCCGGTCGTGGCGTTTCATATGCGTGTATTTCCTTCCTCGCAATTCGATCATTGAATCCCCACCCTCACGGGTGGGGCTGGCCGATCGCTAGTTCTTGTCGGCAGTAATGAACTCGGCCGACGTGCGGCGTGAAAGAGTATGGCTCGGCTTGCCGGGCGCGGCGACGCTGTATTCGGGCAGGCGGATGGGCTCCAGCATCTTCACGATTTCCGCGCGGCGCGATTCGAACCACGGCGGCAGCAGCAGGCTGGTGCCGAGTTGCGTGAAAGGCTCGTCGCTCGCGAAAGCCGCCGGGCGCGGTGGCGGCGCATTCCACCAGAATGCCGCCCGGGCAGCGGCAGTAAATGGAGTGGAAATAGTTGCGATCCTTGATCTCCGAGCAGTCGGTGTAGCCGAGCTCGTCGTAAATGTCCTTCTGCTTTTGCCAGGCGTCGTCGGTCGGAACTTCGAGCGCCAGGTGATGCGGCGTGCCCCCGCCGAAGGTCCAGCTGCCCTGCGGTTTATCGGGCTCATGCAGCAGCGTGACGGTGCTGCGCGGCGCCGCCCTTGCCGATTTCGAAGCGATGATAGGCGCCGTCGATGCCGGTTTTGCGGAAGCCGAGCGCGTCGACAAAAAAGCGCTCCGTCTCCGGGACTTCGCGCACGGAGAGCACCGCGCCGTGGAAGCCGTCAGTGGCGGTGTCGGAGCCGATTTGATCCGTGGTCCAGCCCAGGCGCTTGTCGTCGGCGTCTTCCACCACTTCAATTCGAGCCCCGAGGGATGCTTGAAGCGGAGAACGACTGGCCGAAGCGCTCCTGCATGCCGGAGTTTTCGACCTTGTGGCGCTTGAGGTGATCTGCCCAGAACTTCGCGGAGCCTTTGGGCACGGTGTAACCGGTGGAGGAAACCTGGCCGGAGCCGCGGCGTCCGTGGACGCGGCTGTAAGGGAACGTCGTCGTGACGGAGCCGAGCTCGGCGTTGGCGTTCGAATAATACAGGTGATAGTGAGCGAAGCGGCCGTCGAACAGCACGGTCTGCTTGATCAGGCGCTGGCCCACGACCTGCGTGAAAAAATCGATATCTTCCTGCGCGCCGCCCGCGCACAGGGTGATGTGATGATAGCCGACGACGGGGTAATCCATAAGGGTTCTCCTTGGGCTCGCTTATTTTAGCAAGGAGAGTGGGGGTACGCCGATCAGATTCGGGACTGTTTTGTGCAGTTTTCTGACGATAAATGAGCACGCCCCGGTGGGAGGCGCGGGTAGCCCGCGAAAAGCAGATCCTTCGCTGCGCTCAGGATGACCGCTCCCGGAGTTTTTGACGGCGATTTATTACATATACAGGCCGGCAGGTAGGAGTGGCTAGCCCCTTCAAGTACCGTGGAAATTTGAATCCCCACCTTTACAGGTGGGGCTCGCCGCGCTGACGCACGGGGCTTCTTCCATGGGGCACCGGCGCGGACCACGACTAAGCTGCGGCTTGGCCCCAGAGTTTTTCGGAGGCTCGGCGTGCGCCCTCGGAAAAGGCCTTCAGCTTCATCCAGCAGAATGGCAGGGAAGACGGCTCCGAATCCGGCGAAGGTGCCGAAGCCGCAGTCCGAGCCGGCCATGACGCGCTCGCGTCCCACGATGTTGGCGTAGCGCAGAAGCCGCTGCGCGACGACCTCAGGATGCTCCACGTAGTTGTGCTCGACGCGATCACGCCGGGGACCAGCACTTTGTCGTCGGGCAGCTTGATGGTCTTCCAGGCTTCCCATTCGTGCTCGTGGCGCGGGTTCGCGCCTTCGATCAGCAGCGCCTGCGGCTTCACTTTGATGGCGATGGGGAAGATCTTGTGGCAGTCCATGTCGTGCACGTGCGAGCCTTCGTAGTTGCCCCAGCAGACATGCAGGCGGACGCGATCGGCGGGGACGTTGGCGAGCGCATGATTGAGCGCCTCCACCTGCATTTCGGCGTTGCGCAGGAATTCTTCGTCGGTGAGATTCTTGAAACGCGTGTGGCGGCCCATGGCGAGGTCGGGGCAATCGAGCTGCAGGAGCAGGCCGGATTTCACGATCATCTCGTATTCTTCGCGCATGGCGTCGGCGAGCGCTGCCAGATAGGCTTCGTGCGAGGGATAGTATTCGTTGGGCTGGAAGACGGCGATGGTGCCGGGCGAGACGGAGTTCATAAAACCCTTCCGGTCACCTTGGCTTTGGCCAAGGCTTCCTTCATGCGGGCGATGTCTTGCTCGACGGGCTTCAGGTCTTTCACTTTGATCGGACCCTTGCAGACCGGGCCGCTTATAGGTAGCCGAGTGGCCGGCCTTCACCAGGCGGTCGCGATATTCGGGAAAGTCGTCGAGGTCCTGCGGCGTGGGGCGCGCGGAATCGCCTTCGAAGCCGGTGAGGCGATGGCGGATGTAGGTGGCGTAGCTGATTTTGCTGGTTTCGCCGTCGCTGACGATGTCGATTCCGGCGTCGGCTTGCTTCTGCACGACGTCGTCGACGGCGCGAGCGACGCATGGTTTCGAATTGGCTTCGGGTCGATGGGCTCGCCGCGATCCTGCGCGAACAGGAGGTCCACGACATCCTGCGGGCGCGGCAGGCTGCCGACATGAGTGGTAAGAATGCGATCCGTGCTGGTTCTCATGAGAGTGTTTCGCGCGTACAGGTTACTTTTTGGGAGCGAGGCTGTTGTAGGCCGCTTCGATGAACATGCTGGTGGTCCAGGGGCCGGATTGCGCGCCGTATAAAGGATCGTACTCGTAGGTGGGCGCGGCGGCCTTGATCTGATCGAGCGTCAGACCCTTCTTGATTCCATCGCGGATGCGGTCGCGCACGATGGCGAGCATGTCGCGATATTCAACGACGTCGGCTTCGTCGCACAAGCGGCCGTGGCCGGGGATGGCGAGCGTGCCGCCTTCCTGCTCATGTGCGGGAACCATGATGTGCAGGATCACGTTCAGGCCTTCGATCACGCCCTGGATGCCGCCGCCCGCGGCGACGTTGATCTGCGGATAGCTGTTGGTGTTGAAGAGGTCGCCGGTGCTGACGACGTCCGAGCGGCGGAAGAAGACGATGGAATCGCCGTCGGTGGTGCCGTTGGCGTGGATCATTTGCACTGCTTCGTCGTTGAAATACAATTCTTTCTCTTCGCCGAGGTAGGTGAGCGTGGGCCAGAAGCCGGGCGCGGTGGGAGGCTTTTCGCCGGTGGGCGCGCTCATGCGGGCCGAGCACTTGATCTTGCGCCAGAATCGCCGCGCTCTGCGTGACGTCGGTGAGATTGCCGGCCACGTTCGCGCCGGTGATGGTGACGCCCGCGCGCCGCAGCGCATCGTTGCCGCCGGTGTGATCGTCCGCGTAGCGCGTGTCGAGGATATAGCGGATGGATTTGTCGGTAAGCTTCTTCAGCGCCGCGAGAACTTTGGGCGCAGCGTCGGCGGTTCCGGCATCCACCAGCAGGATGCCTTGCTTGCCGATCTGCGCGGTGATGTTGGCTCCCGCGCCGACCAACATATATATGTTGCCCTGGACGGGGAGCACGTGGACTTCGCCATCTGTAGACGTCTGCGCTGCTTGCTGTGAGAGTGCGAGCTTCGCGCCCGCGCCGATCGACAAGAGCAGGGCGAGCGCGGCGAGGGAGCGGGAAAAAATCATGCGGGGCGCTCATGCTCACTTTGCGCCTCACTTCGCGGCTCCCGCTGCTTTCGTCTCTGCGTTCATCTTCAGGCGGAACTCCGGATACATGGTTTCCGCGCCGCCGCGCGCCGCGATGTGCGGTACATCGTGTTTATCGGCCCACTCGTAGATGAAAGGATTCTTGCCGGGCAGATGATTGGGGACGGCGTCGGGCGGGCGGCCGGTGATCTCCTCGACATAATCGCAAGGATAGATCCAGTTGCCGGCGAATTGCGTGTCGAGCATGAAGTCCTGCGACTTGATGAGCGGCTCGCTGAGATAGACGGGATCGGTCACGATGCTGACGTGGGTCATGACGTTGCCGTAGCGGATGAAGTGCTCGACCAGCGTGGCGCGGTCGCTTTCGGGGAGGCCGTTGCGGCGAATCCATCCCTGCTTGATGTGCGTGGTGTTGACCGTGAGCATGACGCCGTCGAACTTGCCGGTGGAAAAACCCATCCAGGTGTGCAGGGCGTAATCGGGCGGGTGCGGGCGGCCGTCCATCCAGATGGTGCGGGACTGTTCGTAATTCTGGATGTATTGATGAATGGCGATGAGCTTTTGCGATTCGGGCTCGCGCTCCTCCCAAATGCGCAGGGCGAGGGGGCCGCGATAGATGTACGCGACGACGTGCACCTGGCACTGATGCTCCTGAAGCGTGACGCGCGAGGCGTCCCAGGCATCGGCCCAGTGACGGGCTTGGTCGGTGATGGGAAGGCCGGCGTAGTCGCCAAGCTCGGGGCCGGGGATGCGTTCGGGTTGATCTTCGTGAAATTGCGGACGCCACACGCCGGTGAAATCGAGTTGGGCGAAGGCTGGGAGGGCGGAAAACGCCGTCAGAAACAGCGGGACGAAGACGAATCGGCGCGGCGTGAAACGGCCAAAAATGGGCTGCATACCGCTCCCAAGTATACAAAACGAAGCCGGCTGGTTCTGTCAAAAAACAGACATACCGGCCAGGGATGCGACTTTTCGTTGGCGAAGAAACAGGATGGGCGGGCGGCGCGGCGCGTGTGAAACAGGACGGTTGTGGTGGAATGTCAGTACGGTGCGTCCGTCAGGGTGTACGCCGCGTTAACTTTCGCGGTGCGAGGTAATGGCCTTCCGCGCGCCCGTTTGGAAAGGCAAATGCAGGGGATCAAATCATCTAGGATCAAACCATCGCGGATAGGCCCGCGCTCATGAAGAAATTAAAACTGAAGTGGTTCAAGCGGCTGTACGCGCTTGCCAAGCCGTACTTTTATTCCGAGCAAAAAGGGAAAGCACGGATGTGGCTGGCCGCGCTGGGGCTGCTGCTGATTGGCTATACCTGGTCAAACGTGTTGTTCAACCGGCAATCGGGCGAATTCACGTCGGCGCTGGCGGAGAAAAATTCGGCTCGGTTCTGGCACGCGATCCTATGGTATTCGGTGCTGCTGGTAGCGGCCGTGCCGATCAATGCGTACTACTACTACGTTCGCGACAAGCTAAGCATCGAGTGGCGCCGGTGGGTGACGGATCAGATGCTGGGCCGTTATCTGGCCGATGACGCGTATTACAGGCTGGAGAGGAATGCGGAGATCGATAATCCCGATCAGCGCATGTCGGAAGATATTAACGCGTTCACGCAGCAGTCGCTGAGCTATCTGCTGACCTTCGCGAGCGCGGGTTTCGAGCTGATCGCCTTCAGCGGCGTGTTGTGGTCCATTTCGAAATTTCTGGTGGGATTCGTAGCGGCCTATGCGGCGCTGGGGACGCTGGTGACGGCCGGCGTTTTCGGTAACCGGATGATCGCCTTGTATTTTCAAAGATTCAAGCGCGAAGCGGACTTCCGTTTCGGTCTGGTGCGCATTCGCGAAAACGCCGAATCCATTGCGCTATATAACGGCGAAGACAAAGAGCGGGCGCAACTGAAGCTACGGTTCCATGCGATCTTCACGAATTTCACGGACATCATCAACTGGGGATTGAAGTTGAATCTGTTCACTTATGCGTACAGCTTCGCCACGATCGCGCTGCCAAGTATCATCCTGGCGCCGCGTGTTCTTTCGGGACAACTGGAAGTGGGCAGTGTGGTGCAGGCAGCGGGAGCATTCGCTTCGATCCTGGCGGCGTTAAACGTATTCGTCAATAACATGGAGGACTTGAGCCGGTTCGCAGCCGGCGTGGAACGACTTGACACGTTCGCGCACGGCCTCGCGCGGCCGCGTAAGAACAAGGAGCACGGCATCATCGTCACGCAGGAGGGCGAGAATCTGGCGTTCGAGAACATGACGCTGGAGACGCCGGATTACGATCGCACGCTGGTGAAAGATCTCTCAGTGGACGTGGAGCCCGGCAAGAGCCTGTTGATCGCGGGCCCGAGCGGGTGCGGGAAGAGTTCGCTGCTGCGCGCGATTGCAGGATTGTGGGACGCCGGAACAGGGACGCTGATCCGGCCGAAGCGAGAGGATATGCTGTTTTTGCCGCAGCATCCTTACATGATTCTGGGGACACTGCGCGAACAGCTGTGTTATCCGCGAGTGGAGCGCGACGTCACCGATGAGGAGCTGCAAACAGTTTTGAGGCAAGTGAAACTGCCGGATCTGATTGCGCGCTGCGGCGGTTTGGACTCACGCGTGGACTTCGACAAAAGGCTTTCGGGAGGGGAGCGGCAGCGGGTGGCGTTCGCCCGCGTGCTGTTGAGCAAACCAAGCTACGCGCTGCTGGACGAAGCGACCAGCGCACTGGATCGGGACAACGAAGCGGCGCTCTATAAATTGCTGGCCTCAACTTCCACGACGATCATCAGCGTGAGTCATCACGCGGCGCTGATTCCGTATCATGCGAACGTACTGGAATTAACGGGCGACGGAGGTTGGAGCATCGAACAGGCGAAGAAATATCGCTTCAAAGAGATTGCCTGAAGGCGCGCGGGTCGCGCGAGGCAGTGCTTAGCCCCAGACTTTGCGTGCGGTGTCTGCGACCAGCTCCAGTTTGCGCCATTGTTGATCCATGGTGAGGAGATTGCCTGGCGCCGTTGAGGCAAAGCCGCATTGCGTGCTGAGCGCGAGGCGTTCGAGAGGCAGGAAGTGAGCCGCTTCGTCGATGCGGCGGCGCAATGCGTCCTGCGATTCGAGCGCGGGATTCTTGGTGGTCACGAGCCCGAGGACGACGCTTTTGCCGCGCGGCACGAGGCGCAGAGGCTCGAATCCACCGGAGCGCTGATCGTCATATTCGAGCAGGAAGGTATCCACGTCCAGCAGGTTGAACAGTTTTTCGGCGATAGCGTCGTAGCCGCCTTCGGCAAACCACGTGCTGCGGCGGTTCCCACGGCAAATGTGGAGCGCGAGCGTGAGCGCCTTTTGTCCAACCCCGGCGCGATCGATGCCGGCAAAAGATGCGTTGTCGCCCGCGATGGCGTTCTCGAATTCGCGATCGGGGTCGAGGCCGGCGGCGGTCATCTTGGCGCGCTGGGCGGGGTCGATATAGTGCGAGTAAAACGGCGCGTCGAACTGAATATAAGAGACGCCTTCGGAGCGAAGCCACGCGATTTCATCGCGCGTGATAGCGACGAGGTCGCGTAGCAGATCGGCGTGAGTGGGATAGATGCGCTCGGTTAGACCAGGCTTGTAGCTGGAGACCACGAAGTTCGAGGGTGCGGGAACGGTGATCTTGAAGGGACCGGGCGCGGACTTTTTCAAGAGAGGCAGTTCATGCGCGGTGAGCTTGCGGGCCTTGCGGAGCTTCGCGCCGACGGCGCTGGCGGTGGTCTTCAAAATGCCGCTATCGGGTCCTTTCCATTCGAATTCGATGGGATTGGGGACGAAGCCTTCGACGGCGTCGGCCATGTCGGTTAGCCAGGAAGCGCGGCGCATTTCACCGTCCGTGAAGATGCCGATGCCGGTTTGCTTTTGTTTTTCGAACGCGTCGAGGATCGCGATGTCTTCGACGGCACGGAGTTGATCGAGCGGGATTTCGCCGGAGGCGTACTCCGCGCGGGCGCTCAGCAGTTCCACCGGACGAAGCAGGCTGCCAACTTGATCTGCGCGAATATGTTCAGTCACGTGAATCCTCCCTGCGACAGGCAATTGTAGCAACCGAAGGGGATGGCTTTTGTGAACGGCGAGCGGCGCGGTTCCGTGCAATTCCGAATACACTAGAATACGGTCGGGTGGGCGGAAGATTCTTCTCCGGGAGAAGTGCGGTATGGCAGGTTTCGAGCGAATAAGATTGATGGGACTCGTCGCCCTGGCGGGCTGGAGCGCGGCGGGCGCGTTCGCGCAGACGGATATCGTGGGCGAGTGGGGCAACCGCTTTCACGAGGATTTCTGGGAGCGGCGCTCCGGGTTGCAGATCGGCGACTTCACCGGATTCGCGATGACGGATGCGGGACGGCGCATGGCGGAATCCTGGAATCCGAGCTGGTTTTCGCTTCCTGAGAATCAGTGCCGCCCGCACACCAGCATTTACGGCATCCGCGGACCGGCGGATTTACGCATCAGTAAGGAACTGGAAACCGGCACGGACAAAGTGCTGGCGTACAAGATCGCGTGGAGCTTGGGCGGCTTCCAGGAAGTATGGATGGATGGGCGTGCGCATCCGTCTGACTATGCTCCACACACGTGGGAGGGGTTTGCCACCGGCGAATGGGAAGGCAACGCGCTGAAGGTGACGGTGACGCACATCAAGGCAGGATATCTGCAGCGCAATGGCGCGCCGCATAGCGATCAGGCGGTGACGACGGAATACTGGCAGCGGCACGGCGACATGCTGCTGCTGACGTCGATTATCAACGATCCGATTTTTTACGAAGAACCGGTGGTGAAGACCACGAATTGGGAGGCGCAGGACATCACGCTGGATAAAGCGTACTGCGGCCCCGCGCAGGTGGGGGACGAACTGCCCGGACAAACCGTGAAACTGGTGCCGCATTTTTTGCCGGGGAAAAATAATCAGATCGAAGAGTTCACGTCGCAAAGGCACGTGCCGCTGGAGGCGGCGCTGGGAAAACGCGAGACGATGTATCCGGAGTACCTGCTGAAGATGCAGGAACTGCAGCAGGCTGAGGCGAAAAAGGTGACAAGCACCCGACAGGCGGGGACGCCGCAGACGGGATTTTTCGGCAAGTGGAATTTGAGCATTGCGAAATCGACGTTCAAAAGCGACCTGACGAATTTTAATTTGTCTGGCGCGGATGGCAGCGCTCCGCAGTGGCGCACGATGATCTTCGAACAAACCGGCGATTCGTTCAAGCACACGACAGATACGCAACTGGTGACGAACGCGACGAATTTCGTGCGCGTGGAGTACACGGCGAAGCTGGACGGACAGGATTACAAAGTGGACACGTCGAGCACGATGGACGCGGTTGCGTTCAAGCGGGTTGACGCGAATACCTGGGAGCGCACGGCGAAGGATCGCGGCAAGGTGGTGGAGAAAACGACATACACGCTGGCTGCGGGCGGCCAGGAGCTGACCGTCAAGAGCGACGGGATGGGCCAGGGCGTGGAGTATCACAACGTGCAGGTGTTCGAGCGGGTGACGGAGTGACGAGGCGCGACATAGCAATTTTCGCCGCGGTCATCGTGTACGCGGGCGGCGCGCTTGATGGGCAGCAGCGTCCCGCAGGAGTTGCCGAGATCAAAATCCAGCCGATCCGGCGGAACGTGTTCATGCTGGTGGGCGATGGAGCCAACATCACGCTGCAGGTGGAACCCACGGCGGGCGAGGAAAGCTTCGACAGCGTTTACGGCGAAGACACGGGCGTTCTGATGATCGACACGGGCACGGCGGCGATGAGCGGCCAACTGCTGGCGACGATTCGCCAGTTTTCGAAGGGCCCAATCCGCTACATCATCAATACGAGCGCGGACGCGGATCATGTGGGCGGGAATGCGGCGCTGGCCAAAGCGTCGGGCGGGATTGTGAGAGGCGCGCTGACGGGCAAGCCTCCTTCGGCGCCGCTGATGATTCTGGCTCATGAGAACGTGCTGGCCAGGATGAGTGCGCCGAGCGGCCAAGAGGCGGCGACCCCGCTGGATGCGTGGCCCACCGATGTTTACGCGAACGATAAAGAGGCGTTTTTTAACGGCGGCTCTATCAAGATGATGTATCAGGCAGGCGCGCACGCCGATGGCGATAGCATTGTGTACCTGCGCAAATCGGACGTGATCAGCGCGGGGGAAATTTTCTCGACGGTGAATTTTCCACGCCTGGATATCGCGAACGGCGGTCATATTGAGGGGATCCTCGCAGGGCTGAACCGGATTCTCGAGCTGGCTATTCCCGGCGAGAAGGAGCAGGGCGGCACGATGATCGTTCCGGCGCATGGGCGCATTTCGGACGAAGCCGACGTGGAATATTATCGCGAGATGGTGCAGATTGTGCGCGATCGCGTGGCGGATGGCGTGGAACGCGGCCAAACGCTGGCGCAAGTGCTGGCGTCGAAACCGGCGCTGGAATACGACAAGCGCTATTCACAGCCGGGCTGGACGGCGGACATCTTCGTGGAGGCCTTATATAAGGACCTGGCTGCGTCGGCGGCGGCGCGGGGAGCAAAGCGTTAGTATGACGATGGCGCGGTGGCTGGGGATCGTTACGATCAGCGCTTTGAGCTGTGTTGCGATGGCGCTTGCGCAGGGGCAGGTGGCTCCGAAGCAGGAGACTAAGCCGGAAGACACGTTGAATTTACAACAGCAGACGCCTCGAAATGTGGGCGCAGAAGCGAAGCGGGGCCGCGCGGGCGCGGTGCTGGATCTGACGGGCTATTGGGTCGCGGTGATCGATGAAGATTGGCGCTGGCGCATGATCATCCCCGATAAGGGCGATTTTGCGGGCATTCCGCTGACCATCGATGGGCGGCGCATGGCGGATACGTGGGACCAATCCAAAGACGAGAAGGCGGGCGAGCAGTGCCGGGCGTATGGCGCGCCGGGTCTGATGCGATTGCCGACGCGATTGCACATCACGTGGGCGGACGAGAACACGCTGAAGATCGAGACCGATTTCGGCACGCAGACGCGGTTGCTGCATTTCGGGGACGCACCAGCGGCGGGCGCGAGGAGCTGGCAGGGCGTGTCTTCGGCCATGTGGGAAGGGGCGATGCGGGAAGGCGATGCGAGTGCGGCTCCGAAAAAGGGCGGCGGCCCGACGGGTCCGCGGGACCTGAAAGTGGTGACGACGAATTTGCGCGCAGGCTATCTGCGGCGCAACGGAATTCCTTACAGCCAGAACGCGGTGCTCACGGAATTTTTCGATCTGATTCCTAAGCAGCCGAACGGGGACGAGTGGCTGATTGTCAATGCGATGGTGGGCGACCCGCAATATCTGACCGAGCGGTGGATCGTGAGCTCGAACTTCAAGCGAGAGCCTGACGGGGCGAAGTGGCATCCAACGCCGTGCTCGTCGCGATGATGCCGCTGGATCGCACGGTCGTGCCGCTGATCACATTTCCGGAGGCCTGCCGCAGGACAACGCCGTCGTGGTGCGACACGTGGTACAACAAGAGATACCAAAAAAGACAGGAAGCACGCGATGCAGTGGTATTTTCGTCTGTCTCCGGCCCTAGCTCTGACGCTGTTAGCGGCCTCGGCGGCGGCTCAAACGGCCGTTCCCGCGAACGCATACCTGGTGCATGTCAGTGTCGTAACTTCCAATAATCGTAGACTGGCCGGCGCCGAGATTCGTGTGGATGACACGGTTATGGGCGTTACGGACGACGATGGCCAGTATTACATGGCGCGCCGACCGATGCGCGATGGCGCTCATGTGATTTCGGCAGCGCGCGAAGGATTCGAGACCGCATCGCGCACCATCGCGCAGCTTGCCGCGGTGTCCCGCAACCCGCGAGCTGCGGGCGTGGAATTGCAATTCAAACTGGCGCCCCAAGCTCCCGCGGCGAAGATCTTGGGGACGCGCGGCCGCGTTCCGGCGACACAGAGCGAACCGAATTACAACGTCATCCCGATTTTTTACGCAACCGACCGGCGTGACACGAAGAATTCCGATCCGGTCCTGCGCTATTCGAGCGACCGGTCCACGGAGCAGGATCTCGCGTATGGTATTTGCGAGGTGAGCATTCCCGCGACGCACAAAGTGGGAGAGATCGAGAGCCCGTCGTGGTGGAAGTTTGAATATAGACCGGACCCGGCCAAACACGTCGTGCTGAAATCCGTCGAGCGGCTGGACCGCGACCCCTTTTACGCACAAGTGGCGCAGCGGCTCGCCAGTTCGGGCGCGAAAGAAGTAGCCGTATTCATCCATGGGTACAACACCAGCTTCGAGTATGCGGCACGCCAGGCCGCCCAGATCGCGGACGATACGAGGCTGGATGGTGCGGCGATTTTGTACAGCTGGCCTTCAAAAGACCGGCTGCTGGCATACACCGAAGACGAAGACACGGTGCAGTGGACCGCGTTCCACTTGCGGGCCTTCCTGGATGAATTAGCGCAGCGCTCGCATGCCAGCAAGATCCACCTGATTGCGCACAGCATGGGAAACCGGGCGCTGACGTCGGCGCTCCAGATGATCGCCTCGCGGGAACAGACGCAGGCGCCGCCGTTCGACCAGGTGGTGATGGCAGCGCCCGACGTGGGTGCGGATACGTTCACCTTAATGGCCGGCGCGATTAAGGGAGTCGGGCGCAGAATGACATTGTACGCATCGAAAAACGACGATGCTTTGCTGCTCTCAGGCTTCATTCACGGGGCTACTCGCGCCGGGCAGGACTCCGGGTATCTGATGGTGGCTCCGGGAATTGACACGGTGGATGCATCCGCCATCAGAACAGACTTCCTGGGACACACGTACTTCGACCAGAGCGGCTCCATCATCGACGACATTAACAAGCTCTTTACGAGCGGAGCGCCGCCGGAACTTCGCAATCTGCTTCCGGCGACCGTTCGCGATTTGAAATATTGGATTGTTCCGGGCGCGACCGCCGCGGCGCATTGAGGCGGCCTTGAAGGCAACGCAAGACTTCGCGGCTAGCGATTTTTAAAACGCTAGAGGATTATGGTGAGCCGGGCGGGACTCGAACCCGCGACCACCGCATTAAAAGTGCGATGCTCTACCAACTGAGCTACCGGCCCAAGTTATTTATTTACAATAACTTACAAATTGGATACTGCCACAAAAGCGCTCGGGTAGGTAAGGGTAGGTGTTGAAGGGGGTTGTCAAGGCCCTGCCCACATGCCGATTCCGAGTAGTTGACACGCATCTCGATCATTGTACCAGTCCATCACCTTCGGATCTAGATGCGATCTCAGATGAAGGCCGCTAATTCCCCGCCCCGCTCCTAATGTGTTCTAGCTACGTGCCCGATGGTGCATTTAGAACCCGCTCACTATGGAGGACAGAAATGAAAAATCTCACACTGACCATGACGTTGTTGGCTTCGTGTTCAGCCGTCTTTGCGCTTTCGCCTGATGAACAGGTAAAGGTAAAAGAGACAGCGCAAGCCTACATCAAAGCGAATCTGAAGGCGCCAGCCACGGCGATATTTTCAGGTGAAATGATTTGTGCCCGCCAGCTTCAGGCCGACAATGCCTATGCGTCAGGCAAAGGGCCGTTGCCGGAATGTATGGAGCCGCAAACGATAGGAGCAACCAACGGAGATGCTGTCGTGTATCGTGCCGATGTCGATGCACAGAACTCTTTTGGTGCCCTAGTGCGGACACAGTTTTATGTGGCAGTCTTAACCGACGCCAAGACAGGTAAGCTCTCGGTGATCGATCCAATTCACACTGACCGGATCTTGTATGACGCCTGCGTCGAGTTAAACAAGGACGCTGTAGCCCTAGGGAAGAGATCGACAAGAAACTGTGACGCTGAGTATCCACGCTTTGCTAAGGAGCGCTGAACCGATCACACCCCGAACGCAACGACACCCGGTTGTCCGTGAGGCAGCCGGGTTTTTCATGGTCATGATGCTGCTGTTACCAACTGAGCTACCGGCCCTTGAGGAACACACGGCTGCGCGAGCCTATTCCAGGGGATTTCTTATTGTAGCGCGGGCTCAATCGACGGAGCCACTGTGGCGCGAAAAATTCGATCTACGCGGCGCGAACGGCGCTCAGTAGTTTACCGAAGGCGTCGGCAAAAAGCTTCACGCCCTGATCCAGCAACTCCGCGGTGACCTGGTCGATGGAGATGCCTGCAGCGGCGAGATTTTTCATGACGGTGTCCGCTTCGGCGAGCCCTTGCTCCAGCGTGGGACGCACCTCGCCGTGATCGCGGAAGGCGTCCATGGTGGCGGGTGGTATGGTATTGACCGTGTCTTTGCCGATCAGCTGTTCCACATAGAGGACGTCGCTCAGCTTCGGATTCTTGGTCGATGTGCTGGCCCATAGCAGACGCTGCACCCGCGCTCCCTTGGATGCGAGCGCTTCCCAACGCGGGCCCGCAAAGATGCGGTGAAAGCTTTCATAGGCCTGCTTGGCGTTGGCGATCGCGACTTTGCTGCGGCACGATTCCAGCAGGGCGCGGCGGGCAGGGTCCGCTGAATCGAGGAGCGCGTCGATACGCGCATCGACATTCGTATCGATACGGCTGACGAAGAAGCTGGCGACGCTGGCCATCTGCGGCAGGTGTAGACCAGCCTTGGCACGCGCTTCCAGGGCGCGCAGGTAAGCCTCGGCGACTTCCTCATAGCGTTGGCGCGAGAACAGTAGCGTGATATTGATATTGATGCCTTCGGTGAGCAGCGTTTCGATCGCGGGGAGCCCGGCGGTAGTTCCCGGCACCTTGATCATGATGTTGGGACGCTGCACGGTGTTCCAGAGGCGCCGCGCCTCGTCGATGGTGGCTTGCGTTTCGTTGGCCAGCAGCGGAGACACCTCCAGACTGACGTAGCCGTCGTGGCCGTTGGTGGAAAGATAGACGGGCTTCAAGGCTTCGGCCGCGTCCTGAATGTCGCGGATGGCGAGGCGCTCGTAAATGCCCTTGGCATCGAGCGAGGCGTCTTTGCGGAGCTCGGCAAGGAAGTCGGCATATTCCTGGCCATCGACGATGGCCTTTTCGAAGATGGAGGGATTCGAGGTCATGCCGGCGAGTCCGTCCTGCTCGATGAGCTTGCGGAGCTCGCCGCTGGTAATCAGGCTGCGACGGATGTAGTCGAGCCAAATGGATTGCCCGCAACGGGCGAGCTTTTTCAAGGGATTTTCGACCGAGACGGAAGTGTTCATGGTGGGCCTCTGCTTCCATCTTAATCCGCGGGCTGAGGCGTGGGGTTTGACGATTTGCGGGCGAGGCGTGCGTCGGCGCCGGACGCGCCGTCCCGCGCGGGCGTGGCACACTGGAGAACGCTTATGTCGCTTTTGGAAATCGCGCAAGCGGTGGAGGCTTCGCCGCTGGGCACTGCGCTACGGGAGTCGCGCTACGGGTTCCCCAGCCTGATCATCGTGCACCTCTCCGGATTGCTGGTCACGGTGGGAACGGTTTCGCTATGGGATCTTCGCCTGCTGGGCGTGAGCCTGCGCGCAACGCCCGTGTCGCGCGTCGGCAAAGCTCTGCTGCCCTGGACGTGGGCGGGCTTTAGCGTGATGGTGCTGAGCGGCGCGGCGCTGGTGAGCATGGAGGCGTCGCGCCTTTATCCCAATACCGCGTTTCGAATGAAGTTAGTGCTCCTGGTTTTGGCTGGTATCAACATGCTGACATTTCACTGGACGATTTATCGCGGCGTGGCAGGTTGGGACCAGGATGCGGCGGCGCCGCTGAGGGCGCGGGTGGCGGGAGCGATCTCGCTGGCGGTGTGGCTGGGGCTGATCACGGCGGGACGCACGATCGGCTATACGATTAACTACGGCCTGTGAGGCAATTACGATCTTCGAGTCTCAAGCATGATGCAAACGGCGGATGAAATAGCCAGCGCGCCGGCTTTTCTGCAATGGTGCCAAAATTCGGCGCTCAGCCATTTGGTTCGCCACGAAGTGTGGACGATCCCGTTGATCGAGATCACGCACATTGTGGGCGTGGTGCTGGTTTTTGGGAGCGTGCTGGTCACGAATCTGCGGCTGCTGGGCTGGATGTTCGCGAGCGAGCCTTCGAATACACTAGTGGCGGATCTGGAGCGGACCATACGCCTGGGGCTGATTCTCCTGGTTGTCAGCGGACCACTATTATTTTTCGCAATGCCGGTGAAATTGTTCGCGACGCTTGAGTTCCCAGTGAAACTGGTGCTGGTGGCGATTGCAGGCGCTTATTATTTCGGAGTTCATCGAAAAGAGATGCACTCGGCGGAGCCAAGCGCGACGGTGCGAAAATCGGCGGCCATTTCCCTGGCGCTATGGCTCATTGCGATCGCCGCCGGGTTGGAAGTGGGATCGTTTAGTTGATTCTCCGGCGGGTAGTTGATCTTTCGACCGTGAGTTATACTTTCCCTTCTTATGTCTTCTTCGTCTAGCTCGGCATCGCTCGGGTCTTCGGCATCCAAAGCGGTGTCGCCCACGAATGGGTTGGCATTACCCCCGCGTGATGCGCGGCGATTCTTCCCCGCGCTGCTGATCCTGTTTGCGGCCAGCGGCTGCGCGGCGCTGATTTATGAGGTGGTGTGGTATCAACTGCTGCAGTTGGCGATCGGTTCGACGGCAGTATCGATGGGCGTGCTGCTGGCGACGTTCATGGGAGGCCTGTGCATCGGGAGCCTGGCGCTCCCGCGACTTCCGTGGAGCGGCCGGCATCCGCTGCGCGTGTACGCGTGGCTGGAAGTGGGGATCGGCGCGTTTGGATTGCTGGTACTGGTGACGCTGCCGTTGATCAATCGGGTGTATGTGGCGGGGCTCAGCAGCGGACTTGCCGGGAATGCTGCTGCGCGGCGTGCTGGCGGCTTCCTGCATGCTGATTCCGACGATCCTGATGGGCGCGTCGCTACCGGCGCTGGCGCGGTGGATTTCGGCGACGGACGAAGGCGTCTCGTGGTGGGGATTGCTGTACGGAGGCAACACGGCGGGAGCGGTAGGCGGGATGCCTGTTGGCCGGATTTTATTTGCTGCGCGTGCACGACGCTTACGTGGCGACTTATTGGGCTGCGGCGTTGAACGCGATCATCGCGCTGATGAGTTTCGCGCTGGCGGCGCGCGTTCCGGCCGTGAGCGAGACGAATGAAACTGTCGGAGAAGCGGCCGCTGGGGAGGCGGATGAGGCTCCGGATGGGCGGCGCGTGGTGTTCGCAAGCGTCGCGATCTCGGGCGCCTGCGCGTTGGGCGCGGAGGTGGTATGGACGCGCCTGATGGGCATGATGCTGGGCGCGACGGTGTATGTGTTCTCCATCATCCTGGCGGTGTTTCTGATCGGGCTGGCCGCGGGAAGCGGCGTGGCGGCGATGCTCTTGCGATCCATGAAACCGCGATTGGTTAAAGCCCGGCGGGCGCTGGGATGGTGCCAGATGTTCGCTGGCGCTGGGCGTGGCGTGGACCGCGTACATGATCGCCGATTCCCTGCCCTACTGGCCCATCGACGCCATGCTGACGCAGAGCCCGTGGCAATTGTTCCAGCTCGATATGGCGCGGGCGATGTGGGCGATCTTGCCGGCGACGCTGTTGTGGGGCGCGAGCTTTCCCGTTGGCGCTGCGCGGCTATGGCATCGGTCGAAGAAGACCACGGCCGCACGGTGGGCGCGGTCTACGCGGCGAATACACTGGGGGCGATTGTGGGGGCGCTGGGCGTGAGCCTGGTGCTGGTGCCGTGGATCGGCACGCAGAATTCGCAGCGCGTGTTGTTGCTGGCGGCGGCGGTGGGCGCGCTGGTGGCGCTGGCGCCGTGATTTGCGAGCGGCAAAACGCGGTCCGCAGGTTTGGCAGCGGCGCTCGCGCTCGCTCTGGCGATGTGCGGGTGGCTGGCGTGGCACGTGGATCCGGTGCCCGGGAAGCTGATTGCTTACGGGCGGCAGATGCCGCGGATACGGCGCAGGAATCGCGAAATTATTTATGTAGCGGAGGGGCGGAATTCATCGGTGGCGATTGGGCAGTGGACTGAACGGCGCGATTGAGATCGACGTCAACGGCCACATTGAGGCGACGACCGAGCCGTTCGACATGAAGCTGCAGCGAATGGTGGGACATTTGCCGGGGATTCTGCATCCGAATCCGAAATCCGTACTGGGGATCGGCTTCGGCGCGGGCGTCTCCGCGGGCACGTTTACGCGCTATCCGGGCATCGAGAAAATCACGGTGTGCGAAATCGAGCCCGTGATTCCGCCGATTTCGACGCGCTATTTCGCGAAGCAGAATTACGAGGTGTATCGCAATCCGAAGACGCACATGGTGTTCGACGACGCGCGGCATTTCCTGATGACGACCAACGAAAAGTACGACATCATCGCGTCGGACCCGCTGGACGTGTTCGTGAAGGGCACGGCGGCGCTTGTATTCGAAAGAATATTTCGAGGCGGTAAAGCGGCACTTGAACCCCGGCGGATACTTCACGCTGTACGTACCTCTCTATGAGAGCGACCGCATCACGGTGCAGAGCGAACTCGCCACGTTCTTCGATGCGTTCCCCAACGCCACGGTGTGGGGCAACACGCGCGACGGGCTGGGTTACGACATGGTGTTCATGGGACAGGTGGAGCCGCTGAAGATCAACCTGGATGAGATATATGCGAAGGCGAAGCGGCCCGAATTCGCGAACGTGGTGGCGTCGCTGCGCGAGGTGGGTTTCTATGCGCCGTCGAATTTATTTACGACGTATATGGGGCAGCGCTCCGATCTGGGCAAGTGGACCGAGGGCGCGCCGATCAATCGGGATCGCGACTTGCGGCTGCAATATCTGGCAGGCTGGGGCATCAATTCACAGATGGCGGACACGCTGTATCGCGAGATGCTGGCGTACCGGCGCGCGCCCACGAATATTTTCACGGGGTCGGCGAAGAATCTGGACGATCTGCTCGGGACGATTACGGGCGGCGGCCATTAGGATCGGCGAGCGGCTCGCGCGGATCGGGATCGGCGTCAAAGTTCAGATCTAATCCCATCCAGCGATTCGAAAGATCCGAGCCTAAAACAGACGCTGCGTGATACACGGTGCCATGGCCGTTCGGGCACATCACCTCGTCACCGGCGGCTTCCAGCAGCACTTGGCCGCGCACGCCGATGCGCAGCGGACTTCGCATGCGCTGCAGGCAAACGCGGCAGCGGCGCGACTGATCGCGCCAAGCCCAAATGGCGATCACGACGACAGACGCGAAGGACGTCCACAGCAGCATGGGGCCCCCGCGCGTGGCATCGCCTCCGGTGAGGCCGAGCTCGGCTGCGGGCGTGAATTCGAGGATCGCGAAATAGAGCGCGGTGAGCGGCAGAACGGTCTTAAGCGCGAAAAATCCCCAGTAGCGGGCGGAACGGCGCGGGGGCAATCCGCCGCGGGTGTCGATGATCGTGCGCGCGGCGGCCAGCAGGAGCAGCGCGCCGAGCAGCGACATCAAATACCAGGTGTAGGATTGCAGATTTCGATACATCAGGTACTCGATGGGGGTGGCCTGCACGATGTAGTTCGGGCGCGCCAGGCTGAAACGGACTTGCAGATCGCGGAGTTCCTTTACAGCGGTGGACGGCATGACACCCGGCGCGAGGCGCGCGACGATGCCGCGCAGATTGACCCACCATAAGCGGCGCGGCAGCAGCGGGCTGGGCGTGGGCTCCGGGCGCGAGGTCCAAATAGCGATGGGCGCGGACAGAAATTCGAAGTTTGCGGGAAGGACTCCGGCGAGGCGCATGGGACGGCCATCGACCAGATAGGTGCGGCCCTTGAGGTTTGGATCGGCACGCAGGGCGCCGTGCCAGAAATCGCGGCTGACGAAAAATTCGTCCGCGGCCAGACGGTTTGTGGGAGCGGCGACGCCCAGCACTTCAAAAAAAGACGGATCGACATTCGCCAGGCGGATGGCGCGATTGCCGCGCAGCGTAACGATGCTGCCGTTATGCCAGGAGTACGCGGCCATGCCGGAAAGAGTTTGCGATTTGCGGCGAAACAGCTCCGTTTCCACTTCGCGGAATCCGAGGCGCATGCCGAACACAGGAGGGCCCTGAGCTAGTACGACTACGCGGCCAGGGTCCGTGTACGGAAGCCGCGCGGCCAGCTCACGTGTGGCAGAGAATCCGCCACTGGCGATCGCTATGATCGCGATGGCCGCGAATCCGGCGAGAAGCGGCAGTTTGGGATGGCCCAGGAAAGTGGATACCTGCTCGCTGCCGGAATCGGTTTCGAAGCGCGCGGCCCAGGCGGCGCGCGCGGCGTATACCGTGTGATCGAGAAGGGCGCGGCGGGCGTCGGGATCATTCGCCTCGGCGGCTTTCAGCATCCAGTGCCAAAAATTTCCCTGCCATTCTTCGCGCCACTGGGCGCGGAGTTCCTCGGGGACAATCCGTGCGGCGATTCCAAGGACGACGAGGGAGAGCGAGCGCCCGAGGGCACCCGGGAATCGCGAGGATGAGACGATCCAGTACGCAAGCCGCATGCGTAACCGCCTTTGATTGGAGGGTAGCACGCCGCGCGCCCGGCCACACGCGGCTAGACGGCTTTTGTGGCGCCGCCGTCCATATCGATTAGCGCGCCGTGGAAGAAGCGGCCTTCGGGTCCCACGATGAATGCGACCAGGCTCGCGATGTCTTCTGGCTCGCCGATTTGCAGGGTCTTGGCATCGGCGGTGAGGCGCTCTTCGGCCTGGCTGAGCGCGACGCCGGTTTCCTTCACCACGGCATCCAGTCGGTGCTTCAGGCGATCCGTGCGAACGTAGCCGGGCAGGATGCCGTTGACGCGAATTTTGTCGCGCACGCCGGTATCGGCCAGAGATTTCGTCAGGCAATTCATGGCGGCGTTTACCGATCCGCCGATGGCGAACATGGGCCCAGGCGTGCGTCCGCCGATGCCGGAAATATTAACGACGGAGCCGCCGGAGGATTTCAGATGGGGCCACGCGGCGCGCGTAACGCGCACGGCGGCAAAAAATTTGAGCGCGAAACCGTCGGCCCAATCTGCATCGGTGAGCTCCGTGAATTCGCCGAGCTTGGTGGCTCCGGCGTTGTTCACGACGATGTCGATGCGGCCGAATTTGGCGACGGCGAAATCGACAAGCTGCGCGCAGGCTTCGGGCGTGCGGAGGTCGAGAGCGATGGTTTCCACGCGGCCACCAGCTTTACGGATCTCATCGGCGGCTTCGGACAAGATCGCCGCGTCGCGTGCGGCGAGGACAACGCTGGCGCCTTCGCGGGAGAGGCGCTGGGCGATGCTCCGGCCGATGCCGCGATTGGAGCCGGTGATGATGGCAATTTTTCCAGAGAGTGTGTTCATAGTAGAAAAGATTTAGAAGTTAGGAATGCGTAGACGCGAGCGTCGTGAAGCAGTCTTCCGGCGCGGGGACTTTGGGAAGATCGCCGAGGCCTTCGAGCTGTGAGATCAGCGTGAGCCACCGCTCGCGCGTCATGCAGCCGAGGCCGTTCTTGCGCGTCTCGTCGGTTTCAATCAGCGGCTTTTGCGCTTCTGCGGTTTCGGCGAAGCCCTTCGAGCGACATCGAAGGATTCAATTGATTCATGCGCTGGTTGGTCGCCTTTGGATCGTTAAGGTAGGCGCGCCAGCCTTCGCGAACGGCGGCGACCATCGCTTTCACAATTTCCGGATTCTTGCGCAGGTAGTCGCCGCTGGTGGCCATCACTGTGTTGTAGGGATCGAACCCGGCGGTTGAGATGGGGAACACTTGCGCGTCGGTGCCTTGGCGCTTAGCGTTCAAATACTCCGAGGTCATGTAAACCTGCTGGACGAACTTCGGGTCGCGGAGGAAGGCGCTGATATCGCCGCCGGGCGAAGGAACCACCTGAACTTTGTCGAAACCGTACTGCCGTTCCAGCAATCGTGCGAAAGGCAGACCCTTTTGGATGGCAAGCGTGCCGCCCTTTTTGAAGATGTCGCCGATATCGGCGAACTTGCGCGACGCGTGAACCATGAGCGCGGCGGGGCTGTGCTGAAACGCGGCGTAGAGCGCGACCACATCGTTGCCGCGAGCGCGCGCGATGACAATCTCATCGGCTTCGACGATGCCGAACTCCGCCGATCCCGCGCCGATCATTTGCACGGTGGGCGTCCCCGCTCCGCCAGGAAGAATATCTACATTGAGGCCGTGCTGCTTATAAGGAGCGGCATAGAATCCGCCGAATTCCGGCTCGGGCTTCCAATTCAAGGCAAGCCTGATTTTTCCCGGTGTCTTAGAACATGCCGCGGAACATGCCGCGAGGACGACGGGCGGAATCAGCGAAAGAAAATGTCGGCGGCGCATTGGTCTCATTGTCTCCGATGTAGGCGGCGCGAGGCGATTATTGCTCCGATGCATGCCAGCGGCGCAGCGTGAAATAACTCACCAGATTGATCAAGCCAAAGAGCGCCAGGCCGAGCACGGAGGCGAGGAGAACCGCGGCGAACACTTTATCTACGCGTTGCTGCGTGCGGGCGACGTCCACCACGGAGCCGAGGCCCTGGCCTCCAATGAATTCGCCGACGATCGCTCCGATCACGGCGAGGCCCGCGGCGACGCGCAGGCCGGTGAGAATCTGCGGTAGCGCGGAAGGAAAGCGCAATTTCACGAGCGTAGTCCAAGTGGATGCGCCATAGAGGCGGAAGAGGTCGCGCAGGGGAGGCTCCGTGGAGAGGATTCCGGTGAGCGTGTTGGCGATGACCGGAAAGATCGACACGACGAAGGCCGAGGCAACAACGGTGCGCATTCCATAGCCGAACCAGATGACGAGCAGCGGCGCGATGGCGATGATCGGCACGGTTTGGAAGAAGACGGCGTAAGGATAAAAGGCGCGCTGGATGGGTCGCGACGAAGAAAGAAAAACGGCGACGGCAATGCCGCCAATGGTGGACAGCGCGAAGCCGAGAAGGGCGCTGGCGGAAGTGGAGGCGACTGCGGTGAACAACTCGTCGCGGCTGTCGATCATCGCCCGGAGAACCTGGCTCGGTGCAGGCACAAGGTAGGAATGCACCCAGCCCTGGCGCACGGCGAGTTCGACGGATGCCGTGAGGACGACGAAGGGAATCAGCGCGGGAATGATGGATTTCAGGCGCGACAACACGACACCCCCATCGTTATTCTTCCTCCATAGCGGAGAAAAGAGTTTTCACTTCGCTGCCGTAGCGTGGATCGAGGCGCAGATCTTCGTTGCGCTCGGGAAGATCGAGAGGGCGATCGAGTTTGATTCGTCCCAGGCGCCGTGCGAGCACCACAGCGCGATTCGCGAGAAATACCGCCTCGGAGATGGAGTGCGTGACGAAGACCACCGTCATTCCGCGCGAGGCCCACAACTCGCGCAGACGCAGGTCGAGGCGGAAGCGTGTCATTTCGTCGAGCGCGGCAAAAGGCTCGTCGAGCAATAGCAAACGCGGCGAGGTGACAAGAGCTCGCGCGAGCGAGACGCGCATGCGCATGCCTCCGGAGAGCTCCGCCGGATAGCGACTCTCGGCGTCTGTGAGTTCCGTTTCGCGCAGGGCCGCGCGACCTCGTGCATAACGCTCCTCGCGCCCGACGCCCATTAATTCGAGCGGCAGTGCGGCGTTATCCAGCACGTTGCGCCAAGGCAGCAGATGCGCGTCCTGAAACACGTACGCGGTTTGGAAACGGTCGTCTGGCGAGATGGTGACGGAGCCGGCATCGGGCTCAAGCAGCCGCGCGATCATCCTCAACAAAGTGGATTTGCCGCAGCCGGAAGGTCCAAGGATGGCGATGAACTCGCCCGAGGCGATGGAGAGATTGAAGTGCTCTATGACGGTGAGAGATTGGAACGCTTTGCACACGCCGCGCAGTTCGACATCCACGCCTCCGGCTACACCGCCGTGGACAGGATCGGGGGCGGTCACGTGGCTGATTTCGTTAGACTTTGGCGGCGCAGTAACGGTCGAAGGCCGCCGTAAGGATCTCGGCGATCTGCGTAGCGTCACGCGGTTCAATGTCGCGGCGATGCAGCATGAACACCGGCTTCCCGTCCTGGAATAAGGCCATCGACGGCGATGACGGCGGATAGTCGCTCAGAATGTGTCGCACGTGCGCGGTGGCTTGTTCATCGCCGCCCGCGAATACGGTGGCAACCTTGTTGGGCTTTATACCATGCTGCAGCGCCATGCCGAGCGCGGGTCGCGCTTTGCCGGCCGCGCATCCGCAGACGGAGTTGATGACCATGAGCACCGTGCCGCTGCCGGGCGCGAGAACTCGATCGACATCGGCCGGCGTGCGCGTTTCCTCGACGCCGAACCGCGTCAGGTCTTCACGCATGGGAATGAGAAATTGTTCTGGGTAGGGCACGATTTGAATTTAACAGATGTCCGGACTTAAAGTACAAGTACCATCAGTTCTGTGGCCTGAATAGACCGGTATAACCCGACATAAGAAAGGGGCGGGGTCGGAGGGGCCCGCCCCTTCTATCCAGCGACACAGCCGCCGGGCCGCTTGCAAGCGGCATCTATAATAATAGACGCAAAATAAATTTAGTCGTCACAAAAATTTGCATATCCCATCCGGGCTGTACTAAGGGTCTTAACCAAGTGACGCCCCCCGTCAACCGATTTATCTGTTTAGAATCAGCGATATGACGACTTCTGCTCCCTTGAAGTCAGAATCCCAGGGCCGGGCAGCGAGGACGGGTCGCCAAGGTCGCCGCGTCCCGACGTGGCCGTTTTGCGTGATCTTGAGCCTGCTTAGGCGTTTCCGGGCGGCTAAAGCCAGACCCTTCAATTCTTTCCGGCTATATTAAAACGCCAGGCGAAGGCCGAACTGCAGGGAACGGTCGTCGCCCACGGCCCCGGGCGTTCCGAACGCCGCGGAGGGAGCGGTGGGATAAAGACCTGCGCCAAAGGTTCCGTTGGGAACAGCGTAGTTGGGGTGATTCAGGATGTTGAATGCCTCCGCCAGCGCTTCCAGACGCAGGCGTTCCGTCAGTGCGAAGCTCCGGCTGAGGCGCACATTCATGTTGAAGAAATCGAAACCGGTGCCGAGATTCCGCCCGATGGGCACTCCGCCGATGGTGGGCCGGGCGCCCGTTCCCTGGATGGTGTTCGCGCCAGTGACAATGTTGAACGGCAGCGCCGAATAGGTTTGGATTGCGCCGCTGAGCTGGAAGCCGTACCACAAGCGGCGGATAAGGCTATTGGCTTTCGTCACGGGCGTGTGCACCGCGCCGTCGAAGACGAAGCGATGACGCTGATCGTCGTCGGAGCGGGACCAATCCTGGCGGATATTAAAGTTGTTCATGGGGCCACTGAAGAAAAATTCGCTTACGTCGTCGAGCGCCTTGGAAAACGTGTAGGAGATGCGATAGCTGCCCCAGCGCACGGGCCGCTGCACGAACGAAACGTGGAGCCCTTCGTAGTCGGAATCGGCGCGCGAAGAATATTGGCTGTTATTCGCGTACGCGGCGATCGGACGGCAGCCGTTGTTCGTGCCGCTGGCGGTACAGGTGGGCACATTCTGGTTCACGGAAATAAGCAGATGGCGTCCGGTGATGTGCTGGTAGCCGACGCTGAACGTGCTGCTCCCGGGAAGCTGCTGCTCGATCTCAAAGCTTCCCTGCTCCGAATAGGCGTTCTTGATGTTCGGGTCCATGGTCGAAAGATTAAACAAGAGTCCGGGCGGGAGCGAGGTGATGATGGCGGGGAACATTGGCGCGCCGAGCTGCCCGGGCGAGAGGCTGACGCTGGCCTGGCTGGTGCTGGTGATGGTGGTGGTGTTGTTCGCAGAGAGCAAAGCGTTGGCGAGCGGGCGCAGTGGGATGCGATCGTAAAACAATCCATAACTGGCGCGGACGACGGTCTTGCGCGAGGCGAATGGCGACCAGGCCAAGCCGGCGCGCGGCGAGAGATTGCCGGTTTGCGTCGTGATGGTCTGCAGGAATTCCAGGTCGTAGCGCAGGCCGAAATTGAGCGTGAGGCGCGAGTTCACTTTCCATTCATCCTGACCGAAGAAGCCGACGTTGGGGTTCGTTTGCGAAATAACATAATTGCCGAACGTCTGACTGAAGCCGGAGCTGTTGTAGGTGCCGCTGAGAAAATTCACGAGTGACGAGAACGAATAGCTGCCGCGAATGGCTCGCGGATAGGTGATTGTGTCATCGTTGTACAGAAAATCGGCACCGAAACGCAGGGCGTGCGCGCCGATCTGGTGGCCGATGTTGTCGACAAGCTCGATCAGTTTATTCAAACGAGCTGTGGGCGAAACGGACTGAGTGCCAAACGAGGCGACACCAGAAATGCTTACGGCCGGACCGACAGGATCGTTCGCCGGCGCCTTCAGGCTGCTATAGACGAACTGGCCGCGCGTCTCATTCACCGTGTTCGCGGAAAGCGTGGCGACGTTGCTGGCGGATATGGCGCTATCGGCGTCGTTCAGACCGGCGGCGGCCGTGACGGCGTTCAGCGCGCCTGCGCCGCGCGAGTTGTTGCTGTCCACGTCGTAGAGGCTGTAACGGAAGCTGGCGAGATCGCGATCGCTGAACTGATGATCCACCTTCGCGAAGAAATTCCGCATGTGGATGGGATTGGGATAGATGCCGGTGGAGACCGGCGAGCCTTGATAGCCCGCGGCTGCCAGGTGCGCGTTGATGGCCGCAACGTCGGCGGGCTGGATCGTGGTCAAGCCCGACTGATTCTGATCGCGGAGCTCGAAGTTGGTGAAGAAGAAGGTGCGATCGCGTTTAATGGGACCACTTAGGCTGGCGCCGGGCTGCACTTGAGTGACCGGAAGCACCGTATGGATGAGAGGATTAGCCGCGTTGAAGCGCTGGTTCTTCAAATAGACGTAGAGATCGACGTGCAACGCGTTGGTGCCGCTCTTTGTGACCATGTTGACGTAGCCGCCCAGCGCGCGCCCGAATTCCGCCTGGCCGCCCGACGTGACTACTTGAAACTCGCTGACTACGCCGAGTCCATAGTAAGCGCTGGTGAGTCCGGAGGCATCGTCGTTGTTCGAGAGACCATCGACGATGAAGCCGTTCGAAAAATTGCGCTGGCTGCCGATGGAAATGCCCTGACCTGGCACCGCTGCCGTTTCGGCAAATAACTGCGTCGATGCGGTGTTGGTGGGCGAGACGCCGGGTATCAGCGTGGCGAGATCGAGAAAATTGCGGCCGTTCAATGGCAGGTTATTCACTTCCGCCTGCGAGATCGTGCCCGCGATTTGCGTGCGCGCCGCTTCGACGGCTTCGGATTGCTCCGTCACCTGAACTTCCGTGGCGGCCGAGGCTACCATGAGCGTGAAAGGCGCATCGAAGGCAGAGCCGATGGTCAGCGTCAGCGCGCGCATGGCGGGAGCAAACCCCGGCTTCGTGACCGTGATCTCCACCCGGCCCACTCGTAGATACGGGAAGCGGAATAAGCCTTCGGCGTTGGTCTCGGTGCTGACGGTCAGATTTGTGTCCAACTGACGCGCGGTGACCTTGGCTTGCGAAACCACGGCGCCCGATGGATCGGTGACGCGTCCGCTGACGCTCGCGTTGTTGACGGTTTCCTGGCCGAAGGCGGCCACGTTAAAAAGTAAAAATACAAGACTGCTTATGATTTTAAATTTCACTGAAGCTTTCCCTCACTGGTTACCACTTTGTTCTTGAAGAACTGCGGCCAGATGGAAAACTTTGGCGCCGTTCCTGGCAGAACGGCGTCAGGACCAGAGAGCGGGAGGAGGACGTTGACGGAGAGAAAATTCGTGAAGACGCGCGGGGAAATCGCGTTCGGCCAGCAACACGGCTCGGCTCGACGGCAGAAGCAAGAACGGCTTCTCGCGAGGCGGTGCCCACAGCGCAGTGGCGGACAGAGTCCCGCGCGTGGAGGAACAATCCGGACCGCCGCAGGCGCGACCCTGCCACGAAGGTCCATCGTGATGCATCCGGCGGCAACACGCGGCGCCCTTGCGATGGCAGCAGGGACAGACTTGGTCGTTCTCAATCGCCAAGGAGACCCATGGCAGGCCCAGATCGGCGCCACAGGCGAGCAATAGAATCGCGCTGAGGAGAGTGCGCGCGCACGCGGCCCGGCGCACGGCGCGCAGCCATGCGGAGGTGCGGGGCAGAACGTGTGTACGCGCCAGGTTCATGTCAGGAGTTCTTCAAAAATCGCGATGCACGTTGCCGATCCAAAAGTCATCGCCATTGACGAACACAGTGGCCGTGACGCGGTCGCCCGCGTGAAGCGACGAGCCCTCGCGCGGGTCCCCGAGAGGGAACGCCATGGTCATAGCCTCCATCCAGCCATCGATCTTCTGATGACGAATCACGACGACCTTTCCGCTTTCCTCAAGCCGCACAATCTGGCCGCGGAGCGCGTAGCGCTTGGCTCCCTCGGGCGAACGAACGTCCGCGTGAGTCGCGTGTGAGCCGCAGCCTGCCAGGGCCAATGCGAGCACAAATGCTGCGAGGATTTCACAACAGCGCTTCACTTCTGGCCAACAACCTTGATGTTGTAGAGCTTGTAGTCGCCGTCATAGACGGTGGCTTCGATTTTGTCGCCCGCTTTCACCTTTTGCAATTCCTCGGGCTTGTCGACGGCGTAGCCCATGGTCATAGCGTCCATCCAGCCTTCGATTTTTTCGTTAGCGACGGTGACGCGGCCCGCTTTGGCATCGACACTCTCGACGACGCCGCGGAATGTGTAGCTTTTCTTTCCCGCATTCTGCGCGGACGCCGGGGGGGCCATGGCGAGACACGAAAGCCCGAGAGCCACGGCCGCGAAAACGATGCTGCGTCGGACGTTGATCTTACGAACAAGAGTCATAACAGATACTCCTCAAAATGGAATTGGACGCGCGAGCGCGCGAAAGCTTCCGCCAAAAAGTCAGGAGACGATTCTTAGGAGAGAGAGACTGGAGGGCCGCGCTTCTGCTCGTCGCGGCTCGAGGAGATCCGATAACGCGTTTCAGTTTCCGCAAGCAGCGCGGGGTGGCTCGCCGCAAGGGCGAAAGTGGAGGTGGGCGTCGCGCTGCCGGTTGCCTTCGGTTGCGCCGGAACCGCCTGGCCGCGCGGATACATCGGACACAAAGGCGCTTGAAAAGTTGGACCGGAGGCGGCAGACGCCATCGCGCAGCCGTGTTGTCCCAGTCTGCGACAGCACGCCGGAAGATTGGATTCGGCAGCCGTGGCGGGACGAACGGCCGCGAAGATCAACGCGAAGTTAATCCAGGCGAGCAACGCAGCTGCGGCCAAGCGCTGCATGAGGTGATGGTACTTCATGTAGAGTCGGTTGTAAATACGCGCGGGCAACGGCCTATCGTATTGAGGACGGAGGTTCGCTCTGCCACGGAGAGTATGCCGTCTTAGTACTAATGAGTACTTTCCCGAACGGTTTTAAGGTTGACCTTCGCCGCACAGGCGTCAGAGAATGAACCGGGAAGCGAAACGACCCGTGCCGGTCGCCGATGTTCGCTACAGTTCCCTCCAGGAGATTTTTCATGCAAGCTCGTTTTCTATGGGTGACCGGAGCTCTGATTTTACCGGCGGCGCTCATCTCATTCGCGCTCAGCTCCAGGGCACAAACGCTGCGGACGCCGCCCGCGCCCGGGACTCTACAGAATGGCGCGAATCTGCGCAATCCGCCGACTCCGCCGGCTGCGGCTCCGCCGCCGTTGGTCGGATTGCCGGATCCGGCGCAGGTCGCCGAGCTCGTGCTGGCAAATCACATATTGACCGATGAAGGCGTGATGGATGCCTACGGCCACGTCAGTGTGCGGGACGAACGCAATCCCGACCACTTCCTGCTTGCGCGGCACATCCCGGCGGGCGTCGTGACGGCGGCTGACATTCTCGAATACGATCTCGACACCAAGCCTGTGCGCGACACCGGCGCGGTGGGATACTCCGAGCGCTTCATCCATGGCGAGATTTACAAAGCGCGGCCGGATGTGAAAGCGATCATCCACTTTCACGCGCCTGACATCATTCCGTTCGGCGTGACGGGCGTGCCGCTTCGGCCCATGATTCACATGGCCGGTTTCCTGCCGCAGCAGGTGCCGATCTTCGAAATCCGCAAGTTCGGTTACAAGGATCTGCTGATCCGCAATAACGAAATGGGCCACGCGCTGGCGATGACCTTAGGCAATAGTCCCACGGCGCTGATGCGCGGCCATGGCGCGGTGGTCGTGGCTCCTTCGCTGCACATTGTCGCTGGCCGTGCGTATTACATGATGATCGACGCGCGCACGCAATTGGAGGCAATGGCAACCGGCAAGAAGGTTAACTATATGACTGCTGAGGAGGCGGAGACCGTCGCAAATCAGGACGGCTTCGAGCGGGCGTGGACGCTGTGGGCCGCGAAAGAGAAGGCGAAGTAGACTGAGTCAAAGTAGACGGACTCTTGCGGCGGCGTCATCGAGTATGATCGACGCATGGCATTGGTCCGCTACGCCGCTCCTGTCGCGATTGGACTGATCTTCATCACGCTGGCATCCCTGTTGAAAGAGCCTGCTCGGCAAAAGTTCATGGCCGTGATGATCGCAGGCGCGGGCGCGGCGTATCTGAGCGCCTTCGCGATGGGCTTCTGGGAGTTTGCCTTTACGACTGCGGTGACCTACTGTGCGTACCGCGGGCTCGAATCATACAACTGGATCGGCTTCGGCTGGCTGCTGCACACTGGTTGGGACGTGGCGCATCACCTATCCGGAAATCCTTTGCTGCCGTTTTCAGCATTGTCCTCCCTGGGATGCGCGATATGCGATCCGGTGGTCGCGCTCTGGTGTTTCGCCGGGGCACCGTCGTTGACGAATATGCTCCGGCGAAGCGCCGGTTGATACAGTAGGCCGCGGAGAACGCGGCAATGTTACATCGTGTGCATCTTCAGGAACGCGATGGTTCGCGACCACGAATCCGATGTTGCGTTCGGATTGCCCGCCAGATCCTGGAATTCCATGAAGCCATGCGTGGCGTGCGGATAGATGTGGTACTCGAAAGCTTTTCCGTATTCCTTCATGTCCGCTGCCGTCGGCTCAGCCGCCGCCGTGACGCGGGCATCGTCCTCGCCATAAAACGCCAGCACCGGAGCCTTCACTTTCATCAGCAGGTCTTTCTTCGGAGTGGCGCCGTAGAAAGACACAATCGCGTTCACTTCGGGATTCTCGGCGCCGAAGCGGAAGCTGTTGCCGCCGCCCATGCAGAAGCCGATGGTCGCGATCTTGCCATTCCAACGCGGCAGCTTTTTGCCCCATTCCTCGGCTGCCTTGTAGCGGGCCTGTTGCTCGTCCGGGCTGACGCGCGCGGTGGAGCGCATCACTTCATCCGTGCCGCCGAACGAATCGTAATTGCCGCCGTTGGGGCCGAGGCCGGAATGCAGATCGGGCGCGATAGCGATGAATCCCTGCACGGCGAGTTGGTCGGCCAGCGCGCGCTGCCAATCGTCCATGCCGGGCCCGTGCTGCATCACGATTACGATGGGCGCTTTGCCGTCGCCCTCGGGATATTCCACCCACGTGTGCAGTTTCACGCCGCCCATTTGGATATCCACGAATTCCTTTTTCATCTTGGAATTCGCCAGGACCGAGTGCGCCGTGAACGTGCCTGCCGGAAGATCCGGCAGCTTTGCCATCGGGTAGCCCATCGGCCCGCGTCCGCCTTTTTTGCCGGCGTCCTGTGCCATCGCCATGCCCGGCATGTGGGACATATTTGCCATTTGGGCCATGTGCATGGAATGATCCTCAGGCGCATTCGGGCTTTCGCCGGCGATCGGGTGATTATTCGTTTGCACAGCGAGGAAGGTCATGGCCTTGGGCCAGTTCATGACGTTCAGCGCGAAAGAGGCCGAGCGAATGCCTGCCAGCGGGGCATCAACATTTATGTTCACCCTTGCTTCGGCCGGGTCGAGATCGACGCTTGCGGTCTGGCCATTCGCGGCCGGAAGCGAGCTTGCGTAATCGCGCGCGGCTTTGATCCGCCGGTCGATCTCATTGCGATCCATGCGGCCGAGCGCGGCGGCAATTGCTTCCGGGCTTGCGAACGAATCGGCGTCGCCCCCGTTGGGAGCCATTCCCGATAGAAGATCCGGCACTACGACGATGTAGCCTTCCAGGGCAAGCTGCAGCGCGGCGCCCCGGCTCCATACGCTGGCGCTCTGGCCTTTGGTGGTCACAACCACCGACGGAGCGCGGTCAGACCGCCAGGGATAAGCCACGAAAACGCGCACACCGTGATCGCCCACCTGGAGGCTGACCCATTCGCGATGTTGCTGTGTGTTGTTGAGCAACTCCTTCGCGACGCTCTCGGAAAGCACGGTGGAGCATGCGGGTCCCGTCGACGTATAGCGGGAGGCAGCCCGCACGGACAGCCCTTCTACAAATTGAGCCGCCTGATAGAACGCCGCGCCCGCGATCACGGCGACGGCAAGCGTTCCGGCAAGAACTTTTGGTTTCATGGATGACCTCCTGCAACAGCTTATGCTACTCGACAAAGTATAGCGCCGCTTTCATCAGGCTCGAAGGCTCGCGACACACGCTGCGCGTGAACTGACACATCAGCTGCGTCGGAAGCCGTACACGATAAGGCTGGCCTCCGGTTATGGGCTAGGTCTCCTGCCTTCCGATCCACTTATCGAGCACGGGCGCGCGATACGCCTGCATCTTCGCGACGAGGTCTTCCGGTTCCTTCGCCGCAAGCACGATGGGCCGGTATTCCGGCTTTAGAAATCCTTCGGCGACCGAGTGATCGAACATCGCGAGCAGCGTGTCGTAGTAACCCGCGACGTTCAAAATTCCGCACGGCTTGCGGTGCAGGCCGAGTTGGGCCCAGGTCAGAATTTCACAGAACTCGTCGAATGTGCCCCAGCCGCCCGGCATGGCGATGAAGCCGTCGGCCAGATCGGCCATCAGGGCTTTGCGTTCATGCATGGAAGCGACGATGCGTAGATCCGTGATGCCGGAGTGACCCACTTCTTTCGCGAACAGCGCGTGAGGTATCACGCCGGTCACTTCCCCGCCCGCGGACATCGCCGTGTCGGCCAGGATGCCCATGAGCCCCACGTTTCCGCCTCCGTAAACGATGCCGATGCCGAGCTTGACGAGATGGCGCGCCAGCGCCCGCGCCGCTTCGGCGTAAGCCGGACGCACGCCGGCGCTCGATCCGCAGAATACACAAATCCGTTTCATGATTTGGGGCGAAGGGCCCTGCCGCCAATAGTATCGAATTCCCAGTAGAATGGGCGAGAGCGACATTTCACTACAAATCATGTCACGGCAAATTCATATTCGAATCGCGCTTATGTTGCTCGGCGGATACGCCGTTTCGGCAATCGTTGCGTGCGGTTCGCTCCTCGCGCAGCAGGAGCCCAAGGGCAATGCCGAGAACGGCAAGCGATTATTCACGGCCTACGCCTGCTATCAATGCCACGGCTATCTGGGCCAGGGCAGCAACGCGGGGGCGCGGATCGCGCCGAAACCGCTGCCGCTCGCGGCGATGATCAAATATATTCGCAAGCCCACGGGCGCCATGCCGCCGGTGACGGCCAAGGTGGTGAGCGACGCTGAGGTCGCCGACATTCGCGCGTATCTGGAAACAATTCCCGCGCCGCCGGATGTGAAGACGATCAAGCTACTGAATCAATAGCTGCAGTCCATGAATAACACTCGACGCTGGATTTTTCGCGCAGGCATTCTGCTCGTTGCTTGTGGCGCGGCGTGCGCCCAGCAAACGTCGCTAAAGGCGCTGACTGGCGGGACGCTCATCAATGGCTTTGGAGGCAAGCCGCTGCGCAACAGCGTGATTCTCCTGCGTGGCGACCGCATCGAGAAAATCGGTACCGCGGAGTCGCTGCCCGTGCCCTCCGGCTATGAGCGCATCTCAACGGAAGGGATGACGGTGCTGCCTGGCATCTGGGATATGCACGTGCACCTGCTGTACGGGGGCTATCCAAACGGCGGCGAGTGGCAGCGCAACTATCACGCACAGTATCCCGCCATCATGGAGGCCACAGCCGCGCAATTACTGATGGCGGGTGTGACCACGACGCGCGATATGGGCGCGCCTCTCGCGCTGATCCTGGACATGAAGAAGCGGATCGCGAGCGGCGCCATTCCTGGTCCTACTCTGTACGCCGCGGGTCCGCAGGTGGCACACGATTCGCCGGAAGGACAAACGTTTCGTTTGGCGGTATCGGGTCCGCAGGACGGGCGCGCAAAGATCAGGGAACTGGCGAAAGCCGGCGTCGATCTCATCAAAATCACAGATCAGGAAACGCTCAGCGCTGAGGAAATGAGCGCGATGGTTGAGGAGGCGCATGCGAACCATCTGCGCGTCGCAGCCCATGCGCGCAGCCTCGGCGAAGTTCGACGCGGCCTTGCGGCAGGCGTGGACGAGTTCGAGCACATCAACTTGCAGGACTCCGAGTATCCCGCCGATATCATGACCGCGCTGCGGGCCCGAACTGCTTCGAAGGTGCTCTACTGGACGCCCACCGTGAGTCTGCCGCTTCGGATGGAGTATCTTCGCAACAATCCTGAAATGGTGGACGACCCGGCAACCGTGGCCGGCTTTCCTCCGAACATCGTTGAGGCCATGCGCAAGGCCATCCTTAAGTGGGAGCCGAAGCCCGTGCCGATGGCTCGCGAAATCACGCTGCGCAAGTTCGGCCAGCTTCGCGATTCGGGCGTCGAGTTTCTGTTCGGCACCGATGCGGGACAGATCGGCAATTCACACAGCCACGCGATGTGGCAGGAAATGGATTCCTGGGTTCGCGATCTTGGCATCGATCCTTTGTTAGTGATTCGTCGCGCGACGATTTTCCCCGCCACGTTTATGGGCGCCGATCACGACTCGGGCTCGGTGAGCGAAGGCAAATATGCCGACATCATCGCCGTGCGCGGAGATCCTCTCCGAAATATGGACGTGCTGCGCGATCCCGCGATCGTGATGAAACACGGGCATCGGTACAAATAGAATCAGCTATCCCGCGATCGTCTTCCAGTTCTTCACCATGTGATCCGCCGTGCGCCACGCGAGCGCCTGAATCGTCTCGGTAGGATTGCGCGCGCCGTGCGTGCCCATAACCGATCCGCTGACGATCGCGAGATTCGGCGCTTCATGCGAGAAGCCGTACTTATCGACCACGTTCGTTTCCGGATCGTTGCCCATGCGCGTTCCGCCCACGCCGTGCACGCTGAGCGCGGGTCCGTCGGCCGGGCCGGCATTCACCGCGAATTCGATGGCTCCCGCCGCTTTCAACCATTCCCCAGCCTTGGTGGATGCATAAAGGCTGGCGCGCGGTTCGTTCTCCTTGCGCCCGCTGGTGATGCGCGTCACGGGATCGCCCAGAGGATCCTTCACTTCGGGATCGAGATCGAGGTATGTGTTCTCGTAAGGCAGCGAGTTGCACTGCGCGTAGCAGCCCACCCAGCGTCCGGCGTTCTCCTTTAAATAGGCCTTGTACTTCGAGCCCCACTGCGGAACCTTGCCAAACGTAGGCGCGGCGGAACCCGCGATGGGATGCACCTCGTGATTCACCGTGAGGCTCGCGCCTCCGATAAAGCCGAGGCCGGCGTGATCGAAATTGTCGTCGGCCCAATCGTTGACAATCACGTTCTGCGCCAGTGCTCCGTACCAGATGTTGAGGTCTTTCGGGAACAACGCGACGGCTTCGCGCGACGCCCAGTGGCCGATATAATGCTTGCCCACCTGTCCGTGATTGTTCGAAAGTCCGTTGGGAAACGCCTTCGATTTGGAGAGCAGCAGCAGGCGCACGTTCTCATAGGTGTAAGAACCCAGCAGCACCACCTTCGCGGGTTGAAAATATTCCTTGCCGTCGCGAATGTATTGGACGCCGGTGACTCTGCCGTTGTTGTCCGTGAGAATGCGAGTGGCCTGCGACAGTTCGTAGACGGTCAGGTTCCCGGTCTTCACCGCCGCGGGGATGGTGGTGACCATGGTGGAGTTCTTCGCGGCGACGTGGCAGCCGCCGGTGTCGCAGAAGCCATGATAGACGCACGCGGAGCGGCCCCCGTACGGACGCGAATTAATCGCCGCGGGTCCGCGATGCGGATGCATGCCCGCCTTGCGCGCCGCGCCTGTCATCATGTCGATGAATTCGCTGCCACGCAACGGCGGCATAGGATATTCGCGACGGCGCGGCCCCTCAAAAATGTTGCCCGAGTGGTCGATCTTGCCCTGCAGATTGCCCGCCTTGCCCGACACGCCGACTTCGTACTCGATGGTGTCGAAGTACGGCTCCAGTTCCTCGTAGGTCAGCGGCCAGTCTTCGACAGTCGAGCCCTTCGGAATCGCGTTCGCGCCGTAGCGGCGTACGGTTTCCGTGCGGACTTTGAAATCCCAGGGAGTAAAGCGCCAGCTGTTGCCGTCCCAGTGAATGGACGTGCCGCCCACGGCATTCATCATCGGAGGGACCGTGAAGCGGCGCGTGCGCTGATCGGGGCCGGTGCGGAAGGTCGGAACCTCGCCCCAGCCTTTACGGCCCCCCACCATGCGGCGGATATTGTTGTGCACTTCGTCGGGATGGAAATCCGACGGCTTCAGCCAGCGGCCGGCTTCGAGCGCCGCGATCTTCATTCCGGCACGGGCAAGCGGCAGCACGGCAACGCCCGCCGCAGCTCCCAGGCCGATCACTGCGACATCGACGGGCTTCATATCAATGGCCATGATTTTGCTCCGCATCGTACGCGCCCTTGTGCACGGGCTTGGCAGGCGCGCTCATTTTCTGATCGTCGGCTGTGACCATGAGGCGCACGCCGGGGTATCTGATCAGGTCCCATCCCACGAAATTTTTGTTGCCGCCCCAGTGCGGATCGCAGAACATGCCTTCGAGAGTGAGCCTGCGCGCGCGATTGAAAAACGCCTTCAAGTTGGGAGCGCCGCTGGCGTCGATCGCGGTCAGCACCGCGTCGCGTTTTTCCGGCGATAGGTCAGCGAGCGGCGCGCCCTGCGAGCTGCGCGCGAAAGCGTCTACGGCGGCGATGCCCCCGGTGAAGGATTCCCTTTCCGAGCCGAGAAACTCGACGAACGCGCGATCGATGTAATCGGCCGCGCCGGCGTCCAGCGCTCCCGGTCCGTTTTCATCGCGCGGGATGATGCGATCGATAAAGGCTTCTAGAATGCGCCGCTGTTCCGGTGCAAAGGCAGGGCCGGCCGGAGTGGCCACGGTGGCCTGCGCGGCTTGGATCGCCGATACCGGGATCAGCGCGGCTCCCGCGGTGGCGAGTCCGGCCAATGCCGCGCCGGCGAACGCCGAGTTCGCGATCATTTCGCGTCGCGTAATGGGATCCTGTTCGTCGCCGCCAGCGCGGCCTTCCCGCGCCTCCGGAATTGGTTTCTTTTTCATAACGCCTCCCTCGGATGGCCTTCGTCTGAATTTATCGGGTCCTACAACAATATACCCGTCGCGCGCGTGTGTGGGAGAACCGATGCCGATATACTAAGGTTTTCTAAAACCAGATTCTCTAAAATCAGGATCTTCCAATCCGCCTGCCGGTTGGAGCACGGGAGCTCGACGATTGATCAACGGGAAGCGCGTGGTAGTGGTGTTGCCCGCCTACAACGCCGCGAAGACGCTGGAAGCCACGGTGAAGGAAATTCCCGACCTGGTGGACCAATGCATTCTGGTGGACGATCACTCCAGCGATGACACGGCCGAAGTGGCCCGGCGGCTCGGCATCATTGTTGAAGTACACCCCAAGAATCGCGGCTACGGCGGCAACCAGAAAACTTGCTATGCGAAGGCGTTGGAACACGGAGCCGACGTCGTGGTGATGCTGCATCCTGACTATCAGTACACGCCGTTGCTGGTCACCCCGCTCGCCACAATGGTCGCCTATGGCGTTTATGATGTGGCGCTGGGGTCGCGCATCCTAGGGGGCGGCGCGCTGCAAGGAGGGATGCCGCTATATAAATATGTCGCCAATCGCTTTCTGACAGCCTTCGAAAATCTGGTGACAGGAGCGAAGCTGTCGGAATATCACACCGGGTTCCGCGCGTTCAGCAAGGAACTGCTGCACGCGTTGCCGATCGAAGCCAATTCGGACGATTTCGTCTTCGACAACCAGTTCCTGGCGCAGGCGATCTTACGCGGTGCGCGCATGGGAGAGATCTCCTGCCCGACAAAATATTTCGCCGAAGCATCCTCCATCAATTTCCGGCGTAGTGCGATTTACGGCCTGGGCGTCCTCAAAACATCGGCCGAGTTTCTGTTGGCGAAGTGGGGCGTTTACCGGCCCGCGTATCTGCGGTTCAGCGCCGCCAAGTTTGAATCGGCGAAACAATAATGCCGGAGATCGCGAAATAGTGCTACTTAAAGGAGAGCTATGAAAGTTCTACTCGCACTCGATCTATCCGCTGGCAGCCAGGTCGCGCTGCATGAAGTGATGAGCAGGCCCTGGCCTTTGGGAACCTCTGTGGATGTGATCGGGGCGGCGGACACCGAAAAGCTTCCGTTCGCTGCCACTGTAGTGGCAGAAATCGTAGCTCGCACAAAGAACACAATCGATTCCGCAGTCGAAAAGCTGCAAAGCGCGGGCCTGATGGCGAAGCCGCGCGTGGTGTCGGGCGATCCGCGCACGATGATCGTCGACTATGCGAAGGAGATGGGCGCAGACTTGATCGTGCTGGGCGCGCACAGTTCGGGCGGCGTAGCGGGATTTCTGCTGGGCAGCGTGGCCAAGGCCGTGATTCAACTGGCGCCGTGCTCGGTGGAAGTGGCCCGTAAAACACATCGCGCACCGGGCCACCATCCCGGGATGAAAATTCTTCTGGCCGTGGACGAATCGGAATATTCCGCTGGTGCCGCGACAGCGATCGCTGCGCGTCCATGGCCGGCCGAAAGCGAGATTCGGGTGATGAGCGTGGTGGATCTTTCCACGTCGTTTCTGCGCTCGGCGTTTGAACCGGCGTTCGTGGATCCCGAAGGGATGGACGAGCTGCGTGAACACGCCGTGCAACGCGCGGAAAACGCCATCACGGAAGCCCGCACGAAGCTTTCGGATGCGGGCCTCCGGACGACGGAATATCTATCGGTCCTATTGGAAGATCCCAAGAAAGCGATCCTCGACGAAGCCAAGGAGTGCGGCGCGGACCTGATTGCGGTGGGCTCGCACGGGCGGCGCGGATTCCAACACTTTCTGTTGGGCAGCGTTTCGGAAGCCGTGGCCATGCACGCCGAATGCTCAGTTGAGATTATTCGTTCCGCGGGTGCCGCGAAGACCCCGTAGCCCCGCCGCGACGCGTATCCGAAACTCGGTCCGTTAAACACGCCCCCCCTCCGTCGGATGCCTCGCCAGCAGATGAAGGGTGTATTCTGATTAAGGTTCCGTTACCGATTCCCCAATGCGGAGGGGGTTTCATGGCATCCATCAAATTCAATTTAAACGGCAAATCACAGACGGTGGACGCATCGCCCGATATGCCGCTGTTGTGGGTTTTGCGCGACGTGCTCGGCATGACGGGCACCAAGTTCGGCTGCGGCGCGGGTTTGTGCGGCGCGTGCACAGTACACGTCGAGGGGGCCGCTACCCGCTCCTGCCAGACGGCGATCAGCCGCGTGGCCGATAAAAACATTACGACAATCGAGGGCCTCTCCGTGAACGGGTCGCATCCCGTGCAGCAGGCCTGGATCGAACTGGACGTCCCGCAGTGCGGCTATTGCCAGTCGGGGCAGATCATGACGGCCTCAGCACTGCTCGCGAAGAATTCGAAGCCCAGCGACGCCGATATCGACGAGGTGATGCGAGGCAACATCTGCCGCTGCGGAACCTATCAGAGCATTCGCAAGGCGATTCACATGGCTGCGGATATCAAGGCGAAGGGAGGCCGCGCATGACCACTCTAACTACACCGATGCCCAAATTCCAGACGGCGCCCACGTTGAAGACGGTGCCAACCACCACGGAGAATTTCATCACGAATGTAAGTCGGCGCGGATTCTTCGGCGTGGTCGGCGGTCTGATTCTAGGCATCGCTCTACCGTCGAAGAGCGCCGCGCAGCAGATCGGGATCCCTCCGCCGAATCTTTTCGCGCCCCCTCCCGCCGGCAAGCCGATGTCTTATGTTCACATCGCGCCGGACGAATCGGTTACCTTCTGGATCCCTAAAAGCGAGATGGGGCAAGGCCCCACCACCGCCTGCTCGCAAATGATCGCCGAGGAACTGGAGTGCGATTGGTCCAAGGTTCGGGCACAAATGGCGCCCGTGGATCCCTCGTCGTTCGGGCACCAGACAACCGTCGGCAGCCAGGCCACTCGTACCGCGTGGGTTCCTATGCGGACCGCCGGTGCGCAGGCGCGCGAGATGCTGATTCAGGCAGCGGCGAATCGTTGGGGCGTGAGCTCTTCTCAGTGCCGCGCCGAGTTGGGGTTCGTCATCAACACCGCCACCAACGCCAAGCTGAGCTACGGCAGCCTGGCCGACGATGCCGGAAAGCTTCCGGTCCCGATGACCGTGAAGCTCAAGGACGCCAAGGATTACACGATCATCGGCAAGCCCGTCAAGCGTCTGGATACGCGCGCGAAATGCACCGGCAAAGCGGTGTTCGGCCTGGACGCGCGCCCCGACGGCCTGCTCTACGCGGCGATGACGCACTGCCCGGTGTTCGGCGGAAAGGTGGCCAGCTTCGACGGCACGAAGGCTAAAACCGTCGCCGGTGTGAAGGACGTGGTGCAGACCTCGCGCGGCGTCGCGGTGGTGGCCGATAACACGTGGGCTGCGATGCAGGGTGCGAAATTGCTCACGGTGCAATGGGACGAAGGCGCGGGCGCCGCGGTGTCGAGCGCATCCATCCGCCAGATGTTTGTCGATCGCGTGAAGGAGCCGGGCGGCGTGGCGCGCAAGGAAGGCGATGCGGCGGCGGGGCTTGCCAGGGCGGCCAAGAAGATCGACGCGGTCTACGAAGTGCCGTACCTGGCGCATGCTCCGATGGAGCCTCAGAACGCAACCGTGCACTTCAAAGGCGACTCGGCGGAAGCGTGGGTGCCGACGCAGAGCCCGACTACTACAAGAGCCGTAATCGCACAGGCGCTGGGCCTCGCGCCCGAGAAAGTCGAAGTGCATTCCATGTTCGTCGGCGGCGGCTTCGGCCGGCGCGGCGAAGGCGAGCTCGACTTCGCGCTGGATGCCGCCGAGGTCGCCAAGCAAATGAAGGTTCCCGTGAAAGTCGCGTGGACCCGCGAAGAGGACATGCAGCACGACTATTACCGCCCCGCTTCCTATGTGGAGTTTTCCGGCGGCGTCGACGCCGATGGCTGGCCCTCGGTCCTACAGGCTAAGGTGTGCTGCCCTTCGTTCTCATTTGCACGCGACGGCGTGGACGGAACGGCGGTAAGTGGTCTGGCGAACATAGCCTACGCCATGCCGGATATTTTTATCGATTGGCGTGAGGGGAAGACGATCGTCCCCGTTTCCTACTGGCGCGGTCCGGGAGCCAACCAGAATGTTTATTTTCTGGAGAGCTTCTTCGACGAGTTATGCGTCCTGGGCGGAAAAGATCCCCTGGAGGCGCGCCGTCGTCTGCTGAGCACAAATCCGCGGAATGCACGCGCGCTGAACGTGTTGAATATCGCGGCCGAAAGAGCTGGCTACGGCAAACCGCTTCCGGCTGGACATTATCACGGGGTCGCCATTCACCCCGGCGCGTTGAACGCGCAGATCGCCGAAGTCTCGGTGGTCAAGGGCAAAGTAAAAGTACACAAAGTGACGTGCGCTTTCGATTGCGGACAGGTCATCAATCCAGCCATTCTGCGGCAGCAGGTGGAAGGCGGCATCGTCTTCGGCCTGGCGGCGGCGGCGAAGGGCGAAATCACCATCGAGAAGGGCCGCGTGGTGCAGACCAACTTCAATACCTACGACGTCACTCGCATGGACGAAGCTCCCGCGATTGACGCGTATATCGTGCCGAGCACAGAATCCCCCAGCGGCGCGGGCGAATCCTGCAATCCGACGATTCTGGCGGCGGTGGTCAACGGGATCTACGCTGCCACCAAAAAGCGGCTTCGCAAGCTGCCCATCCGGACGACGAATTTGGCGTAGAACAGGCACGGGCTGCACGCAATGACCAAGGTTGTTATGCATTGCGTGTGGATCGTCGCGCTGGTCGGGACCGCGCTGTTCGCCGCCGATCAGCAGATCGATCGCGAGAGTCTCCGCGCTCTCGACGGCGTCCGCGTGGTGGTTGAAGATTTCCCCGCGAACGCGCCCGTGGAACTCGTGAAGGAACTCGGCAGCGCTGAAGCGCTCCGCAAAAGAATCGAGGCCAAGCTCGAAGGGGCGCATGTGCCGACCTTGAACCAGGGCGAATTCCCCGTGGGCGACCCGTTCCTGCGCGTCTCAATCAAGGTGACTCCCGAGACTAACGGTTTCGTCGCCTATCGCGTCGCCGTCGATTTCGTGCAGATTGTTTTCCTGCGCCGCAATCCGCAGCTGACTTTCAATCGCGCGCAAACCTGGGCGGCCGAGCCGCAAATGGGGATCGCGCCAAAGAAGCAACTGGGGGAGCGTGTGAAAAAAGATCTCGACGCACAGCTCGATCAATTCATCGCGGCGTATAAATCGGTCAACTCGAACTAGAGGGCGGCCCGGTGTCGCCCGAGTCCGACGTGGCGCAGGCGGCTACGCCTGCTGAGTCGAGAGTCATCTCGACTCCTGTGCTTTTTTCGAAAAGAAGAGTCGGCAGGACTGCCGATTCAGCAGACTTGGCGGTCCGCGCCACGTCCACGGGCTTCATCCCAAATCCCGATGGGCTGCCTATCAGGCCGTCGCCTTCTTGCTCTGCTGGAGGAACGCGAGTAGTTCCTGATTGATGCGGTCTTTCAACGTCGAGCACATCCCATGCGGCGCACCCGGAATCACCTTCAACTGGGCGTTCGGCACAAGTTTTGAAGAAAGCATCGCTGAGGCGCCGATGGGCACAATCTGGTCGTCATCGCCGTGCAGAATCAGGGTGGGCACGTCGATCCGCTTCAGATCCTCGGTAAAGTCCGTTTCCGAAAACGCCTTGATGCAATCGTAGACGGCCTTATGCCCCGCAAGCATCCCCTGCAACCAGAAGGATTCGCGCAGACCTTCGGACACTTTCGCCGCGGGCCGATTGAAACCATAGAACGCCAGGCTGAGGTCCTTCCAAAATTGCGAGCGGTCGGCTTGCACGGCGGCGCGAATCTGATCGAACGCCTCCATGGGAAGTCCGCCGGGATTCGCGGGCGTCTTCAGCATCAACGGCGGAACCGCGCTGATCAGCACCGCGGCGGCGACGCGTTTCGTCCCATGGCGGCCAATGTAACGAGCCACTTCACCTCCGCCAGTGGAGTGGCCGACATGCACGGCCTTTTGCAAATTAAGGTGCGCGGTAAGCTCGGCCAGATCATCGGCGTACGTATTCATTTCGTTTCCGTCCCACGGCTGGTCAGATCTGCCGTGGCCGCGGCGGTCATGGGCGATACAACGGTAGCCGCGGCCCGCCAGAAACAGCATCTGATCTTCCCAGGCATCTGCGCTGAGCGGCCATCCGTGACTGAAAACTACGGGCTGTCCAGATCCCCAATCCTTGTAGTAAACCTGGGTTCCGTCTTTCATTGCGAGAGTCGGCATCGTATATCCTCCGGTGCCAGGAAAAGAAGGCGGGCGATTCGTCGCCCAACTCCGCGGGGCTACTTCCCTGACTTCTTCTGCGCCTTGTAGTACGCCTCTATCGGCGCGAACGGCCCGTACTGATGCTGCTTCAACGGGAACGAATCCGCGAACGGCCCGTAGCCGGTATCCACGGGCTTGGTCTTGCGATCCGGATAATCCGCTTCCAGGTTCGCCATGTGCGGACGCGGCTGCGAATTGATGAACGCCGCGGCGTCGAACGCCTGGTCGTCCGTCAGATCCGGCTTGCCGATCGGCATGCGAGCTTTGATAAACCGCGCCGCCGTCAACACGCGATGCATGCCTGCGCCGTCGTTGAAACTGTCCGGTCCCCACAGCGGCGGAAACACATATCCCTTTTGGCGATCGGTGGTCGCCAGCAGCCCCTGGCCGTTCATGCCATGGCATTCCGCGCAGTGCTCGGAGAATACTTTCTGCCCCGCGTCGGGACTCGCCGCGCGAGCCGGCGTCTTGAAGGCGGGGGGCTCATTCGCCTTGCGCAGCGATTCGCCCATCTCCTGGTTGATCCCGCCGAGCGAGCGAAGATACGCAGCCATCGCGATCATCTCAGGGCTGTCGCGCGGCACTGCGTGCCCGTTCATGCTGCGCGTCATGCACTCGTTGATGCGATCCTCGATATCGGTCTTGGCGCCGACGCGCCCGGAGAAGCGAGGATAATGCTCGGTGGTCAGCAGCAGCGTCAGCGTGCCGGGCTCGCGGCCCACGTCCAGGTGGCACGACGCGCAATTCAACCGGCTGCCGTTATAGCGCAGGTTCGGATCTTTCACGTCCGGCCCGAGTAGCTCCGCCGTTTGCATGATCAAGTGGCGTCCATAAGCTTCCGTTGCGATCGACGGTGGCTTCACGGAGTTAGGCGTGAGAAGATTCTGCTGCGAGATGACCAGCACTGTCGCGATGATGACGGCACCAAACGCACAGCACGTAACGATGGCGTACCAGAGTCCGCTTTTTTCGCTTCCTGTCATCTACTTGTTCCGTGTGGCCGCGGCCTTTCGCCGCTGGCCGCTGCTTTCTGCTCCTGATCATAGCTTTGCACATTCGCCTGAAAGCGGTGCTTTCGGTCTTTCGATCCACGCCCGCAGGTCGGGACGCAGCAGCCACGCGATAAAAAATATCGCGAGAAATCCGATGGATGAGAATACGATGAGGTCGATCATCTGATGCCCTTGGCACTATTCCAGTTGCCTGGGAAGAAGCGTGCGCGTGTAGCGCGCTACCGCTTCAATCTCGGCGTCGCTCAGCCGCGGCGTCCACGGAGCCATCTGCGTCCCGTCGACGCCGTTGCGCAGCACCTTCAGCGTCAGTTCCAGGCTAGCGCGTCCGTCTCGCAAATCGGCGGGCACAATCTGAAGCTGGCTGACGGCGGTCCCGTCGCCCGCGCCTTCCGGTCCGTGGCATTGCGCGCAGTTGTCTTTGTAGACGCGCGCGCCCAAGTCCAGAACCTCTTTAGACACGGGCGGCTCCGGCTTCTCGACGTAGAAAGAGCGGACAGTCTCCGCCAGTGCGGAGAGATCGACAAAGCTGAGATCGCGCCACGCGGGCATGGACGTGCCATCGATGCCGTTCACCAGCGCGAACGCTAGCCGGTTGTAGCGATAAAAATGTTCGGCCAGATTCGCCGGCGGCGGATGCAGGCCGCCCGAACCAGAAAACGCTCCAGGGCCGTCGCCAGCGCCCTTCGCGCCGTGGCAGCTCGCGCAGTTGTGCGCATAGAGCGCTTTCCCGCGCCCCAGATCGCCCGGCAACAGCGACGGTACCGGACCCTTGCGACGCGTCTTGCGAGGATTCGCATTCAGCTCCGGCGCATGAAATGCCATCTGCGTCATCTCGTCGTTATCGCACTTACAAGCTTCCTTCGCGTGCGCCTCCCCTCCGGACCCGCCAGTTCGCGATCGCGCCCCAGTGTCTCCAGATACGCCACCAGATCGCGAGCGTCCTGCTTCGGCCGGTCCGGCGAGCCATCGAACATCGCCGAAAATGGCGGCATCACGGAATCCGCAGCCACGGCCCGCGGTGAATACAAGTGCGCGAATTGCCAATCCATGGAATGCGAGCCGCTCTCGCGCGCCAGATCCGGACCGATGCGGCGCGTGCCCCACAACTGCGGATAATCGAAGCGCGTTTCCCAGGCCAGCGTCGGCGCGCCGAAGCGTGTCATATCGGAATGCAGGTAGCGCACCTGTTGCGTGTGGCAATACGCGCAGCCTTCGCGTCCGTAGATCGCGCGTCCGCGCCGCTCGCTGGGCGTCAGGTCCAGAGGATGCGCCGGCGACATCGCCTGCGTTTGCTTTTCCAGAACGATGCCCGGCCACACGGCCAGCAGCAGCACGGACATCACGAAAAAGCCTACGCCGGCAACGCTGGCGACGATGTACGACATGCGCAGGGTCTTTCTTGAGTCGGGGCTGCGCCCCTCTGGGAGGCCTGCCCGGCGAGGAGCCCGGCGGCGTGTTCGGTGGCTCGCTCATAAGGCCTCCTCCGCGCCGATTGCCAGCCGCGGACCCACCGTTTCTTCGGGCTCAAACACCTTCGCGCCGTCGATTTCGGCTAGCCCCGCTCCCTTCGGCCCCGTCAGCAATCCCATGAGAAACGCGAAAAATGCCAGGACGATCAGGAACGCCGAATACGACCGCACGGCCCAGTAGGGCCTCGCCTCCCGGACCGAGTCGAGCCACGAAGCGCTCGATCCCCACAGGTGCGCTTCCACAAGGCCGCCGACCGTCAAGCTGATCACCATGATCGACATGCCGCCCGTCAACAGCCAGTAGGCGAACCCCATCGCGTGATTGTTGTAGCGCGCCCACGGAATTCTTTGCCACGCGTGCGTGATGCCGCCCACCGCTGCGAACGTCGCGAATCCTAGCATGGCCAGATGCGAATGCCCGATCACCCAATCCGAAAAATGCACCGCCTGATTCACCGCCATCTGCGCCTGCACCGAGCCCTGAATGCTCACGATCAGGTAGAACACGGTTCCCGTGCCCACGAAGCGCAGCGGCAGATCGCGCGGAAACCACCCGTGCCGCGCAGCGACAGCAGCAGATTCGCCACGACCAGAATCACGTCCACGCCCAGCAGAGCCGACGCCGTGATCGCCCCAATCTGGGCGTTCATCGGAATCACGGAGAACACGTAGTGGTGCGTGCCGTTCAGCGGATACAGAAAGAACAGCAGCCAAAACCCGAGCATCGAAAGAAAGTGGCTGTAGATCGGCCGGCGCGTCGCCGCCGGAATCACGAATAGATAATCGCGAGCGCCAGCGGAGTGACGAACAGCCCGACCGCGTCGTGAATCCAGAGGCCGCTGAATGCTGCGCCGCGCGCCCCCGGTACCAGCTCCGGCACGAAGTTGCCCATCGGGATACGCCAGCAGCGTGAAGATCAGTCCGCCGATGATGTACCAGCTTGAGACGTACAGATCTTCCAATCCCGCGCGCGAAAAACGGCGGCAGGAACTGGATCGATCATCAGCAGCAGCGCCAGACACGACAAAGACGTCGACCACCAGCGGAAACTCGGCCCACTCCAGCGGCTGGCTGAAGCCGGCCAGCACCAGCAGCCAACCCGGGACCACGACCACGAAGTTCCAAATGCCGAACAGCCACTGCCCCAGCCGCACGCTGGTGACGCGCCGTCCGGAAAGCACCGGCACCGCGTGATACAGGAACGCGAGGAACGCGTTGCCCAGCCAGCCGAACATAATTCCCTGCGTATGGTCGTAGCGGAGGCGGCCCCAGGTCAGCCAGGGCAGGTGTGGTGATATCCGGCAGCAGCAGCTCAATCGACGCGAGGATCCCGAACGATACCGCGATGAACAGCATGATGATCGCTGCAAGTCCATGCGCATAAACCAGGCTCGATTCCACCAGCGGAACGGTGCGAGGGGCGGACGTATCCTCTGTGGGTGAATTCGTGGGAGGCACTTGATTTTCGGTTCCGTTAAGTATCATCGCGCAAAAGGATGCCGCCCGCGAATCCCATTCGGACGGTGCATCCGCCCGTGCGCCGGTGTATCCTCATAAGTGATAAAAAGCATCCGTCAGAGGAGCACTATGACCGCACGAAACATTCGTAGCAATCTCCGTAAGCAAATCGTCCGTAAGCAAATCATCGGGAGCAGGCAAATGATGGGATCTATTTTGGCCGTCGCGCTGAGCGCCGCCGTTGCGCATGGCCGCACCCGCCACGCGCTCGGATATGTTGGTGACCACGGACTGGCTGTCGCAGCACCTCACCGATGCCAACGTCGTCATCGTGCAGGTATCGGCCGACCGCAAAGTATACGACGAGGGCCACATTCCCGGTGCACGCTTCATCGGGCTGCCGGAGATCGCCATCACGCGCGGCGACATTCACAATGAGCTGCCCGACGTCGCGGTGCTGAAGAAAATTTTCGAAGGCGTCGGCATTTCCGATAACTCACGCGTCATTCTTTATGGCGACACGTCCGTGCTGCCCGCCACGCGCGCCTACTTCACGCTGGATTACATGGGTCACGGTGATCGCACCGCGCTGCTCGACGGCGGCCTGGAGAAGTGGAACAAGGAAAGCCGAAAGCTCACGAAGGATGCCCCTTCGATCACCGCTGGAAACTTCACACCGCACCCGAAACCGGAAATCGTGATGCAATTCGATGGCGCGAAAGCGGCTTCCGCCGGCCAAGCAACCTCACCCATTCTGGTGGACGCCCGCCCGGCCTCCGATTATACAGGCGAAAAAGGCGGGCACATTCCCACCGCGCTGAACCTCAACTGGCAGAACACGCAGGTCAGCAAGGACGATCAGACGCTGAAGCCGGAACCCGCTCTCCGCGCCATGTACGAAGCCGCCGGCGTGAAGGGCGATCGCCCCGTGGCCACCTACTGCAACAGCGGCATGCAGGCCAGCCAGTCTTATTTCACGCTGAAGTATCTCGGGTACAACGTGCAGATGTACGACGGCTCCATGGGCGAATGGAAAGCCAAAGACGCGCCCATTGAAAAGTAACTACTCGATCTTCAACGAGACATAGCCCAGCGTCCCGCCGCTTTCCACCAGCAGCACGGCGGGGTCGCCCGGCTTCAGCGCCTTCAGCGCCGCGCGCAATTGATCGAGCGACTCGACCTTCGTTTTATTTACCGAATAAATTATGTCGCCCGCCATCAGGCCCGGATTGAACACGGCGTATTCGGCGGGAATCGCGGCCACCACCACACCGTATAGACGTCGCGTCTCCGGCAGGCTCGGGGTGACCTTTTCATCCAGCGTCATCGCCAGAATGCCGAGTTCACGCACCAGGTTCGCTTCGCTGCTCACCAGATCGGCCAGCGCCAGCGGCGACTTTGGACGCTCTACAATCGCCACCGTCTTCACCATGTCTTGCCCGTTGCGGAGAATCTCTATTCTGAGCTGATCGCCAATGGCGCGCTGCAGCAGTTCCGCCTGCATCTGCCGCGCTTGCGTAATGGGCTTTCCATCCACGGACAGCACCACATCTCCCGGCTCCAGTCCCGCGGCCTCCGCGGAGCCGTGCGGAACAACGTCGGACAAAATCACACCCGGATGATGATCGATGCCCAGAGCCTCCGACATCAGCACGTTGATGTCCTGCGCGATCACACCGATGGTTCCCCGATGGATGTGGCCCTCCGTGCGCAGTTGCTCATATACGTGCCGCGCGATGTTGGCGGGAATGGCGAAGCCGATTCCTTCGTTACCGCCGGATTGCGTATAAATCAGCGTGTTAATGCCCGCGATTTTTCCGTCGATGTCCAGCAGCGGGCCGCCGCTGTTGCCCGGATTGATCGGCGCGTCGGTCTGGATATAGTACATCGGCTGGTCGGGCTTCAGCTGCCGCGCCATCGCGCTTACGTATCCCACGGTCAGCGTATCTTCCAATCCCAAAGGGCTTCCGAGCGCAAGCACGATTTGTCCCTGCCGTAATGTATCGGAGTCGCGAAACGCCAGCGTCGGCAAATTCGCCGCGTCGATCTTGACGACGGCGAGATCCGTTTCCCGGTCGATGCCGACGACGTGCCCCGTGTAATGTTTGTGGCTGTCGCCGCTGGCGATGTCGTGGCCCGCACCTGATACGGTGGACACACTGACGTCAATCTCCCGCGCTCCGTTCACCACGTGCGCGTTGGTCATGATGTAGCCCGCAGGATCGAGAATCACGCCGGAACCGCTGGCCCTTTGGTTCGCGAAAAATCCTGCGCGACGTCCGTCTGTGTCCTCGATCGGCGCGCGCGATTCCACTTCAATCTCCACCACCGCCGGACTCACCGACGCGCACAACTCCTCTACCGCGGTGCTGAAGTCGCTCAAAGCGGCCGCGTGCGGACGAGCCTGCTGCGCCTGCACGGACGCGATCTCGACGATCGCCAACAGCAGCGCGATGAATACGAAGACAACGCGCCTCGCAAGAAAATAGAGTTCCCTGGCGGGTAGTGGTTTCCGATTCGTCATGACGGCGCACCTCACAAAGCACCAACAACCATCTATATCTTAAACGCAGCGTACCGCTGCTGAAGTATCTTAAACGCAGCGCGACGCTGCTAAGCCGCCGGTAATTGGGTTTAATAGGCCCAGTAGGGCCCGACGCCGGCCGGAGATAACTGGCTCTCGATGCCAATGAAGACGGTGCGGCCGAAAAAGAAGGGCAATCCCCAATCGAAGGTGCCTGGGTTCGTTCCGCCCAGGTTGTTGAACGCCGCATTAGGTGTGGAGAATAACGCGTTGGCATTCGCAATCGAAAACGCCACATTTACCGAAACTGGAATCAACGCCCCGCCGGGATTCGGGCCGCTGGTGATTGCCGTCAGGCTCACCGGCGAAGGTGGACAATACCAGCCGGAAAGCTGGCCGGTACACTGGGGAAGCCCGGTCTGCGTCGACGTAAGGAAATAGAGACCGTTCGAGCCGCTATCGATATAGCTGGAAGAATACGCGACGCCGTTGAACGTTGTGGTGAAGTTGCCGAGATCGTCCAGCGCTTGTGCCTTCGCCGCTCCCAGCGAATTGTTGGACTGTGTGTTGATGCCGAAGATCATCGATCCCGAGACCGTCGCCTGACCGCTGGCGCCCACCTGCGGAAGAACGATCGCCAATCCGTTGTTATCCTGCGGAAACATCCACACCGGGTTCTGCAGCTGACCCGCCAGGCTGACTGTCGTCGCAGTACAGCCCTGCGGGCCGCAATCGTAATATAGACCTGGATTTGTCGCTGCCAACGTGCACGCCGGGCCGCAATCCTGGCGATAGTTGCCTACACCCAGCAGACCGTTCGCTCCTAAAGTCAGCACCGTGCTCTCGGACGTTCCGCCGGCACTGCAACCCGAAGGCGCCGCCGCAAAACCCGCCTGCCCCGTAATCTGGATCGGCACCGAGGACACCGTTTCGCCCGCTAACTTGATATCCGCCAGTGCAACCGGACCCCACTGATAGCTGTTATCGGCGTACTGAATGCAGTTACCGATAGGCACGCCCGTAGGCGTGATGCTCGCCGGCAGGTTCAACGTCAGCACCGAGCCCAGGATGCGTAATCCGCTGGAACCCGTGTCGACCATCACGTGGTCGATGCTCTGGCAAGTGGTCGTGCCGGGCACGCAAATCGTGACCGTTGTGTACGCGGTGTCCACGTTGTAGCCCGCCGGTAGACCGGCTGGGCCGTTGTCGACGACGATCGGTTGGACGTTGTTCACCGCCGGCGTGACCGTTTCACCGGAACCCGTCGAAGCGGAGCTCCCCGCGCCCCCCGAACCGCACCCGGCCAAGCTCAGCGCAAGCACAACGAAAACGGCCGCCGCTCCGCATCGCATACAGCGTTTCGCGCTCACGGGACATCTCTCACTGAACATCTCTTGGGTCACTGCACCATCTCTTCAGTGAAGCCGGCCGGCAGCATCGAGCTCAAGTACGCGCGCCCGTAAAATCCCCGGGCATGGCCCGAACTTTCCACCACCAGGTCGCCCTCGTGAACCACTGACATTCTGCGCCGCTTGGGACCCGCCTCCACACCTTTGCGGAACGCCGCAAATTGCGTGCCCAACAACTGCGATAAATCGGGCAGCACCGGCCCTTTCCAGGAGACCGCGAAAACCGTCCCGGCGGGGTTCAAGTATTCGCGTATCACTGAGCCGTCGCCGCGGCTCATTTCATGCAGCCTGTAACTCCCGTGCTCTGTTGCAACCGTCCTGGTCGCCTGGAATCTCGCCTGATCGGTCGACACCGATTCTTCGGTCGCGCCAAGGGCCCCGAAGGCCGGCCCGGCAATGGTTAAAAATATCGGGAAAAGAATCGCGAAACTTTTCATAGACGTAGGTCCTGGTGCCTGACGGCTGCGGCTATAAGGCGCGATCGTTGGGGCGCGTCAACCAGAGAGACGCGCCCTCGCCGGGAAGGTTTACGCTTTAGTTCGTGCTCCCCCAGTGATAACCCAGCCACACGGTAAATGATGGAACGTTGTTGCTGCCGAACTGGTCCGTCAATCCCGGTACGTAGCGATAATCGAACTGCGGCCGGATGAAAATGTGCTCGGTAATGGCAACCTGCAGACCAGCCCCCAAGTGCACCTGGAAGTGATTCGCATTGCCGAAGGATTGCGTTCCCGTGGTGCAAATCGCGGAGGAGACGCAGCTGGTTTGCGATACCGCGAAGCTGGTTCTGGCGTCGCCGATGCCGCCCTGCAATTGCAGGATGAACCGCTTGTTGATGATCGGCTCATAGATCCCGTTCACGTCGATGAAGGACTGGCGCGACTGGAGCTCGGCGCCACCCAGGGCCCCGTTTATGGTGCCTGCCGCATAAGTCTGTCGCGACGGCTGCACGCTGTACTCGACGCCCGCGCCGAAATGTTGCTTGAACATGACGTCCCCGCCAAAGCCGAGCGTGAACCCGCTCAAGCTCGGGGTCTTATCGCAGGTGATGGTCAACGATGTGCACGGCCCCAGGGTAAAGTCGTCGATGCCGTTCTTGTTGGCCGTATCCCATGCGCTCCCAAAGCCGATATTCAGATCAACCGCGTTTTGCGCATGGGCGACGGGAATGCACAGCAACAGGGGTGCGAAAAGCCATAATTTTTTCATATCCGAACATTTCCTCTTCTTGTGGATCAAATTCGTGGAACCGAAAGACACATTTAAACTTATGCAAGATCAGACGCATTCGTTGCAAAATCCGTTTCAGGATGTATTTACAAACTCCCCAAGGCTCTACAGGATCGCCCGGTTTCAGGCGCGCTTCGGGAACCCCGGCCGTTCGCGCTATAACTCCAGCGTGCCATGAAATCGCATGTCGTCGGCGGCAAATGCCTCACTCACTTTCAGGTCGCCCACTTCGGCTTCGAACGTAATCTGGTGATCTCTCCAGGTAATTTCATTGCTTTTGGGAAATAAATAAAGAATCACCGGCCCGTCATCCCGCTGCATGATCTCCACACTCGAAGGCTTCAGGTCGGTTTTGGCCGCGCGCTTGATCGCCGCCAGCGATTTCAGATGATCGATGGCGCGCTTCGAGTCGTCTTTCACCAGTCTGCCCGGGACGCCATAAATAGCGATCGCGTAGTGATCTTCATCCACTGCCGGCGCGCGCACGTCGCGAGCTTTCAATTCCGCTTCGCGAACCGGCAGCGCGCTTTCCCATCGCAGAGTCAGCATCACCGGCGCACGTGGAGCTGCTGGCGCACCCTGGCTGGAACTCGAGCTGCTCGAACTCGAGCTGCTCGAACTCGAACTGCTCGAACTGGAACTGCCGCTGTCCTGATTCTTGTTCTTATGCCGTCCGAATCCAAAACCGCCCACTCCGATTTTTCCGCGATCGCTTTGCGCCAGCTTTTTCGTCTCGGCTTCATCCACAGCGGGTGTGACGCTCTTCACCCACGGCGATCCCGCCAGAATCTGCTTGGCGTCGCCTTCCGTCCACTCCGGAATCGGTTTGTCCATCCACACCGGTGCAGCCTTGGCGGGATCCGCCGCGGGTTGTCCCAGGCAGACACCGGCCGCGAGGCACACAGCGACCCCCAGGATTTTCATCCAGCTCACATACATGGAGACGCCGCGCGACGTATCTGGATTACCGCACCTACTCCGATGGAACCGCATGAGTTTCCGCCGCATCAACTCCTCTAAGACTAGTATCGACTGTGATGAGGCCAGATCAGGAATCGATTCAGAGAAACCACGCTTCGTGCCTGTCGAGTGGTCCCTGCTCATCGCGCCGCCAATGGCTGACGTCGATGGGTTTGTGTTTCGCCGCGGTTTCACTTCCGGGAAGCCGCGCCCGGGCGCAGCAGCCACCCGCTGTAGTTCCCGACGCCGATGCCACGTTCTCGGCCGATGTCAAAGTCGTTAACCTCTTCGCCACCGTACGCGACAAGAAGAACCAGATCGTTCACGATCTGACCAAAGACGATTTCGTTGTACTTGAGGACGGCCGCCCCCAGACCATCCGCTACTTCTCGCGTGAATCCGACCTGCCGCTCACCGTGGGCCTGATGATCGATACCAGCATGAGCCAGGCCAAGGTGCTGGAGTCCGAGCGCGCCGCCAGCTTCCGTTTCGTCGATCAGGTACTGCGCGAAACCAAGGACCAGGTGTTCGTCATGCAGTTCGATCTCGCCGTGATGCTCCGCCAGCCGCTGACGTCCTCGCACCGCAAGCTCGAAGAAATTCTACCTTACGTCGACGCGCCCACTCGCAAGGATCTCGAAATGCAAACACGCGGTGGCACCATGCTCTACGACGCCGTCGTGAAAGCGTCCAACGATATCCTGAAAAGCCAGCGGAATCGCAAAGCGATGATCATCCTTTCGGACGGCGTGGACTTCGGCAGCCAGGCCACATTGACAGATGCGGTCGAAGCCGCGCAGCGCGCCGACGCCCTGGTCTACTCCATCCTGTTTTCGGATGAAGGCTACTATTTCGGCGGCTCCGACGGCCGCGGCGTCCTGCAAAAACTCTCGAAAGATACCGGCGCCTCGTTCTTCGAGGTCTCCAAGAAACAGGGCATCGATCCAATCTACGGCGCCATCGAAAACGAACTCCGCAACCAGTACAGCATCGGCTTCGTTTCCGACCGGCCTAACGAAATCTCTGAATTCCGCGCTTTGAAAATTACCACCAGACAAAAAGGACTGATCGTGCAGGCGCGCGAACGATACTGGGCGAAGGCTTAACCTGCTGCGGAACGGCGACCGCGAGGACAGGCGGCAAACGAAAGCGGCAAGCCACATCCGTTAGGATGCGGACTACGATTCCTTAATGGAATTTGGATCCCCGGTCTCACGACCGGGGCTGGCCAAGCACGCAGACGCTTTCGGTCACGGCTCTATGTTGACTCCGGGCGTGCGAATCACACAACTCAGCGCGCGGCAACCCTGCGCATTCTGAATAGCTTCCGACGGGGCGCCCCGCGCGTCACACTAGCCGCCCACAAACAATACGGGTGCATTCGTCCGCAATCACGGAGTCCCCATGCGCCGGAAATTCTTCTCACTCGCCAGCGTGTTCACAATCGCCGCTCTCGCCCTCGCCGGGCCTCCTCCGACCACACCCTCGGATACGCCGCCCGATCCGCAAACTTGCGCCGCGACCGCCGCCAAGCCGTGCCCTGCCCTGGGTCCGCGCGAAGTGGTCCGCGCGATTGTCGCCCTGGAGCAGACCGGCGCCAGCGGAACCGCGGGCGGCCAGAATTTCGCATTCGATTTTTTCATCACACGCCCGGCCCTTGGACCTCGCGTGCGCTGGTGGGGCGATGTGAAGGTGGAGGCCGCTCCGCAGCAGGTCAACAGCCAATGGGTCACGCTGGAGCAGCAGTTCGCCGCGGCTTTTGGAAATCTCAAAGTGAATCAGCTGGCGCAATCGGTGGCGTTCGTCACCGGGCCCGAGTTTGTACTGACGCGTGACGCCGCCAGCCGCTTCCAGTTCACGCTGTTCGCCGGAGCCGGAGCCGCCGGGCCGAATAATCCCAGCGACGCCGCCACTGTGTTCAATCTGCCCACCGCCGGGACACCCGCCGCCGCCGCGTTCACCAACGAATTCGGCGCGCCGCCCGACGGAGCCAAATACGTAGCGTTCCTGCCTGATTCCAGCAACCGCTTCCTCCGCCAGTGGGAGGCGGGATTGCGCCTCTACACCATCTATCCGCGTTCGCAGAACCTCGCGGGCCCACTTCCTGCATCCGTGGAATTCTCCGTCGGGCAGAATGAGATGGTCACCAGCGGGCATCTCTACGGATGGGTGGGACACGTCGCCGCTGTGCATCCCATCACGTTCACGGCCGGCGGAAAATCCGTCACCGCTTATTTATTCGGAGAAGCCACCACCGCTTTCACGCGCGCATCGCCGATCGCTCCGCTGACGCTTGGGCCCGCACTGGCAAACTCCAGTCCAGTGCCGCTCACCGACCCCGGCGTCTACACGATCAGCGTTCCCGCCAACCGCCGCGATACTTATCGCATCGGCGTTGGCGTCGATCTGCTTTCGTTATTGGAGACGTTGTTCACCAGCGGGAAAAGCTCACCGCCCACAAATTAGTTTGGCGTCCGGACGGGACCCGCGTTACAACCCCGCGATATAAAACAGGCCTCAGCCGCCATCTGAAGGGACGGGCTGAGGCCTGCGCTATATAGGAGGCGTAAGTGCCTGCTCCGAACTGTCGCGCCGATCCACCAGATCCTAAGGAATCTGGAAATCCACGTGCCGGTCGCGATTGATCTGCTGGCTGAACCGCACATCCACGGTCGAGAGCGGAGCCGTCTTTTCCTGACCCTCGCGTGTCATCCAGTGAATCTGATCGCCGTCCACTTTATACGAGGTCGCCGCGTGGATCGTGTGATCCGTAAAAGCGATCAGGTAGAAATTCTGTTCCTGAGCGGGAGCCGCTGTCTGAGACTGCGTCTGTTGCGGATAAGCCTGCGGAGCATAAGCCGGCGCCGACTGCGATTGCGCGGCAGGCGGATATCCATAATCCGCGGGAGGCGGCGTCGAATACGTGTAACTGGGATAGCTGTACCCGTAAGGATACGCGTAAGGAGAGGAACAATAGTAGGGATAGTATCCGCAGCCGTAGGACGAATAATATGGGTACCCGTATCCGTAGTAACCGTAATACGGCCATCCGAAGCCTATGCCGAACCCGCCGTAGTAACGACCGCCATAATATCCATATCCGCCCCGGTAGCCGTAGCCATAGCCATAGCCGCGGGCTCCGCCAACTACCACGCCCCCACGGACCGCTCCGCCACGTACTCCTCCAACAGCAACTCCTCCGCCGGCGCGAACTCCTCCGCCAGCAAATCCGCCACCGCGAACTGCACCGCTAGAGAATCCACCGCCCCCGCGAGCTCCGCCACCGCCGCCGTGGCCACCGCCACCGCGCTGTGCGTAAGCCGGGGCCAGCAGCACCGGAGACAACAGCGCCATAAAGAGCGCCAATCTTGGGAAACTCATAGTCCGAGTCCCTCCTGTTTCTGAGCTTAGCTCCATTTCCTAAAGAATACCTAGCAGGTCATGGACCTTTCAGCATATTAGATGTGCGTGCCGCCACTTCGGTTCCGCGGAGTTCCGTCAGTGGCGCCTCCCTCCAAAAACGAAGCCGCGAAATGCCGGTATCCCAGGATTTGTTCCAGGAGCGACATCCCGCGGCCAAATACCACGCGCGGAGTAGCGGCTATCTGCGGTCGCCGCGGTGCTCTTCCTCGCGCCGGGCTCCGCCTCGCGGTGCTTCCCGTTCCTGCTGGCTGCGATAGATCATCTGGTGGCGCTCCGCCGGCGGGGGAGCGCTGAAGCGGCGAACCGTATAGGGATGAACGTACGAGCCGCGATTCACCCACGTGCGTCCCCAAACCGCGTTATTGAGATACACCCGGTGTCCGCCCCAATCCCACCGTCCCAACCCCCAGCCCCACGGCCGGAAGAATCCGCCGATAGTCACGCCGAAGCCGAAGTTGATCGCGCCGCCCACCACAAAGCCGGGACGCGGCGGGTAGAACACGATACCCGGATCGTAGTACGGCACGACAACGTAGCCCGGATTCACGGGCGCGATCGTGATGTACGGACCCGGCGTCACCACCACCTGTCCGTTGCTGCGCAGGTAGCCGTAGCGATACGAATTCTGACGCTGGCGCTGCACCGAATCCATTACCGCCTGCTGGCTCACCAGGAACGCGTTGCCGATCTGGCTGGTCCAATTCATATCGGAATTCATCATTTCCAGCACCGAAGGGAAAGGCAACAGCGACTGCACGCTGGGGTCGAAATTGAGTTGGTCCGCGTTGATGGCGTCGGCCAGCGCCTGTCCCGTCAGGTAATGATGCTCATCCGCCCACGCCGCCGCAGGGGGAATCTGGTCCGGATAAGTAGCGGCAGCCAGAACCTGCGCCAATAGCGGATCGGGATACAGCGCGATTCGCGAAACAAGCTGGTCCAATTGCGCCGGCGGCGGAAGCGGCGGCGGTGCCTGCGCAAAAACAGGCGCGATCGATAATAATGCCATAAAAGCGGCGACCAGCCCGGAAATCGTGGCTGGATTCGTCCTACGCACCAACATGGGTGATTCCTCCTGTGGTTGAAGACGGCCCCGACGGTGGGGCCGGTTTCTCTCTGAACATACTTTAACGGTCTGAGCCGTAAGGCAATAGCTCAAAACCGATGAAAGGGACAGCGGCCGGACGCACGATGGATCTGTAAACCGGTTGAGCAGTTCGCGCGTCTGGGCTTGTTAGAGCATGTCTCATTCAAGGGTCGCTCGCGTATCCCGTCGAGGCTTTATGGCGGGGACCGTCGTGATGCCCGGCCTTTTCGGCTCCATCGCCGCCCTGATCGCCCCGAAATCCCTTATGGCATGGCAGCAGCCGGCTGGGCAATCCGCGCCCCCGCCCGCGCCCGCGTCGGACCAAGCCCAATTCGCCACCGGCGTCAAAGTAGTCAACGTGTTCGTGGTGGTACGCGATAAACAAGGGCAAGCCGTGCAAGGCCTGACAGCCAACGACTTCATGCTGGACGAGGACGGCCACGCCCAGGTGATCCGCTACTTCGCCCGCCAGTCCGATCTTCCGCTCACGCTCGGCCTGCTGGTGGATACCAGCGCCAGCGTCCGCAACGTGCTCGACGAGGAACGCCGCGCCAGTTACCAGTTTTTCGAACACGTGTTGCGCGAGGACAAAGACAAGGCCTTCGTCATCCACTTCGATCGCGAGGTGGAGCTTCTCCAGGACCTCACTTCTTCACGCGCCGATCTCGAAAAAGCGCTCCGCGATTTGAATGCGGAGCGTCCCCAGCTTAACCGCCGGTCGCAGGGTGGTAATTCCGGCGGCGGCAATTCCGGCAATGGTTATCCGCAAGGTGGCGGGGGCTATCCGGGCGGGGGCGGCGGAGGAAGACGCGCGGGCACTACGCTCTACGATTCCATCCTGCTCGCTTCGAATGAGCTCATGAAGAAGCAGCCGAACCGCAAGGCGCTGATCCTGATGTCGGACGGCGAGGACAACGGTAGCAAGGTCTCGCTCGGCGAGGCGATCGAATCGGCGCAGCGCGCAGACACCGCGGTTTATTCGATCCGCTTCTTCGACGAGGACGCCAATCGCCCGACGGGTTTCGGCGGCGGCGGCTTTGGCGGCGGCATCGGCGGCGTGGGTATGGGAAGACGTGGCGGCGGGGGCCGCAGGATGCCCACCCAGGAACGCCCCGACGGCAAGAAAATCCTGCAACAGATTTCGCGCGAGACCGGCGGCGAATATTTCGACGTCACGAAAAAGATGCCGCTCGAGAAAATCTTCGACCGCATCGAAGAGGATTTGCGCAACCAGTACAGCCTGGGCTACACCTCCAATCAGACCGAGGGCGGCTATTACCGCAAAATCCATGTGACGGCGAAGGATAAAAACGTCACAGTGCAGGCGCGCGACGGCTATTACCCGGCCACGTCCTAGAAACTTCCGCGAAACGTCCGCGCAGGACGGTCCTGCACCGAAATCCTCAGCATTCCTTCATGTTTCGCGTGCTATATTTGACCGCGCAGTACCGTCATTCAGGAGGTTTCCATGCTCAACAAGATTTTAGGGTTCGCTTTCATCGCCGGCATTTGCGTCACAGTCATATTGTGCGTGCCTGCCATCCGGGCGCAGGCGCCTGCCGACGGGCCTTACAAAATTCTGAAAACCGCCAAAGTCGGCGGCGACGGCGGCTGGGATTACGTGAACGTCGACGTCGACAATCGGCGCCTCTACGTCGCGCGGCGCAGCATGCCGCCCGTGATCAATGTCTACAATCTCGACACTCTCGAAAAGGTCGGCGAACTGGCGAACGTCGGCGCGCACGGAGCCGTGATCGATCCGAAAACGCATCATGGCATCGCCACCAGCAAGCCGGTCACGATGTTCGATAGTGCCACGTTGATGCCGATCAAGACCATCGACACGGGCGGCAATCCCGACGGGGCGTACTTCGACCCCACAAACGAACGGGCATACATCCTCAGCCATCAATCGCCACACATCGCGGCGATCAATACGAAGGATGGCTCCATCGTCAAGCAGTTCGATATCGGCGGCATGCCGGAGCAGATGGCGGGCGACGGCAAACACCTTTATGTCGATGTCGAGGACCAGGCCAACATCGCGGTGATCGACGCGAAGACGCTCGACGTGACGGCGCACTACGACGTTACGGGCAAGGCCGCTACGTGCGCCGGGCTCGCGATGGATGCGAAGCATCGTATCCTGTTCGCCTCATGCCGGATGCCTCCGAACATGCTTGTCATGAACGCCGACAGCGGAAAAATCATCGCAACATTGCCGCTCAGCGGCGCGAGCGACGGCACGCTGTTCAATCCCAAAACGATGGAGGCTTTCTCCTCGCAGGCCGACGGCACTCTGACCATCGTCAAGGAGAACAGTCCCACGGATTTTGTGGTGGAACAGAATCTCAAAACCATGTTTGGAGCCCGCACCAGCGCCCTCGATACTAAGACAGGCCACATAATTCTGATCTCCGCCGAATTCGGCCCCGCTCCCGAGCCCGCGCCCGGAGCGAAAGGCCGCGGCGGCCGTGGACCGATTTTGCCGGGGACGTTTTCGATCCTGATGGTGGGGAAGTAATTTCGCCCGCGGGACCGGCGCGCGAATTCAGCGCAGGCCTACATGAGAGCCAGGTCGCCGACACGGTGCGGAGTTTCGTCCACATTCGCGGTTCTGATGGGTTGTAATCGGTCGCGGCTTGTGGCGGAACTGAAGATGAAAAGGCGGCGTGAGATCCCTCGACTTTGCTCGGGATGACAACTGGTAGAACGTTGTCCTGGAGTGCCCACTCATTGACATTCGCGGTTCTGATTGTCCCCACCTGTCGGCCGGGGTGACGCGCGGGAGCTGCTTTGTCGCCGATAACCACGTCAACCCCACATCGATTTCGTCTCTATTCAAACACTTCGCGCTTTCACCAACCGCGCATCCCCCAACCGACGCCCTATCTTTTAGCTAAAGAGTCCGCGCGCTCCTCCACCAGAGGGCCGTTCCATCCAAGAGCTTTTTTCTAGATAAATTGCAGCGGGTTTGCGTATGGTGGAGATCTGACCGATCTAAAATGGTCCACGGCCGGACTGCGTCAACTCCGGACAGCGCCATCGTTCGCGGCAAACAACGGTCCCGAGCCCAACGGGTAATAAAAGGCCTCGCGCCAGACGAGCATACGGGCGGTGCGCGGTTCACCTAAAACGATCGTCTCTCCGCCGAGAGAGCATAAAACGGCTAAGGGGCCCCCGACAATTTTTCCCAGCCCCGCCCGCAAGGGCGGGGTTTCAAGTAAAGAGAACCGCGAACGCCACGGAGCTTTTTCTGATCACGCACAACGCCAGTTGGCTAGCCCCGGTCGTGAGACCGGGGATCCAAATTCCATAAGGAATTGTAATCCCCACCTTGACAGGTGGGGCTGGCCACATAAGTTCGTTTCGTTTACCGCGTGCTTTTCACACAGGCTCATGAGAGTGCGGCGGTGGGGCGAGAATGGCCATCACGACCAACCGTGTTTCGCCGACGTTCCGGATAGAATGCAGCACGCCCGAGGGAGCGAAAGCTCCACCGCCCGGCAGAACAATTTTCATCACGTCGCCTACTACAATTTCAGCGCTGCCTTCGAGGACGATGTAAAGTTTGTCCTGACCGCGGTGCGAGTGCGCGGCGTGCTCCTGGCCGGGTTCAAAACAATTGAGGCCGACAAAGAGAGTTCCTCCGTAGGCGACGGTGACCTTCGCCATCTTCGTCGTGGAAAATTCTGCAAGCTGTGCGAAGTTTTCTATCACGGCAGTCACCGGGGTTGCTACAGGCGCCCCAGGATCGTCTGCCAAAATCGAATTGCACACGGCGACGCATTCGTCGCAGATATAGGCGCGCGAAGGGTCTGACGGCGACGCAATCAGTTTACGAACGGCGTCTTCGCGCTTGTTGCAGAACGAACACTGCATCGCCTTGGAAGACACGAGAGTTCCCGCCTACGCCGCGGCGACGCCCAGCTTCTTGTACCAGGGCGTTGCGCCGGTGAGCGCTGCGTTCACGGCGTTGATATTCTCGACGCCCTTCGTCGAGAGGAAATCTTCCAGCGCCTTCAGGCCCTTGGTCGCGTAGATCGGCATGCCGTCTTTCCACGTCGCGCGGCCGCACAGGACTCCCGAATAATCCGTGCCCGCCTCGGTGGCCATGCGCAGGCTCTCGACGAACTGCGCGTTGCCCACGCCGGCGCTCAGATAAATGAACGGCTTCGTGGCCACTGCCGCGGCCTTGCGGAAGAGGTCCAGCGCTTCTGACATCGACTGGGCCTTCTCGCCTTTGTAGACCGAGCTGCCTTCGACGAACTCGGCGTTGATGGGCACTTCCACTTTCAGGACATCCACTTTATATTGCGGCTTGGTGAATTCCTCCATGCAGCCGATCACCACCTGCGGTTTGATCTTGGCGTACTCCAGGCCTTTCTCATTGCCGCCCTTGGGATCGTAGCCGACGAATTCGAGGAAGAACGGGAATCTGATGGTCCTCGCACTCGGAGCCGATGCGCTCGATGAACGCGTGCTTGATATCGTTGACTGACCCGGTCGTCGAACGGGCTGTAGTAAATCAGGATCTTGACGGCGTCCGCGCCCCAATCGACGATGCGCTTCACGGAAACGTGCGGCAGCAGGTCGGGCAGGCGGCCGGGCTTGGTGTTGTCGTAGCCGGAATGCTCATAGGCCAGCAGCAGGCCGGCATTCGAGGAGCGCGCCTTCGCGGCTTCCAGGCCGTATTCGGGATCGAGCAGGATGGCCGAAGCGTGCGGCGTCAGAATGCGCGTGACGGCCGTCTTGAACTCCGACATCATGTCCCAGGTGATCGCTTTCTGATCGACGCCTTTGGCGGTCGCGAGCGATTTCTGCAAGCTGCCGCGCTGATCCATCGCGGCCGCGGCGATAATGCCGTCCTTATTGGACAGCTTCTTCATGTATTTTGAGTTTTCCGGCGGAAAGAGCCATAACTTATTCTAATGAGCGCGCGTTCGCGCACCCAGCTTTGTCAGCGCGGCGAAAAAACGCTTGCGCCCGGCCGACGTCGCGCAGGATTTGCGTCTTCAGGGCCTCGGGCGATCTCGAACTTGCGTTCTTCGCGCACGCGGCGCAGGAATTCCACGCGAATGCGCTCGGGCGCGGGCGGCGTGCAAGGGCGATCCAGCAGGAAAGTCTCGATGGTCAGTTCGCTCGTAGCCTTCGGAGGCGCGATCCGCGAAGGTGGGGCGATAGCCGACGTTGGTGATCGAATTCCAGCGCGGTTCCGACTCTGCGTCGGACGTGCGCGTGATGTAGACGCCGGTCGCGGGCAGCACCTGAGCGTGGGTGCGCAGATTCAGCGTCGGCACGGTTTGCTTCGAACCGAATGCCGTGCCCGGGAACCACCTCGCCCGCGGATTGCATAAGGACGGCCCAGCAGCCGCCCCGCGAGCGCTCACTTTGCCCGCTTCAACTGCCTGCCGGATTTCGCTCGACGACACGGCTCGCCCGCGCCACTTGACTGGATTCACGACGCGCGTCTCGAATCCGAAGCGCTGTCCCAGCTGCGCGAGCACGCGTGATGTCGCCGGCCTGGCCGTGGCCGAAGCGGAAGTTGTCGCCGACAATGACCGCGCTGCGCGCGAAAGGCTTTGACCAGCACTCGTTCGACGAATTGTTCCGGAGTCCAGTGTGCCACTCGCGAGGTGAACGGGAGGACCAGCACGTATTCGATTCCTTCCCGCGCCAGTACCGCGCAGCGTTCCGCCTGCGTGGTGAGCAACCGCGGCGCGCGTTGCGGCGCGACGATCGGTGGCAGGATGCGGGTCGAAAGTCAGCACCGCCGGTTGCCAGCGCTTTTTCGCGAGCCGACGCGCGAAACGGCGGGCAACAATTCGTGGTGCCCGGTGTGGACGCCATCGAAATTGCCGATGGTCACCGCCACCGGCTCGAACGCGGCGGCTTCCTCGGAGAGAACGGGCGACTCGCATTTAGCCGTGCGCCTCGCGCGTACGTGGACCTCGAGCTGCAAGCCATCGTATGCCAGACGCACGTTGGGCGGAAAGGCGGATTCGGTTTGCGCGTGCGCTAAGTCGTGGCAGATGTGCGTGAAGAATGCGCGCCGCGGCTCCAGTTCCTTCACCGATTCCAGACTGCGCGTCCACGGTGGAGTGAGTGGGATGCGGGCGGTGCCGCAAGGCATCTAGAAACAGCACATCCAGATTCCGAAGCAGCGGCTTCGAACTCATCGGGAATATCGCTGTGATCGGTGAGGTAGGCGGCATCGGCCGAAGCGGAATCCGAGCGTCGCGCAGTGGCCGTGCGTCAAGGGGAGTGGGAACCACGCGCAGGCCGAAGAGATCGAACGGCTCGTCGGCGATGGTGTGCAGATCCACGCGCGGCGCGAAGATTGCGAGGGCTCGGCATCGAACGCGTAGCGGAAAACGCGGCGCACGATTTCGAACGTTTGCTTCGGTTCCGTAGCGGGAATCGACATCTTCTGGTGATAGTTCAAGGGGCGCACGTCGTCCAGGCCCAGGATGTGATCGGCGTGCGCGTGCGTGAGCAGGATCGCGTCCACGCGGCCGATGCCCGCGCGCAGCGCCTGCGGCGCGAAATCGGGCGTGGTGTCGATCAGCACATTCTTGCCGCCGTACTGCAGCAGCACGGACGGGCGCAGGCGGTTGTCGCGCGGGTCGGTGGAGGCGCACATGGCGCACTGCAGCCGATGGTGGGCACGCCCGAGCTGGTGCCCGAGCCGAGCACTGTGATGCGCAGGTGTTTCCGGCATGAACCTCTAGGACGCCGCTCCCTCGGATTCGGCGGATGTCTCGCGGCGCGGGCGTCGCGGGTTTTTCGGATTCCGCGCGCACCTGCACGAAGCGGAAGCGCAGTTCGGTGAGCGAGTTTTCGATCAGGCGCTGTTCTTCAAGCGATAGATTGCCGCGCGTTTTATCGGCGATCATGGCGAGCAGGTCGATGGCGTGCGAAGCGGCGTCCAGGTTGGGCGGCTCCGGCTTTTCGCCGAAGCTGATCAGACCGAGCTGCATTTCCGCCTGGGTTTTCAGCGAGAACACCAGAAATTCGAAGGTAGGGGGAGGAAGAGGATAGTCGGGATCGCTCATCGGTTTAGTCTCGTCAGGCCTGTTCTATGAGCCGCGCGAAGGCACGCCGATGGCGTCGGCGGCACTTCTTTTTCAGATACTGCCCGGCGGCTGGCCCGTCTCTTCTAGTGTAGTGTGGAATGGAATGCCCCGACATTTCAGGCTGGAAGACGCGGAATCTCTGCTGCCGGATGTGGAACAGGCGTTGCGCGACGCCATCTTCCAGAAATCGGAGTACGAGGCCGCGGACGGCGAACTGGACCGTGCGATGCAGCGGATTCGCATGGCCGGAGGATCGCGCGTGAGCCCGGGTCCGATATTGGCGCTGCGGGCGCGGAAAGATTCCGCGGCGGTGGCGCTAGCCGCGGTGATGGAGCGCATCAATAATTGGGGCGTGCAGGTGAAAGACCTGGAGACCGGGCTGATCGATTTCCCGACGCTGTATAAAGGTCGCGAAGTGTTGCTGTGTTGGAAACTGGGCGAGGAGCGCATTGCCTACTGGCATGGAGTAGAAGAGGGCTATCGCGGGCGCAAAGCCATCGACGACGAGTTTCGCGCGGAGCACCGCGGCGGCGCGCCGAATTGAGCGAACGGTGCGCCGGCTATTGACATACTTCTATATTTCCAGTATTGTTGAAGTATAGGAGAGCCCGATGGCAAAACCGCGAGAAGAAGACGTTACACGATACGCAGACATGCTGGCCGCCATGGGCTCCGCACCCCGGCTGCAAATTATGCGGCTGCTGCTTTCGGCGCATCCGGATGGTTTAGTGGTGGGCGATGTGGGCGCCGAGCTGGACATCGCCTCGTCCACACTCTCCCACCATTTGGAAAAGTTGAAGCACGAGGGCCTGGTGAGCGTTCGCCGCGAGGGAACGTACCTGTGGTATTCCGCGGACGCGAACGGGCTGGAAGAGCTTCTAGGGTTTCTGTACGCCGAATGCTGCACGCGGAATAAAGCGGTCGCTCCGCAGCGCGTGGTTTGCTGCAAGTAAAGGAGCAGCGAGAAATATGAGCACACAGAGCGTGAAAGCAATCGTCCAGGAAAAATACGGCGAGGCTGCGCGGCGGGTCGCCGAAGGGAAATCCAATTCGTGCTGCGGGGCCAGTGCATGCTGCGGCACGGACATTGATCCGATCACGGCGAATTTGTATGACGAGGCGCAAAAGTCGGGCTTGCCGCAAGAGGCGATTCTGGCATCGTTAGGATGCGGGAATCCTACGGCGCTAGCGGAGTTGAAACCGGGTGAAACGGTGCTGGATCTCGGAAGCGGCGGAGGCATCGACGTTCTGCTGAGCGCCAAGCGCGTCGGACCCGAAGGCAAAGCGTATGGGATCGATATGACGGACGACATGCTGACTCTAGCCCGGAGGAATCAAGCGCAAGCAGGGGTCACAAACGTTGAGTTTCTCAAGGGCGACATCGAACGCGTCCCGCTGCCGGACAACAGTGTCGACGTGATCATCAGCAATTGCGTCATCAATCTGAGCGCCGACAAAGACCGCGTGCTCCGCGAAGCTTTTCGCGTCCTGAAACCTGGCGGGCGATTTGCCGTTTCCGACGTAGTGGTTCGCGGCACCGTGCCCGATGAAGTTCGCCGCCACATGCTGCTTTGGGTGGGATGCATCGCGGGCGCGCTAAGAGACGCCGACTACATCGCGAAGCTCGCCAGGGCTGGATTCGACAGTATCGACATCGAACCCACGCGCCTGTACAGCATTGAAGATGCGAGAGCGTTTCTCACGACCGAGGGAATAGACGTGGATGCCATCGCGCCTCAGGTGGAAGGCAAGTTCATGAGCGCGTTTATTCGGGCCACCAAACCGGCGAAGGCTTGCTGCGCACCTGGATGCTGCGCGTGACCTCAATCAATCGCATGGAGCGCGCTTTCTTCGAAACTTTTGCGGTCCTTGACCGAAGAATCTCGCTATTCCTCTCATTGGCCCTTGCATCCGTTGAGCGGGACTTCATCCAGCGCGAGATCGACCAAATCGGGCGGAGCTAAAGTTCGTGCCTGCCGAGATCCGACGGAACGAAAACCAACCTCGCCGTGAGCCGGACAACAAAGGGCGGCGGATCGCGGCCGAGGCGCTCGGCACCGCGTTGCTGTTGACGGCCGTGGTCGGCAGCGGAATTATGGGCGAAAAGCTCGCGGGCGGCAATGTGGCGATCGCGCTGCTGGCAAACACGCTCGCTACGGGCGCGAGCCTGGTGGTGCTGATTCTCGCGTTCGGACCGATCTCGGGAGCGCACTTTAATCCGGCGGTCACACTGGCCGATGCGTGGCGGGGTGGTGTGCGATGGGGCGAGGTCCCCGGCTACGTCGGCGGGCAACTCGCCGGGGCTATGGCCGGGGTGTTCGCCGCGCATTTGATGTTTGAAGTGCCGCTGCTTCAGGTCTCGACACATTCGCGCAGCGGGCCAGCCCAAGTATTCAGCGAGTTCGTGGCGACCTTCGGGCTCCTGCTGATTATCTGGCTGGTGGCGAGGCATCGCGCGAGTGCGGCGCCCTACGCGGTGGGCGCGTACATCACAGGCGCATACTGGTTCACCGCCTCTACCTCGTTCGCGAACCCTGCGGTGACTATCGCCCGGGCCTTCACGGATACTTTCGCAGGCATACGGCCGAGCGATGTGCCGGGCTTCATCGGCGCACAGCTTGCGGGGGCTGCGACCGCAACGCTGCTGGCCGGATGGATTGCGGGGACGAGCGTTGCAACGGCGAAGAGAGTGCTGGAACCGCACGATGAGGCCGCCGGTGATTGAGAAAAAGCGCGTACTGATTCTGTGCACGGCGAACTCCGCACGCAGCCAGATGGCGGAGGGTTTACTCCGGCACGACGCCGGCAAGCGATTCACGGTGGAAAGCGCAGGCACGACGCCGACTTCCGTACGGCCCGAAGCCATCGCTGTGATGCGCGAGATCGGCATCGACATTTCCGGCCATCGCTCGAAAAGCGTTGACGAATTTCGGGACCAACGCATTCGACTACGTCCTCACTGTTTGCGACAACGCGAAAGAAACGTGTCCGATTTACCCGGGCCACGCCCACCGCATTCATCACAGCTTCGAAGATCCGGCCTTGGCGGCAGAAGGGCAACGGCTGGAAGCTTTCCGGCGTGTCCGCGATCAACTGCGCGAGTATCTGAAAACGTTTCCAGATCATTAAGCCTCTCCCGCAGCAGTGGACACAGTGCGTCGTGTCAGGGCACTATCGCCCGGCGGAAGCGACCTGTGATACCGTCTCAGTGATCACGTGTCGTCCAGATGAACGACGAGTGACTTTTCGGGAGGACAGAGAATCCGTGTTGCTTTCCAAGCCGTACCGATGCGGTGTGACGTTGATGCTAATGTCGTCGATCGCCTGCGTTGCGCTTGCGCAAAATCGGCCTGAGCAAAGTGCCAAGGGCGCTCCGCCGCTTCCGGCTCCGAGGCTGGCTGTCGATCCAAATCTGGGGCTGAACTCCGGTAAGCCGGACTTGAGCGGAAAAGGGTTTTGGGATATCCGCTATGTGACCGATATGTCGAAAGCCAGAGCGGGCGTGACCAGGGCGACCGATGTTCCGTTTACGGCGCTCGGGAAAAAAGTTTTCGAGGAACGGAACGAAAACCTGTCGAAGGACGATCCGCAGAGCCGGTGCCTTCCGCCGGGGATTCCGCGGATGATGTTCACGCCGCATCCGATCGATATCCTGCAAATGCGCGACCGCATCGTCATTATTTACGAGACGCAAAATATGTGGCGCATCATCTGGATGGACGGGCGGCAGCATCCGAAGGATCCGAATCCGACGTACCTGGGCGATTCCATCGGCCACTGGGACGGCGACACGCTGGTGGTGGATATCGTCGGCTTTAACAATGTGAGCTGGTTCGATATACAGGGGCATCCGCACGGCGAAAAGCTCCACATTGTGGAGAAATTCACGCGTCCGAATTTCAACACACTGCATTATGAGGTCACGATTGAAGACCCGGATTATTACACCCAGCCGTGGACGGTGCCTATGGATATCCCCTGGGTGGCGAATCAGGAGATGAGCGAGTACGTGTGCGATAACAACAAAGACATACCGCATCTGGTGGGGAAATAGCGCCTCGACGGTGCTGAACAACCCGGGAATTCTTCGCCGCGCGTGAGAGGTTTCGGCCTGCCGGATGGGCCAATGCGTCACGCAGCATGGACATAGCAAAATTGACACTCCCCCAGCACGGCCGATAGACTGAAACTACACGTGCTTCTTGCAAGCGAGCTCATCGAATACATCGCGCGGCAAATGGTCAGGAAATTGACCCCCTTGTGGATGGAAACATCGCAGCCGGAGAGTGCGGCCACTTATATCGCCAACGTGGTGGACGATGATCTGGCGATTGAAGACCAGTTGAACGACGAAGTCCGCGAGATGCTGAGCCAGTACAGCGAGTACATGCGCAAGGAAGGCGTCAGCTATCAGGACATGTTCCGCAAGCATCAAGAACACCCTGATCATCGCAGCGCAAGGTGATCCGCGCGGCGGGGCGCGATTCCGGCGACGCGATGAAGCTTTCGCGCGACAAGATCAATGACCTGTCGCACAAGATCGTCACGGCGCTCCGCAAGAGCCGCGAATTGCGGCTGAAGCGCGACCCCAACGAAGTGCGGCTGGAGATCGTCAAGATCATGACTGAACTGCTGCAGACCGAAGAGAAGGTAGACCGCGCGGCGCGCACGAAGATCCGCACGCAAAAACGCGAGATCACCGAAGGCACCGAGGAGTGGGATTTGCTGCACAAGCGATACTACGCCGAGGAGCTGAAGAAGCTCGGGATCGATCTGGCGTCGCGGTAACGCTCCTTTCTTCGAAAAGCAAATCCTTCACGCGCTGGGCGGCTCAGGATGACGCGCGTTTAGTTGGTGCACTGCTTTTGATAAACTGGAAATTAATTCCCCCGCATTCAACAGTGTCGGAATAGGAGTTTGTCTGGCTGCGCCACGTTCGAAGATTGTCGCGATTTACCCCGGGTCGTTCGATCCGCTCACAAACGGGCATCTGGATATGATCGAACGCGGAAGCCGGCTGGCGGATCGGTTAATTGTGGCGGTTCTGGAAAACCGCCGAAAGCAATCGCTGTTTTCCGTTGAGGAGCGGGTGGACATGCTGACCGAATCGGTGAAGCCGTATCCCAATGTGGAGGTGGGCTGGTTCCACGGCCTGCTGGTGGATTACGTGAAGGAGCGCGGCGCGAACTTTATTTTGCGCGGCATCCGCGCGATTTCGGACTACGAATACGAGTTGCAGATCGCGCATATGAACCGGCGGCTGAGTCCGGGCGTGGAGACGGTGTTTTTGATGGCGGGCGAGGCGTATTCTTTTATCAGCTCGCAACTGGTGAAGGAAGTGGCGTCGCTGGGCGGCGATGTGAACGGGCTGGTGCCGCCGCTGGTGGAAGAAAAATTGCGGCGGATGATGGCGGCTACTAAGTAAGAGCCCGCAAAAACGGAGCTCGGCGGGGGCGTGTTCAAGTGAAAGGGACGCCGCCTGCCCTTTGCGGGCGATAGGTTTTGTGTATGGCGTAGGCGCGACGGAGCGCCGCGCGCCGGATGAGTTGAAGGAGCAAGTACAACATGCAAACTGTACAGTCATTGGCGGAAAGAATTTCGCGGATCAGCGTGTCGTCGACCATGAAGGTGGCTGCCGACGCCGATAAACTGCGGCGCGAAGGTCACGATGTGGTGGATTTTGGCGCGGGCGAGCCGGATTTCCCGACGCCGCAAAACGTGAAGCAGGCGGCGATCGACGCGATCAACCAGAATTTCACCAAGTACACGAACACGGCCGGGACCGAGGAGCTGAAGCAGGCGATCTGCGACAGCCATGCGAAGAACTACGGCACGGCGTACAACACCAAGGAATGCATCGTGACGGTGGGCGGCAAGCACGGCATTTTCGGCCTGACGCAGGCGCTGCTGGACGAAGGCGACGAGTGCGTGATCCCGGTTCCTTATTGGGTGACTTATAAGGACGTGGTGAATTTCGCGGGCGGCGAAGTGCGTGTTCGTCGAGACGGACGAAGACAAGGGCTTCGACCTGAAGGCTTCCATGGTTGAGCGTGTGCTGACGCCGAAGACGAAGATGATCATCCTGAATTCGCCCTCGAATCCGAGCGGCGCGTGTTTCGATCGCGCGGAGTTGAACAAAATTATCGCGATCGCGAAGGATCGCGGCATTTGGGTGATCACGGACGAGTGCTACGACCGCTTCCTTTATGACGGCGAGCCGTACTCGCTGGCAGCATCCCGGCGTTGAAGGACACGGTGATCGTGGCGGGATCGCTCTCGAAGACATATGCAATGACTGGCTGGCGCATCGGCTTCGTGCTGGGTCCGGCGGCGGTAGTGAGCGGGATCGGCAAGCTGCAATCTCATTCAACGTCGAACCCGACGTCGATCGCGCAGAAGGCGGCCGTTGAGGCACTGCGCGGCCCGCAGGATTCGGTGGCCATGATGCTGGGCGAATTCCGCAAGCGGCGCGATTACGTCATCGGCCGATTGCGGGCCATGCCGGGTGTGAAGGTGCAGGTGCCGCAGGGCGCGTTCTACGCGTATCCGAACGTGAGCGCTGCCTATAAGAATGGAATTACCAACTCGCTGCAGTTTTCGGAAAAGCTGCTGGCCGAGGAATTCGTCGCCGTGGTTCCGGGCGAAGCGTTCGGGACGAGCGAGCACATCCGCATTTCCTACGCGACTTCGATGAAGGAACTGGAGCGCGGGCTGGACAGACTGCAGCGCTTCATCGCGGCGAGAGTTTAGACTCAGCTGCATTCATGCCAGTTCAAAAACTGGAACCGGCGTTTCACGAGCGGCCTTGGGGATCCACGCAATTGGAGCCGTGGTTCCCCAACCGGGCCGCGAATAGTCGCCGCGATTGGCGAAGTGTGGCACGAGGTGCCCGCCGATCTTCCCTTGCTGGTGAAGTTTCTGTTCCCCAGCCAGACCTTTGTCCGTGCAGGTGCATCCCGACGACGAATACGCCGCGACGCATCACGGCTCTCCGGGCAAAACCGAAATGTGGCATGTGCTGGCCGCGAAGCCGGGGGCGCGTATCGCGGCAGGATTTCGCGACGCGCCATCGAAGGAACAAGTTCGCGCGGCGGCTCAGGCGGCCAAGCCCGACGAGATCGAAGCGATGCTGGAGTGGTTCGACGCCGCGGCGGGCGACACGTTTTTCATCCCGGCGGGCGTGATGCACGCGGTGGGCGCAGGGCTGGTGGTGTGTGAAATCCAACAGCCGTCGGACGTGACGTATCGCGTATACGACTACGGCCGCGGGCGCGAACTGCATCTGGAAGACGCGCTGGCGGTGACGCGATTCGCGCCGCATCAAGCTCGCGCGAAAATTCCGGTGAGCTCCGAATACTTTGTGACCTCGAGGCTGAGCGTGCATGGGCAGATTCTGTATCGGCCGATGACGCAGCGTCCGCAGATGCTGATCGCGATTGAGGGACAGGGCACGATCGACGGACATCCGTTAAAGGCGGGCGACGTGTGGTATGTGCCCGGCGAATTCGGGACACGTGCATATTGTGGGCGAGGTGACGCTGTTGCGCGCGCTAGTGCCGGCGAAGGGCTAGCGACTCAGAAGATTTATGATTTTAGTAGACCGGTTTCGCGCGACTCATCGGAAAAATATTCAAGCGCGTAGAGAACAGAGGCGCTCACGCTTCTGCAAACCGGTCTAGCCTTCCGGCAGGATTCCGAGCTCGGTATAACGCGTCCGCATCGTGGGGCGCATTTCGGGGAGCTTGTTCCAGAACCACACGGCCATGAGCGCGCAAATAACGCCGCTCACGATCAGCGTGGTGGGCGCCCCGGTGGTGGCGGCGAGCGACCCGCCGAGCAGGCTGCCGATCGGCATGGAGCCTTGCAGCGCGATGGTGTAGAAAGCCATCACGCGGCCGCGCTTGTCATCATCCACCAATGTCTGAATGATGGTGTTGCTGGCGACGATCTGCGTCATCAGGCCGTAGCCTGCGACGGCCATCAGCGCCATGGACGCCCAGAACCAATGGGAAAGCCCGAGGCCGATGCTGGCGACGCTGAACGTCCCAATGGCGATGGCCGTCAGGCGGCCCAATCCGACGGGGCTGGGCCGCAGCACCAGCGCGACGGCGCAGACCAGCGCTCCGACGCCTGCAGCAGCCATGAGGAAGCCGAGCGTGTTCGCTCCACCATGCAGGATGCGGCCCGCGATGATGGGCGTGAGAACGTAATAGGGCGCGCCCGCGATGCCGATCATCGCCATGAACAGAAGAATGGAGCGGATGGGAGCGTGGGCCGTAAGATAGCGCCAACCCTCCATCAGATCGTGCATCACATGGCGATTGGTGGGTGCGGGTTCGTCCTTCTTGATGCGCATCATCAGCAGGCCGGCGATCACAGCGGCGTAGCTGACACCATCGATCAGGAAGCAGTAGCCTTCGCCAATCGCAGCGACGACTAGGCCGGCGATGGCGGGACCCACGAGGCGGGCGATATTAAAGTTGGACGAGTTGAGGGCGATGGCGTTGGTAAGATCGGCGCGGTCTTCCACCATCTTGATGACGAAGGACTGGCGCGTGGGAATCTCCACAGCGTTGATGACGCCCTGGATGAGCGTCAGGACGATGACCCAGGCGATGTTGATGTGGTGGGTGAGCGTGAGCGCGGCGAGCGAGAGCGACTGCAATCCGGCCAGCGCTTGCACTACGATCAGCACGCGGTGCCGATCCCAGCGATCGAGCCAGACGCCCGCAAACGCAGGGATGAAAAAGACGGGGATCTGCCCGGCGAAGCTCACGAGGCCGAGCAGGAAGGCGGAGTCGGTGAGGCGATAGACCAGCCAGCTAGTGGCCAGACGCGTCATCCACGTACCGGTGAGCGAGATGCCCTGGCCGATAAGAAAGAGCCGGAAATTGCGGGAGCGCAGCGCGCGAAACGGTGAACTCAAATTGTATTTTCGCAGGATTCGCGGCGGGGGCGGGACGATAGTCCGCTAAATGCGGGACGTCGTCCGCCAAGTGTTCGACGCGAAGGTTCCTGGCCGCCGGGTATACTCGGTGGCGATGGAGACGCGCGAGCGCACGGCATATCCGCTGGAAGGCTGGATCGCGGCCGGTGCTTCCCTGCTCTTCACGGTTTTCTTTTTCCTTGAATATCTGACACGGCGCGTCTATATTCCGTTCGATCTGCCTTCCTATCATTTCCCGCTGGCCGATTACGCGTTTCTTGCACTGAAGCATGGGAGGTTTCCGGAATGGGACCCTTCGAACTATAGTGGGATGCCATTTGCCGCGAATCCACAGGCGGCGCTGTTCTACCCGGGCACGTGGCTGCTGTTCGCGGCGAACTGGCAGCGGACACATCTCTCGTACGTGAAGTTCGAGCTCTTCATTTTTGCGCACGTGTGGTTTGCGTGGATGTTGTGCTACGCGTGGCTGCGAAGGCGCTTGGGAGTTTTCGCGAGCGTATGCGGCGCGGCGATTTTCGGCTACGGCGGATACATGATGACGGAAATGCAGCACCTGGGGCTGATCGTGGGGTATGCGTGGATTCCGCTGGGGCTGATGGGCATTGACGAGGCGGCGGACACCGAATCGTGGAGACCGCTATGGAAGACGGCGGCGGCTTCGGCACTGGCGTTTCTGGGCGGTTACACGCCGACGTGGTTTGTGGTGGTGGTTTGCTTCCTGAGCTACGCGGCTCTGCGACCGCGCGGGTGGAAGGTGGGCCTTCAGTGTTGCGCGGCGATTGGCGTATCGGCGTGTGCCGTTGCGATTCAACTTCTGCCGACCGTGCAGTGGAGTTCGATGCGACTACCCGAAGCGCGTTACGGGCTGGGATATCGCGATCCTGCGTTTTACATTTCCTACCTGATTCCGAATTTCTATAATTTTGGACCGCATTTGCCGATCGACACGAACTCCGGTTTCGAATACTTTTATTTGGGCGTGCCGGGAATCGTGGGACTTCTTTTGCTGCCTCTTTTGCGGCGGCGCGAAGGTGCGTGGAGCGCGGCGCCACTGGTGGGCATGTTTTGCGTGTGCGCCGTGTTTGTCACCAATCCGTTCGATCTTGTATCGCGCGCCGTGTTGCATTCGACGTTGATCGCGCAGATTTGCCGCAGCTATTATTTTCTGGCTGGACTGACAGCCGCTGCCGCGCCTCTGGCTGCCATCGGGATCGACCGATTATTCGCGCGGCTGAGCGAAGTGTCACTGCAGGGAAAGTCGGGATCGTGGAGGCAGTCCAGGGCCGCTGCCTTCCTGGTATTGGCGTTGCTCATAGTGCATTCGGCCCGGTTGCTTTACATATGGAGATTCCTGGACTTTGCTCCGGGTTGGGCCGGCGCGTGGGATGTCGGTTTTCTCGCAATGGAGTTTCTTGCCGGACTGTGGCTGTTGTGCGGTCAATCACGGCGGTTACGCGTAGCGCTGTCTGTGGCGTTGCTGCTCACGATTGGGGTGGACTACAAAGTACACGGGACGTCGAAACGCATGAATTCGTCTCCGGATGCCGGGGTGAGGACGGATTCGCTGCCGGGTATGAACGCGGCAGTGATGCGGCAACTGGAAGCCGATTCGGTGTATCGTTTTTCACTGGATCAGACGGCGCCTCAGGCGGTCGACTTCCGACACTTCAGCTTCACTACGCCGCAGGGATTCGATCCGTTTCTGACGGGGGCTTATAGCCAGTTCATCAAAACGACGGGAACGTTCCGCTCGAACTGGGACCTGGCCATCGATCCGAACAATCTGCAGGGGATGCAGACGTTGGGTATTGGATATTTCATCAGCAGCGAGCAGGGGCCGCAGATTGGGGATTTGCGGGCGAGTTCCCACTTGCGGCTGATGCAGCCGGACGATTCGTTTTACAAGGTGTTCGAAGTGATTGAGAAGCGTCCGCCGTATGGCGTGGACGGCGCCGATGCGACCATCGAACGGACGCGATGGGAGCCGGAGCATCGCGCGTTCGTGGTAAACGCGAAGCGGGATGGAAAATTTTATTTATCGGAGCAGTGGCATCCGGGATGGCGCGCTCGGGTGGATGGACGCGGCGTCCCGATCGAGCGATGGAAGGGGGCGTTTCAGGCCGTGCCGCTGGAGGCGGGCGAACATCGTGTGGAGTTTGATTTCAAGGATGAGTGGCTGCGAGTAGGCGCGGCGATCAGTTTTGTGACGCTCGTGGGAGCGTTCGTAGCGTTGAGGAGGCTGGCCTGAGGGGCCAGCCGCTTTTATGGACCGCGCTGGCGTGAGATCCCTCGAATCGCTTCGCTCCTCGGGATGACAAGAAGTTCATTCGGGATATTAGCGGCGTTTGGTTTTGATGACGATCGGCGTGCCTTCGAAGTCGAAGCGCTCGCGCAGGCGATTGATCAGATAGCGTTCGGCGGAAAAGTGGAGATTGTCCGCCTTGTCGGTGAAGACCATGAACATCGGCGGGCGGATGCCGGCCTGCGTCATGTAGTAAATCTTCATGTCGTATTCCCAATTCAGCGATGCCACGAAGCGATTCAATTCGCCGGTGGTAACGCGGCGCGAGGCGGCTTCGTAGCACTTGCGTACGAGAGAGAACAGAGCGTTGGTTCCCATTCTCTTTTGCGCGGACACAAAAGCCACGGGAGCGTACTCGAGAAACTTGAGGTGGTCGCGAATCTCTTCCATGAATTTGCGCTTATCGGGCTCGGCGATGGCGTCCCATTTATTGACGCAGAGGATGACGGCGCGGCCTTCTTCGTGCGCGTAGCCTGCGATGGTGGCGTCAAGCGCCAGCAGGCCTTCGGTGGCGTCGAGCACGAGGATCGCGACGTTCGACATACGTAAATGTCTGCGGGCCATGACGACGCTGAGCTTTTCCGCCATGAGCTTCGTTTTGCCCTTGCGGCGGATGCCCGCCGTATCGACGAAAACATAATTGATGCCGTTGTGCGTGAGGGCTTCGTCCACGGCGTCGCGCGTGGTACCGGCGATGGGCGAAACGATCGCGCGCTCGGTGCCGAGCAGCGCGTTGAGCAGCGTCGATTTGCCGACGTTGGGGCGGCCGATGATGGCGACCTTGATGGGGCGGGCAGCATCCTCGGCTTCTTCTTTGGCCTTTAGCTCTTCTTCTGTGGCGGGTGGCTCGGCCGCGGCCAGGCGGCCTTTTCGTCCCTTGCCTAAGGCGCTGCGTTTCTTTGCTTCCTCGGACTGAGGGATTCCGCTGGTGATGTGATCGAGGAGTTCTTCGAAGCCGAGGCGATGCTCGGCCGAAATGGGAAACATGTCCTTGAAGCCGAGAGAATGGAATTCGTGGAGCAGATCTTCGCGCTTCGGGCTATCGATCTTGTTCACGGCGAGCGACACGGGCTTGCCGAGCTTGCGCAGGAGCTTGGCGAGATCGCGATCGATGCCGGTGATCTCGGCGCGGCCGTCGATCAGGAAAATGATGTGAGCGGCTTGTTCGAGCGCGACGCGCGCCTGCTTGAGGATCTGGCTGGGGATCATCTCGTCGTCGTTGGGAATGATGCCGCCGGTATCGACCACCTCGAAGGCGCGGCCGAGATGGTCCGCTTTGCCGTAGATGCGATCGCGGGTGATGCCGGGCTCGTCGCCGACGATGGAGCGTCGCTGGCCGGTGATGGCATTAAACAGCGTAGACTTGCCGACGTTCGGGCGGCCGACGATGACGATGGACGGGAGTTCATGCACTAGGTTCTATCATCGCCTAGCGCAGCCCTTGGCGTCGAGGAGCAAAGATCGATAGCTGCGATGTCTAATTGACGATGAAATGTGCGGCGGTCATGCTTCGTCTTATTCAGCTGGGCGGCTTGTTGCGCCAGCATTGCGAGCCCGTTTATATCACGGACAGTAACTACCGCATGCCTCGCCGATGCGTGCGCAGATCGGGGGCAAGTGCGACTCCAGTTGCGCAGTTGGTGCAGCACGGCCGACTTCGACACGTTTCGTCTCGAGACCGGACATCCGATGCTCGTGCGGTCACTGCGAGAGGAACACTTGAAGTCGCTGCACAGTGCGGGTGGACCCTACGTACCGCGTTTCCGGGGACAATTCACCGCAGTCGTGTACGTTTTTCGCCTAGACGCAGAACGCTAATAGCCACCTACGGAAACGTCGAGCTTCGTGTGAGTTAGCAACTTCAATAATTCTTTGAAGTCCTTCGGGAAGCGCGATGTCCATAGATGATTCTGCGCAAGCGTCCACCGCGAGAAGACGCTCCTCGGTCGAACGCGACAGCCAATATAGCAGCGAATCGTCGGCGCTCGTCAGCGTGAGATCGAAAAGGATGAACGGTCCACCGGAATATCCAGACTTCGCTGCGCGTTCTAATCCATGCCTATATTGTAACGAAGTAACCCGGGAATCAGCTCACCGACGTGCGACAATAGAGGTTTCCCTTCTGCATGTCCAATAACTCTATCCGCAACATCGCCATCATTGCGCACGTCGATCATGGCAAGACCACTCTCGTGGACGCCATGCTCCGTCAGAGCGGCATTTTTCGCGAGAACGAAGAAGTAGCCGAGCGCGTGATGGACTCCAACGATTTGGAGCGCGAGCGCGGCATTACGATTCTGGCCAAAGCCACGGGCGTGCACCTGGGCGACATAAAGATCAATATCATCGACACGCCGGGTCACAGCGATTTCGGCGGCGAAGTGGAACGCGCGCTGAAGATCGTGGATGGCGTGGTGCTGCTGGTGGACGCGAGCGAAGGGCCGCTGCCACAGACGCGCTACGTGCTCTCGAAGGCGCTGGAAGCGAACCTGCCGCAGATTGTCGTCATCAACAAGATCGACCGGCCCGACGCGCGTATTCAGGAAGTGCTGAACGAAGTCTACGATCTGTTCATCGATCTGGATGCCCACGAAGACCAACTGAGCTTCCCCGTGATTTATACGAACGGCAAGCTGGGCATCGCAAAGCTGAACATGGAAGATGAAAGCACCAATCTGAAACCGCTTTTTGAAACCATCATCAAGCTCATCCCGCCGCCGGCCGGCGATTCCGAAGAGATGCTGCAATTGTTGGTGGCGAATCTCGACTACAGCGATTACCTGGGGCGGTTGGCCATCGGGCGCGTGTTTCAACGGGACCTTGCGCGTAGGCGACGAAGTGGCGATCGCGAAGCTGGACGGGTCGCTGCACAAGACGAAGATCACGAAGCTGTATTCGTTTGAAGGCGTGAAGCGCGTGGACGAGACCGGTGGGACGAACCGGGCGACATTCTGGCCATCGCCGGAGTGGAAGGCATCACGATCGGCGAAACGGTGACGAACGCCGAGACGCCCAGGCCGCTGGCTCATATTCAGATTGACGAGCCGACGATCGCGATGACGTTCAGCATCAATACGTCGCCGTTTTCGGGGCGCGAGGGGCAGTTCGTAACATCGCGGAACTTGCGCGACCGCCTGGACAAAGAGCTGCTGACCAACGTTTCGATCAAGGTGGAGGAAGCCGGAGGCCCGGACGCGTTCAAGGTGATGGGCCGCGGCGAGCTGCAGCTGGCCATTCTGATCGAGATGATGCGGCGCGAAGGTTTTGAGCTCTCCGTGGGCAAGCCGGAGATTTTGACGAAGACGATCGACGGAAAAATGTCACGAGCCGCAGGAAATGCTGGTGATCGATTGTCCGGAGAATTTCGTGGGCGTGGTGATTGAGAAGCTGGGCCAGCGCAAGGGCAAGATGGAGAAGATGGTCAACCACGGCTCAGGCCGCGTGCGGCTGGAGTTCCTGGTTCCCTCGCGAGGGCTGATCGGACTGCGCAGCGAGATGCTGACGGATACCAAGGGCACGGCGATCATGAACTCGCTGTTCCACGGTTACATTGAATGGCAGGGCGACATTCCGACGCGGCCCACGGGGTCGCTGATCGCGGACCGGGCGGGGAAGACAACGGGCTACGCGCTATTTAATCTGCAGGAGCGCGGCGACATGTTCGTGGGTCCGGGCGCTGGAAGTGTACGAGGGGATGATCGTGGGCGAGAACGCGCGCGACGCGGATCTGGACGTGAATATCGTCAAAGAGAAGAAGCTCACCAACATGCGCGCGTCGAGCGCGGACGAGGCGATTCGATTGGTGCCGCCGCGGCTGCTGAATCTGGAACAGGCGATCGAGTTCATTCGCGATGACGAAATGGTGGAAGTGACGCCGCAATCGATCCGGCTGCGGAAGAAGATCCTCAAGGGGAATCAGCGATAGCCAATTGGGGCGATCTTTGACAAAGCCGCGCGTTTTGGCGCATCTTGGAAACAAGATTTTAACATCCATAAACCGTTTATAATCAGTTACATAATGCACTTATGGCCGCACCCTGTGTTTCCCGAACTTGCACTGGCGTGCGATACTAGCGATCAAAACGCGTAACACGAGCGGACATAACCACAAGCGGACAAACGCACATGAACCTGGCGACCGAGGCGATCGCCCGTTACCACAAATTAATCGAAAGCGAACCCTACATCGATTTGGGTTGGGCTACCACGCTGCAGGAACAGTTGCGCGTGGCGAAGCTGAGCAACCACCCGATGTCGCCGGTGCTGCGTCCCCACTTGATCGTGGGCCGCGAACATGCGGCGCTGGAGAAAGCGGCGGCAATCGTATTGTCGGCGATCCGGCGCGCGGAGCAGGTTGTTCTGGCTTCGCCCGTGCTGATGACGCGCCTGCAACTGCTGCCCGCCGAGAGGATGCTGGCGGGGGTGGATCCGGGATTCACGCCGCTGACAATGACGGGTGTGCTGGACGCGAGCCTGCACAACGGGACGCTGCATTTTCTGGGGCACCGTGAGGCGTCGCCCGCGAGCGTGATTTATAGCGACCTGCTGTCGGAGGTGTATTACGACGCACCGCCGGTGAAGGAATTCCGCAAAAAATACAAGCTGGCGAAAATGTCCGGGGGCAAATATCTGCTGCAAGGCATTTTAAGGGCGTATAAGGAATTCGGGGGAAAGCAGAAGAAGCCCACGATTGCGATTATCGAGTCGCGTCCGCCGTTCCAGCCCGCCGAGACCAGCGAGAATGCGCTGCTGGTGGAGTTTTTCCGGCGCGAAGGGTTCGTTGCGAATTTGATTGCACCGGAGCACGTGGAATATCGCAACGGCGCGCTGCGGCACGGCGAGCAGTCCATCGACATTGTGTACCGCAGTCTGCCGCTGCAGGAATTCCTGGTGCGCTTCGACCTGGATCATCCGATGGTGCGCGCGTACAAGGATCGCGCCGTGTGCATGATCAACAGCTTCCGCAGCGAGGCGATCACCAAGCGCGCGCTGTTCGATCTGCTGACCGATGAAACGTTCACCGCGAAGTTCCCGGCGGTGGAGCGCAAGGCGATTAAGGATTTTGTCCCGTGGACACGGCTGCTGCATTCTGGCAAAACCACACACAAGGGCAAGACGATCGACATTCCCGAGTTCGCCGCGAAGCATCGCGCCAAGCTGGTGTTGAAACCAAGCAGCAATCTGACCGATCTGCAGACGTTCCGAGGCGCGGATACGGACGACTCCGGCTGGGAGAAGGCGCTTCGGCAGGCCATGCGGAGCCCCTACGTGCTTCAGGAGACGACGGAGACCGCGCGGTCGGTGTTCCCCCTGTTCCAATACGGAAGCCTGGTGATGAAAGACATGCACGTGGAGATGCATCCGCACGTGCTCGGCGGCAAGGTGCACGGCGTCTCGACGTGGCTGAGCGTCGCGGGGACGACCGGGTTCTCCACGCTATCGGGATTGGCCCCTACGTTCTTGCTGGAAGGCAAGTAAATGCGTAGCGTATACCCCGGGCTGACGCCCGGGTAGTGGGGTGTCCGCTGGCTGATGCCCGAGTTGTATCGGAACCGAACACGCGGGACATCAATCGCACATTGCCGATACACTGGGATTTGGACTCCTTCTCGACCCATTCCTCCTCGACCCATGCTTCAGTGATTCGCTCTTCCCTGCTTTCCGAACTTGAATGGCTGGAACACGGATTTGGGACGAAGAGCGCGCCCTCATCGCAAGACGGGATGGCGACGCTAAAGCAAATTCATTCGGCACGGGTGCTGGTTGCGGACACCGCGGGGCTTATCGGCGAGGGCGACGCGCTGGTGACGGATTGCGCTGGTGTGACGGTGTCCGTGCGGACGGCCGACTGCTATCCAATCCTTTTGGCCGACGTGGAGCAGCGGGCTGTCGCGGCGGTGCACGCTGGGTGGCGCGGCACACATGCCGAAATTGTGATCGAAGCGCTACGCAAAATGCAGTCGGACCCGCGAAACATACGCGCGGCGATCGGGCCTGGCATTGGCAAATGCTGTTACCACGTCGGCGAGGAGGTCGCTCGGCTGTTCGGGCGCGGCGATGCCGGGAACATCGATTTGGCGGAAGCGAATCGCGGGCAACTAATAATGGCAGGTGTGGCGGCCGGGAATGTCGAGGTAATGGGGATGTGTACGTTTTGCAGTGTCGCGCAGTTTCATTCGTACCGGCGCGACAAGGAGCAGGCGGGGCGGATGATCTCCTATATCGGAATGAAAGCGAGCGGAAATCGGCTGCAGGCTATATGACACGATAAGGGACAAGCGCCTGTACGGTTTCGTACGCCGGAACGGGCCTGGAAGGCCAGCGTGATTTCGCCGAGCTTCCTGTACGATTCGGCAGCCAGAAATATGCGGGGCGCGGAGCTTCATCGCTGTTTGAGAGCTTCATGAAGACCGCGCCCGCACGAACCAGGAGATAGAAACGAGGCTGGTCTTAGGCCGCGGGGACCAGCAACTCCTCGAGGCTTTCAGACCCTTCGCCGCTTTGATTGCGATCCGCAATCTCCTGGCACTGGATGCAGAACGGTGTCCAGGGCACGGCATTCAACCGCTTGGGACTGATGTCCTCTTCGCAGTGCAGGCACACTCCAAATGTGCCTTCGTCGATGCGCCGCAGCGCGGCGCGCACGTTGCGCAGCAGCTGCGATTCACGATCCAAATTACGGATGGCGAGCTCGCGCTCTGCCGCATGTTGCACTTCATCCAGGGCATCGGGGCTCTTCTCAATCGCAATGCCTTCGCGATTTCGGACAAACTGCTCGAGCTCAGCTTGCTTAACCTCCAATGTCTCCTTAAACTTCTTCAATTCGCTTTTTGTCATTTTTCTGTTCTCCAGTTTCGTCTCTGTCCTAGGTTCGTTTCTTTATCCCTACTGACGTTGTTCGGTCCGCCTTGGATCACGGCCTCTGCGTCTTACGAATTAGACGCGCCGTTTTCCAAAAAGGTTCAAAATCCAAATCCACTTCACGGGGGTTTCGTTCGAGGAATCCGTCGAACGAGAGGTTCTGTGGCTAATCCCTGGCCACTGATCTTCCGAGCAATTCGGTTTTCAAAAATCCTACCACATCCCGACCGCAAACAGCAAGCAATTTCATTGCCACTGTTTTTAATGGCCTGCCTGCCGCACTGATCACCCCCTATCGACCGGGGTCCTGCGAAACGTTAGGCTGTAAAGACGAATATCGCATCCGTTCCGTTTCGTTTAGATGCGTTCGAGCAGTTTCCGTCACAACAGCCCACTGCCGTATACTGTTCGTTTATATGGACAAAACTCTCACCGAACAGAGCCTTTTCGTTAAAAATCCTAGCATGGGTTTTTCCGTTTTGGCATCGCTTGTGGGGGTCATCTTTGTGTTCTCCGAGATGGGATCGGTGCTGCTCCGTACGCCGGAGTTCAGGAGGATGCTCCCATCCTCGCAAACCCTATCTGTAAGAATGACTTCGAGTTCGCCAGCCGCCTCAGAACCGATTTTCTGCTCATGGACGAGTTTGATTGAGGATCAATAGCAATTAATCATGTCCGGTGTGACCGGCATGGGGCGCTAGTGGAATTCCACAGAAAGAGGTCCATACGGACGGCTGGTCTGGGCTGGAATCTGGCTATTCGGACTGACGTGTGGAACGAAGATTATTCCACTGGATGTTCACCCATGGATGCTCACGGGCGGGATGTCGGGTTGTGGTGATCGTCTCTTTGAAAGCGCTTTTCGCCAGTCGACGGCGCGGCCCGGTGGTAATCAATCGTGGCCGCGTGTTTTCTTCCTCCTACACGCGCCGGACTGGGGATGCATATGCGGAGGTAGGCGCAAAGGGCCGGAAGTACGGCACGAAATGACGGCCGGTCCCGCAAGCGGTGTTCGTCGGCGCTCGGCGGGAAAGGAAATATTTACCGGAAGCCGGGGAAAGGGTTGCGCAAGCAGCTGAAAAAGCGGGTTGGGCCAAATCGATTGTTGAAAATCACCCAGGATTCGCAGGGCGGCCGATATTTGAGATTTCCCGGGTGAGTAGCGTCCAGCGATGGGCCGGATGTCCATTCGCGAGTAGCGCACCGGAGAACGCGGTTCGCGCATTTGTTTGGGAAGCTGTGTCCCCGAACTGGCCCTCCCGGGCCACCCGGGACAGAACATCGCTGCTTTCGGCCCCCCGGGCTCACAAGCGGCTGACATCGCCACTAGGCGAAGGTAATGCGGCTCCTTGAAGAGCGTCGTGGAACGGGAGGCGAGGACCCGGCCGGAAGCGGAAGTGTGGTGTCCTGTCTCAAGCCCGTGTCGAAGGTCTACAGGCAAGGGGCCCAAACGGAAGCTAAACCTTTTTCTATCAACCTCATAACCTGGACCTTCAGGTGCCTTAGGGAAGGCGGCAATACGCATGGTCAAGCTGTATAAGTTCGGGCTGGGGGCGGTAATGGCGGCGATGCTGCCGCTGGCGGCGACCACGCTCCAGAAGCTGACGCTGCCGGAGATGGCCCAGAAGTCGACGGCGGTGGTTCGAGCTCGAGTGAAGGCGTCGGCGGGCGTGCTGAGGGGCACGGACGTTTACACGGTGTACCGTTTGGAACCGGTAGAGGTTTGGAAAGCGCCGACGGCAGGCGTGCCGCGCGAAGTGGCGGTGCCGGGCGGCGTGGCCGGCGGGCTGAGACAGCCGGTGGATGGAGCTCCCGCGCTGGTGGAAGGCCGCGAGTACGTGTTCTTCCTGTGGACCAGCAGGAAGGGCCTGACGCAGCTGATCGGGCTATCGCAAGGACTGTTCGATGTGCGGATGGCAGGCGGAGTTCCGACGGTGTGGCGCGGTGCGGTGAGCGAGAGAATGCTAAGCGCGAGCGGAGAGCCGGTGAGGGACGAAGCGGTTTCGATGAAGCTGGGCGACTTGAAGGCGCAAGTGGCGAAGGCATTGACCGGGCCCATTTCCGGCGCAGCGGCGGGAGCCCGGTAAACGATGCGCGCACTGGGGAGAGCGATCGCGCTGCTGGCAGGATCCGTCGCGATGTCATCCCTCGGGCTTTGCGTATTCGCACTGGGTGTTTTATCCATCCGGTGCCGCTCCGTTCACGCCGCTGGCGGGCCGAAGTTCGATTTGAACGCTCTCACCGCGAACAAGGTCAACTATTTTATTTCCGACCAGGGCCCGTCGACGCTGATGCCGGGCGACAGCGTGACGGCGATCTAGAGCCAGATCCGGCGGGCGGCGGCGGTGTGGAATGGCGTCGCGAGTTCGTCACTGCGGTTATCGCTTCGGCGGCGTCACGACGATTGGCGTGCGCCGCAGACGGCTCCGGGCATCGATGTGGTGTTTGACGACAACATGCCGCCGGGCATTCTGGCGCAGACGCATCCGACGTTTCCGGCGGACCTGGGTTTCGTGGCGGCCAAGGGGACGGCGTTCGTCCCGATTCTGCGCTCGAAGCTGCAATTGCGCAGCGATCTGACAGCGCAGGGCGAGCAGCAGGCCAGCTATACCGACGCTTTCTTCCTGACGGTGGTGCATGAGTTCGGGCACGCGCTGGGCCTGCAGCATTCGCATGACATCGGCCACGATGTCGACGGCCGATGACTCGCGCGACGACGAAGGGCGCACCGCTGGCGGCGGACGATATCGCCGGCGATCTCACTGCTGTATCCCTACGGGCGTATCGCGGCGTCGACGGGAAGCATCGCCGGCAGGTGTCGCTCTCGGGCGCGGGCGTGAACATGGCGAGCGTGGTGGCGCTTTCGGCAAGCGGCCGGGCGATTGGCACGCTGACGAATCCGGACGGCACGTATAGCATCGATGGGTTGCCTCCGGGCAAATACTAGTGTATGCGCAGCCGCTGCCGCCGGCGGCGCAGGGAGAAGCATCGCCCGCGAATATCATTGCTCCGGTGGATGCGACCAACAAATCGTATCCCGCAAATACGGGATTCGACACCAGCTTTTTCCCGGGCACGAAGGATTGGACGCAAGCGGGCGCGGTTACGGTGGCGGCGGGGCTGGTTACGCCTGCCATAAATTTCGCGGTGCAGGCACGGCCGGGCGCGGCGGTGTACGGCATGGAGACCTACGGCTACATTAACGGTGCGGCCGTGGCGGAGCCGCCGATCACCGGGGGAAGCGACGGGCAACTCGATAGTCTTCTATGCGCCGGGCACAACCGTGAACAATCAAACGGCGATGGCGCCCGGTTTGAGCGTAAGCGTGATTGGCGGAGCGGCTTCGGTGGAAGCGAACACGCTAGCCTATTACACGCAAGGCTTCCTGCTTATGTACGTGGATGCGGCGAACGTTGCGGGCCCCACGCCGGTGGCTCTGGCCGTAACGCTGGGAAACGATCTATACATTTTGCCGCAGGCGTTCACGGTGGAGGCCGTAGCTCCGCCAGCAATCGCGCAGGTGACGGCGGGAACGGCAGCCGACGGAAGCGCCGTGGCGAATATCCAGGGCACGAACTTGAGCGCAGCTTCGGCCATCACGTTCGACGGCGCGCCGGCCGCGATCGCGTCGGTGAACAGCGACGGATCGCTGACGGTAGTTCCCCCTGCAGCGCCCGCAAGCTACACGGCCCGGGTGGAGGCGATCAATCCCGAGGGGCAGACTTCGCTGCAATCGGTAGGCACGGCGGCGGTCCCTGTGTACAACTATCCCGTGACGAACGTCGCATCGATCGCGGTACAACCGGCTGTGGCGACGGCGGGCGTGGATATGATGCTGACCGTCACCGGCACGAATACGCACTTCGTGGATGGGCAGAGCGTGGTGGGCGTCGGTGTAAGCGACATCACGGTACGGCGTTTGTGGGTGGTCAATGCAAACACAATTGTTTTGAACGTGACGGTGGGCGCGGGGGCGGTGGCGGGCCCGGTGAATGTAACGGTGACGACAGGCCTTGAAATCGTGACGCTTTCAGCCGCGATTTCCATCCAGGCGTCGGCCGCGAATCAAATGAGTTTGCTGGTTCCCGTGGTGAACACGGCGACGGGTTTATCGGGAACGCCCATCGGCGGACTGATCGCAATGGCAACGCGTGGACTGCCCCCGAACCTGGCAGGTTGGACGCTGAACATCGGTGGCGTGGTGACGACGTACGGTGTAAATGGCGACGGCCTGCTGACGGCGACCGTGCCGGCGGGATTGGCATTCGGCCCACAACCGGTGCAGTTGACGCTGCCTGACGGAACGGGGCCGAGCCCGGTCCTGATGCAAGTAGATGCGCCGCCGCCCGTGATTACGGCCGCGGCGGACGGCGCGGGCCCAGGCGGCACGCTGTTTTTGGTTACGCCTTCGGCTGCGGCATCGGCGGGCGACCCGATGTGGATCGCCGTGACCAACCTTGCAGGAGCCGCACCTGTGTTGCCCGCGCCGGGCGCAACGTGGATTGAAGTGGGCAATGTGACGGTGACGCCGTTTGCGATCACATCCGTGCCCGACGGCACGGCGCTGGTGCAGTTTATCATGCCTGCAATTCAGGGGACCGAAGCGAACGTAACGCAAACGATGATTTCTGTGGCCATCGGCACAGGAAGCCGGATTTCGGCGCCCTACGGGTTGAACGCAAACATAATTCCTGCCCCTGCGGCCAACTAGCGGCCGCACATAGCCGTTTCTGGCTGATCCCGCCCGTCATATTTTTACTGCGGTTCCAGTTTTTACTACAGATCCAATTTTTACTACAGATCCAGAGAACGCGCCGATAAGAATTCGTAGTACTGCACACAAGGGCAGCGTACGGCCGCGTTGCGCGCCAGCTCGAAGAAACACCCGGAAGAAGCACCCAAAGGAAGGATCGATGATGTCCCTGGACGTGTTGATAGTTGATGATTCGGCGGCCATTCGTAAAATATTGCACCGGGTTCTGGTGCAAGCGGACGTTCCCCTGGGGAACGTATATGAGGCCAGCGACGGACTGGAAGCACTGGAGAAATTGAAAAGCGAAAAGGTCGGCCTGATCCTTTCCGATATCAACATGCCGAATATGGACGGGATCGAATTTCTCGGGAAGCTGAAAGGGAACGACGAGTTGAAGAGTGTGCCGGTGGTGATGGTGACCACCGAGGGAAGCCAGGCCAAGGTGATGCAGGCGCTGGAGCTGGGCGCCAACGGCTATGTGCGGAAGCCGTTTACGGCGGAACAAATCAAGGAAAAATTGGCGGGAATTATATGAGTGACCGAATCACATCCGAACAAATCGCCGCAGCTGTGAGTTCGGCGGCTCAAGACGTTTTCTCGACGATGCTGCAATTGCCGCTGGACGCGGAGGCCTATCGCGAAGAAGGCACCGAACCGGAGAGCGTGGACGGCATTGTCGCCCTGGTGGGGATCGCTGGGTCCTGGACGGGAACCGGCAGAATCTGGTGCTCTCCACACTTCGCGTGCAAACTGGCAGGGGCGCTCTTGATGCAGGAGTTCGAGGCGGTGGACGAAGATGTCCTGGACGCCGTATCGGAAGTGGCGAACATGATCGTGGGCAACGTGAAGACGATCTTCGAAGAGGAACTGGGGCCGCTGGGCCTGAGCGTGCCCACGGTGATCTTCGGCCGCAACTACCGTGCGCATTCGCCTGGTGTACGCAAGTGGACGGTAATCCCTTTCCGCAGCGGCGAAGAATCCTGGAACCTCAGCTTCTTTATGATTCCAACGAAGGTTCACACGCCACCGGCGCATCGTCCGGAGGCGGTGCAGGTATCGTGAAGGCGGCGCGGGCGCTGAAGCGCCGGTTGCAGGCTGAAGCCTGCTCCACCATTGTTTGAATCACGCACAACGCGGAGAGTCGCTGTGCGCTTCTTGTGTTTGAATCGCGCACAACGCGAGAGTCGCTGTGCGCTTCTCTAGACGCGGGCTTCGGCGTGATGGCGGACGTCGATGCCCTTCACCAGGAACAGCACGTCTTCGGCGATGTTGGTGGAGTGGTCGGCGATGCGCTCCAGGTTGCGGGTGACCGCCATCAGGTCGAGCGCCTGCTGGATGTTGCTGCGGGTCCTTCTCCATGAAGCTGACCAGTTCGTGGTAGCAGGCGGTGCGCAGGCTGTCGACGGCGTCGTCGGAGGCGAGCACGCTGCGCGCCAGGTCCGCGTCGCGCGTGCACGAAAGCGTCCAGCGCCTTGCGCACCATGGATTGCACCAGGCCGGCGATGTGCGGGATGTCGATCATGGGCTTGATCGACGCGGCTCTTCCATCAGCGACAGCGCGCGCTCGCGCGATGTTGACCGCCAGGTCGCCCATGCGCTCCAGGTCGGTGTTGATCTTGAGCGCGGCGACGATCAGGCGCAGGTCGGCCGCCATGGGCTGCTGCAAGCGCCAGCAGGTTGATGGCGAACTCGTCGATCTCGATCTCGATCGCGTTGATGCGCGCTTCGTTGCGAAAGACTTCTTCGGCGGCGCTGCGGTCCTTCTGGGTGACCGCGCTGATGCTGCGCTGGATGGAGGATTCCACCAGCGCGCTCATTTCGAGCAGCTTGGTTTTCAGTTGTTCCAGTTCTTCGACGAAGTGGCGCACGATGGCTCCTAGGCATCCCGATACTCAACCGAAACGGCCGGTGATGTAATCTTCGGTTTCTTTTTTCGCCGGGTTCTTGAAGATCACGGTGGTGTTGTCGAATTCGATCAGGTTGCCCAGCAGGAAGAAGCCGGTGTAATCGGCCACGCGCGCGGCCTGCTGCATGTTGTGCGTGACGATCACGATGGTGCAACTGTCTCTTGAGCTGGAAGATCAGATCTTCGATCTTGGCGGTGGCGATGGGATCGAGCGCGGAGCAGGGCTCGTCGAGCAGCAGCACTTCCGGATCCACCGCCAGGGCGCGCGCGATGCACAGGCGCTGCTGCTGGCCGCCGGAGAGCCCGTAGGCGGATTGTGCAGCTTGTCCTTGACCTCGTCCCACAGCGCGGCGCGGCGCAGGCTCTGCTCCACCTTGTCGCGCAGCGTCGGACGCGGCTGGCCGATGCCGTTGATGCGCGGGCCGTAGGCGATGTTGTCGAAGATCGACTTGGGGAACGGATTGGACCGCTGGAACACCATGCCGACGCGGCGGCGCACGTCGGACACTTCCAGCTCGAAGATGTTCTCGCCATCCAGCAGAATCTCGCCTTCGACGCGGCTGTCGCGGACGGTTTCGTTCATCCGGTTCAGCGTGCGCAGGAAGGTGGATTTGCCGCAGCCGGAGGGCCCGATGAACGCCGTGACCTGCTTGTCGTAGACCTCCATCGAGATTCCTGCAGAGCCTTGAAAGTTGCCGTAGTAGAAATTCAGATTCGGTGGCGCTGAGTTTCGGACCGTGCCGGCCGGCGGCTTGCGATCGGCATCGCATGGCGGCATGAGCGCCGTGGCGTGCCATTTCACCTCAGGAGAATGGTTGTCGGAGCTAGGGGCTTGCATGAGACTCACCTGGCGACGTGCTCCTTTCTTGGCGAGAATCACATCGCGCGATGATGTTCACGGTCAAGCACCAGCGTCAAGCAGAACGAAACCCGCGGCCCACGCCTGCTGGTGCCAATCTTCGTAGGGCGCGATGGCGTAGGTGAAAATCATCACCGGCAGCGACGCGGTGGGCTGTTCCCATCCGGGACTCCAGAAGCGGTTGCCGAAACTGGTGAACAAGCAGCGGCGCGGTTTCGCCCGCCACGCGCGCCAGGTTCAGCATGATGCCGGTGATGATCCCGTTTTTCGCGGCGGGAATCACCACCGTAAGAATCGCCTTGGCTTTGGACGCGCCCAGCGCCATGGCGCCTTCGCGCAGCGACATTGGGCACGGCGCGCAGAAATTCTTCCGTGCTGCGGACGGCGATCGGAATCATCATGACGCCCAGCGCCAAGCCGCCGGCGAGCGTCGAAAAATGCTTCTGCGGCAGCACGATCAGCGTGTAGGCGAAGATTCCGATCACGATGGAGGGCACGCCGTTCAGCAGGTCCGTGACGTAGCGGACCACGAAGGAGAACGTGCGTGCCGCCGAATTCCGCCAGATAGACGCCGCCCAGAAATCCGATCGGCATGCCGAACAGCGATGGCCAGCAGCAGAAGCTTGGCGCTGCCCACGATGGCGTTGGCCATGCCGCCGCCGGTTTCGCCCACCGGCGTCGGAAGCTTGGTGAAGAAATCCCAGTTCAGGCTGGCTGCCGCCGTGGACGAACAGATACCCCAGGATGAACACCAGAGTACCCGGCCGCGAACAGCGTGCACAGGCCGGTGAGGCGTCAGCATGACGACGTTCACGGTTTTGCGGCGCAAGTAGATGTGCAGGTTCGTCATGCTTACGCCTTGTCTCGTCGGTGCCGACGATCAGCAGGCGCGCCAGGCCGTTGATGACGATGGTCAGAGCGAACAGCACCAGCCCGAGTTCGATCAGCGCGCTGGTATAGAGCTCGCCGGTGGCTTCGGTGAACTCGTTGGCGATCACGGCGGCGATGGAATAGCCCGGCGCAAACAGCGACGCCTTGATCTTGGGATCGTTGCCGACCACCATGGTGACCGCCATGGTCTCGCCCAGCGCGCGCGCCAGCGCCAGGAAGATCGAGCCCATGATGCCCTTCTTGGCGAACGGCACGACGACCTCCCAGGTGGTCTCCCAGCGGGTGGCGCCCAGCGCCAGCGCGGCTTCGCGCTGATCGCCGGGGACCGCCAGAATCACTTCGCGCGAGATCGAGATGATGAACGGAACGATCATCACCGCCAGCACCACGCCCGCCGAAAACAGGCTGACGCCGTAGAACGGTCCGCTGAAGAACGGCGTCCATCCGAGCGCCGCTTTGAGGGACGGCTCGATCGTCGCGCAGGATGCGGGACCAGAACGAAGATCCCGAGCAGGCCGAAGATGACGCTGGGAACCGCGGCCAGCAGTTCGATCAGGAAGGTGAGCGCGTCGGAAATCTTCGGCGGCGCCAGTTCGGCCAGAAAGATCGCGGCGCCCACGCCCAGCGGAATTCCCATCAGCAGCGCCAGGACCGACGTCACCACCGTTCCGTAAATGAAACGGCAGCGCGCCGAACTGACCGGCGACCGGGTCCCAGGTCTGAGGTGACCAGGAAAGTCCAGCCGAACTTGTCGCGGGACAGCGCCGAGTTGATGTACAGCTCGAACACCAGCAGTGCCGTGATCGCCAGAATAGCGGCAGCGGCGCATGAAGGTGATCACATACGCGATCTCGTCGCCGCTGCGCAGGCGCTGCCAAAGATGTCGCGGCGCCGGTCTCGAACGGGACGGGCGCTGGATCGTAACAGTTGTGGTGCGTGGCTGCCATGACTGTGGCTCATGCTGCTATTGAATCTTCGCGATCGCTTTCATTTCCTTCGCGACAACGGCCTTCGGCAGCGGCGCGTAGGCCAGAGCCTCGGTCATCCTCTGGCCGTCCGTCCAGCATCCAGTTCAGGAAATCCTTGATCGCCTTTCTTCTTGGCGGGGTCGGCGATCTTCTCGGGAATCAGCAGCCAGGTGAAGCTGGAAATCGGATAGGCGTCCTTGCCGGGAGCGTTGGTGATCGAGACGCGGAAATCGTCCGGCATTTCTTTGCGACGCCCGCGGCGGCCGCGGTCACGCCGGCCAGGCTGGCTTCGACGAATTCACCCGCCGCGTTCTTCACCTTGCCGTAGGTCATCTTGTTCTGCACGGCGTAAATCAGTTCCACGTAGCCGATCGAGTTCGGCGTCTGCTTGACCTGGCCCGACACGCCCTCGTTGCCTTTGCCGCCGAGACCGACCGGCCAGTTGACCGAGGTTCCGCGGCCGACTTTCGTCTCCCACTCCTTGCTGACTTTGGAAAGATAGTCGGTCCAGATGTAGGTGGTGCCGCTGCCATCGGAGCGGTGAACCACGACGATGTCTGCGGCGGGCAGCTTCACGCCTGGGTTGGCCTTCGTCAATCTCCGGATCGTTCCACTTGGTGATCTTGCCGAGGAAGATTCCCGCCAGAGCTCCGCGCGTGAAGTTGAGCTCGCGCTCACGCCCGGAATGTTATAGACCGGCACATCGGCGCCCATCACGGTCGGGAAAGTGCAGGATGCCGAACGCCGTGCTTGTCGTGGAACTCCTTGATCTGCTTGTCGTTCATCGGTCCGTCGCTGGCGCCGAAGTCGACCGTGCCTGCGGTCACCTGCTTGATGCCGCCGCCGGAACCGATCGACTGATAGTTGAACTGCAGCGTCGGGAACTTCTTGTGGTATTCGTCAAACCACTTCGAATACATCGGATACGGGAACGTGGCCCCGCCGCCGTTGATCAGATATCTGTTGCGCGGACGCCACCCCGGTCGCCACCGTGCGGCCATCAATCACCGCATTTAACCAATTCGCTTCATCATATCTCGTCTCCTATTTAACCAAGTGTTTAGTTACAGAACGATTACACGACTCGAGCCAGTCCCCGGCGCTAGCACCGAGTACTATGCCAGATAACAGACTTAGAAGTTCGGCATGCCTCCCGGCAGCGTGTACCGGATATTGAAGTAGATGGTGTTGTCGTGGGTCGCTTTGGGAGCGCCTGCAGCCACAACCAGGGATCGCGCATCAGATATTCGTACTGACCCATCACATTGATGGCGCCGTAGCGCGGACTCGCCCACATGGTCTGGTTGAACCCGAACGTAACTTCGTTGATCGCGCGGTTCTGGCTGTTGGGCGACCGGTGTAGCCATAGCCGATCTGCGTGGTGCCATTGGCGTCGATCGCGGTGTTGCGGCCGATGTAGATTCCGCCGTAGTAGGCATACAGCAGGAGGTTATTCTTGACCTGGCTTCAAAACCGTCGAGGGTGCTGCCGGCGTGGACGGCGCTGAGGGAGCCGTCGGCGCGAACAATCAGATCAGGCGCCTGTCCGAACAGATACCGGCCCTCGCCATCGCTCAAGAAGTTGGTCGAGATGAGACGGAAGTTCTTAGTGATTGCGACGTTGAAGCCGACCAGAAGTCCCGCGCCCTGGGTGGTATGCGATTAAGAATGGCGCCGCGAGATTGATGGTCTTGAAGTTGCTCTCGATGCCGCCTACTTCGAAGTGGAAGCGCGAGCTGGGATCGAAGGCGAGCTTCGCGATGAAGTCCGGGTGTACGGTCGGGTTGCTGCCAGATAGCTGGCCAGCGCTGACGTTCTGCGCGGCGTCGAGTTGGGTTGCGGCGAGCCCGCAAGATAGTAGGCAAGCGTAATGCCCGAGCCGCCCGCCGAACCGCCGATGTACTGATCGGGTTGTTCGACGGAGAAGCCGAAGGTTACCTTTTTGTGGGGTGATAGAGAACGCGCAAGCCGGGCTGGCGGGTCCAGGTGAGGCCCGCCACGTAATTGATGTCGATGACTTGGGTGTAGAAGAGATCGCCAGGCAGAGCGGAAAGGCCGTTCCGGTTGGGCGTCAGCATGCTCCAGCTCTGGCCGGCAAGGAACTCGACCTTGCCTTTGCGGACATCCACCCAGAACAGACGGAGGCGCGGGACGAATGGCGCCGTTGGAAACAGCGAGGCGGTCGATCCGCTGGTTCCGTTGAAGTCGAACTCGTTGTAACCGATGAAGTGGGTGCCCTTCCAGTCGCCGTCGATGCGGAAACCGAGGCGCGAGTTCTGTTGGCTGAAATGGAATTCCGAAAGGTTTCCGTTGGCCACGTTGTTGTACGGAACGCTGCCGAAGTTGGAACCCATGCTGGATCCAGCGTTCTTGTCGCGCCAAAAAGGCGTGAAATCCATAAAGCCGATCGGGGACGATACAGACGTTGCCGAGCCGCAGGAAAGGCGGGATGGTGTTAGCATCCGGCGGCGCTCGCAAGGATTGGTGGGATTCGTCGACCCGGCCGTGGGGGATTTCTGAGGAAGAGCGACGGGCAGGGCGGCCGAGCGCGGAACTATAGCCGTGGTGCTGGCGATTTGGCCAGTTGCGGAAGAGGCTCGCGGGTGCTCCGAGCCGGGGATGACGGGCGTAGCGGCCTGGGCAGAGGCAGGCTGAGCGGAGCCGGACTGATCTGCAACGGCTCCTTTCAGTTGCTGCTGCGAAAGTGATGCCGGAGTTCATTGATCTGCCGCTGCTGATCCGGCCAGCATTTGTTTGAGCTGCTCGATTTCCGAGACATTGCCAGACGGCGCCGCGGTGGTGGTCGCACCCGGTTCGGCCGCCGCCCCGGCGGGCTCCGCTGCCCATGCGGCACTACGCCGATCAGCAGGCTGTTATGAGAGCTTGCCCCGTTCCTCATTGATTCGTAATCATCCATTCGCTCCTACTTATTGGTTTGATAAAGCACCGCCTGCGCAGACTTCGCGCACAGGTGGAATTTGAATCTGCTCAGACCTGAAGAGTGATATACGGGGAGGGTGATATTGTAATGAACTTACGTTACAGGAGCGTTACTTACCGGGCATTACTTGTGGACTTCGCATATGGCTTCGGCGGTCGAAGCGAATCGAAGCAGGGGAGAAGGGTCGAAACATGCGTCACGGCGAACAGCGTTTCCATACGCTCGGCTTAGACCGCACACGGTGAAAGCCAGACGCGCTGATTCTCTGGCACGAAGTGAAGGCGCTGACGACGCAGCCCAGCCCGGCGGAATCCATGTACGGGACGCCGGAGAATTCCACGATGATGGGCTTGGTCGGTTTCCTGGCGCGATCATCTGTTGGAAGTCGAAGAGGGTCTGGATGGTGAGAGGCCCGTGAGCTTCAAAATTCTGGCGCCCGAGGCGACTGTCGATCTACCTCAATGTGAAAAGGATCCTGGGCTGGGTTCACAAGTTATGACTTTAAAGCTGACGAGTAATGTTGTCATGAAATTACGGTTACGATTGCGTTACAGCGGAATTCGTCACAGCGACGCCGGCGCGCTGCGGCGGGCACGCGAAGTGAACGTGGAGCCGCCCTTGCCACCTGGCTGTCGACGCTAACGCGTTCCATTCATCCGTCTCGATCACATGCTTCACGATCGAGAGTCCCAGGCCGGTGCCTCCCACCTGGCGCGAGCGGGCTTTATCGACGCGGTAAAAGCGCTCGAAGATGCGCGGCAAGATCCTGGGAAGGGATGCCGACGCCGGTGTCGGAGATCACGACGGCTATCCGGCCATCGTCGGTGTGCGATGACCCGCACCCGAACTTCGCCTTCCGGGCGATTGAACTTGATGGCGTTGGCCAGCAAGTTCAGAAAGGCTTGCTCCAAGCGCAGGCGGCTGCCGGCGACGTATGAGATCCTGCATCTCTTCGCGGATCAGCGTGGACGTTGCGCTCGCGCGCCTCGGACGTCGACGGTGAGCAGGCCGGATTCAAGGGCGGCGCGCACCGAGACGATTTCGGTTTCGTGGTCGGCGCCGGATTCGAGCTCGGAGAGAACCAGCAGGTCCGCCGCGATGCTGCCCAGGCGCACGGCATTCGCGCGAATGATCTCGACAAACTTCTGCGGTTGGCGGTGTCGTCGAGCGCGCCATCGAGCAGCGTGTCGGCATAGCCGATGATGCCGGCCAGCGGCGTGCGCAGCTCATGCGAAACGTTGGCGACGAAATCCTTGCGCACCTGCTCCAGGCGCTCCAGATCGGTGATGTCGTGAAAGATGGCGATCACGCCGCGGCCGGAGGGCATGGCAACGGGCGTGGCTTGCGCCTCGAAGGTGCGCGGACGTGGCGGCCGAGAGATGGAAGCGAGAGCTGCCGGGCTCGCCGGTGGCGCGCACGGAGCGGATCATTTCATACAGCGCGGGGTCGCGAACCAACTCGAGCAGGCAGAGCCCTTCGTAGTGCTGCCGCGAAATCCGATGGCGCGCAGCAAGGCCTGATTGCAGAAAGTCACTTTCAGATCGGGATCGACGGCCAGCACGCCTTCGGCCATGCCGGACAGAATCGCCTCGCGGCGGGCGGATTCAAAGCGCAGGCTATCACCAGCGCGGAAGCTCGCCCGCCACCGGTGAGCGAACGTTCGAGCGATCCCAGATCGTCGTTGGGATCATAGCGCGAGATCGATTCGGGCGCGGTGCCCGCAAGACCTTCGGCCACGCGTTTCAAGCGCCGAATTTTGCGCGTGAGCGATTGGGAGACCAGAACAGTAATGCCCAGAGCGAGCGCCGCCGCCGCCAAGGCGATCTGCAGCACGCGCAAGCGCACGGCAGGGTCCACCGGGGCGCCCAATCGCTGCTCGGCGAAACTGGTGAGCGCCCAGTACATCGCCGCGAGAGTGCCTGCCAGGAGCAGCACGGCTAAGACGGCCAACCTCGCGAATAAGGAGCGTATCATTTGTATCGCGATCCGGATCGTTTCGATCCGGATCTAAAACCATATCTCAATCCAAGATCGTCTCGATCCGACTAAACTATCTCGATCTGGATCGTCGCGATTCGACTAAGCCGAGTGCTCTTGCTGGTCCGCATGGGCCCATCTGAATCGCGGCCTTCCGCTTCGCTCTTTACATTCGGGCTTCGTCTTAAAGACTAGCAATCAAGCTGCGTCAGGCGAACAAGTTTGAGCTTCTGATGGAGATTTAGTTCTTCCGTCGACAATTTTCCCCATCGGAAGCTAATTGGCGCCCAGCTGGAGAAGGCAGGAATGAGAGATTCGAGGCGATAGCCCACTAGTCTGTATGACTCCGGCAAATCCGGCACTGGTGATTTTCCTGGCTACTAGCGCGACAGGTTGGGCGACGGACACCAAAAACCCGCCCGCAAAGCCGGGGGCTTCGCAAGGAACATCCGCCGAGCAGGACAAGGCGATTGAGGTCGCGATCAAAGCGAAGCTGGCGAAATCAAAAATCGGGCTGGACAGATTTACGGTTCGCGTGCAGGGCGGCGTGGCGTATTGGGATGGAACGACAAACGTCGTGCAGCACAAAGGCTCGGCGACAAGGATGGCAAAAACGGCGGGCGCGCTGCGCGTGGTCAATAATATTCGGGTGAGCGAGGCAGCCAAGGCGAAGGCTGCGGATAACCTCAGTCAAGGCTCGAGGCGCAGCGAGGCGAAGCGAGGCGAAGCGCGCGATCAGGGTCGCCCGGCGACCACCAGTGGCGGACAGACGAATCCTTCCGAGCCCGCGAATCCATCCGCTCCAGCAAATGATCAGCCTCGACTGGTGCGGCCTACGTTTCCACAACAGTCCGGGCCGCCGCAATAATCCTGAAAACTTTGAGCGAGGACAGACGGGGCGCTAGTTCTTGCGCGCGATGACCTGGCTGAGCGAGTCCGCGTAAGAAGCGATGCCTTTATATAAGCGCTTCGGCGATCTTCTGGCGATGCTCCGGCTTGCGCAGCAGTGCTTCATCGGTTGAGTTGGTAAGGAACCCAATTTCCGCGAGCACGCTCGGCATATTCGCGCCGATCAGGACCACAAAGGGAGCCTTCTTTACGCCACGATTGATGGCCGCTTTGTTGCTGGACGTCGAAAGCGTGGAAAGCGACGTCTGCAGGCGTGAGGCTAATTCCTGCGATTCGTCGACTTTGTCGCGAAGCGCGATCTTCTGTAGCAGGTCGTGCAGATCGTGGATGCCAAGGTCTGAGCTGGCGTTTTCACGCGAAGCGAGATCCATGGCCGTTCTGGAAGTGGTGAAGCTGAGAACGTAAGTTTCGACGCCCGCCGCCGAACGGTACGGCGACGAATTGGCATGGATGGAAACGAACAGGTCCGCCTTTTTTTCGTTGGCCACGCGTGTGCGTTCTTCCAGGCCACGTATTCATCGTCGCTGCGCGTGAGGACAACATCGCTGCCCATGTTCTCGCGAACGATTTCCGCCAGGCGCCGTGCCACGTCCAGCGTAAGATCTTTTTCGTAATAGCCGGACGGGCCGTGCGTGCCGACGTCGTTGCCGCCGTGACCCGGATCGATTACGATGCGCCCCAGCTTCAGGCCGAGCGCGCGTGTCAACGAACGGTCGCCGAGGGAGGGGCGCTTGGCGGGCACAACTTCTTTCACATCGTTTTTCAGGCCGTCTCGTTTTGAATCGTCGTGTTTTAAATCATCGCGTTTTAAATCGTCGAGCGCGGGAAAAGAAGCGGGAGGCTCAACACCGACCGGCTCGGGTGGTAAAGAAGCGAGCGTTGCGGAGGCGGGCTTGTCCCCAGCAATACTGTCGATGGTCGCCGGGGCTGCGCCCACGGGGGCGGCCGATATCGGTGAAGAGCTTAGCGGCGCGACCCTGGCCAAAGGCGTGGAACGGGATGATCCGCGGGCGCTTGCGACCTCCACCAGCGGCTTAGGTTTCGTGTCCGAGCCGGCCCGGATTTGGTCAGACTTCGCTTGATCCGACTTTGCCGGATCGATCTTTACCTGATCGGTCTTGGATTGGTCGATATTTGCCTGGTTGATCTTTGCCTGATCCGTCTTCCCCTTATCCGTCCTCGTACGATCGACTTGGGCTTTCGCAGAAAGAGGCTTTGCGGGGTCTATCTTTTCAACTTTGGAAACTTCCGTTTTCGCCGGTTCTGCCTTAAAGGCATCGGTTTTAGTCGAGCTGGCCGATTTTCCATCGAGCTTCAGGACCGATGCACTGGCGCCGGCTGGCGCGGGTTCCGGCAAGCTGCGGCCGCCGGACACAACGGCCGGTGATGGCTTGTCCGCGTCCTTCGGTTTCGCATCGGGCGTTTTGAGTTCGACAATCAGGCGGCTTGGGTTATTGAGTTGCGAGGTGCTCAGGCCGACAGCCTGCTTGAGATCGATCACGACGCGCGTTACGCCCGGCTGCGTCTCCGCCACCCGCAGCTGCTTGACGATGGGATCGTCAACGGGAATGGTCTCCACGCCATGACGCGCCATTTCAGGACGGGCGCCAAAGACGTCGAAGAACAGACGGTCCGGTTTGTCGAGGCGCTCGGATTTGAAGTGGAAATCGCCTGAGACCTCGATGGCGATGCGCGTCGTATCGCCCAAAGACCAGAAGCGGACGGCCGTGACACGCGCGGCCTCTGAGGAATCGGCAGACTTGTCCGCAGCGATGCTCACCGCCGAAGCAGCGAGCAGGACACTCAGCAGCGCGGCGACGCGGCTACTGGGTGCGCGGAACGGTCTTGAGATACACCCTGCCATCCGAATCCTCAAACTCCTCCAAAATAGGCGGCGGGTCGGGCGCCGGTTCCAACTCTAATCCAGCGCTGCCTGCGGCCGCTTTCTTCGCCGCTGCCTCCGCCTTGACGTCGGCCGCCTGACGGGCTGAGCGATACCGCTGGCCCACCTGTTCCACATAATTTTGGGTTTCCGGGTACGGCGGAACCTCGTTGTATTTTTCCACGGCTTTGGGGCCCGCATTATAGGCCGCCAGCGCGAGCCGGTCGTCATGATACACCGACTGCAGATACTTCAGATACTTCACACCGGCTTCAATGTTCTGCGTCGGATCAAAGCTATTGGAGACGCCCAGCATGCGCGAGGTGGACGGCATCAACTGCATTAATCCTTCGGCGCCTTTGTTCGAGACGGCGTAGGGATTATAGTTGCTTTCCACCTGGATGACGCTCTGGACCAGTAGCGGATCCACCTGATGCGCCTGGGCGCTGCGCTCTACCAGTTCGGTGATGCGCGAGGGGGGCGCGGGAACCGGAACGGAGCGGAGGTCAGCGGGACCGGTGACCACGCGCACCAGTTTCCCTGTGCGTCGGTCCACCTTGACCGTCGCGACCTTACCAGCGTTCGACGAAGGCGCCAATAGCGACGAAGGCGCGCTCAGTTCCGCTGCAAGCATGGGGGAGGCTGCTAGCATGGCGATTCCCAATAAACAACAAATATACACCCTTTTGTTTAACTTCACCAGTCTAGTCCCATGTAAGCCGACTGTTAACATCTTCTCATGGACGCCGCCGGGCCGAGTGGCCCTTTCCCGAGCCGGGCTGGATTCGTCCTGACCGGCGGCCGAAGCTCGCGGATGGGTCGGGACAAGGCCGCTTTGCCGCTGGGCGAGGGAACCCTGGTGGAGCACGTCGCGGGTTGCGTCCGCGCGGCGGCTGGCGGCGTCACGTTGATTGGTGCTCCGGAACGCTATGTGGCGCTGGGGTTTACGGCCGTGGCCGATCGTTACGAAAACTGCGGACCGCTGGGAGGCTTGTGCACGGCGCTCGAAATCACCCAGGCGGATTGGAGCCTGATTGTGGCCTGTGACATGCCAGGCCTCACCGCCGAGTTCCTGGGGGAATTGCTGTCCGCGGCCGAAAGCTTCGCAGGCGACTGCCTGATACCGCAAAGCGGCGACCGATTGCACCCGCTGTGCGCCGTGTATCATCGCCGTGTGTTGCCCGTCGCGCGACACCAAATCCTCAACAAGTGTTTCAAAATGCATGATTTTTTAGCCAGTCTCCGGATCGCGAAGGTTCCCACGGCGGCGGTTTTAGTGGAAAATGTAAATACGCCGCAAGAATGGGCCTCCCGCATAGAAATGAACGATGATTAGTGAACGACGACCAGTGAAGCGATGACCAGTGAACACTACATCGAGTTCCGCAATGTCTATAAGACGTTCGATTACCCGGTTTTAGCCGACGTGAATTTTCATGTGGACGCAGGGCAAACGCTGGCCATCATCGGCCGCAGCGGCGTTGGCAAGTCGGTAAGCCTGGGGCATATCCTCGGATTCATCAAGCCGGATAAGGGCAACGTCTTCGTGTGCTATCAGGACATCACGAATTTCACCGAGACGGAGATGCGTGCGATCCGCAAGCGCGTCACCATGGTGTTCCAGTCCGGCGCGCTGTTCGATTCGCTGACGGTGGGCGAAAACATCCTCTTCTCCCTGGAATTGCGCGAAGACTATAACGCGCAGAACAAGGAAGACGTAGTCGAGGGTCTCCTCAACATGGTGGACCTGCTCGAAACCAAGGATTTGTATCCCAACGATTTGTCCACCGGCCAGCGGCGCGCCGTGGCGATCGCGCGGGCGCTGGCGTTTCAGCCCGAATGTATTCTCTACGACGAGCCGACGACCATGGTCGATCCGATCATGAGCGAGCAGGTGGGCGACCTGATGCTGAAACTAAAAACGCAGCTTCGGCTGACCAGCGTCGTCGTCACGCATGATCTGGATTTGATGCGCAAGGTCGCCGATAACGTCGTGGTGCTGCAAGGCGGCCAGGCGATTTATTTCGGGCCCGTTTGGGAGCTGGAAAAATCGACGCATCCGCACATCCAGGAGTTCCTGGCAATGGACCGTGTTTGACACGATCGAAGAGTTCCTGGCGATGGATCGTGTTTAGGAGCAGACTCTTCAGATCTGAGCTCCCGCGACGCGAACGGGACCCGGTGTACAGCGGGGCAGGGTGTCGCGTACCATAGAGATTCCCCCGACAAAACATGGCTCAAAAGAAGTCGATATCCGGCAGGCGTAAAACTGCGCCCTCAGCGCCCGCCACAAACAAGAAGCCCAAAGCCCAGGGCGTGAGTTATCGCGAGGCGGGTGTCAATATCGACGAAGCGGACCGCGCCGTTTCGTCGATTCGCGCCATGGCGCAGTCCACGTTTACGCGGGCGGTGCTGACCGATATCGGCAGCTTCGGCGGAGGCTACCGGCTGCAGGGATATCGCGACCCGGTGCTGGTTTCGTCGGCCGACGGCGTCGGCACCAAATTGAAGCTCGCGTTTCTAACGGGGCGGCATTCCACCGTAGGCGAGGATCTGGTGAACCACTGCGTGAACGATATCGCGGTGCAGGGCGCCGCGCCGTTGTTCTTCCTGGATTATTTCGCGGTGGGAAAGCTCGACGCGCGCGTTGCGGCGGAGGTGATCTCGGGCATCGCACGCGGCTGCCGGGCAAACGGATGCGCGCTGATTGGTGGAGAAACGGCGGAGATGCCGGGCTTCTATGCGCCCGGCGAGTACGATATCGCCGGATTCATCGTGGGCGCGGTAGAGCGCCGAAAAATGCTCACCGGCGCGCAGATCAAACCGGGCGATGTGTTGATCGGGCTGCCATCCAGCGGTTTGCATACGAACGGGTATTCGCTGGCGCGCAAACTGCTGTTCGAAGTGGCGGGTCATTCGCCGGACGCGCGGCTGGCGGAGTTGGAGTCCACGATCGGCGACGAACTGCTGAAGCTGCATCGCAGCTATCTGAATCCGTTGCGCGCGCTGGACGACGCGGGCGTATTGAAAGGCGCGGCGCACATCACGGGCGGCGGCATTACGGACAATACGCCACGCATCCTGCCGAAAGGGCTCGGCGTGCGGATCGACCTGGGCTCGTGGCCGGTGCTCCCGATTTTCGAGGTGCTACGCAAGATCGGAAACATCCCGGAGCAGGACTGGCGTCGCACGTTCAACCTCGGCATCGGCATGATCTTCGTGGTCTCACAGAAAAAGTTCGCGCAGGCGGGGAAGATGCTCGACCGGCTGAAAGAGCCGTGGTATCCCATCGGAGCGGTGATCCGTGCGCGCGGCGAGCGCGTTCGTTACGAATAGTTGCCTGTGATGCCCGTTAAAAAACGAATCGGAATTCTGTTGAGCGGGCGCGGCTCGAACTTCGTGGCCATCGCGGATGCCATCGCCTCGGGAAAACTGGACGCGGAAATCGCGATTGTCATTTCCAATCGCGCCGATGCGCCTGGAATCATGGCGGCCACCGCACGCGGTCTGAACATGCGTGTGCTGCCTTCGCGCGGCCTGGATCGCGAGGTCTACGACCGGCAGCTGGTCGCGGAACTTGAAGCCAATCGCGTGGACCTGGTTTGTCTGGCGGGCTACATGCGCCTGCTCAGCGGGTATTTCATCCGCCATTTTCCGCTGCGCATTCTGAATATCCATCCCTCGTTGCTGCCCGCTTTTCCCGGTCTGGACGCGCAACATCAGGCGCTGGAACACGGTGTGAAGTATTCCGGCTGCACCGTGCATTTCGTCGATGAGGGGCTCGATTCGGGACCGATCATCAAGCAAACAGTGGTTCCAGTGGCGGATGGCGATACGGCGGAATCGCTCTCGGCGCGAATCTTGAAAGAGGAGCACCGGATTTATTCGGAAGCAATCGCGCTGGTGTGCTCAGGGCGATATCGGATTGAAGGGCGGAGAGTAATTGAGACTAGCCCAGCCGTGAACTCCTGACGTGGCGCGGACCGCCGGGTCTGCTGAGTCGAGATTCGTCTCGACTTTTCCGCGAGGTTGGGCTCGGAAGAGTCGGCACGACTGCCGACTCAGCAAGCTGGACAGCTTGCGCCACGTCAAAATGCGACGTTTTCTTTTCCTTTGAGCTTCAGCATCTCGCGCACTTCAGAAGGCGTCGCGATTTCGAGCGACAGCGCTTCCAGAATCCCGCGAATCTTCCGCACCTGCTCGGCATTCGATTTCGCGAGCTGACCCTTGCCGAGGTACACGCTGTCTTCGAGGCCCACGCGCACGTTGCCCCCAAGGATCGCGCCCATGGTCACCAGCGCCATTTGGTACCGTCCGGCTCCCAGCACCGACCAGCGATAATTTTCGCGCCCGAACAGGCGATCCGCTGTGTTGCGCATGAACATGACGTTTTCCGGATCGACGCCCATGCCGCCGAGGATGCCGAAGATGCTCTGTACAAACAAGGGCGGTTTCACTGCTCCTTCTTCCAGCAAGGCAGCGAGATTATACAGGTGGCCCAGGTCATAGCATTCGAATTCAAAGCGCGTGCCGCCTGCCTCGCCGACATCCTTCAATATGTGTTTGATGTCGACAAACGTATTGGGGAAGATATTGCCTTCCGAACGCGCCAGGTAGCCGGGCTCCCACTCATACTTCCATTCCGTGAAGCGCTTCAAGGCCCGATGCAGCGAGAAATTCATGCTGCCCATATTGAGCGAGCACATCTCCGGTTTTAGCGTGCGACCCGCGCTCATACGTTCGTCTACCGTCATGTGCAGGCCGCCGCCCGTCGTGATGTTAACTACGGCGTCGGTCGCGGCTTTGATGCGCGGGAGAAACTGCCTGTAGACGGCCGGATCCTGCGTGGGGAATCCGTCGGCTGGGTTGCGCGCGTGGAGGTGCAGAATCGCGGCGCCCGCTTCAGCGGCCTCAATCGCATTCGTGGCAATTTGTTCGGGCGTAATCGGCAAGTAGGGCGACATGGTTGGCGTGTGAATGCTGCCCGTGATCGCGCAGGAAATGATGACTTTATCGGCCATAGTGTTTAATGAATCCGTTTCATTCTACTGCGTAGGAGAGGCAGTGCGTCGGGCACAAAAAGCAGATCCTTCATGCGCTTCGCGCTTCAGGATGACACGGAGCGGGTGTGCGGATTAAACGAGAACCGTGAAAACGTTTTCGCTCTCGACGCGCTCCACGGGGCGATACAGCGTGTCGCGCTCTACAGGTTCGCGACCGGCTTCACGGATCAGGCGGAGCAACTGGCCGCGGCGCAGGTTGCCGCTGGTGGCGCCGCCCGCGTCGCGATAGATATGTTCCTCAACCACAGTGCCGTCCAGGTCGTCGGCGCCGAAGCGCAGCGCGATCTGCGCCACCTGCGGCGTCATCATCACCCAATAGGCCTTGATATGCGGAATGTTGTCCAGCACCAGCCGCGCCACGGCGATGCCTCGGATATCGTCGAAGCCCGTGGTCTTCGGCAGATATTCCAGCGACGTATTTTCAGGATGGAACGCGAGAGGAATAAATGTCTGGAAGCCGCGCGTATCGTCCTGCAGCGCGCGCAGCTTCAGCAGGTGGTCGGCGCGATCCTCCTCGGTTTCGATGTGGCCGTAGAGCATCGTGCAGTTCGAGTGCAAGCCAAGCTCATGCGCGATGCGCGCCACGCTCAGCCATTCGTCGCCCGAAATCTTGTGATCGCAAATGATGCGGCGCACACGATCTGAAAACACTTCCGCGCCGCCGCCGGGCATGGAATCCATACCGGCGTCCTTCAGTTTTTCGAGCACCTGGCGATGGCTGAGCTTCGTGCGTTGCGCGAAGTAGCCGATCTCCACCATGGTGAACGCCTTCAAATGGGCTTTCGGATAGCGCTGCTTTAGGCCGCGCAGCATCTCGCAATACCAATCGAGGTTCAGTTCGGGGTGCAAGCCACCAACGATGTGAAACTCGGTAACGGCGTCCGTATATCCGTGGCCCGCGCGTTCCCACACCTGCTCCAGCGACATCGTGTACGCCTTGGGATCGCGCGCTTTTTTGCCGAACGCGCACAGCTTGCAACTGGCGACGCACACGTCGGTGGGATTGATGTGGCGGTTGACGTTGAAATACGTTTTATCCCCATGCAGGCGTTCGCGCACGCGGTTCGCCATCCAGCCCACGCCCAGCAGATCGGGCGTGCGGTAAAGCGTGATGGCGTCGTCGAAGGTGAGCCGCTCGCGGGCCTCGACCTTGTCGCGGATGGGTAGCAGGCGGGCGTCTTCAAAAGCAGGAGTCATCAGAAATTTTTCCGGACCAGAATATCGGCAGCCCAAAATACAAAGAATATCACGCTGACATAGCCGTTCATGGTGAAGAAGGCCGCGTCGATGCGCGAGAGGTCGCCCGCGCGCACCAGTCGATGTTCCCAGGCGAGCAGCGCGGCGACCGCTGCGACGCCCACCCAGGCAAGCGTCCCCAGCTGGAACGACTGCGCCCAGGGCGAGCAGCGAGAGCAGCATACCGACGTGCAGCGCTCGCGAAACCCACAACGCTCCGGGGATGCCGAGTTTCTTCGGCAGGCTGAAGAGCCCGGCGTGTTTATCGAATTCGTAATCCTGGCAGGAATAGATGATGTCGAAGCCGGCGGTCCATAACGTCACCGCCGCGGTGAGCCAAAGAATTCGCAGATCAAGCGATCCGCGCATCGCGATCCAGGCAGCCGCCGGTGCGATGCCCAGTGAAAAGCCCAGCACCAGGTGAGAGAACGAAGTGAAGCGCTTGGTGAACGAGTAAAACATCACGATGCCGAGCGCCACAGGCGCCAGCGTCAGGCACAAGGCATTCAGGCGGCTGGCAGCAAAGGCGAACACCAGCGTCCAGAACAAGATGAAGCCCCAGGCGAAGCCGCGCGAGAGCAATCCAGCAGGCAGATGGCGCATCTTCGTGCGGGGGTTGCGCGCGTCGACATCGGCATCTAGCACGCGATTGAACGCCATGGCGACGGAGCGCGCGCCGACCATCGCTACGACGATCCAGCCGAGCTTCACCCATAGACCTTCGCGCGGAAATCCGGCATCGCGCCAGGCGAGCAGCGCGCCGGTGAGGGCGAAAGGCAGCGCAAAGACGGAATGCTCGAACTTGATCATTTCGAGCGTCAGGCGCAGGCGCGTGAGAAAGGGGGCCAACCTTTATGGTACATGCGCACGGCCGGAATGCCTACGGAGGCGTCAGCTTCGAAGGACTGCCGTATTCCCAAGCCGTATTTTAGAGCTTATTCGAGACCGTATCCTATAAGTGTGATGTGGAACTTTTCTTCGACTCGCCTGCGATTGTCCGCCGCTGCGGCGTGCGTCGCGGCCGGACTGCTCGTGGGCTGTAGTAAGGACGACCCTTCGAACGATATCAATCTGACAACTGTGGCTTTCCCGAATGGAACCAAGATCACAGCAGAAACCTTGCGCACGGATTTCGAGCTCACCAAGGGGATGATGTTCCGCACATCCCTGCCCGCCGATCGTGGGATGCTGTTTGTGCATTCTAAGCCCGACAAATACGTGTACTGGATGTATCAGACGAAGATTCCGCTGGACATGATCTGGCTGGGCCAGGATCACAAAATCGTCGAGGTGGTGCCGAGTGCGCAGCCGTGCACGACAAAGGCCAGCGAGTGTCCGAAGCTCGGCGGGCATGAAACGGCGGCACTGGTGCTGGAGGTGAATGCGGGCGTCGCCGCAAAGAACAATCTTCACCCGGGCGACTATCTGGATTTCTGATCCGCGGCTTTGTGGGGCCGCGGCTTTTTTTGACCGCCGCTTTAGTGAACGATATACGCGTTCAACATTGAGTTGCCGTAATATTCCTGCGACAGGAACACGACGGGGCCGTCGGCCTGCACGCCATAGACGCCGTGAAAGATCGAGTCGGTGCCGGAGGGAAGTAGGGTCTCGAAGGGTATCAGACCGATCGGGTCGCCAGGAGTGCGTCCAATCAGCAGGTAGCCGACGGCGGCGAGCGGCGCAAGTGTCGGCAGAGGAACGGTGGCTAACAAATCGCCCGCGAAATCGTAAAGAACGATCGACGCATTGAGCGGCGCCGTCGACGACGGGTTCGTCACAGAGAACGCCGATGTAGGGCTGCACCAACGCGCCGTTGGGAGCATAGTAGCGTCCCTGGGCCGATGCTCCTTCGTTCACGCTGGCCCGCGCCGAACTGCCGATGGCAGCGGTGTCGAGCGCCTGTTCCTGCTCCTGAAACATAACCGCGCCCGTGCTGTTGAGAAACTGGATGGTGAGTAACGGCAGTGGTGTGGCGTCCAGGTCGGCTCCGCTGTTTGCGAGGATCGTCAACTGCATGCTGAACATGTTCGACACCAGGCCCGCGGGCGGTGTGACGTTGCAGGAAGCATTGAAGCACGTCCCGGTGACGACGGCCTGCGTTACGTTGCCGGGTTGCAGCGTCAGCGATGGAATCTGGCCGTTCGCGAACGTAGCGGCAGGTGCGCCGCCGACGCTCATGACGATTCCAAAATAGCCGCCGTAGCTCGTCCCCAGGCTGGAGCTGAGCTGGTTGAATTGGAACGTCACGGAGCCGCTGGTCTGCGGCCGGCTGATGAACTCGATCACGCTCTCGGTCCCCTGCCCCGCCGTTCCCCATCCCAGCAAAACGGTGCGCTGGCAGAGGGGGCCCACCGGCGTATAATTTCCGCACGCGGCCGCAGATGCGGTAGCAGAGGCGACTGTCACAAAAGCCGCGACCGCGAGCAGTGAAGAGGCGATGGACTTAAATTTTTTCATAACGTTCACCGGATCACTGCAAGATAAACGAATTCAACATGGAATCGCCGTAGTACTGCTGGGAGAGAAAAATCACCGGCCCACTTGAATTCACCACGCTATAGGTGCCGTGGAAGATACCGTCAACTCCGGCGGGCGTCAGCACGGTATTGGAGGGCAGCAGGCCGGACGCGTCCGACGCCGTGCGCCCAATCAGCAGAAATCCCACGGCGCTCAGCGGCGCGAGCGACGGGAGAGCCACGGTCTTAATAACATTTCCACTGGCGTCGCTGACGGCAATCGAGGCAGTGACCGACGCCGTGGTGGACGGGTTGGTCACGGAGAAGGCAGTAAACGGCAGGTTCACGGCGGCGCCCGTGTACATATATCTTCCGGCTGGGGTTGCACCTTCATCAAGCGTCGCACCGGATGTTGTCTGAATGGCGGCGACATCCACGGCCTGTTCCTGCTCCTGGAACGTCACCAGGCCGCCGGAGCCGAGAAATTGAATCGTCAGTAAAGGCAGCGGCGTGGCATCCAGATCGCTGCCGCTTGTGCCGGTGATGGTCATCAGTGCGCTGAACATATTCGGCGCGTATGGCCCGGTGAACGCGGCGGGCGGCGCGACGGTGCACGTCGCGTCGAAACAGGTTTGCAAGACCGTGATTTGTCCACCTGCGCCCGGCGGAACCGGAATAACAGGGAACGCCGCTGCTGTCGTAATCGCGGCGGCTGCGCCGTTCGTGCTGGCATTGAACCCGAAATATCCCGTGTATCCCGTGCCTTTACTGGAACTCAGCTTTGAAAAGGCATACGTAACAGGAGCTGAAGCCGAGGGGCTACTGAGAAAGGTAATTACGCTTTGCGCGCCTGCTCCCGCCGCACCCCAACCGAGAAACACTGTGCGAGCGCATCCTGCCGCGACTGGCGCGTAGCTTCCGCAGTTCGCCGCGCAAGCGGGTATGCTCGCCGTCAGCAGCACAAGAGACAACAGCTTGGTTTTCATGAAAACAGTCATCCGAATCGGTCGTTCGTACAGCAACGTTCACCCCGTGACGCTCACCTAGTTACGTTCACTCAGTTACGGAGCGACCAGATTATCAGAACACGGCGGAATGCCAAAAGTTGCGCAACGCCTCTACGCACTGGGGATCATTCCAGAAAGCGCAGTCAGGAAACGGGATGGCCGGTCTTGCGACCGCGCGCCAGCAGGTACAAGCCGATCGCTTCGTCCAGCGACGGCATAGGCGCGATTCCCAGCGATTCCATCTTGGCGTTGGACAGTGCGGAGTATTTCGGACGCCGCGCGGCCGTGCGGAACTCGCGTTCGCTGGTGGGCTTGAGCGGAGGATTCACCTTCGCCGCCGCGAAAATCTTCACGGCCCACTCGAACCAAGAGATCGGCGCGCCTCCGCCGATATGGAACAGGCCCTGCGCGCCGCGTGCCACCAGATCCGCCGTGCGCGAGGCGAGCGCGGGAGCGTACGTCGGCGACGCACTATGATCTTCCACCACACGAATCGGGTCGCCCTTGGCGGCAAGCCGCAGCATCATCTCGACGAAATTACCGCGTGCGGTGTCGAGTCCGGCTGGCCCATACACGCCCGACGTGCGAATCACCAGGGCGTTGTCCAGGTACGCCCGCGCATACAGCTCGCCGGCGAGCTTCGAGACAGCATAGGCTCCCAGCGGGCGTGGCGTATCCGTTTCGACGTAGGCACGCCCCGCGAGGCCGTCAAAAACATAATCGGTGGAGAAATGGACCAGGCGCGCGTCAATTTGCCGGCACGCCAGCGCGAGGTTGCGCACCGCGAGACCGTTCACCAGAAGCGACGCCTGCGGCTCGCGCTCGGCCACGTCCACCTGATTGTAGGCGGCGGCGTTAATTACCACGGCAGGATCGACGCGCACGAGGCACGCTTCCACCTCCGCGGCATCGGTGATATCCACCTGCCCTCGGGTAAATCCGGAAACCTGATAGCCCCTTTTCGTGAGCTCCGCTGTTAGCTCGGTTCCCAGCTGCCCGCCGCTTCCAAAGACCGCAATCCGCTCGATACTCACGCTTTCCATTATCACCGACGGAACTCACTTTCGACGAGACGCGCGCATGCGGCGCGGAGCGATGCGGACGCCTGAAACATGCCGGTGCGTTTTTGTTTGACAAGGGGATTGACTCAGCAAACTTCCGCGTTTATGATGGGGGCATCTCTGAGGAAGGAGGTGGTCCAGTCGAATGTTATCTGACAGTAATAGTAGTATCTACGGGACTCTATCCACGCGTGAGGTGGCCGACTCCTAGAACGCACTGCCCGGACAGGCTGGTGCGCTCGACTCAAAGTCGACCTCCAAATGTTCAGGTTTCGTAATCAGTGACGAGGCCGCTGTTCGATTGGACAACGCCCATCACGCGAGACTGAGTAACTAGCAGGAACCCCGTGGGAGCCTTGTGCTCCTGCGGGGTTTCTTGATTTTCGGGCGCCGTAAGTGCGCACCAATCCGCAAACATTTGTCCTGGAATGCTTTATCCCGAACTTCCTGTCCCTCTGGACGATTGTGGTAATATGGAATTTCCCAAGGAAAGTACGAGTCTCGCCATGAAACCTGGAATCCACCCTGCTTACGAAGAAATAAATGTGATTTGTGCCTGCGGGCATAAGTTCAGTACGCGTTCGGCGCACAAGGGCGATATCCGCGTGGAAATCTGCTCTAACTGCCACCCGTTCTTCACCGGCAAGCAGAAACTGATCGATACGGAAGGCCGCGTCGACCGCTTTCAGAAGAAATACGCCAAGGTGCGCGAAGCACAGGCCGCCACGGCCGCCGCAGCCGCTGCGAAAAAGAAGCCGCAGCCGGTCGCCTAGGGGCCGGTCTCTGTACTGCTGATCCCCGGCTCGGTCACCGAAGGTTTGTCTCCGTTGAGGTTACGTGTTTCAATGTGACGAGGCGGAAATGTGCTTCGCCTTCAGCCAGCGCCTTACGCGTCTAGTGTCGGGGCCGTATGGCCAGGATCATGTCGATTCCATGAAGATAGTGATTCATCGAGATAATTAACGTCGACGTCGATCGACGAACTTTCGGAGGAGCTGGTTCGGCGGAAGTGCAGAGATTTGCTGGAAGCAATCTCCGTCACCGCCTTGCTGGCGGTAATGCACCTTGCCAGATCTGAATACCTTCCCGGGCCGTTTTCCGCTAGTTCCTCTTACCGCGACCGAAGTGCCGGATTTCCACCAGAAGCATTTGTTGGCGTTGCGTTCCCGCTAGGTTTAGGCCCATATGTCTTCGAGCGATCCGCGCATGCAGAAAATCCACACCGGCGCGATCGATTCGCCATTAACAGGAGAATCGATAGGAGAATTTCTGGGAGCCACGGGTGCGTCTATCCCCGCTCGATTCGAACAAATCGCCGGAAGTTACGCGCAGCAGGTAGCCATCGGCTCGGGTAGCTGGCAGCCGACGTATGCGGAGCTCAATGCCGCCGCGGACGCGCTGGCCAGCGAAGTACGCCTCTGCTGCGTACCTGGGAGCCGGGTGGTATTGCTACACCGCCTCGATGGATTCCTGATCGGCTCCATTCTAGGGGTCCTCAAGGCGGGATGCGTGCTTGCCATATTTAATCCCGAAGATCCCGTCCCTCGTCTGCGCCAGAATATCGAGGACGTGGAACCGGCGCTGATTATAGGGGAGCCGGGGACGGTGGAATTGGCCGCGCAGATAACGGCTCCGTCCATTCCGGTCATGCTGTTTTCGGGAACACTGGCCTTTTCTGGGGGCGGCGCAGGGTCCCGCACAAGCGGCGCAGGCGGTGCTCCTCATCACGCTGACGCGCAGGAGAACGTCGACGATGTCGCCTTCCTTTTCCAGACGTCCGGAACCACGGGCCGCCCGAAGTGGGTGACACGGAGCCAACGGAGCATCGTCGCGGGAAGCGCGAATCACAACATCGCGATGCGGATTGGGCCTGGGGACCGGGTTCTGCTGCTTTCCTCACCCGGCAGTAATCAGACCACGGGAAATCTGCTTTGCGCGTTGCTCTACGGCGCCACGATTTGTCCTTTTCCTATAGCGGAGAAAGGCATTATCGGCTTGGCAGACTGGCTCCGACGTCATGACATCACGGTGTATGTTTCGCCGGCCTCTGCGTTTCGCCATTTCCTGAAAACGCTGAAGCCGGAGGAGCGGTTTCCGCGAATTCGGCTCGTCAGGCTCGCGTCGGAGGCGATTCTCGCGGAAGATTTGCGTGCCGGGGCAGCGCATTTTAATGAGGACAGCGTTTACTACTGCTCCTATAATTCCAGCGAAACGGGCAACATGATGCAGTTGCGCCTGCTGATGCGGGAAGCGCCCGCCGGATCGCGACTCCCGTTGGGAAATCCCGCAATGGAAACAGAGATACTCCTGTTCGACGAGGCGGGTCACGCTGTGGCCGACGGCGAGGTGGGTGAAATCGTTGCGAGAAGCCCGTTTCTTTCGGCCGGATATTGGCGCGACGAGAAGCTTACGGCAGAACGCTTCAAGACGGCCCCCGACGGAACGCGCGTCTACTACAGCGGCGACCTGGCGCGCCGCGAAGCCGACGGAGCTCTGTATTATTTTGGTCGCCGCGACGACATGGTAAAAATCCGTGGAAGCCGCGTCATGCTGCGGGAAGTGGAGCAAAATCTTCGCTTACAGCCCGCTGTTCAGGATGCCGCAGTGCTGGCGCGTCCGCTCCCGGACGGGTCTCGAAAACTGGTGGCATTTGTGGTCCGCAAGAATGCAGAAGCCCCCAGCTCACGCGGAGCGCAAACGATCCGCAAGGGATTGGCAACGATTCTGCCCGATCACGCGGTGCCGGCAGAGTTCGTTTTCCTGGAGCAGATCCCGGTAAACGCGAACGGGAAAGTTGATCGCGCGGCGCTCCTGAATCGCGCGGAATCGCAAGCTGCTGCCTTTTCGGCCGGGAGCTTTTCAGCCGGGGGCCTTTCAGCGGAGAACGACACGTCCACGGCGGTGATGCTTTCCGAAATTTGGGCGGGAGTGCTGGGAGATCCCGCCGGCACGGACGCCGGCTTTTTCGACGCCGGAGGTGACTCCTTGACGGCCGGTGTTGTAGCGGCAAGAGTGCACGCCGCTTTGGGTGTTGAATTGGACATGCTCGATTTCATTCAGCATCCCACCTTCTCCGCTCTCGTCCGGCGGATCGACGATTTGCAGCGGCAGAGTTTCATTCGCGACGAATTGCAGAAGGATCGCGTGGGGCTGGACACCGTGAGCTTCGGCTTTCCGCCCTTGGAACGCTGCCAGGGGCGCTCGCAGTATCCACTTTCCTTCCTACAGGAGAGTATCTGGAGGCATTGCCGTAAGTCGCCCGAAGCCAATAGAAATTATTCGATGGCGCGCAGCTATGGTTTGCGCGGTCCCTTAGACGTCGCGGCCTTGCGTGAGGCGATGGCGTGGGTGGAAGCACAGAACGAGGTCCTCCGGACGACTTTCCCCGTCATTAATGGCGAACCGGTCCAGATAGTCCATCCGCCCGCGCCCATTGCGTTGCCATTTTTCGACTTTTCCGGCTATCCCGATGCCCGGGAGCGCGGCGTCGCACAAATGCGCGAAGAAGTTCGCCGGCCGCTTGATCTGGGAAACGGGCCTGTGCTGCGTCATACGCTCATTCGCATCGCGCCGGACGAACACTGGTTGTTTCGTCTGTGCCACCATCTCGTGTATGATGCGCTGTCGTGGGGGTCGTATCTGCGGGAGCTGGAGTCGGCCTACGAATCGCTTCGGAAAGGCCAACGTCCTCCCGCTGAATCCGAGTCTTCCGCGCAGGCCAAGCTACAGTATGGAGATTTCGCCGTTTGGGAACGCACGGTATATGCTCCAGGAGGCAAGCCTCGGGAGCGTTTGGTTCGTTGGTGGGAAGGCGCATTCGCCCGTCCGTCGGTGAACCCAGTGCTGCCGCTTCGCGGGCGGCCCATGTTTCAACGCGTTTTTCGGATCGTCCCCAAGCCGCCCGAAGGATGGCTATGGTGTGGCCTGAACCCGTCCACCCAGGCCCGCCTGGACGATATCGCCCGAGGCGCCTCCGTCACCGGCTACACGCTCGGATTGGCCGCATTTGCGGCTTTGCTCGCGCGAATTGGCGGGCGGAAGGCACAGCCGGTCGGTCCGCGAACCGTTTTGCTGGGGACCTACGTCACCAACCGGCGGAGCCCCGCCTTGCAGAATATGCAGGGCGACTTTGCCCATATGCTACCGATGTGCCTCGAGATTCCAGAGGCCGGTACCTTCATCGAATGGCTGCCCGACGTACAAAAACATGTCGCCGATGTGCAGGCTCACGGGCAACTTCCGCCAGAGCAACTTTGGGAAGACCTGCGATCTCGCGGCGTTACGCCGCCGGAAATCAACGCCATGTTTCGGGGTCCAGGGTTCAAGTTTCCCACTAAGTTCGGCGAACTCGATCTCGCCGACAGGCCCTATGAGCAAAAAAGCAAAGGTCACGAACAGGAGTGGACGGACGCGATGCCGTGGGGATTCATTTTGCGTGTTGATCTAGGCGATCTGGAGCGCAGCTGCCAGGTGACGTTCGATGCGCGGATCTATCATCGCAAAAAAGTGCGCGCTTTTCTTCGAGCCTACACGCTTTTGCTGGATCGCCTATCCTCGGAGCCAGACCTACCCATGGCGAGCCTGCTGGGCGCTGGGAAGTGAGCGTCCGTCTTCTTCCCTGAGAGTGTCCCGCGGCGCTCCCGCGATCTAAGCGCGTCTGTGATAGGCTTTCCCTAATATGAAAACACTTAAAACTTTCACCAGCCTGATTCTCGCCGCGGCTGCTGGAACGGGGATGCTCAGCGCGCAGCAGCTCAGCATCAAAAGAACGCTGAACCTTGCCGTGGCCAAAACCATCGCCGCCGCGGCGGAAAAAGAAGCCGTGGCGCACGGGTGGGCCATGTTCATTACGATCATCGACGACGGCGGCACCGTGCTATACGTGGAGCGCCTCGATGACGCGCAGGTGGGCAGCTACGATGTGTCCATGCAGAAGGCGCAGACGGCGCTGAAATTCCGCCGCCCTACGAAAGCGTTCGAGGATCTGGTGAACGGCGGCCGCCCCGCCGTGGCAAAGCTTCCGGGAGTGCTGCCGATTGAAGGTGGCGTGCCCTTGATGGCCGACGGCAAGGTGATCGGCGCGATCGGCGTCAGCGGTGGAGCGTCCTCTCAGGATTCGCAGGTGGCTATGGCCGGCGTGGCCGCGCTGGAGGCAGTGCTCAAGAAATAGTTAACCGTGCGCGGGAGAGGTTCGAGGAATCGTCGTTCTGTTTAATGCGAGGGGGAACTTTCCTGGCGTGCGTGGGCTTCGCGTTCGAGGCGCATCTTCTCGTACTCTGAGCGCTGGTCGGTTTTCAGAATTTCAAGAATCCGTTGATGCTGCTGCTCGCGGATTTTGGCAAGCGCCGGTTCGATGCTGTCGCGCGTATTCTGAAATTCCACCCGCGTACTATCGAGCACGTCATTGAGCTGGGTGACCTGGTCTCCGCTTAAAACGAGCCGCGACTTCATCTCCGCCATGAACTGCTTCCGAAATTCCTCTGGATTTCGGCGCGCGTTGGCGCTCACGGCCGTCACCTGAACGAACCGATGGCCGTAGGCGCCCACCAGAATTCCGCTGGCGAAGATAAGGCCCACGTACAAGGCGATCGTGCGGCGCGAAAGCTTCATTGGACATCCCCCGGGACTTCGGCGCCCGGAAGCACCACGACCTCATCGCTGAAATCGGCGGCAGTCAAAACATCCAAATAAGTCGATTGATACACCGGCATCCGTTGCCAGCGAGGCACCATGAGCGTGGTGAGGACCAGCGCCAAAACCGCCGTAAAAACGCAGACCTCGACCCAGCGCCGGAACAGCACGTTGAGCGTCGCCTGACGGCGTGCCTCAATGCGCTTCCACAATTCCGGCATGAACTCGGGGCTAGGCTCCGGATCGGGACACGCTTCCCGGTATCTCATCCAAAGCGCGGCGAGTTTACTCTCGAAATAGTCCATTGGATCCCCCAGGCTACTCCTTGGCGTCTTTCATGGCCTGCGCATCTTTCATTACTGGCTCATCAGCCGCGACCTGGCTGGCCTCATAAGCCTTTAACACCCGCTGGCGGGCACGGAACAGCCTGACCTTCAAAGCACTTTCGTTCACTTTGTAGATCTGTTCCATTTCCTTCAGCGACAGCCCTTCCACTTCCTTCAAGATTAGCAGCGCCCGATCGTCTTCGGAAATCCCCCCCAGCAGAGACTGGACGAACTCCCGAATGCCGGCGCGCCGGACCTCTTCTTCTCTTTCCTTGCCCCCTGCGACAGCATCCGCCATCATAACCTGCTGCTCGCTCAGGTCGGACATGCGACTCTCGCGCCTGCGTTTCCGCCGGCGCATATAATCATACGCCGCATTCACCGTCAAACGGTACATCCAGGGCTCGAACACCTCCGGAGTCCGAAGCTGCTCGAGCGAATAGTACAGCCTTACGAAAACTTCCTGCCCCACATCCTCGACGTCTTCCGGGTGCCCGATCAGGCGCGAGATAGTGCCTAATATCCGCTTTCGGTACGCCGCTACAATCTGGCTGAACGCGGCTTCATCGCCTTTGCGTGCCCGCTCTATTACCTCGAATTCAATCAGCACGAACACCACCCGTGCAAGGGGAAGCATCCGGCCATCGACGTGTATTTATACCATTTGTAAGGGCGCACACTTCCCCTGTCAGGTTACAACAGCTAGGGACGGGGAACGGGTCAATTTGTTACGAATTCTAGAGCGCTCCGACCATGGGCGGGCGATTTTCTTCCTTTTTCTTCTCCGTGTGAGGGGCAGAAAGTTCAGGAATCGTGTACAGCTCCAAACACCGGATCAATTCGTCGAGGACAGCTTTTCTTCTGCGAAGATAAATGAGTCTGGCTTGGACGGCGCCAGCCACCTCGGGGGAGATTCGATGGTTCATAGCCAAATTTCACTAAGGAGCATAGCCAGTAGCATATGTCTCCGCAAGAGTCGTAGGTACTACCAGCCGCATTTATCTCAGAAAAGTTTTACCCGCAGCTAACGCATTGAAATTATTAGGATATTTTACGGCCGTGATAAAATCGCAGCGGAATGAGTTTTCTTGAGGGCCTGAACTCCCGCCAAAGGGAAGCTGCGGAGCATACGTGAGGGACCCTTGCTGGTACTAGCCGGCGCCGGCAGCGGCAAGACCCGGGTTATTACCCGCCGAATCGCCCATCTGATGACGGCTCATAGGGTTCCGGGTTGGGCCATTTTGGCTGTTACCTTTACGAACAAGGCCGCGGGTGAAATGCGCGACCGCGTGCGGGATTTGGCGACCGGCGAGGCGGCGCGGGCAGCTCTAGGCCGGACGCCCGATTCCTCGGAATTGCCGACGGTAGCGACTTTTCATTCCTTTTGCGTGCGCTTGCTCAGACGCGAAGGCGCGCCACTGGCGCAAATCCGGCCTGGATTTACCACGCTATTCAGCATTTACGACGACGACGACCAGATTTCGATCCTCAAGGGCATCTATAAGAGCCTCGGGCTGGACGACAAGTTCATGCAGCATCGGGCGGCACTTTCGCGTATCAGCCACGCCAAAAGCCAAAAGACTTCGCCCGAGGAGATGGCGCGCGCTGCCACGGATCCGAACACGACGCGGCTCGCCACCGTGTATGAGCGTTATGAAGGAAAGCTCCGCGAATCGAACGCTCTGGATTTCGACGACCTGCTGCTGCAGGCCGTGAACCTGCTGCGGCACGACGCGCCGACACGCGAAAAGATCAGCAATCGCTACGAGTTCCTGATGGTGGACGAATATCAGGACACCAATCGCACGCAGTACGATTTGATGCGCCTGCTCTCGGGTGAACGCGGCAACGTCGCAGTGGTGGGCGACGAGGATCAATCCATCTACAGTTGGCGCGGCGCGAACATCCGCAACATCCTGGACTTCGAGCGCGATTTTCCCGGCGCCAAGATCATCCGCCTGGAGCAGAACTACCGCTCCACGAAAAACATTTTGGAAGCAGCCAGCGCCGTGGTGGCGCAGAACACGGAGCGCATCGGCAAAACGCTGTGGACGGAATCGGGCGCGGGCGAAAAGATCACCTTGTATGAAGCCCCCGACGCGGAAAACGAAGCGCTCTGGATCGCCGATACAATCGAGTCGCAGTTGGCGCGCGACCCGCGGCTCCACATCGCCGTGCTGTATCGCACCAACTCCCAATCGCGGCAGATTGAAGAGGCGCTGCGCCGCTATGGACGCAAGTACATCGTGGTGGGCGGCTTCAGCTTTTATCAGCGCGCCGAGGTGCGCGATCTGCTGGCGTACTTGAAGATTCTGGTAAGCCCTCACGATTCGATCGGCCTGCTGCGCATCATCAATACGCCCGCGCGCGGCATCGGCCGCACGACGATCGAGCAGATCGAGCAATACGCGCTGCAGCACGAGCTGTCGCTTTGGTCCGCATTGGAGCGAATGCTCCAGGAGCATGCGCTTCTCTGCCCGGGCCGAAGCCGCGCTCGCGGCATTTCAGCGCATGATTACCGACCTTGCGGGCCAGGTGGAAACGCGGCCGCTCAGCGAATCGCTCACGGATTTGCTGGAACGCACGGGCTATCGCAAGATGCTGGAAGAAGAGGGCACCGAGGACGCGCGCACGCGGATGGGGAACCTGGACGAATTGATCAACGCGGCGGCCGATGCGAGCGAGCGAGGCGAATCCATCCGCGATTTTCTGGATCACGCGGCGCTGGTGGCCGACTCGGATTCGCTGGATGAGCGCGCGCCGGTGTCTCTGCTGACAATGCACAACGCCAAGGGCCTGGAGTTCCCCGTTGTATTCATCGCGGGCCTGGAAGAAGGTCTTTTTCCTCACAGCCGGTCGCTGGATTCGGAAAGCGCGATGGAAGAAGAGCGGCGACTTTGCTATGTCGGCATGACGCGCGCCGAACAGCGCCTTTATTTGAGCTGGGCCCGCTACCGGCGGCGTTTCGGGGGCGGCGCGCCGGAGCAATCTATCGCGTCGCGGTTTCTGCAGGAAGTTCCCCGAGCGCTTGTCGACGCGGTTCGCAGCGAGCCTGCGCGCGGCTATGGCATGGATCTTTACGCCGAGCGCCGGGAAGTCCGCGAAACCGCTCGCAAGAACCTTTATACTGGAAAGACTTACAACTCGGTCGATAGCATCCGGCAGTTTTTCGATAGTTCAGGGCAACCGGCGGCACGAACTGCTCCGCCGGCGAATCCGGGGTTCCAGACACCGCGGCCACCAGCCGCCAGTGCGGGGCCTGCAGCCGGAGCGCCGCCGATGGCGAAAAAAGCCCGTAAGTTCGGGCCTGGCTCGACCGTGGAGCACGCGAAGTACGGCCGTGGCACGGTGTTGCGCCTGGAAGGAACGGGCGACGACACCAAGGTCACGGTGAGTTTTCCGGGCTACGGGTTAAAGAAATTGATCGCGAAATACGCAGGGATTAAGGTTGAATGAATACTACACACGTAAAAGACAGAGTTGAACGCAAAAAGCTGAAGCGCACCGCGCGCAAAAAGGCCGCTCCGGTGGCGCCGCGTGCCGCGGATGTGGCGCGTGGATCGCTAAAGCGCAAAGTGAAGAAGATGGTCAAAGGCCAGCGCAAGCGCTAGGTTCGCGTTCCATTCATCGCGAGGCCGGCCCGCGCGCCGGCCTTGCAACTATCCAATAGCGGGATTTGGCCAAAGCCGATCTTTGCTCAGCTTAATAACTGTCGCGGCTCCGCTCGATCTGCAGCGTCGCAGTGATTGCGATTGCTGCCGGCCCGCGATAGTTACAGAGCGGGGCCGCTGGATTTCCACTGAGCGATTACCCATCGGAAGAAGACGCAGGCCGCCGATGGCTGGATCTCATCCGCGAAGCATGCGCCAACCCAGGCGCGCGTGCATAGCGATTTCTTCCAGCGGGTCTGCCCGGCCGATGTGGGCGTCCAGTAATCCCGCGAACAATCCGGGGTAATCGTGAAAGATGCGGATCGCGCGAGCACCGGCCAGCGGCCAGCGATCCATAGCCAGCAGGAGTTCCGCCATCCAGGCAGGCCGCCGTAAAATGCGCGCATGAGCCATCTGATACTGCGCCAAATCTCCTTGAGAAAGAGCCTGCCCCAGAGCAAGGGCTTCGCGGAACGATAAGCCCAGTCCCTGCCCGGTAATGGCATCGACCGATCCGGAAGCATCGCCGATCAACGCGATGTGTCCGCGCACCACTGCGCGAAGACGCCGCGTGACGGTCACGGCACCGCGTTCCGACGATCGTTCTTGCGCGCCAGACAACCGATCGCGCAACTCAGGCAGCAAAGCCAGCGCGTCATTGAGGCGCAGATGCGGATCGCGCGATAGCGATGCCACGCCAACTTCGTCGTGCGCCACCGGTGTCACGTAAACCTGCGCGCCTTGCGCCCAGTAAACTTCCGTGAATTCCGACCACGGCGCGATGCCGTAGTGGCGGCGAAATCCGAAACGCACGCGAGTACGCATGCAAGCATCCAAACCCGCCCACCTTCGCACAGAAGAGGAAACGCCATCGGCGCCGACGATCCACTTCGCGGAGATCCACTTTGCGGACGTGCTTGTGTTCGGCATGCGCACGGTGTGGCCGTCTATTTCGGACACGGAGGTCCCCCACAAAAATGCAACGCCCACGCGCTCCGCATGCTCGGTCAACACGCGATGCAGAACTGTCCGGCGGACACCGATTGCGGAGGGTTGTAAAGATGACACACCTGGGAACGCCGCTTCCGCGATGGCGTCCCCTCGCACGAAACGAATGCCGCTGAATGCGTGCGCTTCGTGCGCGGGCAGCGTAACGCCCAATTCGGCGGCCGCCGCGAGAGAATCCGGCAGCAATCCTTCGCCGCAAGCCTTATCGAGAGGTGGGCGGCGGCCATCGGCGACGGTGACACGCAGTCCATTCCGCGCGGCTGCGATCGCGGCGGCAAGTCCGGCCGGCCCTCCCCCGATCACGAAAACGTCCGTGTCAAACATTTGTTTACGTGACTCGCGCTAAGTGACCCTCGGGCCGTCTACCATCGCAGCAACAACATCTCACAACAAAAGCCGGGACCCATCGCCGCCAGCACGCTCCACGTGCCGTGCGCAGGTCTGCGATGCGTCATGATTTCTTCGAGCACGATCAGTACCGACGCCGAGGAAAGATTCCCCATGCGGCGCAGGCAGTCCCAAGACGCGGCCAGCGCGTCGCGATTTACTTCGAGAGCCTCTTGCGTCGCCTCCAGCACTTTCGGACCGCCGGTGTGCATCACCCAGCACCCAATGTCGGCGCGCGTGAGGTCGTGATCGGCCAAAAACGCGTCCATGTCCCGGCGCAAATGCTGGCCGATGATCTCGGGCACGCCGGGCGACAACACAATACGGAAACCGCGTTCGGAGACGTCCCAGCCCATAACGTCTTCAGTATCGGGATAAAACACGGAGCGGGTGGCCACAATTTCAGGACCGGATGGCTCATGCACCGCGCCGGGCATTTCCCGCTCCGCGCCTGCCACCAGCACCGCCGCGGCGCCGTCGCCAAACAGGCCCGTCGAGATTAAATTAGCCATCGACAAATCGTCATACTGCACCGTGAGGGTGCAAAGCTCCACTGAAACCAGTGCGGCGATGCGCTCGGGATAGGCGCGCACGTAGTCAGCGGCTTGCGAAAGACCCGCCGCTCCCGCCACGCAGCCCAGACCGAAAATCGGCACGCGGCGCATGTTCGGATTCAAATGAAGCCGGTTGATAATCTTGGCGTCCATGGAGGGGCTTGAAACGCCGGTGATTGAAACAAAGAAAAGCGCATCGATGTCGCGCGACGAGATGCCCGCCTTTGTGGCCGCACGGCAAAGCGCATCGCTGCCGATCTTTTCGGCAACGCGCATCCATGCCCTGTTCGCTTCGCCCCACGTCTTCAGCGCCGGATAAGCCTCCAGCGGAAGCGCGATGTAGCGTCCGTCTACCTGTGCGCGCGAATGAAGGCGGCGCAGTAAGTCAGGCGAAGAAAGCCGGTCGCCCCAGGTTTCGATCAGCGCCGCAGTGGCGTCCGCCTGCGGACAATAATGTTCGGGGAAGGCGCTGGCCGCCGCTAGGATTTTCATAACGCTGCAATTCTCATACGTCCGTGATGGCACAGCTACCCGCTAATGGCCGCCAGGAAGCTTTGCCAACTCCTCCCGATATAAACGATTATCCGGAAACTGAGCGGCCAGCCACGCGAGCCGTTCACGCGCCGCTCCGACGTCGCCATCGCGCAGGGCCGCCACGGCCAGCAGCAATCGCGCGAAAGGCAACAGGTAATGCCCTTTTTCCGCGGTCATCGCGAGGTTCTGCAGGCCGACAGCTTTATCCGTTTGCGACCCGCCCATGTGCAGCAGCCAGCGCACCGGCGCGGGTTTCAAACTCAGCACGTAGTTCTCCACGCCGATGGCGAGATAGACATCGTAGTTGGCGGGATTTTGCGTCAGCAGGCGCTCGGCCAGGCTGCGCCCTTCCTTCATGTCGGAGAGTGACGCAAAATAGTGGCGTTCAATCAGGCCGTCGTAGTCGGAGCGCAGGCCGATCCGAAGCACGCTCGCAAATAACGCGTTGTCATCGGCGGGCGCCGCGGCCAGTCGCCTATCAGCCAGAACTGCCGAGGCGTTGAGCGCTTCCTCGAAACGGCGTTTGGCATCCACGCTGGCCTTGGGCCGGCGCATGGCGAGAAAGCTTTCGTCGTTGGAGAAGAACTCTATCTTCAGGACATCCAACCGGTCAAGTTCGGCGAACAGGTACGCCGCCGCGTCCGACGCCGGGCCCATGGGATCTTCGGGATGCGATGCCTGCCACGAATGAAACGTCTCGTGCGCTTTGTCGAATTGTTGGCTGTACATCTGGCGATAACCAAGCTCAAGCGGCCCGAGATTCGCCGCCGACGCGGTTGCCGTGATCGCACAGAGCAGCGCGATACGCTTTGCATGCGGGAACTTTGCATGTGACAAGCACAGAGCCCGGCTATCCGAGCCGGTCATGGCCGCGGCGGCAATGGTGGCAGATGTGTTCATCCCCTTGTACTGAAACAGACGCGAACGTGCAGGGCACCGTTGCACGTCGCGGGCGAAGGATTTGTGAATTCTTTGTACACGAATGCATTAAGATTGAGAATTCCGCCGCCTACGGCATGGCTCAAAGCGTATCCAGCCGCCTGTTCCGCACCAAGTCGATCGACGAACTGATTTCGGCGAGCCACGATCCCGCGCGCCGTCTGCGCAAAACGCTCGGCCTGTGGAGCTTGGTGGCGATCGGGATCGGCATCGTCATCGGCTCCGGCATCTTTACGTTCACCGGAACGGCCGCGGCCGGGCTGAAGTTCGACTATCCTTCCGTTTTCAAAGCGCCTGTCATCAACTTGATGCTTGAGGGACGCCATGCCGTGGGAACGTTCGGGCGGCCCGGAGCAGGACCAGCCATTTCAGTTTCGTTCATCCTCGTCGCGATCGCGTGCGGCTTCGCGGCCTTGTGCTATGGCGAGTTGGCTTCCATGATTCCGGTGGCTGGATCTGCCTATACCTACGCGTACGCCACGATGGGCGAAATTTTCGCCTGGATCATCGGCTGGGATCTGATCCTGGAATACGCCGTCGCCAACATGGCCGTGGCGGTTGGTTTTTCGGCGTACTTCAACGATCTGTTGGACAACGTCTTCGGCGTCCACTTGCCTTTCCGGCTCTCGAATCCGATTCTCGCCGAAGGCAAAATGACCGGCGCATGGTTCAACCTTCCGGCGTTTGTGCTGATCATGCTGCTGACGTGGCTGCTGGTGCGGGGCGTGCGTGAAGGCGCGGCAGCCAACGGCGCGATGGTGGCCATAAAGATCGCGGTGATCATCGCATTCATCGGCGGAGCGTCGCGCGCGGTTAATACGGCGAACTGGCATCCTTTCATGCCCAACGGATTTTCCGGCGTCCTCACCGGCAGCGCGATCGTCTTCTTCACCTACATTGGTTTCGACGCCGTTTCCACCGCCGCCGAAGAGTGCAAGCGCCCGCAACGCGATCTTCCGCTCGGCATTATGATCACGCTGGGCGCGTGCGCCATTCTCTACGCGGGTGTGTCGCTGGTGCTCACCGGCATTGCGCATTGGGATACGCTGGGCAACGACGCGCCCGTCGCCAACGCGCTGAAGGCGATCGGCTACAACCGGCTGCGCTTCTGGGTCACCGTAGGGGCGCTGGCGGGAATGACCAGTTCGGCTGCTGGTCGGCCAGTACGGGCAAGCCCGCATCTGGTTCGCGATGTCGCGCGATCGCCTGCTGCCTGGCCTGTTCGCGAAAGTCCACGCGAAGCACCAGACGCCGCACATCAGCACCTGGATCGCCGGAGCGTTCACGGCCCTGCCCGCCGGCGTCTGGGACATCGGCACGCTGGGCGACCTGACGAACATCGGAACGCTGTTCGCGTTTGTCGTTGTCTCGGCCGCCGTCATCATCCTGCGCCGAACACATCCGGACCAGCCGCGCGGTTTTCGGGTGCCCTGGGTGCCGTTCCTTCCTTCCCTGTCGATTCTATGTTGCTTCACGCTGATGCTGGGACTCCCGCTCGAAACCTGGATCCGCTTCGTAGTGTGGCTGCTCATCGGGATCGTGATTTATTTTTCGTATAGCCGCAAGCGCACGGCGCCTGTCGGTGTAGATATCTCAAACGCTAAAATAGGCCCTTGACCTTGGGCGAATAAAAGGCGAATATGAAGCGTGGCCTCGTTGGATGGCGCGCCCAAACTCGTGGGAATTGCAAAACTCGCCGCCCAGAGCTTATCTCTTGAGGAGAAGCGGCGCGTCGACTATCGCGAGCTCACCACGCGCAGCATTCTTTCACGCTGCGACAGCTCGCGCGTACCTTTCCGCTGGATGATCAATCCCTATCGCGGCTGCGAGTTCGGCTGTAAATACTGCTACGCGCGCTACACCCACGAATTCATGGAGCTGCGCGATCCGCAGGATTTCGAGCGCCGCATCTTCGTCAAGAACATCGACCCGCGCGCCATTCGCGCCGAGTTCCGCAAGCTGCGCGTCGGCGAAACCATCGCCATCGGCACTGCGACGGACCCATACCAGCCCGCCGAGCGCCGTTTCGGCCTCACGCGAACGATCCTCGAAGCGCTGGCGGAAACCAGCGGCTTCCGCATCGGGCTCATAACCAAATCCGATTTGATCGCGCGCGACATCCCTCTTTTCCAGAACATAGCCCAGCGGCACTATCTGACGCTGATCAGTACGATCACGACTCTCGATCGCGATCTGGCGCGGCAGCTGGAACCGCTGGCTCCGCGTCCGGACCTGCGCGTGGCGACGGTGCGCAAGCTCGCCGCCGCAGGGCTGCGGGTGGTGATCAACGTCTGTCCGATCCTTCCCTTGTTGAACGATTCCGACCCATCCATCGATGCGGTAGCGCAGGCGACGGCACGCGCCGGAGCGGTAGGACTGCACGGTAACGTTGTATTCCTGAAAGATTGTGCGAAGCAGGTCTTCTTTCCGTTCCTCGAATCCCAATATCCCCATTTAGTCCGTCGCTATCACGAGCGGTTCGATCGCGATGCGTTTCTGCGCGGCGCATATCCCGAAACCATTCGCGAGCGCGTCCAGCGCATACGGAAGCGCTATAACCTCGAAGGCGGCGACCAGCCGCAACCCGAGTTCTGGCCGGAGGACACGCAGTTGAAACTTTTCGTTTGACGCGCGAACGGCGCTATTCTCGTGACTGTTACTATCCTGAATAATGACCGATCACGACTACATGGCGATGGCGCTTACATTGGCGCGCGACGCTGGGGACGCGGGCGAGGTGCCGGTGGGCGCCGTCATCGTACTCAACGATCGCGTGATCGGCCGCGGGCACAATTCGCCCATTGAGCGCGGCGATCCCACCGCGCATGCCGAAATCCTGGCGATCCGCGAGGCGGCGGCCGCCACCGGCAACTATCGGCTGGAAGGCGCGACGCTCTACTCCACGATTGAGCCTTGCGTGATGTGCGCCGGCGCTGCCGTCAACGCCCGCGTGGCCCGCCTGGTGTTCGGCGCGCGCGACCTGCGCTTCGGCGGCGTGCGTAGCAAGTTCCAATTGGCGGACTCGGACCTGCTGAATCACCGTATCACCATCGAGGAAGGCATCCTCGGCGCTGAATGCACCGAACTTGTGCAGAAGTTTTTCGCGCCTCGCCGCTAGAGCATCCCGCTCGATGACTTTCGCGGCTGGGTTTTGAGGCGTGATTGTTCTCAGCCCCTTACTGAGCCGCGACAGTAATGGAGCGGGACTCGGCGCGCAACAGTCGAAGTGGCCCACGCCGCACTGTTATCCTTAGAATTCGATGCTGCGAGTCCGTTTTGCTCCCTCGCCGACAGGCTATCTGCACATCGGCAGCGCGAGAACCTTCATCTTCAATTGGCTGTACGCCCGGCACAACCACGGGACGCATGATCCTGCGCATCGACGACACCGATCGTCGAACGCAACACGCAGACTTCGCTCGATTCCATTTTCGACGGGCTGAAGTGGCTGGATCTCGGCTGGGACGAATTCTACCGCCAGTCCGACCGTCTCGATCTGCATCGAAAATCCGCGCAAGGAGATTTTCGCAAAGAGGCCTGGCCTATCGCGATTTCACGCCGCTGGCGGCTGAGACGGAAGACAAGATCGCACGGTGATGGTGCACTGGCTGTTCATCCCGCGATGCGCGAGCATGTCGCGCGAGGAAAGCGACCGCCGCGCCGCTGCCGGCGAACCGTTCGTGGTGCGCTTTCGCGTGCCGCGCGAATCGCGCGACGCAGTGACGTTCACGCGATCTGGTTTACGGCGAACAGATCGAAAGCCACCGCCGACATCGAAGATTTCGCGCTGCTGCGCAGCAACGGCCTGCCGACCTATCACATGGCGTCCTGCGCCGACGACGCGGATCTGCGCATCAGCCACATCATCCGCGGCCAGGATCATCTGACGAACACCTTCAAGCACGTGCTGATCTTCGAGGCGCTGGGCGCCAAGCCGCCGCAGTTCGCGCATCTGCCGCTGCTGATCGCGCCCGATGGCTCGAAGCTGTCCAAGCGCAAGCACGGGCCGGTGGTCAGCGTCACCACGTATCGCGACGGCGGCTTCCTGCCGCATACGTACATCAATTTTCTGTGCCTGCTGGGCTGGTCGCCGAAGAACGATCGCGAAGTGATGTCGCGCCAGGAGTTGATCGACGCGTTCACGCTCGAAGGCGTGAACCGCTCCAACGCCACCGTGAATTTCACGGAAGAAGATCCGTTCGATCCGAAGGCCGTGTGGCTGAACGCGGAGCATATCCGCGCGCTGCCGGTGGAAGAATTGTCGCGCGGCAACTGCTGCCGTTCGCGCAGGCCGCCGGATTCGCAGGAGCCGACGCAGCTAGAATGCTGCGCATCACGCCGCTGATCCAGGAGCGCATCCGAACGCTGCGCGAAGTCGCGACGACCGCCGATTTCTTTTTCGCCGAGGAACTGCCGCCGTACGATAGCAATGAACTGATTCCGCAAAAAGGCGATGCGCGCATGGCGCTAGCGGCGCTTCGAAAAAGCGCAGAGAGATTCTCGCAGACGGCGGAATTCATCCACGACGGGCTGGATGCGGCATTGCGCGCGGGCGCCGCCGAACTGAAAGTCAAAGACCGGCCAGATGTTCCAGCCGATCCGCGTCGCCGTGTGCGGCCGCAAGGTCGCGCCGCCGCTGTTTGAAACGCTGGTCGTGCTGGGCCGCGAGACATCGGCTCGCACCGCATCGAGCAGCGCTTTCGGATGCTGGAAGCCGCACCGGCTTCGGACGAAACTATCATGAGCGAACCGACACCGGACGCCGTCCAATTTCATCCGCGACATCATTCAGGACGACCTGAAGACCAATAAGTACGGGGGCCGCGTGCATACGCGCTTTCCTCCGGAGCCCAACGGCTATCTGCACGTCGGCCACGCCAAAGCCATCAACCTCAATTTCGGCCTCGCCAAGGAGTTCGGCGGCAAGTGCAATCTGCGCTTCGACGACACCAATCCCTCGAAAGGAAGAGACCGAGTACGTCGATTCGATCATCGAAGACGTGAAGTGGCTGGGCGGCGATTTCGGCGACCGCATCTTTTACGCGTCCGACTATTTCGGCCAGCTCTACGAATGGGCCGTGCAACTGATCAGAGCGGGCAAGGCCTACGTCTGCGATCTGACGCCGGAGCAGGTTCGCGAGCAGCGCGGCACGCTCACCGAACCCGGCCAGAACAGCCCTTATCGCAACCGCTCCGTGGAAGAGAATCTGGATCTGTTCGCGCGCATGAAGGCCGGCGAGTTTCCTGACGGCCGCGCGCACTCTGCGCGCCAAAATCGACATGGCGTCGAAGAATCTCAATATGCGCGACCCCATCATGTACCGCATTCTGCACGCCGAGCATCATCGCACGGGTAACGAGTGGTGCATTTATCCGATGTACGATTTCGCGCACGGCCAGTCGCGATTCCATCGAAGCGCATCACGCATTCGATCTGCACGCTGGAATTTGAAGATCACCGGCCCGCTCTACGACTGGTTCGTCGAGCAGCTCGGCATTCATCATCCGCAGCAGATCGAGTTCGACCGCTTGAACCTCACCTACACGATGATGAGCAAGCGCAAGCTGCTGAAGCTGGTGCAGGACAAGTACGTGAACGGCTGGGACGATCCGCGCATGCCCACCATCTCCGGCATGCGCCGCCGCGGCTATACGCCGGAAGGCTTGCGCAATTTCTGCCGCGCGCCTGGGCGTTTCGAAAACCAACGGCATCACCGAGCTGTCGCTGCTCGAATACTGCGTCCGCGAGGATCTGAACAAGACGCGCGCTGCGCGTGATGGCGCGTGCTGCGTCCGCTCAAGTGGTGATCGACAACTATCCCGGACGGCCAAGTGGAACAGATGGAGGCCGTCAACAATCCCGAAGATCCGCGCGCTGGCACGCGCACGGTGCCGTTTTCGAAAGTGCTCTACATCGAGCAGGACGATTTCCGCGAGGATCCGCCCAAGCAGTATTACCGCCTGTCGCCCGGCCGCGAAGTCCGCCTGCGCTACGGCTATTTCGTCACCTGCCACCAGCGTCGTGAAGAACGCGGCAGGCGAAGTCATCGAGGTCCACTGCACCTACGATCCGGCCACGCGCGGCGGCAATTCGCCGGACGGCCGCAAAGTGAAGTCGACCATTCACTGGGTTTCGGCGGCGCATGCCATCGACGCCGAAGTGCGGCTTTACGAAACGCTGTTCACGAAGGAAGATCCGAACGACGTGCCGGAAGGCCACGAATTCACTGTGAATCTGAATCCGAACTCGCTCGAAGTGGTGGCGGCGGCCAAGATGGAACCGAGTCTGTGAACAGCGCCGGCCCACTCACGCGCTATCAGTTCGAACGCCTCGGATATTTTTGCGTCGATAAAGACTCAACCACCGATCAGCATGATCTTCAATCGGACAGTGACGCTGAAAGACACTTGGGCCAAAATCGAGAAGAAGTCAAATAAACAATGATCATTCTCGGTTTAGGCGGTTTGCTGGGCGACGCGGCGTGCGCCGTGCTAAAAGACGGCACGATCGTCGCGGCGGTCGAGGAATCCAAGCTGCTGCGCGTGGTGCGGCCCGGCGAAATCCCGCAAGCGGCGGTCGATGAATGCCTGCGCCTCGCGAAGACGACGCCGGCTCAGGTGGATTGCGTCGCGGTGGTGCGCCCGTTTGCGAGCGGCCCGGAATCGCAATTGCATTTCACACTGCGCGAGCAATTTCCCCAGGCCGAGATCGTCGTGGTGGAGCATCACCTGGCGCCACGCCGCGTCGGCGTTCTTCGCTTCGCCGTTTGAAAACGCGACGGTGCTGACGCTCGACCATGCAGGCGATTTTCGCTGCGGCGCGCGGTGGCGTGCCGCGGGCAACCAACTGCAGATCGAGAAGGAGTGGTATTATCCGGATTCGCTCGGCCGCTTGTACAGCGCCGTAACGGAGCTGCTGGGTTTTCATGCGCAGGCCGACGAGCACAAGGTGCAGTGGCTCTCGACGTCCGGCGACGACCGCTTTGCCGAGCTGTTCCGCGAAATCGTCGCGCCGGATCCGGCTCTGAACGCTTCCTATTTCGACGCCGGGCGAACCACGGGCGGCGGATTCAGCGCGAAGTTCTTTGAGCAGCTCGGCCTTGCCGACGGCGCGAAGATCCCCGATACGATGGCATCGTCGCTCGCGCACGGCGTGCAAAAGGTGGTCGAGGAAACGGTCGCGGCGATGGCGGGCGAAGGCGAAAATCTATGCCTGGCCGGCGGACTGTTCTACAATGCTCTGCTGGTGGAGTCGCTGGAGCGCGGCGGCAAATGGAAAAATGTTTTCGTGCAAGGCGCGGCCGGAAACGCGGGCTCGGCCCTCGGGGCCGCCTACCATGTCTGGCACCAGCGCAGCGGCCAACCACGCCGCGCCGGCGGGAGTTCCACGCTGTTGCTGGGCCCCAGCTACGGCCAGGAAGACATCAAGAAGGTACTCGAAAATTGCAAACTGCGCTTCCGCTATCTGCGCTCAGTCGACGAGTTGCTCGCCACGGCCGTTCGCTTTCTGGGAGAGCGAAAGATCGTGGCATGGATGCAGGGGCGCATGGAATTCGGGCCGCGCGCGCTGGGCAATCGCAGCATTTTGGCTTCGCCGCTCGATCCGTATTCGACGGAAAATCTCAACGTCTTCATCAAGCACCGCGAGCCGTTCCGCAAATTCGCGGCGTCCGTGCCCGCCGAACTCGCGTCCGAATATTTCGAGGCCGGCCCCAACGCGCGGCATCTCGCAACGGTTGGCCATGTGAAGGCGGCGCATCGCAAAACATTCGCCTCAGCGATTCTGGGCGATGACCTTGTCCGCGTTCACACGGTCTCCGAGGCTGACAACCCGCTGTATCATCGACTACTGCACGAGGCCGGCAGAGCGACTGGGTTGCCGGTGCTCTACAACACGAGCTTCAACTTCTTCGGCGATCCACTGGTCTCCACGCCGCGCGACGCCGTGCGAAGCTTTTACTCTTCGGGCATCGACGCGCTGTTTACAGGCAATTTCGTAGTCGAAAAATAACCTATCCGCGCGATTTACCCGCCGCGGCTGCGGGAGCCGTTACCGGGGCAGCAGGCGGAGGCGCGACAGCAGCGGGAGCGGCCCCGGCAGGGGACGTTACCAGAGCCTTACGCAGCTCAACGTCCAGCTTCTTGAAAACGTCCGGATTGATCCTTCAGGAACTGGCGCGCGTTCTCGCGACCCTGGCCGATGCGCTCGCCCTTGTAGCTGTACCAGGCGCCGCTCTTCTCCACCAGGTTCTGCGCCACGCCCAGATCGATCAGATCGCCTTCCTTGGAGATGCCTTCGCCGTAGATGATGTCGAACTCGGCTTCGCGGAACGGCGGCGCCATCTTGTTCTTCACTATCTTGATCTTGGTGCGGTTGCCGATCACCGCGTCGCCGTCTTTGATCGCGGCGATCCGGCGGATATCGGCGCGCACGCTCGAGTAAAACTTCAGCGCGCGGCCGCCGGTGGTGGTTTCCGGATTGCCGAACATCACGCCGATCTTTTCGCGGATCTGGTTGATGAAGATCAGGCAGGTGTTGGACTTCGACACAATGCCGGTGAGCTTGCGCATCGCCTGCGACATCAGGCGCGCGTGCACGCCCATGAAACTGTCGCCCATTTCGCCGTCGAGCTCGGCCTTGGGCACCAGCGCCGCCACCGAATCCACCACCAGCACGTCGATCGAACCCGAGGTAATCAGCGCGTTGGTGATTTCGAGCGCCTGCTCGCCGTAATCCGGCTGCGACACCAGCAGATTGTCGACGTCCACGCCGAGCTTGCGCGCATAGACCGGATCAAGCGCATGCTCGACGTCGATATAGGCCGCCATGCCGCCGATCTTCTGCGCCTCCGCGACTACCTGCAGCGCGACCGTCGTCTTGCCCGACGATTCCGGGCCGAAGATTTCGGAGATGCGCCCGCGCGGGAACCCGCCAATGCCCAGCGCGAAATCGACCGAGATCGAGCCGGTGGAAATCGACGGCACAGCCTGCACGGGCTGCCCTCCCAGGCGGATGACGGAGCCTTTGCCGAACTGCTTTTCGATCTGGCTGAGTGTGGCGCCCAGGGCGCGCGCGCGTTCTTTTTCGTCCATAGTTTTCCAGGCGGATGCCTGCCTCTCGGTCTTCTCGGGGGAAAATTCAATTATACCGCGCCGGCTGTATTCGGAAGCCGCGATTGCTTTCCACGCACAACTGCGTGAGACTCCTTATAAGTAACGAGGAGCCTAATGCAATCTCTCAAGTTCATCCTGGCGGCCGCGGTGTTTGCGTCCGCTGCGCACGCCCAAACTCTGGCCGGAGCTATCGACATGCACATGCACGCCGATCCCGACGGCACGCCGCGTAAGATCGACGCGATCGACCTCGCTAAACTGGCCAAGAGCCGCGGCATGCGTGCCATCGTGCTGAAGAATCACTATGAGCCTACCGCGTCGCTTGCATATATCGTGCGCAAGGAAGTGCCCGGCATCGAAGTCTTCGGCGGCATCTCGATGGATCTCACCGTGGGCGGCGTGAATCCGGCGGCCGTGGAATGGATGACGAAAGTGAAGGGAGGCTATGGCAAGGTCGTGTGGATGCCGACATTCGATTCCGAATATCAGGTGACGAAATCCAAACAGAATCGTCCGTTCGCGCGCGTCTCTCAGGACGGGAAGCTGTTGCCGGCGGTGGTGCAGGTGATCGCGATCGCCGCCAAGAGCAACCTGGTGCTTGAGACGGGGCACATCTCGCCCGCCGAAGTTTTTCTGGTGCTTCGTGAAGGCAAGAGCCAGGGCGTGCGCAGCATGCTGGTGACTCACGCCACCAACGAATACCCAGGTCTCTCGATCGATCAGGTAAAGGAGGCCGCGCAGCTAGGCGCCTATCTGGAATTCGTCTGGTCTGGCGCGCAAGGCTCCAGCCAAGCCGATTGGATTAAAGCGATTCGAGCGGCCGGACCCGAAAACTGTGTTATTTCGAGCGACCTCGGGCAGCCCACGAATCCGTTCCATACCGATGGGTTGCTGGAGTTGTACAAAATTTTGAAGGACCAGGGATTTTCAGACGCCGATGTCGCCCAGATGTCAAAAACGAATCCCGCCAAGCTTCTGGGATTGACGCCGTAACCCAATACGACGCCGTCATCTGCCCGAGAGAAAAGCCAGCCGCCTTCTTTGAGTCGAGAAAGCGAGTCGAGTAAAGCGCTAAATCGAAAGGCCGGACCTTTTGGGCCCGGCCTTGTATATTATTTATTGTCAGCGCACCTGATCATCAGGCCATCTGCTCTTTGTAGCGAGAGAGAATCTGATTCATCTGGTCTTTGAGGTGAAGCTTGTGCACCTTGATCCGGTGCTCCTCCTCCTCATCACCCAATGTAAGATGCGACTTGGCTTCCAGAGCATCCAGCCTTTGATGACACTCGGTGTGCTCTTTTGCCAGCTGCCGAAACTCCTCGCTTGTCGCCATCAGGTGCGCCTTCAATTCTTCGAGTTGCTCCATTAGTGAAACCCTCCTTAGGGTATGAAGTCCGTAGCGCACCATGACGATATCATGAAAAAATTCTCATGACAATACCCGTTTCGTCGGGATTGTGATAGTACGCATCGCGCGTCCCCACTTCCTGAAAACCCATATCCTGATATAGTTTTCGGGCCGGTGTGTTGGACTCCCGAACCTCCAGATACCAGGTATTGCGGCCCCGCACCAGCTCTGCATCCAGCAGCCGCCGGGCGATCCCCTGCCGGCGGTAGGCAGGATCCACGGCGAGGTTGAGAATCTCGCGTTCGTCCTGCGCCGTTCGGCGCGAAAGCAGAAAGCCAACCACGCGGCCCTCTCGCTCCGAACGATCGACAGCAATCAGGCAGTCGTGGTCCAGATAGTCCGCTGACTCCCAATGTGACGCATCTGGCGCGGCATTCTGAATCGCCGTAATGGCGGAGAGGTCGGCAGGCGTAGCCGCTCGAATTCCGATCGTATCGCCGAGTAGTTCGCGCAGCATGATTCTTTCGCGTAGCCCAATCGCTCGCCAATCGAAGCGCCGCTCCACGCAGGCGCGGCCCTCCGCCGCGATGGACGCGCGCAACTCCGCGTCGGCCAACAGCCGTTCGATGCCTTGCGCCAGATCGTCGGCTGATCTGCCACCCAGACTTGTTTCCCGTGCTCCAGGCCAAGTCCCGCGCAGCCGGACAACGTTGAGACCACGGCGCGCTGCATCGCCATCGCCTCCAGAACTTTCACGTTGGTACCGGCCGATTCCAAGGTCGTTACCAGGACCAGATTTGTTTCGTAATAGAGTGGCCTGACATCAGCCACGAACTCCAGAATCCGGATGCGCGGATCGGCGGAAGGCGGCAGGGTGCCCGTATGATTACGCCAGTGCAGCCAGGGGTCGGGCCCGGCAACCACGGTCAGTTCGAAATCGCGCACCAGCGGAAGAACCTGCTCGGTCAAAAAACGAAACGCCACGATGTTCGGAAAGTGGCGAAACGAGCCGATGAACAGCAGCCTGCGGCCCGGCGGTTTCCGGCTGCGGCTGAAATCGACCCACATCCACTCCGTTTTCGATCACGCGGGCCTGCGCCACGCCGAGCATTTCACGATCTTTTTCCGACATCACAATCACCCGTCGGAATCTCCCAACCGCGTGGCTCTCGAACCGATGCCAGCGCCACCAGTCCCAACGCGCGCCCCACGCCGGTTTGCGTTTCAGGATCTGCGCGTAGAGATCGAACGTAACGTCGTGCTCCACCAGAATGTCGCCGCCGTACGAAGCCAGGTACGTGTATTCGGTTTGCAGCAAGTCAGTGTCGCGACGCGCAAGCAACCGCGCCATCTCAGGCGACCAATACTCCCGCACCTCAGGAGGCGAAAGCGTGGACCAGCGCGGCTCGCGATAGCGCGGCTTCTCCACCAACAAAACGCGCGAAACAAACTCCAGCACCGGCGCAAGGTCGGCGTCCGGAACATTTTCTTCCGTGAACGCGTAGAGCATCAGGTCGAATTCGCGCTCCATTTCGCGCAGCAGGTTGAACATCCTGACCGCGCCACCATGCGAAAGCGGATAGGGAAAATACGGCGTGAGCACGGCAACGCTCTTGCGCTTCGGATTTCGTGGACGGCCCGCGATGTCGCGATGCCCGGTGGGGCGAACGGTCTTATCTTTGCGGAATGGCCACAGCCATACGGGACGCAGGTAGATTCGATCGAGCGGAACGCCCCGCAGGAACAGCCACGAAGCGACCGGTGTTGAAAGCTTCAGATGATGGCGCTCCAGACGTTCGTTGTAGGCGAGAATTTTTAGCGGCGCGAGGCGAAAGGCAATTCGCCTCAGCGAACGATAGCGGGCGTCGGAGGTAAACAGCACCGTCGCCAGGCCAATTCGCCACGGGCGAAGTCTGCGGCGAATTTCTTCCGGCGATTCATCGGCCGCAATCACGATGTGCCGCCGCGAAGGCTCCAGCCGCCGGATCTCCTCGCACATGGCGTCGGCCAACCGGGCATCACCCGTGCGAAACGAAACAACGATCGCTTCCGGATCTTTACCGCGCAGGCCAAACCACCAGCGCTTCAGCCGCTCCTTCATCGAAGCGAGTCTTTCCCGAATTCCGCCGGCCGCAAAGTGGTTTCGCGGGATGACACGTGCAGGATCGCAATTCCCGCCAACGGCAGAACGGCCATCGCTTCACACACCGGAGCGAAGCCCATGCGATCCACCACCGCGCCGATCATCGGCGAAATCGCGGCCGTCATCAATCCGAACGAGCATGTGATCATCGACACGCCAAACGCCGCGCGTCCCGCGCCATACCAATCGATGGGCATGGCGTAGAGATTCGTCGAGATGCACAGGCACCAGAAGAAGCTCACGCTGATGGCCGCAGCGGCGAGCATCGGCGTCGGTGTCAGCGGCACCAGGGCCGTCACCAGCAGCATGACGCCAGAGATCCAGCACACGCGCATCCGCGCCTTTTGAACCGCGACGCCCCGCCGGATTGCACGGAACGCCAGCCAACCGCCGCAGAATCCGCCGAGCGTGGCGAACACCGGCGGTATCCAGGCGAATTGCCGGTTGGCATCTATTTCGCTGAGGTGCCGCTCCTGCACCAGATATACGGTGGTCCAGTTGGTCCACAGTGTGTAGAGACGTCATCACCAGGGCATTCGCCGCCACCAGACCCCACATGCGCGGGTCGCGAATAATCGCCGCTACAGACGGCGACCCGGCATCCGACGAGACGACGCGCCCCGGAACGCGACGGCTGGTGAACCACCATAGCGGAATCCACGCGAATCCTAGAAGCCCGCACAGCATGAACGGGAATCGCCATCCGTAAGCCGGCGCGAGCGCGGCCACCATCAACGGCGCCGCGACGCTGCCGATCGTGATGCCCACTTGATTCATCGCCGTGCCGAACGCCAGATCCTCCGCGCCCAAGTACAGTCCGTTCGCCTTCGCCGTGCAAGGAATGCCCGCCGCTTCACCCGCACCCAGCACCGTGCGGCACGCCAGTAATCCTCCGAAGCCGCGCGTGAGGCCGGTCGCCGCGCCCGCCGCCGACCACACAGACATCGCGATCGTCACCCCTGCGTTCAATCCCGCGCGATCCACCAGCAAACCCGCCAACGGCGCCGCGACCGCGTACACCAGCGAAAAGGCGGAGATGATGCTGCCGTAACCGGCGTTCGATAAATGAAATTCGTTCTTGATCGTGGGCGCGAGCGCGGCGAGCAGCAGCCGGTCCAGGTAATTGAGCGACGACGAAAGCACGAACACGCCCAGCACCAGCCATCGCCAACGCGACGCTCGAGAGCCAACATTCGTAAGGAGCGGAGCCATGGGCTTCGCGACAGCGGGTTGCCGCGCCATCAGGGAAATTTCACCACCGCGATGTCGCCCAGCGTTTCGAACTTAGCGTCGGCCCTGGAATTGTGACGGACTTCGATTTTTTTCGCAGGCTTCTGCACTCCGCAATTGAACTGCGCTTGCCCGGAACCGGTCCCTTGCACCAACAGCTTGTTGAGATCGGGAATAAGCAGCTTGACAGGACGCCCCGTCGCCTGCAGGATCGTCAGGCGAATCGCGTTCCCCGCGAGGCAATCGACACGCGTCAGAGTGCCGGAAACAGGCGTTCCGCCGGGATCTCCGAATCCCGCATCGGTGAACGGCACGGGGTTCGCGACATTGCCGGCATTCGCCGCCATGCGAGCATTCGCCGCGGCTTCGGCCGCATGAACCTCAGCGGCGGCGGCATCTTTCACACGCTGCAGTTCGCGAGCCTCATCCGCACGCTCGCGCTCACGCTCAGCGATTTCAAACGCGGCCCGCTGATCTTCCAAATCGAGCTTCGCCTGGTGAATGCGCGAGCGCTCCTTCGCGTTCGGCGCGGCGCGCTCCGCGGCTGTCCACGATTTTTCGGCATCCGCGAACAAACTCGCGCCAGCCTGCGTCTCGGCGAGCTTCTGCCAATACTCCGGATTGCGAGGCGCAAGCGATGCAGCGGTTTTAAGATCCGCGATTTGCTTCGCTTTGTCTTTCTCGATCAGCGCCATTTTGAAATGCGGCTCCGCCCAACGCGGATTCGCCTTCGCGGCAAGTTCAAGCGAAGAAAGCGTATTCTGTGCCACCAGCGCGCGCGGGCTGCCGTCGGGAAACGTCCGGCCCTTGGCGTCGAGCTCGGCAATCAGCGCGGCGACGTCGGCCTTCGGCGTATTCTTTTCGATAAAATCGCGATTTGGCGCGATCGGCCTGCTGTTCACCGCCGCGGCCTCGAACTTCCCGGCGCGTAAATAAGCGTCGGCGCGCTGGTTCAACTGGGCAGCCGTCATGTCGAACGCATTGCGCACGGCTGCGTCTTCCTCACCCGCCTGTTGCAGGTTATTCAGATACACACGCAGCTTGCCTGCGAATTCCGGCTGCGTGGTTAGCATCTGCAGCTTCGCCCATGTGCGCAAGCGGTCGCCGGAAATCTCGCCGGCACCGAGCGGTGCGCCCACTTCAACCTTCGTCGCATTGGCCACGCGCATCGTTGCCATTAAATCGCCGAGCGCGGTTTCCATCTCCTCAGGCAAACGACCCGAATTGTCTTCGATCAACAGCTGCGTCGCGGCGCGCAGCAGATCGCGCGGCAGCGCGGCGTCTTTCCCGATGTCGGCTGTCCAGGCCGCCAGCGTCGACGATCCGCCCTCCACCAGCGGCACCGCCAGCGCATGCGGCGCGTACTCTTTCTGATTCGCGAACAGGACGACGTTCACCGGCCAAACAGTGGTCAGCTCTCGCACACCCAATGTGGCCGAGGCGGCACCGCCCAGCGTCGCGCCCAGCACGAAGCGCAGTTGTTCCAGCTCTGTCAGCGCCTCGCGCCCGCGTTTGTCGCCTGCGTCGCTAAAAACGTGAAACGGGCCGGAGCGGTATTCTACCCAATCGGCGCCGAACGCCGGCAGCGCGAGCAACGCAATGAGAAACCAACGGAGCACCACTTCGATGATAAAGAAAAGCGGAGCGAAAGAAAAACGGCGCTCCGGTTTCCCGAAGCGCCGCATGAGCCAGGCGACTCTAGAATAGGATGCGCACGGAGACTTGAGCACGGCGGGCGCTGCTTTCGCCGAACGGCAACAGCGTCTGCAGGAGCTGCTTATAGTTGGCAAACGGCACCAGCACCGACTGCCCGGCGAAGAGGGATGCCGAAGGTGCGCCCTGTGTCCCCGGCACCTTCACCAGCGTGTATTCCTGCGCATTCAACGGCGCCGCGCCGGAAACGATCAGGTGATTGAACACGTTTTGCGCTTCAATACCCAGTTGCACCTTAACGCGCTCTGTCACACTGAAGTTCTTCACCAAACGAGCGTCCGTGCGATAGATCGGCGGCGTATAGAAGTTTGAAATCGGCTGGAAGGGCACGCGAGTAGATCCACCGAGGCCATTGATCGAACTGGTGCTGAACAGGCCGCCCGGAACGGTCGGCAGCGAACTGGAAGACACGCCTCCGATGGTCGACGTAATCGGGAATCCCGACGCGAATGTGGAAGCCACCGCTAACTGCCACCCGTTGATGATGTTGCGCTCCACCCAGTTGTTGCCTCTGGTGAACCGCGGATTGAGGATCGCGTTAATCACCAGGCGATGGCGTTGGTCCGTGGCGGATGAACCCCGTTCGTCGCGGAAATCATTATTGGCGTACGAAATCGGCTGCGAGGGAGCGAACAGCACGCCGTTGTTCACCGGGAAGTTTCCGGCCGCGCCACCGATGTTGTAATCGATCGAGTGAGCCCAGGAATAGTTTCCGTCCAATGAGAACCAGTTCGTGTAACGGCGTACCACTTGTAACAGCAGTCCGTTGTAATAGCTGTTTAAGTTGGAACTGACAGCCATAACCGCACCGTAGGCCGGATTAATCAGGTTGGAGCGCGTGTAGAGTGGCGTCGAAAAGGCGCCCACTTGATTGGCAGCGGTTGCGTTGTTGACATCGGCAGTATTCAGAATCGCGTAGGTATAGGACGCGCTGGGCGCCGAGAGATTCGCATTGTAACCGCTTACAATGTGCAAGCCGCGGCTCCAAACATAGGAGGCGGTAAAACTGGTGTTGTGCAGAATTTCGCGTTGTACAGAAACCTGCAACTGTTCTGAATAGGCATTCCGGAAGTCCTGCGTCGAGAACGCCAGCGCGGCGCTACCTGTAACGTTCGGCACGGCTGTGAGCGGCGTCGGGAAAACCGGTCCGACCGCCAACTGCGCCGGCACGTTCGCCTGCAACGTATAGCTCGGCTGATAGGAGCCGTTGGCTTCGGCCAACCCGTCGATGATCTGCGTGATGTAGCGGTTGTAGAACATCCCGTATCCTGCGCGGATCACCGTCTTCTGATCGAACGCGTAAGCGACGCCGATGCGTGGCGCGATATTGGTCGGCTGATAGTTCAACTTTCCGGTTTGCGGCCAGTCGTTCGGGATATTCAGCGCTCCCAGGGCGACCGGCGCAGAAGGTTGCGGCAGTGAAGTATGCTCCACGCGGAAGCCCGGGCTGATGGTTAGTTTCGGAGTCACGTGGTACTCGTCCTGCGCGAAGAAAGCGAAATCCTGTATCGCGCCGTCCCACAAAGGATTGCCGAACTTCTGGCTGTACGACGACCACTGCGTGCCGCCCGCGGGATTGCTGAAATCGAGCGCGAAGGCATTCAGGTTTGGATACGTCCAGGTCCCGAACTGATTACTGCGGGAGTAGTCGTAGTCTTCGGTATGCGCCCAGTCAATCCCGAACTTCAAAGAATGCTTATTGATGATGTACGAAAACGTGTCCGCAATCTGGAAGCGCAATTCGCTCGGATGCAGACGCGGATATGAGGTCGACATGCCGATGTTGCTCAAGCTGCCAGTAGAAATCGTGTAGCTCGCCGGGCCGGTGACTGGCTCCAGGTCGGACGCCACCGGGTCGTATTGGCGATCTTTGAACATACCGAACTTGATCTCATTCAGAGCTGTGGCGGAAATGATGGTCGTGAGGCCAGATTTGACCGTGCGGTCAAAAACGTTCGTATTGCCGTTGTTTCCGATCCCACCGCCGTTCGTCAACACGGCTTGCGTCTGAATGCCATTCGGGGAGCGGAAATCCAGATAATTCATCTCGGCGTTAAAGCGGTTGCGATCGTTTATGACGTAGTCGATTTTGCCGAACAAAAGATTGACGTCCGCCGTGCGATCAATGATCTGCGGTTTCACGCGCGTTTCCAGAAAGTTGATGGCGGCCGTACATTGCGCCGCACTCGCGGCGGGAGCGAAGACGCCGGTGACGCCGGTATTCGATGGATTCTGCGTACCACCGCATCCGGTTAGTGGATCGGTTGCGGCGGGCAGCGGATTTCCGTTCTTGTCAAACAGCGTCGAAGTAATGTTCGAAGAAAGAATCGGCGCGTTGTGACGCTGCAGTTCGCCACTAAAGAAGTAGAACAATTTGTCCTTCTTGATCGGGCCGCCGATGGTGGCGCCAGCCTGATGGCGCCAATCCGGAGGATTAATCCCATTCGAAGTCGGGTCCGTAGCGTTCAGCGTACGATTGCGGAAAAACCAAAACAGCGAGCCGTGCGTGCTGTTCGTGCCGCTTTTGGTGATCGTGTTCACCACACCGCCCGATGCGCGCCCGTACTCCGGCAAAAAGTTGCTGGTCACCACCTGGAATTCCTGCACCGCGTCCTGCGAGATGTTATACGTTCGGGTGCGGCCGGCATTTTCGTCGTAAAAATTGTTGGTGGTGTCGACGCCGTCCGTCAGAAACGTGTTGCCGCCGGAGTTGCCGCGGAACGTCAGCAAACCGAACGCCGCGTCGGGAGCCACACCTGGCATCATCGCGACGAAGCTATCGACGCGCCGGCCATTGATCGGCAGATCCATGATCTGCCGGTTGTCCACCACCTGCGATACGTCAGTCTTGCCGGCTTCCACCACCGGAGCTTCCGCGGTGACATCGACGGCAGTTCCAGCGGAGGAGACCGAAAGGGGAATGTTCAACGCGATGGCCGCGCCAACGACCAAATCGAATTGCTTGACTTCATACTTTGAAAAACCCGGCTTCTCTACAGTAACGGTGTAGCCGCTGGCCGGTTGCAGCGCGGGAGCCGCGAAGATCCCTGCCCCGTTCGTTTCCAGTTTTCGGTCGAAGCCGATCGAGGCGTTCGCGATGTCCACCGAAGCGCCGGGGACGGCAGCACCCGTCGCGTCTAAAACCGTTCCGCTGATTGATGCGGTCCCTGTCTGGCCCCAAGCGAATGTAGTGGCCATGCTAATTAAGGCGACAATCGTGAAAGCATTGCTGACGGCGGCAACGCGGATCGAGCGAACTTTGAACATTTCTCCTCCTGAAACGCTACAAGGTATCGGTTGTTGAAGACCACGGGGAAATTCTCTCGCGAACGGACGACGAAAGAAGCTTCAAAATCATACCGCATCGATATGAATTCTAGATAAACCCGGGACGAAGCCAAGGTTCCGGCGATTTATTTCACGGCAACTCGTTGCCCTATCCACATTCCGTGCCACCGCGGCCGGATCGGAGACAGCCAGATGCGGGAAGTTACCACTCGGTTGGATGGTGCCTATTTCATCTGCAATCCTTCTAAGTCTTTACAGCCGTGGAATACTTACGTGGTATTTTGCCGCGGAGGAAGTCCTCACCCTAAGCGGCTCTGGGGGACGTTGGCTTAATCCCGAGGATAAACGAGGCCCATGGCCCGTGGCAAACGAATTTCCATTTGAATGCCGTAACCATCTGCTTGCTTTGGAGATAAAATTAAGTCTTGGAACAGATACAAGCGCCCCTGTCTCAGCTCAATTCCTTAGGCGAGCTTCGTCACGACTGGACGGTCCCGGAGATCGAATCCGTCTACACATCTCCTTTGCCCGATTTGATTTTTCGCGCGCAAACGGAGCATCGCCGCTATCACCGTGCCGATCAAGTGCAAGGCTGCATGCTGCTCAGTATCAAAACTGGCGGCTGTCCGGAGGATTGCGCTTATTGTCCGCAATCAGCGCACTATCGCACGGGCGTCCAGCGTCAGGAATTGATGGATGTGGACGAAGCGCTGGCCGCCGCACAATCTGCCCGCGATCAGGGAGCGACGCGCTTCTGTATGGGCGCGGCATGGCGCGACGTCCCCAAGGGCGAGCCATTCGAACGCGTCTTAAAAATGGTGCGCGGCGTCCGCCAGCTTGGCATGGAAGCCTGCTGCACGCTTGGCATGCTGACCGAACCGCAGGCCGATGCGCTCGCCGAAGCCGGTCTCACGGCTTACAACCACAATCTCGATACATCCCCTGAGTTTTACGGCGAGATCATCGGTACACGCACTTACGAAGAACGCCTCGCGACGCTGAAACGCGTGCGCCATGCCGGTATCACCGTCTGCTCGGGCGGAATTATCGGCATGGGCGAAGGCCGTCGCGAACGCTATGGCTTGTTGCGGGAGCTATCGTCGCTCAACCCGCATCCCGAAAGCGTGCCCGTGAACATGCTGGTGCGCGTCGAAGGTACGCCGCTCGCGAAGCAGCAAGCCGAGGATCCGCTGGAGCTGGTCCGCATGATCGCCACCGCGCGCATCCTGATGCCTAAATCCTTCGTGCGGCTGAGCGCCGGACGCCTGTCTTTGTCGGACGAGGCACAAGCACTTTGTTTCCTCGCTGGTGCGAATTCGATTTTTATGGGCGACAAGCTTCTCACCACGCCAAACCCGGAGGCCGACGCCGATCAAAAATTACTGGGCAAGCTGGGCATGCAGTTAATCCCTGCGCCACGCGGCGCAGCGGAGCCGCACGCGCCCGCAGAAACATCCGCCCATGCCGGAACTTAAACCAGAAGAAATTACAGCAAAAGAAGTTAGCGATAGAGAAAATCAGCCGCCGGACCTAGCGATTCGATCCGAGGATGAATCGCTTGACGTAAGAATCTCTCAGCGCCTGTCGGCCGTGCGCGACGCGGGCCTCTATCGCTCCTTGTGTCCGCCCTCGGGCATCGATCTCTGCTCGAACGATTATCTGGGGCTCTCGCAGCATCCTTTATTGAAGTCGCGTATGGCCGCGGCGATCGAACAGGAAGGCGTCGGCAGCACCGGGTCGCGCCTGCTGCGCGGTGAGCGCAACTGCTTCTCGCGCGTGGAGCAAAAATTCGCCGCCTTTAAACAAACGGCGCGCAGCCTGTATTTTTCCAGCGGCTATCTGGCGAATCTGGCCGTACTCAGCACGTTCCCCGAGCCCGGCGATGTTATTTTCTCGGACGAGCGTAATCACGCGAGCCTGATCGACGGCGTGCGCCTCTCGGGCGCCGAAAAAGTTATCTTTCCGCACAACGATGTGGCGGCGCTCGAAAAATTGCTCGGCGAATACCGGGGCCTGGGCCGCAAGTTCGTCGTCGTCGAATCGCTGTTCAGTATGGATGGCGATGAAGCACCGCTCACGGAACTCGCCGCGCTATGCCGCAGAATTAACGTCGCGCTGATCGTCGACGAGGCCCACGCCGTCGGCATATACGGCGAAAACGGCAGCGGCCTGATCGAAGCCCACCGCATCGCTAAAGACGTTTTCATTTCGATCAACACCGCGGGTAAAGCGCTCGGCGTCGCCGGAGCCTTCGTCGCGGGATCGGAGAACGCAATCGAATATCTGATCCAGCGCGCGCGGACTTTCATTTTCTCAACGGCCGCCCCGCCCGCCATCGCCGCGGCGCTCGAAGCGAGCCTGGAAACGATCGAAAAAGAGCCGGAGCGCCGCCAACGGCTGCTCACGCGCGCCGGAGATCTGCGGGCGCGCCTCGGCCTCGCGGGACATTCGCAAATTATTCCCGTCGTTCTCGGCTCAAACGAACGCGCCCTGGCCGTTGCCCGCGAACTGCAGGCCGCCGGGTTCGACGTGCGCGCCATTCGTCCGCCCACCGTTCCCGAAGGAACCGCGAGGCTACGAATCTCCGCGAACCAGGGCCTGAGCAAGATCGCGCTCAACCGCTTCGCCGATACGTTGGAAGAAGTCCTGCAACGCCGGGCGTAACCCGGAGGATACGAACGGATTTAGATGAAAGGATTGTTCATCACAGGCACCGATACTGGTATCGGTAAAACCGTGCTCAGCGCAGCACTGCTGCAGCGTTATCGCCGCGTCGCACCGCTACGTTATTGGAAACCCATCCAAACCGGCATCGAACAGGACGACGACACAGCAGAGGTTCGCCGCCTGGCGGTCGCGGACGAAGCAGAAATCCTCGACGTGGGCATCCGACTGCCACGTCCCGTGTCGCCACACCTTGCCGCGAAATGGGCGGTTGAGCCGATTGACCTGGAACAAACGCTGTGTATTTTGCCAAAAGATGATCGGACGAGTTGGATCGTCGAAGGCGCGGGCGGGGTGCTCGTGCCCGTGAACGATGTGCATTGCATCGTCGATTTCATCGCGATGCTCGGCATTCCCGCTCTGATCGCCGCACGCAGCAGCCTCGGCACCATCAACCACACGTGTTTAACGGTCGAAGCTTTACGCACGCGCTCGGTCACTGTCGCCGGAGTCGTCCTGACCGGGGAGCCGAATGCCGACAACGCCGCAGCCATCGAGCATTACGCGCGCGTGCCCGTTATTGCGCAGATGCCGCGCTTCGATCCCTTTACTCCCGAATCGCTCGCCGCGTGGAGCGCCAGAAGTTTCGATCCGGAAGGCCGCCTATGCGAGTTCCTCAAATGAAATCGGTCCCCCTTCAGAAATCGCTTGTCGATCGCGATCGCGCCCACGTCTGGCATCCCTACACGCAAATGGCGACGGCCCCCGCGCCGATCGCCATCACGCACGGTGAGGGCGTTTATCTCTATACCGAAGACGGCCGCAAGATTCTCGACGGAATCTCTTCATGGTGGGTAAACATCCACGGCCACTCGCATCCTAAGCTCAACGAGGCGCTGGCTAAGCAGGCTGGCAAGATCGAGCAAGTGATTTTCGCAGGCTGCACCCACGCGCCCGCCGTGGAACTGGCCGAGCGGCTGGCCGAAATCATGCCCGCCGGCCTGAATCGCATCTTCTATTCCGACAACGGCTCCACGGCCGTCGAGGTGGCTCTGAAGCTCGGCGCTGCAATACTGGAGCAATCGCGGCGAGCCGCACACGCACGAAATTCATCGCGCTCCATCACGCCTATCACGGCGATACCGTCGGCGCGATGTCCACGAGCGAAGCTTCGATCTTCACTCACGCGTTCTCGCCCGTTTTGTTCCCGGTCGAGCGTGTGCACGCGCCCTACTGCTACCGCTGTCCGCTCGGACTCCAGCGCGCGACCTGCTCCATCGATTGCCTGGGCGATCTGGAGCGTCGCCTCGCCGGGCATCGCGACGAAATCGCAGCCGTCCTGGTCGAGCCCATGCTGCAAGGCGCAGGAGGCATGATCGTCTGGCCGCGCGAATTTCTCTCCGGTGTTCGCCGCCTGTGCGATCAATATGATGTTCTGATGATTGCCGACGAAGTTCTTACGGGCTTCGGCCGGACCGGCAAAATGTTTGCCTGCGAGCATGTCGACGTCAGTCCAGACTTAATGTGCCTCTCGAAAGCGCTCACCGCGGGGTATCTCCCCATGGGCGTCACCGCCTCGACCGACGCCGTCTTCGACGCGTTCCTGAGCGACGATCGCACCAAAACGTTTTTTCACGGACATTCTTTCACCGCGAATCCATTGGCTTGCGCCGTCGCACTCGCGAGCCTCGACCTCTTTCGCGAGAGCGACGTGCTGGGCCGCATCGGCGCTCTCGAAATCCAGATGCGCGCGGGCTTTGAGCACCTACGCTCGCTTCCCAACGTGGGAGATGTCCGTGTTCTCGGCGGCGTGGGAGCCATCGAGCTAACGGGCGACGGCGGCTACCTCGATTCCATCGGCCCCAAACTCTCGGCGGCATTTCTCGCCCGCGGCCTTCTTCTTCGTCCGCTCGGCAACATCGTCTATTTCATGCCGCCCTACGTGATCACGGAAGCGGAAGTGGCGTGGGTCATCGAACAAATTCACGAAGTTTTGAGAAGCGACGTTTTGCAAAACGCCTGACGGCGCGTGCTAGAGTCGGAAATTGCCCGCGATGTGCGTCCCTCTATGCTCCTGCCTGTCACTATTTTTCTGAGCGCGTTTCTGCTCTTCCAACTGCAGCCCATGATGGGGCGCTTCGTGCTCCCCTGGTTCGGCGGAGGCCCGGCCGTGTGGACCACCTGCATGCTGTTTTTCCAGACAGCGCTGCTCGCCGGCTACGCCTACGCGCACTGGCTGGGCTCGCGGCGAAACACAAAAACCGCCGCGTGGATTCATATCGCGCTGCTTGCCGCATCGGCCGCGACGCTGCCCGTGATTCCCAGCGCCCAACACTGGAAGCCGTTAACCCCTGACGATCCGTCTGGCCGCATCTTTCTCCTGCTGGCCGCCACCATCGGCGCGCCGTACTTTCTGCTTTCCTCCACCGCTCCCTTGCTGCAGCGCTGGTTCCATCGCGCTCGCCCTGCGGATTCGCCTTGGCGCCTATACGCGCTCTCCAATGCCGGATCGTTTCTGGCGCTCTTCAGCTATCCGTTTTTGATCGAGCCGTGGCTGCGCCTGCGCACGCAAGCGACTGTCTGGTCGGCTTTCTACATAGTCTTCGCGCTGCTGTGCATCTGGGCTGCTTGGAAATCGGGCGGCGCGCCCGCCGAAGCGCTCACAGACGCGAGTGTCCCTGTATCGGAGCTCGAAAAGCCTCTCGCGCTCGACGTGCTCCTGTGGCTCGGGCTCTCGATCGTCACTTCCGTGCTGCTGCTCGCCACCACCAGCCAGATCACGCAGGAAATCGCCGTGATCCCGTTCCTCTGGATCGCGCCGCTCGCCGTCTATCTCCTCACCTTCATCCTGACGTTTGACAATGACCGCTGGTACAAGCGCGGCGTTTTTTCCGTGCTCGCCGGCGTGCTCGCGCCCGTGACGTGCGCGGTTGTAACTGCCGCCAGCAGCGTGCCGGTGCTGGCGCAAATCGCGGTAGACCTGGGGGCACTCTTTGCCGTCTGCATGCTGTGCCACGGAGAACTGGCGCGCTCTCGCCCTTCGCCGAAATATCTCACCGCTTTTTATCTGACGATCGCCGCCGGTGGAGCAATGGGCGGGGCCTTCGCCGCGCTCATCGCCCCACGCATTTTCAAGGAACTCTATGAGCTTCCGCTATCGCTTTCGCTCGGCTGTCTGCTCGGCTTCGCGGCCTGGATGCGCAGCGGCGCCCTCTCGCAATGGACCAGCCGCAATTTTTCGGTGCGCATTCCGCTGATGGCCTTGCTCATAGGCGGCGTCACATCGCTCTATGCGATCACCGCCGTCGGCCGGCCATCGATTGCCGCCGTCCGCAATTTCTATGGCATCCTGCGCGTGTCGGAACGCACCGATCAGAACGGGCGGCACTTGCGCGACCTCACGCACGGTGTGATTGAACACGGTTTCGAATTTCTCGACCCCGGCTTGCGGGACAAGCCAACCTCTTATTACGGGCCGCACAGCGGCGTTGCCCTCGGCATCGTCACTACGCCCAAGCCGCGCCGCATCGGGATCGTCGGCCTCGGCACCGGGACGATCGCCGCCTGGGGCCTCCCCGGCGACACCTATCATTTCTACGAGATCAATCCCGCCGTCGACGATATCGCGCATCGCTGGTTTTACTTTTTGCAGGATTCCAAGGCTCACACCGAGGTCACATTAGGCGACGCGCGCGTACAACTGGAGCACGAGCTCGCCGTCGGGCAATCGCACGACTACAGCCTGATTGCCGTGGATGCCTTTTCCAGCGATTCCATCCCGATCCACCTCCTGACGAATGAGTGCGCCGATCTCTATCGCGCGCGCCTCGCGCCCGGAGGCATTCTCGCGCTGCATATTTCCAATCGCTCGCTCGACCTGGAGCCGGTGGCGCGCGGCATGGCGCGGCACCTCGGCTGGCAGGTCCGCATGGTGATCGCCCTGGAGGATCGCGAAGCCGGCGAGAGCAATTCACGTTGGGTGCTGATGACCGAAAAGCCAGAGACATTCCAGGGCTCGAAGATCCGCGACACGATCATCGGCTGGAGCCGCCCCGGCCAGCCCACCATCACCTGGACCGACGACTTCGCGAGCCTCTGGCAAATCCTGCGTTTTAATTGACAGATGCGTCATTCCGAGGAGTGGAGCGCATAGCGTTCCTCAGCGTTGTGCGCGATCAAAAAGCGCTTCGAGGGATCTGCTCTTTCGTCGGCGTAAAATTCGCCGCGCCGCTTCAACAGGTAAAATAAAAAAGTACCTTCCCCATTCCAGCGAGGAACATCTTGAGTCGAATTTCAGCCGCTTTCAGCAGTTTCTTTTCTATTCTCTTCTCGGGTGAATTGCCCGTCGGCGTCGCACAGCAGTTTGGCTACATAAAAGCGTCCGCCGCAAAGCCCACCCCCGTGGCGAAGCCCGCGCCCGCCCCGCCGCCCAAGCCGCAAGCCGGACCCGGCGATGGAGCGGTACAGATTCTATCCATTCTCCAAAGCGACGCCCGCATGATCGATTTCCTCATGGAAGACATTTCCGCCTACTCCGACGATCAGGTAGGAGCGGCCGTGCGCGATATCCAAAGCAAGGCGCACGAAACGCTGCAGCGCTATATGAAGCTCGCGCCCGTGGTGGATGGCGTCGAAGGAGTCTACGTAAAAACCGAAGGCCTCGGTAAAAGCGCGTACAAGCTGGTGGGCAACGTGCCTCCGAACGGAAAGGCTCCCGGTGGATTGCTCCGTCATAAAGGATGGAAGGCCGAGAAGGTGGATCTGCCGACCGCTGCCCCTGCCGGCGGACAACTGGTTCCCGCTGAAATTGAGGTCGAGTAGGTCGCTCCGGGAACCGGAACGATCGCTATCAATGCGATGAACATCGGCATCGATCTCGGAACCACCAACTCGGCGCTCGCCTATATCGATCCCGCCGAGAGCGGCGATACGCCCGCCATTCACGTGCAGGAAACCCCGCAGTACGTCGCGCAGGGCCGCATGGAAGCGCTGCGCACGCTGCCGTCGTTCCTTTTCCTGGGCGACCAGGAATACATTGGCGCCTACGCGCGCGAGCAGGGCGCCGTGGTTCCCACCAAGTGCGTGCATTCGGCCAAAAGCTGGCTATCGAATCCCGACGTAGACCGCACCGCGAAAATTCTTCCGTGGGACGCGCAGGAAGGCGGCCGCGTTTTATCGCCCGTTGAAGTCTCCGCGAAAATTCTGCGGCATCTCGCCAGCGCGTGGCAGAAGCAGCATGGGTCGCCGCTAGGAGAGCACAACGTCGTACTCACCGTGCCTGCCAGCTTCGACGAGGAGGCCCGGGAACTGACGGTGGCCGCAGCGCGCGAGGCCGGCATCGAACATCTGACGCTGCTGGAGGAACCGGCGGCGGCGTTCTATTCCTGGGTGGCGAACGACCTGGCGCGCTCGCAAAAAAGCCTTTTCGATGGGCAAACCGTTCTAGTGTGCGACGTCGGCGGCGGCACCAGCGACTTCACGCTGATTCGCGTCGCGCGCGAGGGCGATCGCATCGATTTCACGCGCACAGCCGTGGGCCGCCATTTACTTCTGGGCGGCGATAATCTCGATCTCACGCTGGCGTGGCTGGTGGAATCGAAGCTCGGCAAGTCGCTGTCGATTCGGCAGCGCAGCGCCTTGCGCCGCCAGTGCGCGTCAGCCAAGGAGCGCCTGCTCGCCGATCCGAATTTGAAAAGCGTCGAGATCACGGTGCTGGGCGGCGGATCCTCGCTGATCGGCGGCACGATGAAGACCGAGATCCTGCGCGAGGAGGCGCTGGAACTAACGCTCGACGGTTTTCTTCCGATGTGTGAGCGCGACGATCGTCCTAAGGAGGAAGAGCAAAGTCCGTTCCGCGAACTGGGCCTGCCCTACGTCACCGATCCGGCGGTCACGCGCCATCTCGCGGCGTTCCTTGAGAGCGCGGGTGACGCCGTTCCCGACGCCATCCTCTTTAATGGCGGCTTTTTCATCCCCGAAATTCTGCGCGAGCGCGTCGCCGATGTTCTGGCACATTGGTACGGCAAGCGACCCGCGATCTTCGACAATCGCGACCTCGATCTCGCCGTCGCCGTGGGCGCGGCCTATTATTCGCACGTTCGCGCCACAGGCCAAGGCTTGCTGGTGCGCGGAGGCCTGCCGCGCGCATATTTCATCGGCCTCGGCGGGACGCAAGACGAAGGCGTCCGCGCGATGTGCCTCGTGCCGCGCGGTACCGAAGAAGGCTCAACCATCGAGATCGATCCGGGCAACTTGCAGTTGGTGGCCAACAAACCTGTCTCGTTCCGTCTTTTTAGTTCGCGCGTGCGAACCGAGGACAAAGTCGGCGACATCGTGACTTTCCCCGTCCCTCCCGTGGACGGAGAACCGCACCTGCACGCCCCGTTGAACGCCGTGCTGCGTTTCGGTAAAGCGGGCGAGCGTTTAGTGCCGATCAAGCTCGGCGCGCGCCTCACCGAAATCGGCACCATCGAATTGTGGGCCGATTCCAAAGCCAGTGAGCATCGCTGGCGATTGCAGTTCGAGCTCCGCAAAGCGGCGGCAGATCAACCGGCCGCGCGGCCCGCGGCTGTGATCAGCGAAGAAGCGTCGCATGCGGCCGAGGCGCTAATCCCACGAGTATTCTCTACCGACGAAATCGAGCCCGCCCAACTTCCCGCGCGGCTGGAGCAAGCCCTTGGACTCGGGCGCGGATCCTGGCCGCTTCCGGCCATCCGCCGCTTAGCAGACAAGTTGCTGGAAGCAGCAGCAGGACGAGGGCGTAGCGCCGCGCATGAGCTCCGCTGGCTCAGCTTGTGTGGACTTTGTCTGCGCCCCGGCTTCGGCTATCCGGGCGACGATTTCCGCGTGGAGCAGGCCCGCCGCGTGTATGCCGAAGGTTTGCGCTTTGCCAATCAAGTGCAAAACGAAATTGAATGGTGGATTTTCTGCGGCCGTGTTGCCGGCGGATTAAATAAGAATCAGCAGGCCGATATTTTCCAGCGCATCTCCGGGTCGCTGTTGCCGCGCGGAGCGAAGCGGCCCCCGCGCGTGAATCCCAGCCTGCTGCGCGAAATGTGGCGAGCCGCCGCCAGCCTGGAGTATCTGCCCATCGGCACGAAAACGCAGCTTGGCGACGAGCTTCTCACGCACATCCTGAAGAATGATTTCGTCGAAACCGGCCTGTGGTGCCTGGCGCGTCTGGGCGCGCGCAAACTTTTTTACGGACCCATGAATCAAGTGATTCCACCATCAACCGCCGCACGCTGGGTCGAAGCGCTGATCGCAAAAACAGTGATCGAAGCAGCGAAGCCTCAAGACGCCGTGCGAGCCATCGCGCGCCGCACAGGCGACGCCACACGCGATCTTCCGCCGCACACGCTCGACGCCGTGCGCCGCGCATTCCCCGGTATCGATCTCGACGCCGAGCCGTCGGGCGATCTCGCAGCGATGGGCAAAATCTTCGGCGAGGAGCTTCCTTCTGGACTCGTCTTCGCGGCCCCGGCAGACGGCGCGGCGTAACATCTCGGCGTAATATCGGTGATGGCAGCGGCCGCATGAACGAAATCGACCTCATCGAAAAGATCCGGAGACTGGCCGCGAAAGGCCCGCAAATCACCGTCGGCATCGGCGACGATTGCGCCCTGTTCCGGCCGAAGCCGAATCACGATCTTCTGTTCAAAACCGACCCGATGATCGAGGATATCCATTTCACGCGCGATCTTGACCCTGCGATCGTTGGCCACCGCGCGCTGGCGCGCAACCTGAGCGATATCGCGGCCATGGGTGGCGATCCGCAATTTTGTCTGGTGTCGCTCTCATTGCCGGAGGAACTCGCCACAAGCACGCGCGGGCCAAACTGGATCGATCTCTTTTATCGCGGGCTCATGAAACTCGCGAAACGAACCGGCACGGCGCTCGCGGGAGGGCACCTGGCAAAGGCCGATAAACTTTTCTGCGACGTAATCGTCTGCGGCAGTGTGCCGCGCGGCAAAGCCCTGCTCCGCTCCGGAGCGAGACCGGGCGACGCGCTGTATGTTTCGGGACGCCTGGGTCACGCATGGGACAGCCGGTTTGAACCGAAGCTCGCCTTGGGACGCAGCCTGCGCGGCCGCGCGACGTCCTGCATCGATGTCAGCGACGGTCTTTCGCTCGATCTGTTCCGCCTATGCAGCGCATCGAAAGTCGCCGCCGAGGTGGATCGCGTGCCGATCGTACGGGGAGCGACGCTCGATCGCGCCCTGCACGGCGGCGAGGATTACGAGCTCTTGTTCACCATGCCTCCGCGGCTCGCGCCGCCCAAAGGCACGACGCGCATCGGCAGCGATCGTCAGTAAAAGGCAGCAAATCAAGGGTCGGCCCGGCGAACTGCGCTTCCAGGGCCAGCCGCTCGAGCCACGCGGCCACGATCATTTCCGGAGCTTCTAAATAGACGCCCGGAATAAGCGGCCATCGTAAACGATAGAATTGTAGGTCGCCCGAAGTTTTCCCTCGGATATAAATCACGTGTTCGACGCGCCTCTCATCATCACCGCCATCGCCGTCGCCTCCGCCGTGTGCGGGGTGTGGCTCAGCTCCGTGCCTTCCATCGCGCGCCGCATGGTTCCCTTTGGCGGAGGAATTCTGGTCGGCGTGGCGCTGCTATGGGTGCTGCCCGAAATGGCCGCGTTCTGGAACTGGACCGAAGCCCTCGCCTGGATCGTGGGCGGTTTCGCGCTGCTGTGGATCATCGATCATTTCGTTTATCCGGTGTGCCCCTCGTGTTCCCATGTCCACGAGCATGATCACGATCATTGCCACACGGAGCTGCATGGCTTCGGCGCGCCCCTATTGATCGCGACCGCCTTGCACGCGGCGCTCGATGGCTGGAGCGTCGTGGCCGCGAACGGATTGCTCACGCTCGGTCCCGCGTTCGTGCTCGCGGTGGCGGTTCACAAAATTCCCGAGGGCATCGCGCTTGGCGTCATCGCGCGCGCAGCGCTGGGCTCCCGCCGCTCGGCTCTCATCTGGAGCATCGCCGCCGAATTGATGACGCTCACGGGCGCGGCTCTGGAAGTGGCATTGGCTCCCTATCTTGGTCAAACATTTTTGCACGCGCTGCTCGCCATCGCGGGAGGCGCGTTCATTTACCTGGGCGGCCACGCGGTGCACGGCGAATGGAGGCGGCGCGGGCTGGGCGCGGCCATCTATCCAGCGTTCGCCGGTATCGCGGGACTCGGCGCGTTGCGCCTGTTCGGTCGCGTCGGATGACGAATTCCTGGTTGGGACCCCGCTCGATGAGTCTCGCGGCTCCGTTTCGCGGATAGCCGTTCTCATTAACTTTCAGAACCGCGACAGTAATGGAGCGGAACTTTCAGAGCCGCGACAGTAAAGGGGCAGCGGCCTGCGCCCTCCCGCGTCGCGAGCTTATACGCTATACATCACGCGTTCGCCGCGCCCGGCTTGCGGCGATGCCAATCGGTTTGGCTTTGAAACGCGCGGCCCATGCCAATGACATGATTGTCGAAGAACGCGCGGCCGACGAAAGAAATCCCGAGCGGTAGTCCTCCCGCGAAACCGCACGGCAGCGAAATCGCTGGAAGCCCGGCCAGATTGCCCGCCGGAATAATGTCCCCGTTTCCACGCGCCGCCGGCGACATGCGCCCGCCGCCTAACGTCGCACCAATCGGAGGAGCGGGCCCCACGCGCGAAGGAGCCAGCAGCATATCCGCGTCGCGATACAGCAACGTGCTGAACGCCTCGCGCACTTGGGAGCGAATCCGCATCGCCTTCAAATAGTCCACCGCTGGAATATCGATCGCCGCTTTTAGCGACGCGGCCTGCGGGGCATCCGAAAGCTGGTCGATCCGTCCGTCGCGAATCACGTCTTCGAAAATCGATGCCGCTTCCGCGCCGATCACCGTCTCGATCAGCGCACTGTAAGGAAAATTGGGCAGCTTAACCTCTTTCAATTTCACGCCGAGGGAGCGAACCGCCGCCAGCGCCGTGTCAAACGCCGCGCGCGCGTCGGGCGACACTTCGGCAAAGTCCGCTGGATTGTAGCCAATCGTGAAATCCGACGGCTTGCGATCGAACTGCGGCGTATAAGCGAAGCCCTTGTGGGCTGACCCGGGATCATCCGCATCCGGTCCGGCGATATGGTGCAGCACCAGGCCGCAATCTTCCGCCGAGCGGCACATCGGCCCGATTTTATCCAGTGTCCAAGCCAAGGCCATCGCTCCGCGGCGGCTCACCAATCCATACGTCGGACGAAATCCGGTGATGCCGCAGAACGCGCTCGGCGTGATGATCGATCCCGACGTCTCCGAACCAAGGGCAAACGTGACCAGCCCGGCCGCCACCGCAACACCCGATCCGCTCGACGATCCTCCCGCCCAGCGCGAACGGTCCCACGGATTCTGCGCCGCGCCCGTGACGGACGCCGCGGGCGTGCTGTACGCCACGCCTCCCGCCAGTTCCACCATCGCGAGCTTCCCGATCAGAATCGCCCCGGCTTTGTCCAGCTTCTGGATCACCGCCGCATCTTCGGTGAACGTTTGGTTGGCAAAAATGCGCGTGCCCCACGCGGTCGGCTGTTTCTTCACCGCCAGCAGGTCTTTCGCGCCGTAAGGAATGCCGTGCAGCGGGCTGCGCGTGCGGTCCACTTTCAAATCCCAGTCCACGTCCTTCGCCTTTTTGAGCGCCGAAGCGCGCAGCGAATGCGCCAGCGCATGATGCTCCCCGCCAATGGATTCCAGGCGGTCGCAAAACGCACGCGTCAATTCGACTGCGGAAAATTCCTTCGCGCGTAGCCGCTTCGATAGTTCGCTGATCGTGGCGAAGAAAACGTCGCCTGTGGGAGCCGCCATCGTTACGCCTCGAACCGCGTCGCAGGCTCGACGGAGCGCGGCAATTTCACGGTGTCCAGCGCACGAGCCGCTTCCCGGAATTCGCCGCGGGCCGCATCGGCCGTCGCGTCCGGTCGCACCGAAAGATTCGCTGCAGGAGCCTGCGCACGAATGATACTGGGCAGCGTCGCCGAAATCGTCAACAGCCCCGCCAGCTTGCGCCGTGTGACTTTCATACGAACATTATAGGCGCTTCGTGGGGTGTAAGCTCCGCCACCGGAATCGGCATCCCTCGTCCGCCGTGCGAGCTATTTCGATTTGGCTTCCAGCGCTTCGTGTGCGGCTTTTTCCATCACGGCGCGCGGAGCGGTCTCGCCGGTGAAGATTTCGAACTGCCGCGAGGCCTGCTCCAGATACATTTCGAGCCCGTTGATCGTCTCGGCGCCTTGCGCGCGGGCCTTGTGTAGCAGTAACGTCTCCAACGGATTGTAGACCACGTCGAAAACCAATTTCGCCGGGATGCGATCTTCGAAAAAGCATTGATCCACGCGCGGCGTCATGCCGAGCGGCGTGGCGTGCACCAGAACATCGAACATCCGCGCGGCGGCCTGCTGGCGCGTCAGAAGCTCCGCTCCGCAGCTGCGCGCGAACACGCGCACGCGATCGATGTTGCGTCCCGTGATGGCGAGTTTCGCGCCCGCATCGGCCAGCGCGTACGCCGCCGCGCGAGCCGCGCCCCCGTTGCCCGCGATCAGCGCCGTGCAATTCGCCAGGCGCAGGCGTTTCTCCAGCGGCCGCCGGATGCCTTCGATGTCGGTATTCGCGCCGCGCCATTTCCCCGCCTTGCGCCACACCGTGTTCACGGCTCCGATGCGCCGCGCCAGCGGTTCAATCTGGTCCAGATACCGCATGATCTTCTGCTTATGCGGAATGGTGACGGAGAATCCCGCCAAAGGGAGGCGCCCGGCCAGCAGAAAAAAATCCTTGAGCTGCGCCGGATGCACCAGCAGCGGAATATAGATCGCGTCCATGCGGCGCGCCTGAAACGCGCGATTGTGCACCGCCGGTGAAATCGACTGACGCGCTGGATCGGCAATCACACCGTAAATTTTCGCGTCGCGCGATATTTTGTCGATGCGATATAGATTCCGCAACTGCCGCGCGGATACCTGTCCGGAGGCGGTTCCTTCGGCCGCGTTGGGAGCCGCGTACGTATACAATCCGCCGAACGGCGTGGAAAGTACGCGCGAGGCAAACCCCGTCTCGGTCATCGCCAGCAGCACCGTCGGAACTTTCGGATGCGCTCGCGCCAGTTCCAGCACGCGGCAGTTATCGGACGGCTTCTTCGCGGTAGTGACAATCTTATAACCGTCAGCCGGAATGCGCGTCATACGCCGCATTACAGGCTCCATCGGAGGTGTGCCGCCATAGTTGTGGTACGACAACAACACATAGGTCCGGGAACGCAGAGCTTCGAGGCGTTTTCCGCACCCTTCCGCGCTTTCCACTTCCAGGTCGATGGCCTGGGCGCCGGCGGCGATGGCCGCCTCCAGGATATGAAGCTGTTCTTCGATACTGCCGTTGAATTTACCGTGATTCTGATGGCGGCGGCACGTGGCCAGCACCACGCAGTCGGTGTGGCGCAGCAAAAATTTGCGCATGGCCGCGATGCCCTGTTCCGGCTGTGGCAGATAATCCAGCCGGAATTCAAAGAATCGCTCGCCCGCCTGATATTCCGCGCGCGCGTGATCCAGCAATTGATCCACCGTGGGGAACCCCAGCGCAATGCAGATCTTCGGAAATGGCGACCGTTGAGGCATTAGAGCCAAATCAGCATACCACGTCAAGGGGGGGTCGGTTTTCGTACTGGGTTCATTTAATCGCAGTCAGCTTGTATCCCGATTGAAGGGCCGTACGGGGATTGAAGGGTCCTGCGATTGAAGAATGTTACGCTAAAGAAGATCGCGAATTTTCCACGCGGGCGGTTAGCTCAGCCGGTTAGAGCGCCTGCCTTACAAGCAGGAGGTCGCTGGTTCGATCCCAGCACCGCCCACCATAAAATCAAAGGGCTTAGCAGCAACTACTGGTCCACAGGAACGTCCGCATAAAAAATTGGACAGCCCGAGCTTTTCGCGTTTTCGCAAGCGCCGCTTAGGTTTTACTGAATGGCCCTCTTCGTCGATGAATCGTCCGTTCGGCGACGTTGCTTGCGGCCCAGTAAAAATGGCCATGTCGCCGCACCGCGCAAGCATAAATTACAGGCTTCGGGTCACAACGGCCAACGATGTGTCAGTTTTAGGATCCCGATAGCTAGAGCACCGCAGAGTATTAGGCCCAGTCCAACTGTTGTGAGCACCAAAACATATGTTCGGGCATGGTGGGTTTTCCTTCGCAGTGTGCGGCCGAAACATCTCACATACCGCGTCTTGCACTGATGACAGCGGTAAAACTCCGCGCCGATCACTTCGAAAACTTCTTCCATGCCCTTCGGTTTTGAGGGACTTAAAAAACTGAAGCTGCAGTTCAAGCAGCGCTCTGCCAGCGATGGCAAGTGCCTCGGCAGGCCAAGGTCATGCGTCTGTTGTCCGTTTGCCATAGCTGCGACGCAGCAATTTCCGCGCCGCTTTGGCATAGCTTCCTTCGGATGTATTCTTTGACGAACCGCATTACCCCGGGTAACTGTTTTGTGCCGTCACATGTTGTCCGGGCATCCAACACAAAAGGACAAAATTGTAACGGCGACGTGGGCGGGCCTGCGGTTCCTTTTTCCATCGTTAGGGTTTGCGGCCAGAAGGAGCGTAGTGAAATAAGCCTCACAAATCCTCCTGGCGGGGTGTGCGTCACTGTCAAAGAAGAGACTAGCTGCCGTCAAGATCGTGTCGGGAGGCGCGGAAGTTCTGAAAGAGATTTTCTTTTAATCCGAAGAACTTGCGCGGGCCTGAAAATGTTTAGCTCGCAGCCGAAGATCATAAAATTGAACGCGGCACGAAGGACAGTGGTACAACTTTCCCCCAAGCAGGTGCGAGAGCATACTCCACGGAGTGTGGGAGCGCCTATCGATGTGGTCCGGCCTAAGATAGCGATGCAGGCGGACTTTGCCGCAGTCCGGGCAACTCGCATACCTCCGACCCGGCGTAGCGTGCCCGAGCAATTGCACGCCAAACCATCGAAGGATGCCGATTGACCTCCAACGAAACCTTACCACCATGGCCGCAATCCGAGAGTATCATCCGGGGCCCCCGAACGCAGAAACGAAAAAGTGCGATAACGTTCGACTGGGAGTTAGCTGTGCAAAGGCGAACACAAGACGAATATACTAGCCCGTCTTCGTGCCTACGCGAGTCTGTACCTTTGGAACGAAAAGGCGTTCCATTCATCACGTCCAAATTTGCCAAATCCGGAGCCCATACAATCTGGTTATGGATTCTCTTTCCGCGGATCGCACGGCGGCTCTGTTTCGGCCCTTCATATTAAAACATCTGGCGCTCAAGAACCGGATAGTGATGGCGCCTATGACACGACGCAAATCTCCGGGCGGCATTCCGGGAGCCGACGTCGCTACATATTATCGGCGACGCGCCGAGGGCGGCGTCGGTTTGATCATGACGGAAGGAACATATGTTCCTCATGCCGGTGCGGGCTTTTATCCTGATGTGCCGCATTTCTACGGCGAGGAAGCCCTTGCCGGGTGGAAACGCGTCGCGGATGAGGTCCACGCCGCGGGCGGCCGGATCTTCCCCCAGCTTTGGCATGTGGGTTTGTCGGCACCACAGGATCGTCCGATGGGCGGGGGCGCGGTCGGACCGTCGGGATTGCTAAAGCCCGGCGAACAAGTGCGCGAGCCGATGAGCCAGCAAGAAATAGACGACGTAATCGGTGCGTTCGGAGAAGCGGCCGCCTCGGCGGAACAGTTGGGGTTCGATGGTCTGGAGATCCACGGCGCGCACGGCTATTTGATCGATCAGTTTTTCTGGGAGGGAACGAATCGGAGAACCGACGGCTACGGCGGTGATTTATTGCGGCGTACGCGCTTTGCAGTGGAAGTGATTGAAGAAATCCGCCGCAAAGTAAGCCCTGACTTCCCGGTATGCCTGCGCTTTTCGCAATGGAAATTGCAGGACTATTCCGCAAAATTGGTGCGCACACCGGAGGAGCTGGACAGCTTTCTGCTGCCTCTGTCGAACGCCGGCGTGGATATCTTCCATTGCTCCCAGCGGCGTTACTGGGAGCCGGAGTTCGAGGGCAGCACTCTCAACCTGGCCGGTTGGACCCGGAAGCTAACCGGAAAACCGGCGATCACCGTTGGGTCAATCACTCTCAATCAGGAGTTCACCACAACATTCCGCGAAGGCGACACAGCAGCGGTCACCGGCATCGATGATCTGCTCGACCGCATGGATCGCGGCGAGTTCGATTTAGTGGCGATCGGCCGTTCGCTCATCGTGAATCCTGACTGGCCCACGCTGGTGAAGCAGGGTGCGATTAATGAACTCCAACCATTCCAGCGCGAAGTGCTGCAGCAACTGGTGTAAGCTTCCGATTATTTAGCCTGCAGCCATTCCAACCTTCGTGGTTTCCACCCGAGCATCCGCTTCGCCTTTGCGTTCGAGGCGCCGGTCAACCTCGTCGCGTAGTACACGGCGTCGTCTCCGGCCGTTGCCTTTGTCTCCGCTTCACTCATATGCGGGGGCGTCGGAGCGCCCAGAAAATGTGCGAAGGCCGGGAGCCACACACTCTGCTGCGAAGGATCATCGTCTACCACGTTGTACACGCCCGGCTCTGCTGTTAGCGCAGCCACCGTCGCAATCGCCGCATCATCGATATGCACAAACGACGACACGCCTTGTCCCCTACCCACAACCGGATTCTCCTGTCGCATCACCGCTTCCGCGGCCGACGCGCTGGGGTAATACCAGGTCTTCGGCCCATAAAAGAACCCGTATCGCAGCGCCACGCCTTCAATGGTGTTAGATCCGAACAGCCGCGCTTCGAGTTCGGTATACGTCCGTGCACTCGCCGCCACGCCCGGGCTCGCATCCACGTCCATTGGAGACGACTCGTCTGCCAGGCGCCCTTCCGCTGCCTTCAAAAAGAAGCCGCTCGATTGCTGCATGTACCGTCGCACGCCCGTCGCAATCGCCGCACGAAACAAATTTCCCCCGCCCTCAATCCTTAGCTTTCTATCACCCGCCGCATACTTCGGCATCTCGCTTTGCTCCTTCGGTAGCGATGTTAGTTCGTCGATCACAACTTCTGCCCTCGACCGCTTCAGCGCCGCCTCCACTGCCGCGCCGTCAAACGCATCCACGATCGCCGCGGAGGCTCCCTGTCCCTCCAGGATCTTGGCCCGCGCAGCGCTCGTTGTCATCCCTGTCACCGCGTGCCCGCCCTTCAACAACTCCGCAATCAACGGTTCGCCAATCGCCCCACTCGCCCCTGCCACAAATACGCGCATTGCCCACTCCTTCTCTCATCCCGACCGATACGCACAAACCAGGTGGATAAGCTTTACGGCAATCTGCTCTTCAGACGACCGTCAATTAATGATATGACTCGAAGCGTTTCAAGGATCATCCAGTGAGCGGCACGGTCGTAAGGAACGAAGTGACGAAATCTTAGGTTGTCGTCTTTTCTCTCGGGCTTCCCGGCTTCAACCAACATGCTGCACCGCAGCGCCAAACGGTAACTATCCGACACCTAGGATCCGGTTGATCTTTTGATACATCGGACCCATGTTTCACCTGCGGCCCCAAGACGGAGGCGCCGCGTTCGCGTAAAATGAACCCACGTTCGTGGATACGAGTTTTTCCGCAATGGGAGCGTCTGTGAATTCTCTTAAATCTGTACTCTTCTTTTTTTCGAGTATCGCCTTCTGTCAGTCAGGAGCCTCTGACTCCGAGCAGTGGATTAGACAAATGCTCTACAATCCGCCGCAGGGGGTGACAGGCTTCGAGTTAAAGCGGTGGCCCAATCTGGGAGACGCCGCCGCACCATTAATCAGCAAAGTACTCAACGGGGCAAAGCCCGACGAGGTTATCATCGCTAGGATCCTGGGCGTCATTTCCATCGCTTTCGTGCGACCGGCCACAGTACCGAACGTTGCCGATCGGGAACCGAAAGCGACCCTGGTTTTCCTTGATCGCCTAGGCGATTCGACACAGGACGCCGCCCTGAAGTCAAAGATCACGGCTACTCGCAAATACATTCTTGATCAGTTCGCGAAGTCGTCCGTCAAGGACTCTGAGGAATGTCTCGTCGGAAATTACACCACCGCGCTAGCTATTCGATCTGCTCCGGCGCAAACGTTCCGGCTTAGTGAGGCGTTTTCTCTTTTGACCGAGAACTTTGATGGCGAGCTCCACGTTCCAAGTCTTAGCTACGTGGGCGACGCGCTCGCGAGCGATCTGAACGTGATTGTCGGAAGCTGCACTCTTAGCGGAGTTGAAGAACACAGAGCGCTGGAAATGGTTCATGCGTCTTTCGAACGTCCCAACTTAATTCAAGATTCGTCCGATCGTGAACCCAGGTCGACCTTAGTTTTTCTGGATGGTCTGGCGACAGCGACCCAGAACTCTGAAACTAGGTCAATGATCATCGAGACGAGGCGATTCGTGGCGGCTCGATGAATTCGCATGCCGTGCCCTTCCATCAATTCGCAACGACTGCCGTCAGTCTTGACCGCGGCAGAATCGATCCGCGAAACGTCCGAGCATCCCGAGTCTTTTGTATACTGTCGATCGTTGGGCCAAACGAACGCCAGTAACCAGATGAGGTCATCCATATGAACGATTCACATCGCAGAGCCGCCGAATTTCATGAGCTTGCGGCACACGCGCACCGAAAGGCGATGGAACAACATGGCAAGGGAGACCATCTGAGCGGACACGAACAATCTCAACGCGCCTTAGAACATTCTCAAAAAGCCTTCGAGCAAGCGCAACAGGCTCATCGGGAATCTCAAGAAGGCCTCAAGCAGTAGTCAGGTTCGCCCAGATTTCCGCTAGGGAGTTATACGTCACTGGCCACTACGGGCACTCTCAACTCGCAGCCTGGAGACGTCCATGGGAACTGCCGGGCGTGCACCGGGGCAAATAGCCAGAACTATTGGAAATGCCGAGGAGATGCGGCGGCCAGCACAAACAAACCCGATCGTTGCGCTGCGCGTAATTTTCGCAAGCACGGCGAATTTCCCGGCGTTATCCGAATAGAGCTGTGTCGGCCACGGCCAGGCGGCCGGCCTACTTGTTGCCCTCACACTGGCCGCCCGGGCAGCGATTATTTTCTTCGCAAACAAACTCGTAGAGGCCCGCCTTGTCCCATTCCGGTTTGAATGCCATAAAAAACTCTTCCGACCACGGAGCCGTAAAGATCTTTGGATCGTCAATGGTCAGGTTGTAGGAGATCGTCTTGTCGTCGACAAAATGAATGCGTTCGATTGTATGCAGCGCGTCACTGTGCATGCGATATTGGTTCGGATTTGCGTAGTGGGAGTCGTCCAGCGACCACCTCTTGAAGTGCGTGCTATCGATGACGAGTCCATCGCCTTCCCACCGCCCGACCGAATCTCCAAAGTACGTAGGCTCAATGTCGTCGCGATGAGGACGCCCGTCCAGCGGAATGATTCGCGTCATACGCATGAACTCATGCACGATCACCATCGTGTCTTTCGACTGGACGATTTGAATCGGATACGCTGCCAGCATGTTCGATGGAAATCCGGAAGGAAAACAAAACGCACGCGGATCGTCGTGACGGGCGTCGCCAGTGCGGGGCTCGAGAAACGTTTCCCCGCCCGGTTTGAGCGGCGCCATCAACGTACGGTCGAAATTGGTATTTTCACCCTTGCCCTTGGCGCGAGGATTCTGCCACAAACCACTGAAATCCGGCTTGCCTTCCGCCGTTCGCCGCGGGATCTTCGTGTTCGGTACCGCGGTAGCAGTCTGGCCTGCGGCCGTGAACGGCAGCGATAACGCCAAAACCAACACCGTATTCGCAAAAAGGATGACGGTCCATCGCATCTGCTTTTTCATTGGTACGAGTCTATGGCTCCCGCGTTCGGGTGTCAACATACGGTGAGATGGCGACATTTATGAACAACGAATGATCTCGACATGATGTGGATCTCGCTCCATCAGGAAGTAAACTTTATTTAGCGAACAGTATGCAGATGCCTTCTTGTGAAGATGACCAGAATTCGTTCCCCGAGAGCACTTCTCTCGCGTTCCTGGAACAACTACGCGCCGCAGTTGACCTGCTCGAACGACTCGAGATCGACAGGAACCTGCTGGAAAGCCTGCCCGCCGAGGACCGGAACCGCCTGCACCAGGCCGTCGCTCAACTTTATAATCCGGATCCTATCGCTCGACGCCGAAGATTGAAGGCCGCTGAGCGCGAGCGGAGTGCCGCTCAAATCAAGCGCGTGGGAGCCGTACTTCACGAAACAGGAATCCGCGAGCTACGCCGAAAGGCCGTGTTCACCACCCCAAATGTGTTCGCGCCCGAAACTTTTGAGGCGCGCGACATCGACCCTGAAGAGCCCCAGGGCGAGACGGTAGACCCGCAGCACTGTTATGTCTGCAAAGAAAAATATTCGACCGTCCACCATTTCTACGATCAGATGTGCCCGACGTGCGCGGACTTCAACTTCGGGAAGCGATCGGAGTTGGCCGATCTTCGCGGCCGCGTCGCACTGCTAACGGGCGGCCGCGTGAAGATCGGTTATCAAACCGGATTGAAACTCCTGCGGTCCGGCGCCCAACTCATCGTCACCACGCGCTTCCCGCGCGATGCGGCATCGCGTTATGCGCAAGAACCCGATTTCGAAAAATGGGGACATCTGCTGGAGGTCTTTGGGCTGGATATGCGCCACACGCCCAGCGTCGAAGCGTTTTGCCAAAAGATGCTCGCCACCCGTCCCCGCCTGGATTTCATCATTAATAATGCTTGCCAGACCGTGCGCCGCCCGCCCGAGTTTTACACGCACATGATGGAGAGCGAAACCGCGGCGTTGCACAACGCCCCAGTCAGAGTGCGCCAGCTTCTCGGTGACTCCGCTGAATTGAGCGCGGAGACTGCCGGTGAAATCGCGAAACCTGCGGGGCTAGCGCGTGCAGCCGAACTCTCCCAATTGCGCTTGCTTTCCGAAGAACTCGCGGGGCAAAAACATCTGTTCCCGGAAGGCCGCCTCGATCAGGATCTGCAACAGGTTGACCTTCGTGGGCGAAACTCCTGGCGGCTGTTGATGGCGGAAGTGTCGTCGGTAGAATTGCTGGAGGTACATCTGATCAATGCGGTGGCGCCATTCATCATCAACGCTCGCCTTAAGGCGTTAATGCTACGAACGCCGGAGCGCGACAAACACATCGTCAATGTTTCCGCCGTGGAGGGTCAGTTCTACAGGAATTGGAAGACCACTCGCCATCCTCATACCAACATGGCGAAAGCCGCTCTCAATATGATGACGCGGACGGCGGCGACGGATTTTTACAGCGATGGCATTCACATGAACAGCGTCGACACGGGCTGGGTAACCGATGAGGATCCTATCGAAATCGCCGCGCGCAAGACGGTGGAGCAGCGTTTTCATCCACCGTTGGACATCGTCGACGGTGCCGCGCGAATCCTCGATCCCATCATCACGGGCATCAACACCGGCTCCCATGTATGGGGACAATTCTTGAAGGATTTTCGTCCGACAGACTGGTAAGTGAGTTTTACGCTGCTAAGTCTGCGTGAGGCGTGGCGTCGAGCGGAGGGCATGAACGCCCGTGCCATACGTGATTCCCCGCAGATCGTCATACGATTCTTTTCCATTCTCTTCCACGCGTGCCTGCAGTCCCGATAACAAATGGTTCGGGACAAATGTCCGGGTGCCGGAAAATATTCCTCGAATGCGTCTTTCGTCACGCTGACAGCGCGGCCACGCCGCTTGCGCTTGCATTACGAATCAGTTACGAATCTTGTGCCGAACATCGCGCGAAGGGCTGCCATCTTGAATGCGACCGCGTGCGGTAAACATTGCTTCCCGCGATTGCGGCACGAGCGCCGCGCACGGCGGCACGTGTTCCAAAGAAAACGACTTAGTGGAAGCCGCTCGCAGCTCGCGATGGCGTTCCACGTGCTCTCGTCCCGGGAACCGCAGTTGTCGAAGTTAAAGCCTTCACACGCCGGCCACGCTCTGGGTGGCGCGCCGCGCTTAAAGAATCCGTTCGCCGATCTTTGAAAAACGATCTTTGAAAAAGATCTAAAAAAGACGGCCCCCGCGTGGGCGAGGGCCATCTCTCGGATACCGGGTTTAATGGTAGCCTCTGAACAACTCCATTCTATCCGCACGCCGAGCTGCAATTTCCCCACGTGTTTTCACTCATAGCCCGTCGTGTCTTTATCCATCGGCGGCATAGAAGGAGTGCCCTATGCGGATCGTGCGATCCCCTTATCCGAAGTGTGTCCGTTCGTTTTTGATTTGTTGTTTTATGTCCGCTATTGGTTTTGCCCAGAGCGATCCGGGTCCACGCGGCGGGCCCGCGGGAGCGGGTGGCTACTATCCATCGCTGAATGCGAATGAGCAAAGCTATTTCGAACAAGCCCTCGCCGTTTTCAGCAAAACGGATTCCGTGAAGGGCACGCTTCCGAATGAAACCGGCGGAGGGCTGGGACCCACGTTTAACGGCAACAGCTGCGTGCAGTGCCATTCGGAGCCGGCCGCCGGCGGAAGCAGCCCCGGGCTGAAAAGCAAGCTGAACCCCGTTCCGAATCCACAGGTAGCGCTCGCCACACTCGACCAGGCCAACAATTCCGTTCCGTCTTTCATCACCGTGGATGGACCCGTGCGCGAAGCGCGCTTCGTCTCTGACGGCGGCGTACATGGCCTCTACACCATCGCCGGCCGGACCGACGCGCCCGGCTGCACGCTCGCGCAGCCCAATTTCGCAGCGCAACTGAAAGCCAACAACGTGATCTTCCGCATCCCCACTCCTCTGTTTGGACTCGGCTTGGTGGAGAACACGCCCGACGTGACTTTGCAGACGAGCTTTGCGGCGACGCAGGCCGCACGCTCCTCCATGGGCATTGCAGGAAGGTTCAACACCACCGGAAACGACGGCACCATCACGCGCTTCGGCTGGAAGGCGCAGAACAAGTCGCTGCTGGTTTTTTCGGGCGAAGCCTACAACGTCGAAATGGGAGTAGCGAACGAAGTGTTTTCGAACGAGCGCTCCGCCACGCCAGGCTGCGTCTTCAACCCGACGCCGGAGGATTACACGAATATCGTCGATCCCGGCAATCCCAACCTCACCACGGGGACGGCGGCCCGCATGTCGTCCGACGTCACGAACTTCGCGGCCTTGGCTCGCCTTCTGGCCGCGCCCGCGCCCACGACGTCGAGCGCATCCGAACAGAATGGACAACAGCTTTTTGCCTCCATTGGATGCGCTTTGTGCCACACGCAAAGCCTCACCTCAGCCGCGTCGATCTTCACGGGCATGAGCAACGTGACGTATCACCCGTATTCCGACTTCGCGCTTCATCACATGGGGGCGAACCTCGCCGATGGCATCGACCAGGGCATCGCGGTGGATGATGAGTTTCGCACAGCGCCGCTGTGGGGGCTCGGGCAACGCCTGTTCTTCCTGCACGACGGCCGCACGTCCGACCTGATGTCCGCCATCAACGAGCACATGAGCACGCTCAGCGATTGTACGGGCAAGCTTCTATCGTTTCTCAATCCGTCGAACGGTCACTGCCTGTCTGAAGCCAATCAGGTGGTCATGAAGTTCAAAGCTCTACCCGCAAATCAAAAACAAAGCATCCTCGATTTTCTGCGTTCGCTCTAACCGCACGCCGTAAACCGACGGCCTGTTACCGATCTCCGCGCGCGGCGCCCTGGCGATCGCTCGCAATCCGGTAGCAGGCCGAATCTGTTTTGACGCCAGTCGCTTGCTCCACGCCGGATGAGTGTGACACCTTACAAGCAGAGGTCTTCCGTTCGTCAAGGAAAAGGCCTTCACGTGAATTGCGCGTGTCGCAATGTTCCATCAGGGGCATTTTCCGCTTCAGCGCGTGAAGAGCTCGCGTGAAGAGTCTTTGTCGACGAGCGCAGATAAATGCCCGTTATTACGCCACCCGCCCGCAAAGGAAATCCGCTGCTCCGCATTCTGCTCAGCCTGGCGATGCTCGGCTGCGCGCTGTATATCGTGATTCGCGAAGGCAAGCCGCCGAAGAAAGTTCCAGTCGCACCGTCATTCCGTTCTCTAGCACCTTCGGGAGAGGGCAGCGGTAGTTTCGCGTGGATTCCGCGGTATCCCGGCTCTACTGTCACCAACATCCATACGCGTGAAACGGAGAAGGAACTAACTTACGGGCTTGAACTTACCAGCACCGCTCCGCCGACCGACGTTGCGTCTTACATGGAACGTGCCCTGCGCGGCGCGGGCTTCACCACCAAGAGCAGCCAGCCCAGCGCCACGGAAACGAATCTGCATGGCGAAGCCTCCAACCCCAAACGCACGATCGAGATTGGCATCGACAAAGTGCAGGACGGAACGTACGTCACTGTCGCCGCGACGCAGCAGTAACCGAAGATCTGCCGGCAGGGGACAATAGAAGCAGGTTTCAGCGATGTATTCTCCCGAAACACCCACGGCAGGCAACCGGTATAAACGTGGCGTCCGCCGCAAGCCTGAAGTCAAAAGTCCCGCAGGCCATTGGCCGCAGATGCACGCGGCCATCGAAGCTGGCGCCGACGCCGTCTACTTCGGCCTGCGTCACTTCAGCGCGCGCGCGAAAACCGGTTTCGACCTGGAGGAATTGCCGGAAGCCGTTCGCACGCTCCATGGACGCGGCGTAAAAGGCTTCGTCACCTTCAACACGCTGATCTTCGAGCACGAGCTGGATGCCGCCGCGCGCACCATCGCCGCCATCGCCGAAGCGGGCGCCGACGGCGTCATCGTACAGGATTATGCAGGCGTGAAACTGGCGCGCGAAATCGCACCCGGTCTGGAAATCCACGGCAGCACACAGATGAGCGTCACCGATGCGCGCGGCGTGAAGCTGGCGCAAAAGCTCGGAGCGAACCGCGTGACGCTGGCGCGCGAGTTGTCGCTGGTGGAAATCGGAAAAATCGCAGCGGAGACCGATTGCGATCTCGAAATTTTCGTTCACGGCGCGCTGTGCGTCGCCTATTCCGGCCAGTGCCTTTCGTCGGAAGCCTGGGGAGGGCGCAGCGCCAATCGCGGCCAGTGCGCGCAGGCCTGCCGCCTGCCTTATGAATTGATCGTGGATGGCGAAGTCGAGCCATTGGGCGACGCGCGCTATCTGCTATCGCCCGGCGACCTGTTCGCGCTGCATCAGGTTCCCGAAATCATGGCGATGGGTGTCGCTGCGCTGAAAATTGAAGGCCGCTACAAGGACGCCGAGTATGTGGCGCTGACAACGAAAGCGTATCGGGAAGCCGTGGACGCGGCGTGGGTCGGGCATGTAACCAAGAGCAACGCGAAACAAGACCTGGAGCTGGAACAAGTGTATTCGCGTGGCCTCGGCCCTTACTTCCTCACGGGCACGAATCATCAGGCGGTGGTGAGGGGCCGCGCCCCGCGCCATCGCGGCGTGCAGATGGGCGTAGTGACGCGGGTGGAAAGCGATCGCGTCATCGTAAAACCAGGAAACGTAAAACCAAGCAGCGCGAATCGTATCGCGCCGCTCAAAGCGGGCGATGGACTCGTATTCGACGCCGCGGACTGGCGCAGTCCCGAGGAGCCGGAAGAAGGCGGCCGTATTTTTAGCGTTGCCGCACGCAACGATGGATCCGTCGAGCTGACCTTCGGCCGCGGAGCCATTCAATTTCATCGCGTCCGTCCCGGCGACATTGTCTGGCGCAGCGACGACCCCGACGTGGATCGCGCCGCGCGCAAATTCACCGAAGCCTCGGCGCCCGTGGCACGGCAGCTTGTAAATATTCGTGTACGCGCTCGCGAAGGCGAGCCGCTCGCGACAGAGTGGCTAATCGAAGCACATCCGGAAATAGCGGTTCAGGTGCAGAGCCCCTCAGCGTTGGAGAAAGCCCGCACCGGCGGCGTCACGATAGATCAATTGCGAGAGCAGCTGGGGCGCCTGGGCGGAACGCCGTATGAGCTCGGAGAAATCACACTGGATATCGAAGGCGCGCCGTTCGCTCCTTCGTCCGTTCTGAATCAACTGCGACGCGACGCGGTCGAGCAATTACAAACGCGGCAAGTCACGCTTCACGTCGAGGTGAATGACCCGGCAAGAGCATTTGCGGATCTGACTACAGCGTCGGCAGAGACCGCTCTGTCAAACCAACGCCAAGCGCAAATTCACGTTCTGGTCCGCACGCCGGAGCAGCTGGAAGCCGCGCTCCTTCTCTCGCCCGCCAGCATCACGCTCGATTATCTGGATTTCTACGGCCTGCGGCCATCGGTGGAACGTGTGAAAGCCAACGGCATCGCGGCGCGTGTGGCAAGCCCTCGCGTGATGAAGCCGGAAGAAGCGCGCATTTTGGATTTTCTGCTGAGTCTGGACTGCGCGATTCTCGTGCGCCCGGCCGGCCTGCTCGATTCGTTGCATACTTCGGGGCAAACCGCCGCACATCCGCAGCTCATCGGCGACTTCAGCCTGAACGCGGCGAATTCGATCGCCGCCGATTTATTTTTGTCGATGGGCATGGAGCGCATCACGCCCGCGCACGATCTCAACGCCGCGCAGGTGGCCGACCTCGCGCGTCATACGGGCGGCGATCGCCTGGAGGTAGTGGCCTATCAACACCTGCCCGTCTTTCACACCGAGCATTGCGTGTTCTGCCGCTTTCTTTCCACCGGAACCAGCTTTCGCGACTGCGGCCGCCCGTGCGAAAGCCATCGCGTGGAGCTGAAGGACCGCGAAGGACGCTCGCATCCGGTGTTGGCCGATGTGGGCTGCCGCAACACCGTGTTCGGAGCCGAAGCGCAGGAAGCGAGCGCGCATCTGGATTTATGGCTCGCGGCGGGTGTCCGCCATTGGCGCCTGGAATTCGTGCACGAGGATGCCGATCAGGTGCGCCGCGTATTTCTCGCGTTCGACAAGGGTCTCCAAGGCGGAAGCGTACGCGAGCTCCAGAGCGAGTTGAAGCGCATCGCGCCCGAAGGCACGACGCAAGGCAGCCTTTACGTAGCGCCGAATTATCAGTTGCTGCCGATCCTGCCGTAGCTTCCGACGTGGCGCGGGCCGCCAGACCCGCAGCGTCGCCTGTCGAGGCGACGTTTTCAACATCGATCCACAAATGTCAAGAGTACTCTCGACACAGCAGGCCAGCGGCCTGCGCCACGTCAACCGCCGATTTTTTTCGTCCGTACTTCATCAGTCGGGTAAAATACCTGAACATGCGCGTTCTGTTCTGCGGCGAAACTTTTCCGGAAGCCCACAAGTGCTTACTGAAGCAGCCGAGCTCCGCGAACTATGAAATTGTCGCCTGCCACCGCAACGAACTGGCTTCGACGATTCATACGGCCGACGTGGCGATCCCGCTCATGTCGCGCATCGATGCCGCGATGATTCATTCCGGCCGCCTGCGCCTGATCCAGCAATGGGGCGCAGGATTGGAAGGGGTGGACCTGGAAGCGGCACACACGAAAGGCGTGCGTGTGGCGAACGTTCCCGCGTCGGGGAACAACGCGGACTCGGTGGCTGAGCATGTGGTCATGCTGATCCTCGCCTTGCTGCGCAAGCTTCCGGAATGCGGCGCGAGCGTGAAAAGCGGATTGCTGGGTGTTCCCATGGGGGCGATGTTGGCGGGGCGAACGATTTGCCTTTATGGGTTAGGCTCGATTGCACGCGCCACCGCGAACCGCCTCCGAGGTTTCGGCGTGCGCTTGATCGGAATCACGCGCGAGCTTCGCGAGGGGAAGGCCGCCGAGTTTGGCCTCGCCGCGATTTATTCCACCGCTGAGCGCGACGCCGCGCTGGCAGAGACCGACATTCTGGTTGTCTGCTCAAAGATGACGCCGGAGATGCGCGGGACGATTGACGAATCCGCGCTTCGCGCTCTTCCCTCGGGCAGTTTTCTGGTCAACGCCGCGCGCGGAGGGCTGCTCCATCGCGAGGCGTTTCTTTCGGCGCTTCGCAGCGGGCATCTGGCGGGCGCAGGGCTCGACGTGTATTGGGATGAGCCAATTCCTCCGGACGATCCCTTGCTCGCGCTACCGAACGTGATCGCGACGCCGCACGTGGCCGGTGTGACGGATCGCTCCTACGATGAAATCGCCGTTGCGGTGGCCAGGAATTTGGAGCTGTTGCGCCAGAACAAAGAGCCGCTCAATTGTGTCGTTTAGCCCCACCTGTTAAGGTGGGGTTCACAATTCCTTATGGAATTTTAATCCCCGGTCTCACGACCGGGGCTAGCCGGGCATTTCGGCGGAGCGTGTGTCTGGGAGTTGGCGTTCCAGCAGGGCGTTCAAAATCCGCGTGGCGACCTCTTTTCCCCGCTCGCCCACTTCGCCCATGGGACCCACACACCCCGGGCAGCCCGATTCGCAAGGGCACGCGTCCACTAATGACGCTGCGCCTTCCAGCAGCTTCTGACGCAGCTTGAACAGCGCCGCGCTCTGGCCGATGCCGCCGGGATAGTTGTCGTAAAGATAAAGGTTCGGCTCGAACATCGTAAGGCTGCCCGCGATCGCCTCCGTAATCGAAATGCCGAGATCGCGCGGATCGCACATTACTGCGAGCGACCCCACCGTACGTAACAGCGCGGCTGTTCCTACCAGACCTGCCTGCTTTTCGGTCGGCGTCAGATCGGCGAACTTAGCTAGAAATGCCTCGGGGAAATGCAGCCAGAATGCCGTGGTGTGCATTTCCTGCTCCGGCATGGATAAGCTGCCGGAGCCGACGTTCTCCATGGTGTAGAACTTTACTTTTTTCCAGCCCACGATCTGGCGATTCACCCGCACGTCGCCGTAGGCAGCGGAAGCATCGGCCACGGGCGCGGTCTCAAACGCTTCGAGCTCTTTCACCTGCGTATAGTCGATCGCATCCGTAAAATAGTCCGAATCGATGGAACGCACGTAGGCCTTGCGGCCTTCGTAATCGAAGCGCTCCACCTGATACTGGCGCGCCTCGTGCAGGTAAATCGCCTTTTCGTGCAGCGCGATCAGCGCGTTCGTAAACGAAACGGTCGCGATGATCTTGTGATCGCCCGTGATGTCGACGACGACGAAGTTGTCGCTGCTGATGGACCGCAAACTGATGGCGTCGGCCGGATAGGTGTCCGACGTCCAGTGCCACGCAGTCGCCGAATGATGCAGCAGCTTCAGCTCGGCGAGAAACTGGCACATTTCGCCGATCTCGCGATCGCCAAATTTTTCGCCATCGCGCAGCGGCAGCTCGAACGCGGCGCATTTCAGATGATTCAGCAGGATTTCGAGATTGTCCGCGTTGATGTGCGCGTGCTCCGGCGGACGCTCGAAGAAGTATTCAGGATGTTCAATGATGTACTGATCGAGAGGAGCGCTCGAAGCCACCATCACGGCGAGCGACGTGGTCTGCCGCCGCCCGGCGCGGCCCGCGCGCTGCCAGGTGGACGCGATCGTTCCCGGGTAACCGGCCATCACCACGGCATCCAGCGATCCGATATCGATGCCGAGTTCCAGCGCATTGGTCGCGACAACGGCGCGGATGTCGCCGTCGCGCAGCTTGCGCTCGATCTCGCGGCGCTCCTTGGGCAGGTAGCCGCCGCGATAACCGCGGACGCCCGGCGGCATCGATCGTCTCTTTAGATAAGTGAGCAGGATTTCGGTGGCGAGGCGCGATGTTCGCGAAGACCAGCGTCTGCTGGCCGCGATCCATAAAGCTCGCGCGCGATGCGGCGCGTTTCGCTGCAGATAGCCGCGGCGGATGCCGAGCGCCGATTCACCACCGGCGGGTTGTAGAAGACGAAATATTTGTCGCCCGACGGCGCGCCGTTGTCGGTCCACCAGTTCGAACGGCGTCCGGTGAGCGCTTCGGCGAGCTCCTTCGGATTGGCGATCGTCGCCGAGCAGCAGATGAACTGCGGCGACGATCCGTAAAATTCGCAGATGCGTTTCAGCCGGCGCAGCAGATTCGCCAGGTGGCTGCCGTACACGCCGCGATAGTAGTGCAGCTCGTCGATGACGATATAGCGCAGGTTCTCGAACGCCTTGGCCCACTTGGTGTGATGCGGCAGAATGCCCGCGTGCAGCATGTCGGGATTGGTCAGCACGACGTTCGCGCGTTCGCGAATGGCGCGGCGGGCGTCCTGCGGCGTGTCGCCATCGTAGGTGAACGCGCGGAGTTCGGAGCCCATGGCATCGACGGCGGCCTGAAACTCCTGCAGTTGATCTTCGGCCAGCGCTTTCGTCGGGAAAAGGTACAGCGCGCGCGCCGCCGGATCGGCGATCAGGCGATTCAATACCGGCAGGTTGTAGCACAGCGTTTTTCCGCTGGCCGTCGGCGTGACCACCACGACGTTGCGGCCGGCTTCAGCATGCTGCAAGGCCAAAGCCTGATGCGAATACAACTGGTGGATGCCGCGCGAGACGAGCGATTGCTTCAAAGACGGCGCGAGCGCGCCGGGAAAGTCCACGTAAACGCCGGAACGCGCGGGCTGATGGCGAATGGCGCGCACAGGCGAGTCGGGATCGGCCATCCATTCCTGAAATCGCGCGATGGCTCCGGTCAATCCGGTGCGGCGGGCGAGGATTTTCTCGCTGAGCGGCTCCAACTCGCTTTCGGGCTCAGGAAATCCGGCTTTCATGAATGGACTCAGGCTCATTGTTCGCCCTTTCTTCGCTAAAATCATTGTACTCGAGAACGGCGATTTTGAGCAGTTTCGAAATTTCGATTTTCGACGTGCCAGAACATGCCGCGCATGCGCCGCAAATCACGATTGCTCAGATTTTTAGAGGTTTGGGTCGAAAAATGGCCATTTTAGGGGTATCTAGGGTCCACCCACCCTCCGAAAACGCGCCTACGAGCCTCTAATGAGTTTTCGCGTTTTCTTCGCGTACTTCCAGCGCCTTCATGGCAACGAAAACATTTGTCGACCGCGGCGATTTTCGCTACTTCTTCAGCCACATTTTTCAAGGCACTATTTTTTCAAACCAGGAATTCCGCCGAGCGTGGGCTCGAGTCGCACCGCTCGCAGGATCGCTTCCACACTATCGAAGGATTCTGGAGGTTGATCAGGCGAGGGATCGGTGAGTTTACCACTCGGTTTCGCAGAAGCATTTGCAGAAACTACTTGGACGAGTACAGCTTCCGCTCTAACCGGTGGTATCAGGGCAACCTGATCTTTAAATCGATTTTGGCACAGGTTTCGGAGCGTGCGGTGTAATCGCACGTTTCAGCAACTGACCAAAACCCTTGCGCGTCATCCCGCTCGATTTCTTCAATAATTCCTTTGTCTCTGGCTTCGGCGTGAACGGCTTCGTCGCGGGCTCAGACGTGCGAGGCTTCATTAACTCCATCATGCCATACCTCATTTACTCATTCCCCTACAAGTCGATCTCCGCGTTCTGCCAGCTTCACGAGTAATTCTTGAGTCCCGATCCCTAGGTCGTTGGGAACATGTTCAAGAAAGTTGAGGAGGGATTGGCGTAGACGAAGCTGATCGTTCTCAGCGTCTGTATACATCTTGCAAAACTCGTATGCGATGAAATCGGCGGCTTGCAGGGGAGCGATGCGGCGATCATCAGCGAAGGTGAGAGCGCCAAAGTGCCGTGTCTCGGCGATAGCTGGAATTGTCGCCATGTCAAAAGCTCGTTGAAAATCGGGTCTTTTAGGGTTCCCTCTATCAAATACAAAGTCTATTGAATCAGTGATCCCGTATCGGTCTGCCCAGCGAGAAACTTTTAACAGAGAAAGAAAAGCACAAGCAGTATATTCGTTGGCATAGAAGTTGGTAAAGATGTCGCGGTGAGAAACTTGCTGGAATGCGGCCCTGTCGAGCAGAATACCTACGCTTATCCGAGCTCTCCTGGAGATAATCCTGATGACGCGCTCGATGAAATCTTTTCGTCTACGGATGTCATGCTTCCAATCACGGAACTCACCATTGCTGTGGGCGAAGTCCTTCATGTGAAAGCATTGTAGATTTTCCGAACAGAGTAACTCGGTCCACTCCCGATTGAAGTGGCTCAATTGCTCCGCTTCGCCAATGATGCCCGCAACCACGGAGGCTTTCGGGCTATCACTTTCATCGAAATAGGCAGTAAAAAAAGCCATTGTGCCTCTAATGAGTTTTTGCGTTTTCTTCGCATACTTCCAGCGCCTTCGTAGCAACGAAAACATTTGTCGCTTGCGACGATTTTCGCTACTTCTTCAGTACTATTTTTCAAGACACTATTTTTTCAAACCGGGAATTCCGCCGAGCGTCGGCGCGAGCCGCACGGCGCGGAGGATCGCTTCGGAGACTGCTTCGGCGGCGGCGACTCCTAACGCGTCAATTGGCACGGGCGGAGCGGTACGCGAAGCGGTGGACATGGCGATCACGATATCGCCGTCCGACATGGTGTTCACCGGGTAAATGGTGCGCGCCACGCCCAGTTGACCCAGTTGCGCAAGCTTTTGCGCCTGCACTTTAGTGAGCGCGGCGTTGGTCGCGACAACCACCAGCGTCGTGTTGGTGGTGTTGCCGCGTACGAAGCCGGTGGGTCCAGAGGCTTTCATCACACGCGCGCTGTCGGCGAAATCGGCGGAGCTGGAGCCGTGCGGGCGCCGGCGATAATTTTGCCGGTCGCCGGGTCGCGCACGTCGCCAAGCGCATTCACCACGGCCAGGGCCGACACGATCGCGCCTGCGTTCGCGCCGTCGAGTTTGACGGTCCACGAGCCTACGCCGGATTTCATGGCCTGTTTCATGCCGAGCATTTTGCCGACCGTAGCGCCGGTTCCGGCGCCGACGGCGCCTTCGACCACGGGCTTATCGGTAGCGTTCGCGGCAGCCATCTCTCCCATCTCGCGCGTGGGCCTGACGCTCTTTTTCCCGAGCCCGAGATCGTAGAGAATCGCGCCGACGACGATCGGCACAACGATGGGCACGGGGCCCGCGCCGGTCTTGAAACCGACGCCCTTGTGCTCCAGATATCGGCGCACGCCGCTGGCGGCTTCCAGTCCAAAGGCGCTGCCGCCGGAAAAACAAACGGCATGAATACGGTCGGTGACATGCATCGGGCTCAGCACGTCCCATTCGTCCATGCCGGTGGCCGAGCCGCGAATATCGCCGCCGGCGACGGCTCCGCCTTCGCACAGTATCACGGTGCAGCCTGTCAATCCGTCATAATCGGATACATGGCCGACTTTCAATCCCGGGATGTCCGTCAAACCATTCTTAGTGATCTTTGCCTTTTATTATCACAAAGCGCTCCGCGCGGGTATCGCAAAGCGCTCCGCGCTGGTATCACAAAGCGCCCGCGTGGGAACATTAGTGCCGCGTAATGAAAGATTTGGCGCGTGCCGCGGGCGCGGCATGTTAGCATCAACTATTCCGGAGGAATTGATTGCTCGATTTCCTGAAGCCGCCGGTCGAGACGTTCCAGGAGTTTTTGTTCTTAAGCGGCCGCGCGATCCGGAATATTTTCCGGAGCCCGCACTACGGCGACGACATTCTGCTGCAGATGGACGCCATCGGCGTCGGCTCGCTGTTCATCGTCGCGCTGATCGGATTCTTCAGCGGCGTGGTGATGGCGTTGCAGATGTCGCGCGCGCTGGCCATGTACGGCGCGCAGGGCAAGATCGGGCGAAATCGTTTCCATCACGCTGGTGCGCGAACTGGGGCCGGTGCTGACGGCGCTGCTGGTCGCCGGGCGCAACGCCAGCGGCATCGCCAGCGAACTGGGCTCCATGCGAGTGACCGAGCAGATCGACGCCATGCGCGCGCTGGGCACCGACCCTATCCAGAAACTGGTGACGCCGCGCCTGATCGCCATGGCGGTTGTACTGCCGCTGCTGACGATCATCGCGGACTTCATCGGCCTGGTGGGCGGCTGGATTCATCGCCTACGCCATGCTGAACATCACCGTTCAGCCAATATTGGAGCACGGCGTGGCGCGCGCTCGAATACAACGATCTGGTGCAGGGACTGCTGAAACCGTTTATGTTCGCGATTGTGATCGCCCTGGTGGGATGCTACTACGGCATCACGACCACGGGCGGAACGCAGGGAGTGGGCCGCGCGACCACCAAGGCCGTGGTTGTGTCGTCGGTCTGGATTTTCGTGATCACGTCGCTGCTTGATCCGCTGTTCGTGAATATTCAATGATCCGGGAACGTGCTATCGGGGTAGGAAGCGACGGGGCGAAGGGCGCGCCTGTGAGGCGCAGAGACTGATGCCTGCGGAAGTTGCGCCCGCATCCACTGTGCTTGCATCCACCGTGCCCGCATCCACGGTCGTGCGCTTCGAGGACGTGAGCCTGCCCTTCGACGAGACACCCGCGCTGGATCATTTGTCGTTTTCGATGCAGGCCGGCGAAACGCGCGTGGTGTTGGGCGCGGCGGGCAGCGGCAAGACCATGCTGCTGAAAACCGCCGTGGGACTGGTGAAGGCCGGATTCGGGCCGCGTGTTCCTGTTCGGCAGGACGTCACGCATTGGCCCGAGAAGTCAGATGTTCGATATTCGCGCACGGGTAGGGATTCTGTTTCAGGAAGGCGGCCTGTTCGATTCGCTGACCGTTGCCGAAAACGTCGCTTACCCGTTAGCAAAATCAGCATGCCGCGATGGAGCACGGCAAGCTTTCCGAGCAGGAAATTGATGGATCGCGTGCGCGAGTCGCTGCGTTTCGTGGAACTGGAGCATACGCTGGAAAAATTCCCCAGCGAGCTTTCGGGCGGCATGCGGCGCCGCGTCGGAATCGCGCGCGCCATGGTGACCCGGCGCCGCGCTGGTGCTCTACGATTCGCCCACCGCCGGCCTGGATCCGATCACGGCGAACACGATCATCAATTTGATCATCAAGGAGCGCGACCTGCGCAATACGGCGACCATCATGGTGACGCACCGTTATCAGGACGGGCATCTGATGGCGAATTTTCGCTACAATCCGAACAATGGGAATGTGGAAGCGCATGGCAAGGGACCGGGCGAGGATAGCGCCTTGAGCACCAAATTTCTAGTCATGCGGGCCGGCAAGCTGGTGTTCGAGGGGACCGAGCATGAGCTGCAGGCAAGCACCGATCCGTACGTCCAAAAATTCTGCAAAACGGGGACCTCCTAAAAGCGTATGCCGAGTCAAGCAAAAAAAAGCTGGGCGCAACTGGGTCGGTGCGATGGCGGTGGCGGCGCTGATCATCTTCGCCGTTCTGGTCTTCGTGCTGACCAGCTCGCACGGGCTGTTCAACAGTAACACGAACCTATACACGTACCTGGACGATTCGGCTGCCATCGCGGCGGCGCGCCGGTGCGGTTGAACGGCATCAATGTGGGCCGGATCTCGGGGTGGGTTTTTCGGGCTCAGCGATCCCAACCGCATCGTGAAAGTGACGCTGGAAGTGGACGACAAGTTTTTAACGCAGATCCCCGTGGATTCTCAGGCCGGGATCGCGGCCGAGAATCTGCTGGGCACGAAATACATCAACATCAGGAAGGGCCGCGCCACGGACATCGGTGAAGCCCCAGCGCCGAGCTCAAGAGCCTGGATACGCGCGAATTCGACGACGTGGTGCAGCAGGGCTACACGACGCTGGCCGCGCTGGACGGAATCCTAAAAAGGTGGACGGAATTATCGATTCGATCCAGAACGGCAAGGGCACCATTGGCGCTCTTCTGTCCGACGACACTTTATACAAGCGCGCGCTGAACATCGTGGATGAAGCGCAGAAGCTGACGACGACGCTGAATTCGGACCAGGGCACGCTGGGCAAGCTGATGCACGACCACGGTCTGTACGACGATTTGCGCGGCTCCCTTGGGCGCGTGAACACACTGCTGGACGGCATTCAAAACGGCGAGGGCACCGCCGGCAAACTGCTGAAAGATCCCGCGCTGTATGACGACACGCGCGCCGCCATCGCCGACGTGCGGAAGCTTGTGGACAACATCAACACGAATATCAATAATCCGGACGGCACTGTCGGTAAGCTGCTGAAGACCGACGAAATCCACCAGGAGTTGAAGGCGTCGATGGCACGGCTCGATACGCTGCTCGACAAAGTCAATAGCGGCCAAGGCACGCTCGGGCCAGCTGGTGGTGAATCCTTCACTGTATGAATCGCTGGACGACTACGCGCGAAAGAAACTACCGGACTGCTAAAGGATTTCCGTGCGAATCCCAAGAAATTCCTGCGGATCAAGATCGGCATCTTTTAAGGCTTCCGCTTCAGAATTCCGCGTCATAACTTGCTCTACCCCTCGGGGCGCACATGAAATCCGGCGTTCGAAAACTGGTGGTCAACGCCGACGATTTCGGTTTCACGCGCGACGTGAACCAAGGGATCGTCGAGGCGCATCGCGCGGCATTCTGACGGCGACAACGCTGATGGCGGCAGGTGCGTTTGACGATGGCGCATTCGATGACGCCGTTCGGCTGGCGCGAGAAAATCCGGCGCTCGACGTCGGCTGCCACCTGGTCCTGGTGGGCGCGGCTCCATTCCCGCTCACCGTGCCCCATCTGGTGCAGGCCGTCGCGCTGGGGCGCATTCGCATTTACGACGAACTGGTCACGCAGGTCCGGCGTATACTCGATGCCGGACTGAGACCGACGCATCTCGATACCCATAAACACACGCATCTGCTTCCTCCCGTGCTGGACGCGGTGGCGCGCATTTCCGAGGAATTCGGCATCCCGTGGGTGCGGCGGCCGTTCGATTTTCCGCACACGCCCGAGCGGATTTCGCCTGACCAAGCGCGCCGTCGCTAAAAGCATGAGCGGCGATGCGTGCGCGATTCGGCCCGGGTGCTGGCCGTGCATGGCTGCCGCTCGACGGATTACTTCGCGGGATTTCAGATCACCGGGCGCTACGATGCCGCGAGATCTCGCGAAGCTGATCCGCGCGCTGCCGGAGGGTTCCACCGAGTTCATGTGTCATCCGGGAAAGCTGACGGAGAGATCTGCGCGCCGCGCGCACGCGATTGAAGGAAAGCCGCGAACAAGAGCTGCGTGCGCTGACGTCGCCCGACGTGCGTGCGGCGATCGCGGAGCGCGGCATCGAGCTGTGCGGTTTCCGTGACTTGTAGGAATCGGGCTTATTAGGTGCAGTCGCTAGAATTGCGCCTGCCGCGAGATGAGAAGGCTCAGGAATTGAGTAGGTTGAAACCGGCGTGCATGAGGAACGACGCCGAGGTCGAGCCGGTCTTGAACACGCACGAAGCCGAAAGCCACGCCCGCCAATCCAATCAGAGCAGCTGCTGCCAGGCCCATTCGTATTCTGTGCGCCGTGCAGCAAGGCGAACAGGATCGCCGTCATGACGATGGCAGGCCAGGGCCCAATCGATCGGGCAATGAGCGGCAGCAGGAATCCGCGGAAAAAGCAGCTCCTCGAACAACGGCGCGATGCAGCACGCCGAAGATGATCACCAGCACGAGCGAGCCGCGTCCCGAGATCAGGCTTTCGCGGATGGGAATCGCGCACTACAGGGGTGCGAATCGCAATGCCGAGCAGATCAACGAAGGCGGCCAGCGCCGGACCTGCCAAAAAAATCCAAACCGCGCCGCGAAAGGCGAACTAAAGCCGATCGACTGCCAAAACGGCTCGCCGTATTTCCACGAGATGAGGAAAATAGAGCGCGCCCACCAGAAGCGCGTAGATCGAACACTGAAACGCGAGCGTGGTGACGGCATGCGATCGCGAACGGCGTGGGCGCGAGCCAGCGGAGCAGGCGCATTAAAGCCCATGCCGACGAAGCCAGGCCGGAAGAACCGCGCCCAGGAACAGAGCCAGATCTTCCAAGCCCCAGACAGGCCGGCGCGGCGGAGCGTGTATCGACGGGCGTCATGAATCGCTATTCAATAAGCGCGGCAGCCAGCAGCGGAATCATGAGCTCGTGATGGCCGGTGATCGCAAAGCCGTGGCCGCCGGATTGCGCGTGCGGCCGCTCCACCACGTTCACTTTGGGCCGGTAATGCTGCAGGAAATCGAAATTCACGGTGGTGAAATTCGGCCAGCGGATGCCCCAGGTTGCGCACCACCGAAACCGCTTTCAGAAACACTTCGGGCAGCACCACCGCCGAGCCGAGATTCAGATACACGCCGCCGTGGTCGAGCCCGCGCACCAGCGAGCACAGCAGCCGGAAATCGCGATGCGTGGTCGCGCCGATGGCCGCGCCGTCGGCCTGCGGATGCGTGTGCGGAGTATCCGTGCCGATGGCCACGTGAACCGTCACCGGGACGTCGGCCCGATAGCGCCGACGCGCACGATGCTGTGCGGCGCGAACTCCGGCTTCGCCAGTGTCTCCAGACGCCTGCCCGAGCGCTTCGCCCATGCCGAGGCCGTCGCGCGTGCCCTCGGCGATGGCGAGATTCATCTCGCGCCCGGTTTCTTCGGCCGCGCCGAAACGCCCATCCGGCAGCACGGCTTCCACGTCTTCGCTGGTCTGGCCCGCGATGGCGATCTCGAAATCGTGAATCGACGCCGCGCCGTTCATCACGAAGCCGGTCACCCAGCCGCGCCGCATCAGGTCGAGCAGCACGTCGCCCAGGCCGCATTTGACGACGTGCCCGCCCATGCCCCACAGGATCGCGCGCTTTTCGGCTCGGGCTCGCTGCGAGCGCGTCCACGACGCCGCGGAACGCATCGGCCGCGAGAATCTCCGGGAGCGAATCGATGCAGCCGCGCGACGCCGTCGCCTTTCTTGATAAGGCCGCGCGAACTGCTCGACGCGCACCTTGCCGCCGCGCTCGTCGATCGGCACGGTCTTCAGCCCTTCGAACGACAGCGGCTTTTCCGAGTACTGGCTCATGCCGCGCGTCCTTTGCGCAGCATCTTGCGCAGCGCCTGCGCCGTGTAGCTCTTCGCGATTGCGCAGCGATCTCCTCCGGCGTGCCGCAGGCCACCACGATGCCCGCCGCGCTCGCCGCCTTCGGGTCCCAGGTCGATGATCCAGTCGGCGGTCTTGATCACGTCGAGCTGATGCTCGATCACCACCACAGTATTGCCCAGATCCACCAGGCTCTGCAGCACGTCGAGCAGCTTGCGCACGTCCTCGAAGTGCAGGCCGGTGGTGGGCTCATCCAGAATATAGAGCGTCTTGCCGGTCTGCCGCTGGCTGAGCTCGTTCGCCAGCTTGATGCGCTGCGCTTCGCCGCCCGAAAGCGTGGTCGACGACTGGCCCAGGTGCAGATATCCCAGCCCGACTCGACCAGCGTTTCCAGCTTGGCTTTGATCTGCGGAATATTTTCGAGCAGCTTCAGCGCGTCTTCCACCGGCATTTCCAGCAGATCCGCGATGGAATAGCCCTTGTACTTCACTTGCAGCGTTTCGTGATTGTAGCGCCGGCCGCGGCACACGTCGCAGGTGACGTAGACGTCGGGCAGGAAATTCATCTCGATGCGCTTCAGCCCGTCGCCCTGGCAGGCTTCGCAGCGCCCGCCCTTGACGTTGAAGCTGAAGCGGCCCGGCTTGTAGCCGCGCTCGCGCGATTCCGGCAGCATGCGCGATACAGATCGCGGATCAGCGTGAAGACCTGCGTGTAGGTCGCGGGATTCGAGCGCGGCGTGCGGCCGATGGGCGACTGATCGATCTCGATCACCTTGTCGATCAGGTCGAGGCCCGTGATGGAGGCGTGCGCGCCCGGCTCGGCGCGCGATCCGTACACGGCTTTCGCCGCGGCGCGATACAGAATATCGTTGACCAGCGTCGATTTGCCGCTGCCCGAAACGCCGGTGACCAGCGATGAACAGGCCCAGCGGAAACTCCACGTCGATGTTTTTGCAGATTGTGTTCGGTCGCGCCGTGAATCGACGATGCGCGCGCGTTCCGGGCTTGCGGCGCGTTCGTCGGGCATCGCGATCTCGCGCGCGCCCGAGAGATACTGGCCGGTGAGCGAACGCCGGATTCTTCGCGATCTCGAGCGGCGTGCCCTGCGCCACCAGCTGGCCGCCCAGGCGTCCCGCGCCCGGTCCCAGGTCGATCACGTAATCGGCGCGCTCGATGGTTTCGGCGTCGTGCTCCACCACCAGCACCGTGTTGCCCAGATCGCGCAGCTTTGCCAGCGAGTCGAGCAGGCGGTCGTTATCGCGCGGATGCAGGCCGATGGACGGTTCGTCCAGCACATACAGGACGCCGCGCAGCTTCGAGCCGATCTGCGTGGCCAGCCGGATGCGCTGCGCTTCGCCGCCGGAGAGCGTCGCCGCCGAACGCTCCAGGCTCAGATACTCCAGCCCAACTGCGACCAGGAATTCCAGCCGGTTGCGGATTTCGTCCACCGGGCGTGCCGCCGATCTGTTGCTCGCGTCCGGTGAGCTTCCACTTGCTTCACGGTCTCGAGCGCCGCGCGGATCGGACATCCGCGTCAGATCGGCGATGGTCATGCCTTTCACTTTCACCGCCAGGCTCGACGGCTTCAGGCGCTTGCCGCCGCAAGTCCGGGCAGGTCGTCGGCGACATGATAGTGCATGAACCAGTCGTGCTAGTCTTCGCTGGCGTCTTCTTTCTCGTAGATAGTCGGATCCAGACGCCGCTTGACCAGCGCCTTCCGACAGCGCCTGCCTGCGATTTCTTGGGCAGCTCTTCGAACGGCTTCTGGATCGGGATCTTCAGGCGCGCGGCCAGCAGGCGCATATCGCCGGTGACATCGTAGATGTTGCCGCCGATGGCCCGAGCCCGCCGTCGAGCAGCGGGCGCGAAGGGTCCACGATCACTTTCACCGGATCGAAGCTCCAGCGGCTGCCCAGCCCGTTGCAGGTTTCGCACGCGCCGAACGGGCTGTTGAAGGAGAACGACCGCGGCTCCAGTTGCGGCACGCTCGCGCCGCAATCCGGGCACGCCAGCTTTTGCGAATACAGGCGCTCCGGACCGTTGACCACGCGCGACCAGCACCAGGCCGTCGGCCAGCTTCGTCGCGGTTTCGATGGAGGCTTCCAGGCGCTTCTCGATCTCGGGCTTGATCAGCAGCCGGTCCACCACCACTTCGATGGTGTGGTTCTTGCGCCGGTCGAGCGTGATCTCTTCGTCGAGCGGGCGCAGCACGCCATCGATGCGCGCCCGCACGAATCCCTGCCGCGCGAGTTTGTCCAGCTCCTTCTTATACTCGCCTTTGCGGCCGCGCACGATCGGCGCCAGGATCATCACCCGCTCCTTGCGGCCCGAGCGCCAGCACCTGCTCCAGGATCTGCTCGGTGGACTGGCGCGAGATTTCGAGGCCGCAGTTGGGGCAATGCGGCACGCCGATGGAGGCGTACAGCACGCGCAGGTAGTCGTAGATCTCCGTGATGGTGCCGACGGTCGAACGCGGGCTGCGGCTGGTGGTCTTCTGCTCGATCGAGATGGCCGGGCTCAGGCCGTCGATCGAATCCACCTCGGGGCGCTCCATCTGATCCAGAAACTGGCGCGCGTAGGGCGAAAGCGTCTCGACATAGCGCCGCTGCCCTTCGGCATAGATGGTGTCGAAGGCCAGCGAGCGATTTGCCGGAGCCGCTCAAGCCCGTGATCACCGTGAAGGTATTGCGCGGGATCTCGACGTCGATGTTCTTAAGATTGTGCTGCCGTGCGCCGTGCACGGTGATGCGGTCGAGCACGTGTAGTTCTATTTTCCCAGATCGAGGCAAGCTATATTACCGAGGGCGCCTCAGGCTAAGCCAGAGAGCTAGAATGGACATCGACAGGCTCCTACTGTTACAGATGCTCGGAGCGCTTACTCGAACCTAGAATTGCGAGGGCTGTCAAATCGGCGGATGAGACCGGGGCCATAGACAATTTGGAGTTAAACCGCTAAGCGACACGGTTAGGCACGTCAGAACTTCTGCGGTTGACGGCATGGGTGCACTTCTCGGCCGAATCTGCCAACCTGCATCCGAGGAGTTGGGCCCTATCGAGAGACCGAGTGAAGCTTTGGGCGGCAAGAAATCTGTCCGAAATCGCTCGCGTGGCCCAGGAGAAGTTGGACGCCGTTGGTAATACCGCGGGGCATAACGCCCATCTCCGAGTCGTGTGGAAGGTCCTTGCTCAGGGCACATGGGCGGATGATCCGGATCTGCAGTCGATGTGGGGTGGCTTTCCTTGCGTCCAGTTGCACGTCGGATGGACTTGACGATAGCAATGTTCTCTTCCAGGATGCACTGTCGAGGCCTAACGGGGCTACGGGCACGCATAATTAAGTTCTCCTGCGAGCGAGCGCGAAGATTTGCGTCGGCCTCCGGGTTTACTCTCGCGTATCCGCTGATTGTCACGACACTAGATTTGTGCGCCGAGTATCATGTTGCACGCATCCGGCGTTAAGATCGGGAACTCGCTCGACTCGCGGGCTTTCGAGCTACTCGCGCCGAACTCTGGCTTTGACGCGACCGCTGTCTCTACACAGGGATCACTCCAGTTCGGAGCAGTGTCACGCCATCGCCACTAGCGCTGCAAATTTAGGTCCGTGCCAAGGTCAACTCTCCGATCGAGTACTTCGGCATAACCGAGATTCGCGTGAAAATACCGTGCATGGGTTTTCGCAGCCAGTCTGTCATCTGGCAAGAAGTTGAAGCCGGAAGTGGCCGATCACGAGCATAATATCCCGTAATAGCGCGATGCGGGGACTGAAAGATGGGCTGCTGTGGCATACAGGCGGCATTCAGCCGCGATAGCGACAGTGCGCACGAGTGGAATGATAGAATGGCCGCAAACATGAGGCACATCGCGATAGTCGGGACACTGATGGCGGTTTCGCTCGCGCCGCTGTGCGGACAGGGGCGCAACTACGGGCGCTCCATGGTGATCACGCAGCTTGGCATCGCCGCGACCAGCCAGACGCTGGCTTCTTCGGCGGCGGCGCAGATCCTGGCGAAGGGCGGGTCTGCTATTGATGCGGCTATCGCGGCCAATGCGGTACTGGCTGTGGTCGAGCCGATGAAGACCGGCCTCGGCGGCGACCTCTTCGTGATGTATTGGGAAGCGGGCACGGGCAAGCTGGTGGGGCTGAACGCGTCGGGTCCCGCACCGAAGGCGCTGTCGCCGGAGTTTCTAGCCAAGCAGGGAATCAAGACGATGCCGCAATCGGGCATTCACAGTTTCACAGTGCCGGGCGCGGTGGACGGCTGGGCACAAATTCACAAACGCTATGGCAAGCTGCCGTGGAAGGATTTGTTTCAATCGGCAATCGCGTACGCCGAGCAGGGATTTCCGGTCACAGAGGCGATTCAGGAATCGTGGGTGGGGTCAAACAATCGGCTGATCGGGAATGAGTCCGCGCGTGTGTTTATGCCGAATGGGAAGGCTCCCAAGGTGGGCGACGTTTTTAAGAATCCCGAGATCGGGCACGCGCTGCGTTTGATTGCCGAGCAGGGGCCGTCCGCATACTACAAGGGCGAAATAGCCGCCGCGATTTTGAAGACGTCGAAAAAATTTGGCGGCACGATGACGGCGGACGACCTGGCGAGCTTTTCATCGGAGTGGGTGACGCCGATTTCGATCGACTATCGCGGATGGAAGATCGCCGAGCTGCCGCCAAATAGCCAGGGCATGGCGGCGCTGGAGATGATGAACATCATGGAGGTGACGCCGGCTTCGCCCCTGGGCGCATTCAGTCCCGTGGAGATGCACAAACGCATCGAGGCGATGAAGCTGGCCTACGCCGACGTGCGGCGCTACGTGGCCGATCCGCGTAACTACGATGCGCCGATTGACCGCATGCTGTCGAAAGACTACGCGAAGAAGCGCGCCGCGCTGATCGATCCGCACAAGGCGAATTGTGACGTGCCGAATGGCGATCCGATCGGCAGCAACACTACCTACCTGACGGTGGTGGATAAGGACGGCAACATCGCGAGCTGGATTGAAAGCGTGTACGACGAGTTCGGCTCCGGGATCACCGCGGAGGGCATGGGCTTCATCATGCAGAACCGCGGCGCGCTGTTTACGCTGGACCCGCATCATCCAAACGTGCTGGCTGGCGGCAAGCGCCCGTTCCACACCATCATTCCCGCGTTCATGGAACGCGGCGATCAGCATATAGGCTTCGGCATCATGGGCGGCGCGAATCAGCCGCTGGCGCACGCGCAGTTCGTGTCGAACATCATCGATTACGGCATGAATGTTCAGCAGGCGCTGGAGTCTCCGCGCTTCACCAAAAAGAACGCGGGCGGCTGCGACGTTTCCATTGAAGTGAGAGTCCCCGCTGCCACGCTGCAACAGCTTTCCGAACGCGGCCACGAAATCCGAATCCGCCGCGAGTATACGCAGGAGATGGGCCGTGGGCAGGCGATCCTGCACGATTCCCGGACCAAGACCAATTACGCCGCGTCCGACCCTCGCGCCGACGGCGAGGCCATCCCCGAACCAATTATCAGATAGAATGTTTTGAAGCTCCCCCGAGCGGCGCGCCCCTAAACTTTGCGCCGGGCGCAACCGAAAGATTATAGTAATCTTCTGTCGCCAGTACTGTGCTGGGGAGTATGTATAGCATACGGCAGTTCCAAATTCGAACGCTGTTCGCGGGGTTTCCGGGCACGGCACGCGCGCTGCGCCGCCTGTTGGCGTTGATCGGACCCGTGGCGGGAGTGCTGCTATTTGCATTCACCACGGCCGACGCTACTGTAGACGTACGGCCCGCTCTGGCAAAGGCGTTGGCGAAGCCTGCCGCGGATCCGCGCATCGCGCGTCTGGAAACTTTTTTCGCGCTCTATCGTTGCCCGGCGCCCAACTACATTGCGGACTACCTGCGCGTGGCCGATCTGAACGATCTGGATTATCGGCTGCTGCCGGCCCTCTCGATCCGCGAGACGCAGTGCGGCGTGCACGGCAAAGGCAACAACTGGCTTGGATTCCATCCTGATGAAGTGACGTTCCCGACGCCGCTAGCCGGAATCGAGTTCGTGGGGCACAGGCTCGCGGCGCACCCTTACTACAAGGGCAAGAACCTTCAGCAAAAACTGTTCATGTACAATCCGTATCCAAGCTATCCGGGCGAGGTGCAGTGGCTGATGCGGCAGGTTGAGCCGTAGCCGAAGAGCCGGTTTTCCGACGAGACACGCGCCCACGAAAAGGCAAAAAGCAGATCCCTCAATCGCTTCGCGTTCGGGATGACAGGTTACTTGATCCACGCTTCTTAATAGACGCGCTGGATCGCGCGCACCACGAGTGGTAACATTCCAGATCATGCATGTTCGAGCATTTCCGCGTCTCGCCTTGGCGTTGGTGTTCACGGCTGTCGCCTCTCAAGCACAGCATGGCTTCACACAAGCCGATATTGAAGAGGGCGGGCGGCAGTATCGATTGAATTGCATCACCTGTCACGGGCCGGATGGCAATCTGGTCGCCGGGATCGACCTTGGTCGCGGGAAGTTTCGCCGCGCTTCGACGGACGAAGACATCATCAACACCATTCTCAATGGCGTTCCGGGCACGGGCATGCCGGCGTTTGAAATGATTTTGCCGCGCGCGCAGGTGATCACGGCGTATTTGCGCTCGCTGGCTGCGGAGCCCGCAGGCGTTTCACAAGCGGCGAAGGCGGGCGATCGCGCTCGAGGGAAAACGATCTTCGAAGGCTCGGCGGGCTGCGCGAACTGCCATCGCGTGCGCGGCGCGGGGGGCACGTCGGGACCGGACCTTAGCGATATCGGCCTGAACAGGCGCGCGATTGAAATTGAAACCGCGATTCTCAAACCGGGGCCCGGCAAGGCGCTGGAGAACCGCCCGGTGCACGTGGTGCCGAAGAACCGACCGGCAATCAATGGTCTGTTGCTCAACGAGGATACGTTCACGGTTCAGGTCACGGGTCCCGACGGCAAGCTCGATTCGTTCCAGCGTGCCGATCTGAACGACTTTTCGTTCCTGGAACAATCGCTCATGCCGTCGTATCAGGGGAAATTGAATCCGCAGGAGTTGGCGGACGTCATCGCCTACCTCGCCGCGCTGAGAGGAGCGCCTGTTCAATGAAAATTCGAAGTCTAATCATCACGGCGGGTCTCGTCGCGGGCATGTTGCCGGCGCAGGTGACGCCGGATCGATTGCTGAAATCCGCGCAGGAGCCACAAAACTGGCTGACGTATTCCGGCGATTATCAAGGACATCGGCACAGCTCGCTTACAGAGGTGACGCCGCAGAATGTCAAGAACCTGGAACTGAAATGGGTCTTCCAAGCAAAATCGTTCGAGAAGTTCGAGGCAACGCCGATCGTAGTGGACGGCGTGATGTATACAGTGCAGGCGCCTAACGACGTGGTGGCGCTGGATGCCGCAACAGGACGCGTTTTCTGGACCTTCAACTATACGCCGTCGAAAGCCTCGCGGCCGTGCTGCGGGCGAGTGAATCGCGGCGTGGCGGTAGCGGGCGATCTGCTGTTCATGGGAACGATCGATGCGCATCTGATCGCGATCGACGCGAAGAGCGGAAAATCCGTATGGAATACATTGGTGGGTCGAGCGGAGGCGGGCTACGCCATCACGCACGCGCCGCTGGTGATCAAAGATAAGGTGATCGTCGGCGTGGCAGGCGGCGAATTCGGTATCCGCGGTTATATAGCCGCGTACGACGTCCGCACCGGGAAAGAAGCGTGGAAGTTTTATACGGTCCCGGCGGCAGGCGAACCGGGCAGCGAAACCTGGGCAGGCGATTCGTGGAAGCATGGCGGCGGATCGATTTGGATGACGGGCACCTATGATCCCGATCTCAATCTGACCTATTGGGGTATTGGAAATCCGGGGCCGGATTGGAATGGCGATAAACGCAAGGGCGACAACCTCTATACCGATTCCGTTGTAGCGCTGGATCCCGATACGGGCAAGCTGAAGTGGCACTATCAGTTCTCGCCGCACGATGAGTTCGATTACGATTCCGTGCAGGTACCGGTGCTCGCGGACATCGAGCTGCAAGGTCAACCGCGCAAACTGATGCTGTGGGCGAATCGCAACGGATTCTATTACACGCTGGATCGCACGAACGGGAAATTCCTCGTGGGCAAGCCATTCACGCAGGTGAATTGGGCGAATGGATTCGATGAGCAGGGGCGTCCCATGCGCGTCGCAGGCAAAGTGCCCTCACGCGAAGGCACGCTGATTTATCCCAGCAATCAAGGCGCGACGAATTGGTACTCGCCTTCGTTCAGCCCGCGCACGGGATTGTTCTATATTCCGGCGTGGGACAACACTTTTTCGGTCTACGTGAAGACGGAAGAAGAATTCGTGGAGGGCCAGCGCTATTCCAGCGGCATGCACAATTCGAGCTTCGGGGTGGCAACGGGCACGCAAAGCAATACGCGCAAGCCGGAAGACGGCCACGGAGCAGTAATCGCCGTGGATCCTAAAACGGGCGAGAAGAAATGGCAGTTCAACCTGACGGACGTTACCGACGCAGGCATTCTGACAACGGATTCCGACCTGTTGTTTAGCGGCGGCCGCGAAGGCTATTTCTATTCGCTCAACGCGCGTTCGGGCGATTTGCTGTGGAAGACTACGCTAGGCGGCCCCCTGCAGAACGGCCCGATCACATATTCGGTGAACGGGAAACAGTTCGTGGCGGCGGCGGCGGGAAATTCGCTGTTTGTGTTTGGACTGAAGTAAGGCGCCGATCCTCCCACCACGCGCTGCGATTGTGCCTTGACGCTCGCCACTGCTTTCCGTAATCTAAAGCCATGGAAGTGCACTTCGCCCCGGAGCTACAAGCGAAGCTTGACCGCGTGGCCGCGGAGAACCAACGAGGCTCGGACGAGTACGTTCAGCAACTGGTGGAAAACTATCTCGACCACGACGCATGGTTCCGCCAGAAAGTCAGCAGGAGCGTGGAGAAGCTTGACAGCGGCGAGTCCGTTTCCCACGAAGACGTCGGAGAACGTCTGCAAAAAATGTTCCGGCCCTAGATGCGAATTCGCTGGTCACCCGATGCGGTGGCCGACCTCGCGAGTATCGTCGAATACATTCGCGGGGATAATCCTGCCGCCGCGCAACGAATCGGCCAAGCCATCTATGACCGCCTGAGCGTGCTCGGGACCTTCCCGCACGCCGGCCGACTGGGTCGCGTTGAGGGCACACGTGAGTTTCCATTGCCGCCGCTCCCGTTCATCATTGTGTATCGTGTTGTGGTCGACACGGGCACTGTGGAAATCGTGAATATTATCCACGGCGCGCAGCGCTGGCCGCCTGAGGGCTAGCGCCGCGCGGCACATGTTCCGCCATCAATCGACTAAAATAGCTCAGGAATTGGAATCGTCGCGCATAAGGAGAAATTGTCTGTGCCCAAAGCTCTTAGATCGATGGCGAACGCAGCGTACTTGATTGCCGCGCTGTCGCTTTGCACGACAAGCCTGATCCACGCTCAGACAGGCGCGAAGAACGGCGAATGGCGGACCTACGGCGGCGACCTGGGTAACACACGATATTCGCCGCTGGATCAGATCAACGCGTCGAACTTCGACAAGCTGCAAGTCGCGTGGCGTTTCAGCAGAGCGAATTTCGGGCCGCGGCCGGAGTTCAACCTGGAGGCGACGCCGCTGATGGTCAAGGGCGTGGTTTATTCCGTGGTCGGCTCGCGCCGCGATGTGGTGGCGCTTGATGCCGCCACCGGCGAGATGCAGTGGGTGCATGCGGAAAATGAAGGCGAACGCGGCGAAGATGCGCCGCGCAGGCTGTCGGGCCGCGGGCTTGTCCTATTGGACCGATGGCCGCGAAGAGCGCATCCTCTATGTGACGCCCGGCTACCGCCTGATCGCGCTGGACGCGAAGAACGGGCAGCCGCTGGCATCGTTCGGCAAGGCTGGTGTGGTCGATCTGAAAATGGATGACGACCAGGAGATCGATCTGATCACGGGCGAAGTGGGGCTGCACGCGGCTCCCACAGTGGCGGGGAATACGATCATCGTCGGCGCGGCGCATCTGGCCGGAGGCAATCCGAAGAGCAAGCGCAACGTGAAGGGCTATGTCCGCGGGTTCGACGTGAAGACGGGCAAGCGGCTGTGGATCTTCCACACCATCCCGAAACCCGGCGAATTCGGCTACAACACTTGGGAAAACGATTCCGCGGACTACACCGGCAATACCGGCGTGTGGGGCCAGATCAGCGTCGACGAGGAGCTCGGGATGGTGTACCTGCCGGTGGAAATGCCGACCGGCGATTATTACGGCGGCCATCGCCCGGGCAACGGCCTGTTCGGCGAAAGCATCGTGGCGGTGGATCTGAAGACCGGCCAGCGCAAATGGCATTACCAGCTGGTTCATCACGGCATTTGGGATTGGGACATTCCGTGCGCGCCGATGCTGGTGGACGTGAACGCTGAACGGCCGCACGGTGAAGGCGCTGGCGCAGCCGACCAAGCAATCGATCCTTTATGTGTTCGATCGCGTCACGGGCCAGCCGATCTGGCCGATCGAAGAAAAGCCGGCACCACAGGGCGATGTTCCGGGCGAGAAATATTCGCCCACGCAGCCGATGCCGACGAAGCCGCCCGCGTATGGCCGCAACGGGACGTCGATCGATGAGTTGATCGATTTCACGCCGGAGCTGCGAGCCGAAGCGATAAAGGTGGCTTCGCAATATAAGATGGGTCCGCTGTTCACACCACCCGTGGTGAGCAAAGCCGAGGGGCCGCGCGCGACGTTGGTGGCGGGATGCTGCCAGGGCGGCACGAATTGGCCGGGCGGCTCGTACGATCCGGAGACGCACATGCTGTACGCGTTTACCTGGGGCAATGTGAGTCGCTGCTGGGACTGCTGCCGCGTCGAATGACCGACTTCGGCTATGACGCAACCGGCGGCGGTGGCACACCGAACGTACAGGGATTGCCGCTGTTTAAGCCGCCGTATGGGTCCATCGTCGCCATCAATTTGGATAAGGGCGAGATCGCCTGGAGCGTTGCTCACGGAGAAACTCCTGACAACGTTCGCAATCATCCCGCACTGAAGGGCGTGACGATTCCGCGCACGGGCCGGGGCGGAATTGTGGGCCTAGTGACCACGTCCACTTGGTGATTGCGGGCGAGCGCGGAACGTTCACCGACGCGCAGGGCCGCGTGGGCGCGCTGCTGCGCGCTTATGACAAAGCGACCGGGAAGGATGCGGGCGCGGTGTACATGCCGACCGGGCAAACCGGTTCGCCCATGACCTATATGGCGAACGGCAAGCAATATATCGTGATCGCGATCGGTGGGCCGGGCTATCCGGGCGAGCTGGTTGCGTACAAGCTCCCGGAGACTGACGCGGCTGCTAAACCGTGATACTCTTGTCGGGCGCTAAAGCGCCCGTTGCAGGCTAAAGTCTGCTCCACCTTTTTGGAATCGTGCACAATGCTGCGAATCGCTGTGCGCTCCCGACCGGTGTCAGCAACGCACGGCATCGGTTCATATAATCTAGGCATAGGAGCAAACAGGCTATGAAGACGCTTCGTATTCTTTGCTTGGGCTGTATCGCCTCGGTCGCGACGTTCGCGGGGGCGGCCGATGGAAAGTGGGAGTGTGGAGTCAAGGGTGGCGACGGCCAGGTTCGTCCGCTGGTCGCCCAGCTCAAGGCCGATGGCATGAAACTGACCGGGACCGTGAATGGTATGAACGGCCAGCCCGACATTCCGATCATAAACGGGATGGCGCACGGCGACGAAATGGTGATGTGGTCATCCAAGCGACCGATTCCGGACGGCGGAACGGTGCAGTTCGACTACAAGGGAATGATCAAGGGCGATGAGATGGAGATCAATATAGTCCGTGCCGATGGCAAGGGCGCGGCGATGAGTTGCACCGCGAAGCGCTCTAAATAAAGCCGGACGAAAGAAATCGTCCCTTCGTTCAAGCGAAGCAAAAAAGGAGACAGCCACGGTGGCGTCTTCTTTTTCTTTTGCCTGGCGTTCGTAAAGGCGAATTACTTATCGTCGCTGCGCTTGAAGAAGTGGATGACTTTCTTGCCGCCTTCTTCGGTGTAATACGCGGTGACCTTGGCGCCTTTTTCGGTTCCCTTGCCCACCGCCTTGCCTGCGTCCACCACGGCGTGGTCGGTAGCGTTGTAGGCCACCACAGTGCCGTCGGCGGTTTTCATGGCGACGGTTTTGGAGCCGTGATCCACTTTCTCCGCGGTGCCCTGCATAACCTTCAGGCCGCCATCGCCGATCTTGTCCACTTCCTGCGCCGTCTTTTCGGAGCCCTTCACCGTATAGTGGACCACCACGTGCGAACCCTCTTTCACGCCGTGCATGCCGTCTTTCGCGCCGGCTTCCGTCTTATCGAAGCCATCCACGGAAGTGTTCTTCACGAAGTGGAGCGTGTGCTGGGTGCCATCCGCCGTGGCGACCACCACGGTCTTTGTGCCTGTGTCCACTTTCTTGACGGTGCCTTCTACCGCGGTGGCCACATCCTCCGCCGCGAACGCGAGCGCGGCAAGTCCGATCCCAAGAAGCAGCTTTTTTGTCATTTGACTATTGTTAGCGCAACGGCGCAGCGGGTGCCACTCCGCCGTGTCCTGAAACTGCGCGGCGCTTCGGCCAGCTAATCTTTGCGATATTCCGCCATGCTGTCGGCGGTTTTCTTCACCAATGCCAGGATGCCGGCAACAGAGACGCACCGGATGAAGGAGGGAAAGTAGTCGGACATGAGGATGGAGCCCAGCGTCATGACGAGCATAAAGATCAGCAATACATTGACAACCAGGCTGAAATACTGGGGCAGGCCCTTCTTGGGATTCAGGACCGGAGCCGGCGCGCTGCAGGAATAGCACACCGTCTCATCGCGGCGCATTGTGGAATTGCAACTTCGACAGTGCTGCATGGCAATTTCGAGTGTACGGGGCGGCGCGGCGATTGACCATAGGGCAATTCCCCGAGAACACCTGAGCACCCCGGCTCCTGGGGGGGCAGG